>JBBRQQ010000077.1:0-13089 GCA_038226155.1 Burkholderiales bacterium
CGCGTCGTTTGCCGTGGCAAATAGTCAGACCCGGCTTTGCGCTTGACGCTGTCAGGGTCGCAGCCGTTTGCATCATTGCAGTGGCGGTGTTCAGCTTGTGGTTTGCAGTTGACCCAATGCCCGGCGAGGTGTGGCGCGAATTTGTAGTTGGTGAAAATGCTGGCAAGTTCAAGTCGTCTGATGGCTACCTCAAGCTGGCCTTCAGCGGCTCCGGTGGCATCTTCGTCATCCTGACTGGTTACTTCATCAACGCGGGATTGCTGTTCCCCTTGTCAGTCGGCTGCGCATGGACAGCGTTTTGCTGCTACCGCGAGAGACGGAATACAGCGCAAGTAATTTCCGATTCTGAAAAAGTAATGTGGCTATGGCTATTGGCACTGGCCATCGTGTTTATGTTGCCCAGCCAGCGCTCGGCACGCTACCTGATCCCCGCCATGCCTGCGGTGGCCGTGCTGATGGCACTGTACTGGACGCGCACAGCCCGTATCTGGTTCAGTTTGACCCTGGTGTTTTGCGCACTCGGTGCTTTCGCAATGCTGGTCATTGGCAAAGGCGCGGTGCGGGCTACAGGCGATGCAGCTGCCTATTCACCGTTCTTCTGGGCCTTGCTGGCGCTTATATTTGCAGTGAGTATGTTGGGTATTGCCAAAAGCAAATGGACGCGGCAAGTTACTGCCGTCACAGGTTTCGCATTTCTGTTGGCACTTGCCTGGGTAACTGCGCCATTCAACGGACCGCTGGGCCACTTCAAGCCAGAGACTGTAGCGCTGGTGCAAGGCCAGCAGGTCAGCGTTCCCAACAACTTCAATGGCCAGTTCGAGCGCTACCAGTTTTTACTCACAGGTGCAAAAATCGTGGCCTACGATGCCCCGCAGCCTGTGGACTACTCTGACGTTGAGGCACTTTTTAAAACCAGCCGCTACGTTCTGGTGCAACGGCGCAAGGGTCAAACGCCCTGTACACATTGCCGCATCGTTGATGTACGCTGGGATATCCGCTCACGGCAAGACCCGAAAGAAGGCACCTGGGCCGCGTTGACATCGCCTGACACCTTCTGGTATTCGCAAGAATATCTGGTCGAGCGGATTCAGCCTTAACCTTATAGCCCCCATTTTTCTGCAAGGATAGACAACGATATGGCCATGCAATACCGCCGTTTAGGAACCAGCAACCTCAAGGTCTCAACACTCTGCCTGGGCACCATGATGTTCGGCCAGCAAACGCCGTTTGAGGAGGCCGTGCGTATCGTCGCTTCGGCCCGCGATCAAGGCATCAATTTCATAGATACCGCTGACGTCTACAACCACGGCCAATCTGAAAAAGACCTCGGAAAATTGTTAAGCGGCCAGCGCCAGCACTGGGTGTTGGCCAGCAAGCTCGGCAACACGGTAGGCGATTCAGCGAAAGACATCAACCAAAGTCACTACTCGCGGCGCTGGCTGGTGCAGCAACTGGACGCTATTCTTGCGCGCCTGCAAACTGACTACCTCGACATTTTGTATTTGCACCGTGATTTTCATGAAGAAAATCTGGAGGAAGCCGTTCGTGCGCTGGGCGACTTGATAAGCGCAGGCAAGATACGCAGCTTTGGTTTGTCAAACTTTCGCGGCTGGCGCATCGCTGAAGTGGTGCGGCTTTGCAAAGAACTGAACGTGCCGCAACCCGTGGTGTGCCAGCCTTACTACAACCTGCTCAATCGCGGCCCGGAGGTTGAAATTTTGCCCGCCTGCGCGCATTACGGTCTGGGCGTTGTGCCCTACAGCCCACTGGCGCGCGGCGTACTCACTGGCAAGTACCCCCCCGGTGCGCCACCCGCAGAAGGCACGCGAGCCGGTGGCGGCGACAAGCGCATTTTAGAAACTGAGTTCCGCGAAGAGTCGCTGGTGATCGCACAAAAAATCAAGGCCCGCTGCGACGTTAAAGGCTGGGCGCCCGGCCAGTTTGCTGCCGCCTGGGTGCTGACCAACCCCATCATCAGCTCAGTCATCGTCGGCCCGCGTACGCTGAGTCATCTGGAGGATGTTTATGGTGCGGTCGATTTAAAACTTGATGTTGAAGACGAAGCCTTCATTAATGCGCTGGTCGCCCCGGGGCATGCGTCCACCCATTGCTACAGCGACCCGCAGTATCCCTTCTTTGGACGCCCGGTCACCGCGCCCTGAGCGCCAGGATGTACATCAAAAGCGCGGCCTTTTAAGGAGGGGGTGGGCCTGGTTCAACTTGCAGGAAGGCTATTTCTGCTTTTGAAACAGCACCAGCCTGGACTCCGTTTTCAGGTCCGCCTTTTGCGCAACCATGGTCACCTCATAACGGGCGCCAGGCAGAGGCAGTTTTGGTGAGAAATCAAACGAGAAGTTTCCGGTCGCATCGGCCTGAATACGCTGGGACAGCACCTCCTGCGTTACACCAAATAACCCCGCAATAGCTGCGACAGCAACGACCTTGACATCCACTGTGGCGCCCGGTGCCGTGCGCCCCCGCACTGTGGTGGCGTTGCCCTCGACCACTGCGTTGTTGGCATGACTGGTGATCTGCAGCGGTAACGTGGCGGGTGCAGCGGCCGCGGCAGTGGCTACCTCGAAGGCCCAGATCTTGTTGACAGCATTGCCAGCCAGGTCCTTGACGGTCAGATCCACCGTGTAGCGACCGGGCGGCAGATCAGCGCGGTAGCTGAAGAACTGGCTGGTGATATTGCTGTTGGCCGTTATATCGCGCCCAGACAACAGGATACGCACGCTCTTGGGGTCTACCCCGACGCCGCCCGTGTCGTCAAAGGAAGCCGACACGCCGGTAGGCCCACTGCCCACCACTATTTCACCTTCGCGTGGTGTCAGGTTGCGCAGCACGGGTGGCTTGGCATCTGCCATCAGCGGCTGGGTCAGGGTCGCTGTCACGACGCGATCCCCCTGACGCAATCGGGCCACGATGGGGCGCGAAGGTGAGAGGTTGTCCAGTCGCCTGATGGTGTAGCTGCCTTCATAGACGCCCGTTTTGACTTCTCGCATCGCCACGTTGTCAATAACACCGGGAATATCGAAAGTCGCGATGGCACCTGGTGCGCCATTGAGGGTAAAACGCAAATCGGCACCCGGCTCAATCTTTTCAACAGGCGCAACAGTGAAGCGATCAATTTTCAGTTGGGCCGGTGGCGGTGCGGCAGGTGGCGGTGCCACTGCAACCGGCGGGGCGGCAGCCACAAGCGGGCCGGCAAAGCCAGCGGGAAAGCTGAAGTTGGATACTGTGCTGCGGTTACGTACCCGCAACGTGGCCTGAATGGCGCTGCTCTCTACAACGCGGTCCTGCCGCCGGATGGTGTACTCGCCGGTGTAGACACCGCGTGAACTCTCAGTGAGGGGAATGTTCCGCTCCACGCCTCGGACGCGCACGCTGGCCCGGGCGCGGGCTGTTCCCTCGACCGTGAACTGAAGGGATGAACCGGCGGTTAGTCCACTATCGGCAGTGACCTGTAAAGCCTGGATCTCTGGCGCGGCAGGCCGCGGCGCTGCAGTAGCAGGGATACTCACCACGGCGGCTGCAACGGGTAACAGAAGGAAGAGGCTGACCACGTGGTTGCGTAGATGTGTTTTCATGACGGAAACCTTTATAAAGTAGATGTGTCATATTCAGGCCCGAGGCCGTCAGGCCGGTGTAGGCAAACACGGGCGACTCTGGTAGGCGGTCAGCGCCAGTAAAGCACCCGCACGGCCGGGTGGTTTTTGCTGGGGTTGTTCAGGCCTTCACAAGCTTCGCCACGCGGATTTGCAAGACCTCCGGGCTAACGTCCGCGGCAGCCAGGGCCGCACCGGCATTCAATCCCACGCGGCTGAACATACCGCGCCGGAAGGGACGCACCATCGCGCTGCCTTGCTCGACCCGGCTAAAGAACGAGCCCCACAAATTGGTCAGCGCCATCGGGATGACCGGAACCACAATGCCGTCGCGTTGGGCATTGGCAAGAATTTTCATGATCCCGCCCTTGAAGGCCTGAAGCTCGCCGTCTTTGGTCAGGCCGCCCTCGGGGAAAATCGCCAGCAGGTCGCCCTCGCGCAGCACCTTGGCGGCGGCCTCAAATGCGGCCTCGTAAAGCACCGGATCTTCGGCGCGCGACGCAATCGGAATGGCCTTGGCTAATTTGAAGAACGTTCCAAGCACGGGGGTTTTAAAAATACGGTGATCCATGACGAAGTGAATCGGTCGTGGGCTGGCCGCCATCAGCAGTACAGGGTCAATGAAGCTGACGTGGTTGCAGGTCAAAACGGCAGCGCCTGCCACAGGGATATTTTCATCTCCGGTAATTTTGAAGCGGTACACCACGCGCGACATGACGAAGGCTATAAACCGCAGCAGGTATTCAGGCACCAGCATGAAGATATAAAACGCTACCAACGCATTGGCCAAGCCAACGAATAGAAAGATTTGCGGAATGGTGAAGTTGGCCTTAAGTAGCGCACCCGCCAGGATCGAGCTGACGATCATGAACAACGCATTCAAAATATTGTTCGCAGCGATGATGCGGGCGCGGTGTGTGCTCAAGCTGCGCAGCTGAATAAGGGCGTACATGGGTACGCTATACAGGCCTGCAAACAGGCTGAGCAGGGCTAAATCAATCATCACGCGCCAGTGCGCGTGGATAGCCATAAAAGCGGCCACACCCATCAACTCTGCTGTCGGCAACCCGCGTGATGAAAAGTACAAGTCCACGGCAAAAACGCTCATGCCAATAGCGCCCAGCGGCACCAGGCCAATTTCGACATGGCGCTTGCTGAGTACTTCGCAGAGCAGTGAGCCGGTGGCAATACCGATTGAAAAAACCACCAGCAAGAGCGAGGCAACGTGTTCGTCGCCATGCACCACTTCCTTGGCAAAGCTGGGGAATTGGCTTAAAAATATCGCCCCAAAAAACCACATCCAGCTGATGCCCAGCATGGAGCGAAACACCACTACATTGCCGTGGGCGAGTTTGAGGTTGCGCCAGGTTTCGGTGATGGGGTTCCAGTTGATTTTCAGATTTGGGTCAGTTGCTGGTGCCAGCGGAATAAACTGCGCCACACCACGGCCCAGCAGTGCCAGCAGCACACAGCTGATCGCAACGTAATGCGGGCCCGCACCGGGTATGGCCACCATCAGCCCGCCCACAATATTGCCCAGCAAAATAGCGACAAACGTACCCATCTCGACCATGCCGTTCCCGCCTGTCAGCTCGCGCTCGTTCAGCGCTTGCGGCAGATAGGCAAACTTGACCGGGCCAAACAGCGTGGAGTGCAAGCCCATCAAAAATGTGCAGCCCAGTAGCACCGGCACCTGGACATTGACGTTGCCGCTGGTAAAACCCAGCGCAGCCAACAGCATGATGCCTATCTCCAGGTTCTTGACGAAACGCATCACCCGGGTTTTCTCGAACTTGTCGGTCAACTGCCCGCTGGTAGCCGAGAACAGCAGGAAGGGCAGTATGAACAGCGCGCCAATCACCAGACCCGCCAGTGCAGGCGGTAGCCAGCCCACGCTTAACTGGTAAGTCACCATCACGGTGAAGGCGAACTTGAAGAGGTTGTCGTTGGCGGCACCCGAAAACTGCGTCCAGAAAAAAGGTGCGAAGCGGCGCTGGCCCAACAGGGCAAACTGGTTCGGGTGTTTATGCAGGGGCGGCGGCGATAGCCGTGATGTGTCTGTCGTCGCTGGTTCAGATCGCATGCGTGCCCACTCTGGTTATTCAGATATCCATGCCACAGGATTTTTCACCTAGAACTCTCAGCGCGTGACGCGGAAAGTTGAAAATGATTTTTCCACACAATGCTGCAGCAGGATGGCACCCGTTTGATTACTCGCTTCATCACCGCGTCAGCTGCGTGCACAGCGCTGCCTGGGCCCGAACGCAGCCGCCCGTACACACGGCATCGCCATACTGGCCCTTGGCTGCGGCACCGCCGCTTTCTTTGGAGCAGAAAGGGTCGCCGCGAATGTCTGTCACGCAGCGCCCAGCACCACATTGCACCTTGCTGTAGCGGTCCATGATCACGCCGCCGTCGGGCGGTGAGCACTTGACGGTGCCGCTGGATGACTCCAGCAGGCACACTGTTTTTGCCGGCGGGCAGACCGTGTTGTTGTAGCGGTCAACCACGCATTCGCTTGACTGGGCCATAGCCCGGCCGGTCACGCCAACCAGCGTGGCTGCGATGCAAAGCGTTGATACCAAAGCGCGCAGCGCAGTTGTTGAGAAGATCATCATGGTCTTTCTCCTATCGATGTAAAAACCGTTAACACACCGGTGTAGCCATACAAATGGTGGCGCGCGATTTCGCCACCGGCAAAAAACCCCACCAGCGGCACATCGCCCAAAGCACGCCGCACAATTTGAAGCTCGGCACTGGGCGCGCCAAAGTGTGGCCCGCCACGGCCGGAGCAACTGACATATATCGCACCGGCGATGCGCCTTGCGGGGTGCGGTGCAGACTCGGCCTCTGATGCGCTCAGGGCGCTGGCGACTTCCATTGTGAGTTCTTCGGGCTCCAGCTCTTCGCGAATTTCTGCGCAGACGCGAATCAGGTCAGAGCGCGCCGCTTCGCGGTTACGTTCGCAGAAGGCCAGCGTCATGCCGACTAATGGTGTGTCGGCGATGGCGATGCCTTTGCGCGAGGGGTCAAGGCCAATGATGTGGCGTACCAACACGTCGGCACCAAACTGGCCCCTTCCTCTCGGCATGGCATCGTTCAGAGCATCGGCCGGGTTACTAAGGCCAACCAGCGTGGCGCGTACTTTGGCCAGCGCCTCCCTGGGTTGATCGAGCGATATGTTCAGGTCGGCCAGCATCAAATCCAGCGCAGGCATGCCGTCAAGCCCGGTGACCACATTACCCTCAACGGCGGTGATTTGATGATTGCCGGATATCGGCTGGCAGCCTTGTGTGACGCGCGACATCAATGTCATGCCACCTTCAGCGCCGCCAGAAGAGTCGCTTGCAAATCTGGAAAAAGCCACGCCACTTAACCCACCGGTGAACACGCCGCTCGCCGCACCCTGCCCCTTGACGTTGCCGTGCCCACTTAACGCAAACTGCACCATCGAAGAGCGGCTTGATGCCAGGCCACCAAACACATAGCCACTCTCGCAGCGATCGGCCATCTCCGATATGAGCTCGGCTACTTCGGGCGTGCTGGCATCGGCATGCACCAGCGCCGTGTGCGCTGTGAAGCGGCCACTGGCAGCCGATGGCAACGGCGACACCCCTGAAAATACGCGGTACTGATCGTGCGGCAACTCGCACAGCATGACGGCGAGGGCTGGCTCATCAAAGTACTCGACGTTGTTCGATGCGATGCCCACGCCCACGGTACCGCTCCAGTCGGTGACTTCGGGCAGCTCGGCGCTCATATAGCCGAGGATGTCCTGCGCATGTGTGGCGTAGTGGTCAGTGATATAGAGCAGCGCCAGCGTCGGGGAAGACGCATAAGCGGGCAGGGCCATGTAAGCACGCAGTTGCGCAAGAACGAGGCCCGCTGCCATCTGCCATTGCGGATGGGTGGCGTGGCCGTAGGGGAAAAGCTTCATGACGCTTGGCGGCGGTTGACAGTTGCGTAGTTGTTAGCGTGACGTTTTGCGGGCCGCTTTTCGGACGGGCGCCTTTGGTTTTGCAGCCAAAGGTTTTTTGGCTGCAGGCGAGGGCCATGCCTGGCTGCTGCGCAGGGCGGTGTTCATGGCCGCACGTGCACCGCCTGCCATGGTTTTGCCGGCAGTTTCAGCCATATTTCTGGCAATGCCGGTAGCCATGCCGGTTGCAGATTTAATCGCGTCTTTGGCCATGCCCTTGGCGACGTGTTTGGTCGTGTTGATGGCGGCTTTTTTGGCGGCATCTTTCACGGCCTCGCTAGCGATGTTTTGAAACTGCTGGGTCAGCGCACCCCACCACTGCATCGGGTCCACCACGCCCGCCGCAGCGGGGGCTACAGCCTTTGCCGGTTTGGCTTTGACGGTGCGCGGCTGTGGCGGAGGACTTTCGGCGGGCTTGTCCATGCCAAAACTGGTGGGCGGAATCTCCAGGCCTGCAAAACTTTTGGCTTTGTCAAACACGCCCTGCACGCCACCTGCCATGCTGTCGGCCACCTTGAGCTTGAAGGCGTTGGCAACGTCGCCCATGTTGAAGTTCATGCCCTTGAGTGTGGCCAGCGTCATTTTCTGTACCTCAAGCGCCTGTATGGTGGCCTTGAGCGCGGTGGCGTTTTGATCGAGCCAGAACTGCACCGCCTTCAGCTCCTGGATGCGTTTGTCGAGTTCTTCAACATTGAGCGTCGGGGCCACCCAGCTGCCCAGGTTGGGTATTTGCGGAATCTTTTGCGCCGCGCTGCCCGCGGCTTGCGTGGCCAGGTTTTGCAAAAAATCAAAGCCAGGTACAAACTTGCCGAAGTTTGCGAGGGGTGAGTTGTCTGCGTCGCTCATGAGTGTCTCCTGCTTGTAGTGGGGCTGCCTTGAATGTCGGTTGCGTTGCGCCTTCATTGTGCAACGTGGCAGAGGCAGGTCAATGCCTTATTGATGTTTTGCTTCAAAAGCCGGTTTTGCTGTCAAAAAACATCATTTTCCGTCATTTTCGAGGGCTAAAAGTGGCTGTAGCCTAATGAATACGGGCGTAAGCAGCTACTAAATCAATAGCATATTTGTTTCGCGGGACTCGCTGTACTCGGCGTGACCCACCCCGGGGGCATCACGGCCTACAAAAAACCGACTGAAATCCACGGAATCGCAGCGACGATCACGGTGCCAATCAATAGCGCCAACATATAGCCGACGATGGGCCTGATGCCCTCGTCAGGCGGGACACGGCCAATCGCGCAGGCGGCGTAGTAGCCCACGCCCAGCGGCGGAGCAAACAGGCCTAGGCCCATCGAGAGCACCACCACCATGGCATAGTGCACATCGTGTATGCCCAGTTGCCGCGCAATCGGAAACAGCAGCGGCCCAAACAACACGATGGCGGGTATGCCTTCAAGGACCGAGCCCAAAATAACAAACGCCACCACCGACACCGCCATGAAGGTTGGCGCGCCACCCGGCAGGCCGGTCATGCTTTGCGCCAGCAAGCGCGAAAAGCCCGACTGCGTGAGCCCCCAAGCCATCGCCGTCGCCGTGCCAATAATGAGCAAAATCGACCCCGATAGCGCGGCGGTATCTACCAGCATGGGGCCAATGCGCTTGACATCGAACTGGCGATAAATAAAGAGGCCTGCCAGTATCGAATAAGCGATGCCGATGGTCGACACCTCGGTCGCCGTCGCTATGCCCTCCACCACCGCCGCCCGAATCACAAACGGCAGCGCAATCGCAGGCAGCGCAATCGCACCGAGCCGTGCAACCTGCCCCCACGGTGTGCGTTTGATGTGACTTAAATCTTCATCACGGTTGCGCATGTACACCACGATGCAGAGCATCACCCCCAGCACCAGTGCGGGCAGCAAGCCACCGGTGAACAAGGCAGCAATTGAAATACCGGTGACTGAACCAATCGTGATGAGCACCAGACTGGGCGGCACGGTTTCAGTTTGTGCGCCTGTAGCTGCAAGCAACGCCACCAGCTCGCCCGGTTTGGCGCCGCGCTTTTTCATTTCAGGAAATAGCGCTGGAGCAATCGCCGCCATGTCGGCCGCCTTCGAACCCGATATGCCCGACACCAGATACATCGCACCAATCAACACGTACGACAAACCGCCCTTGACGTGGCCCAGCAGACTGGCCAGAAACCCAATCATGGCTTTTGCCATACCGGTCATTTCAATTAGCAGGCCCAGAAACACAAACAGCGGCACCGCCAGCAAAATCAGGTGCGACATGCCCTCGTCCATTCGGCCCACCAGCACCGGTATGGGCATCGGGGTAGTCAGCGCCAGATAGCCAAAAGTAGCCAGGCCAAATGCAAATGCAATCGGTATGCCGGCAAACACACAGCCGCCTGCTACACCGACGAAAAAGATCAGCAGGTTGATGCGGCCCAGGTTGGCAAACAGCGGGCTGACCAGCCAGAAAGCCACCACGATGGCCGCCACAAGGGCTACGGCTTGCAAGGCTTGTTTGGTCGAAGCCGCTCTTAAAAGGCGCAGCACGGCAAATACGGCCATCAGCACAATGCCAACCGGCAACGCAGCCGCTCGCCAGAGGTTTGATATCTCCAGTGCAGGCGTGGTGATCGCCATTTCTTCGTGCGCATACGACCAGGCCGGCCAAGCCACCATCGCCAAAAATGCCAGGCACGCTGCAATGGCAATCAACTCAAAAAGCGCACGCCGCTCGGGTGCCGTACCGCTGACAAAAGCCGTCATGCGCATGTGCTCGCCACGCCGCAAGGCGACGACAGAGCCGAGCATGGCCAACCACAAAAACATGATGGATGCCAGCTCGTCGGACCACAGCAGCGGTGAGGCAAACGCATAGCGCGTCACCACGCCAGCAAACAGCACCACGATGTCGGCCAACACCAGCAAGGCGGCGGGCACCGACACCATGAGGCCAAGCACTTTGTCAACCTGGCTTACCCAGCGCGGGCCGCTTGGTGACTCTAAAAGTTCAGCGTCAGCGCGCATGTCGACCCTTGTACTCAGGCGAGTTTGCCGGTGTATTTCTCCAGAATCGCCCAGGCTTCAGGACCAAACTTTTTATTCCACTCGCTGTAGAAATTGGCGCTGCGCAGCTTGGCCCTGAACAGCTCGGCATTGGTGGTGTTGATCGTCATTCCCTTGCCTTTCAGGTCTGCAAGCAGGCTTTCATTGAGCTTGCGCACGTCTTCACGCTGACTCAAACCAGCAGCGTTGACATTACGCGTCACGATGGCTTGCAGGTCAGCGGGCAGGCGGTCGAACGACTTTTTATTACCCAGAAACCAGAAGCCATCCCACATGTGGTTGGTAATCGAGCAGAACTTTTGCACTTCGTTGAGCTTGGCTGTAGCGATGATGGCAAGCGGGTTTTCCTGTGCGTCCACCACTTTGGTTTGCAGCGATGAATACACCTCGGCAAAGTTAATGGTGGCAGGTGATGCGTCAAACGCCTTGAACATCGACACCCAGAACGGGCTTGGCGGAATGCGGATTTTCATGCCCTTCAAGTCTTCGGGCGTGTTGACGGGTTTGGTGCTGGTGGTGATCTGGCGGTAGCCGTTGTCCCAGATTTTTTCAAAAGCAAACAAGGTGCCCGTGCCTTCGATTTGCTTGCGTACATGCGTGCCCAAATCACCATCCATGGCAGTCCATACCTGGCTGTAGTCTTTAAACGCAAAGCCCACGCCGCTGATTTGCGCGCTTGACACCAGCGTGCCCAAAATCAGTGGCGAAAGCGTGAAGTAGTCGAGCGCGCCCGAACGCACCTGCGACAGCATGTCGGTGTCGTTACCGAGCTGGTTGTTGGGGTAGACCTCAAACGCGATACGACCTTTGGACTCGGCGTTGATTTTTGCCGCCATTTCTGCGGCACGCGTATTCATCGGATGGGCAAGCGGCAGGTTGTTGCCGTACTTCAGCGTGAACTCGGCTTTGGCTTGACCGAAGGCCGCGCCAACAGGCAAAGCCGAGATGGAAGCGGCGCCAGCGCCAAGAACAAGGTTGCGTCGGGTGATAGTCATGAGATGTGTCTCCAGGGTGTTGTTGTGAACGAAAGGGGAATCGAAAATAAGAAAAGTGCAGACTGATTAATGTAAGCCGGGAAGGGCCTTTGACGGCCTAGTGAAAACGCCGGGTTAATTTAACCGCTCATGGCTGCTCAAGCATGGTGTGCCTACGGCGTAAATACTCGGCGCGAATATCTTTTTTAACCAGCTTGCCATAGGCGCTGGTAGGCAGTGCCGACCAGAACTCTATATTGCGCGGCCATTTGTATTTGGCAAGCTGCGGCTGCAGGTGCGCCAGCACGCTGTCAACGGTTGGCGGCGTGGCGCTGTCACGAGCCACCAGCACCGCCACGCCCACCTCGCCCCATTGCGCATCGGCGATGCCAAACACAACCGCATCGAGCAGGCTGGGCATGCTGCGCAGGGCCTCTTCAATCTCGCGGGGGTAAACGTTGGAGCCGCCCGATATGTACATGTCCGATGAGCGGCCCGTGATGGTGACAAAACCGCGCTCGTCCATCACGCCGAGATCGCCAGTGTGAAACCAGCCACCGGCAAACGCCTTGGCGTTGGCCTTGGGGTTGTTCCAGTAACCGGCAAATACCGCCGGGCCGCGCGTACACAGCTCGCCCTGCTGCCCGGCGGGTAGCGGCTGGCATTGCGCATCCAGCACCGCGACTTCCATCCCGCTGCGTGCCGTGCCGCAGCTACCCAGCAGCGCGCCGCCGGTCTCAAGATGTTCATCAGGCCGCAGCACGGTGATGTTGCCGGTGACTTCGCCCAGACCAAAATACTGCACGATCACCGCGCCCAGCACATCGAGGGTTTTGCGCTGGTCAGCGCGGCTCATCGGTGCGCCGGCATAAATCACATGCTTGAGGCTGCTGTGGTCAAAGCGACTGGCAGCAGGGTCTTCGGCCAGCCGCTTCAAAATCGTTGGCACGGTGAAGATATTGGTGATGCGGTACTTTTCAATCGCCTCAAAAGCAGCCGCGCAGTCCAGGCTTTCGCCCTTTAATAAAACACTCGCTGCGCCGCGCGCCGTGTTTACCAGCGCATGAATGCCCGCACCATGCGACAGCGGTGCCACCACCAGTGAGGCATCACGCTCGCACAGCCCCGGCAGCAAATCGGCCAGGTGGTTGGTGATGACAAACGCCATCTGCCCGTGCGTCAGCACGGCGGCCTTGGGCTGCCCTGTGGTGCCCGAAGTAAAGAAGAACCAGAGCGGGTGATTGGAAGTGACTTCAGCCGTCGTGAAGGGCGCGTTAAGTGAAGCAGACACCAACGCTTCATACGCGGCATCATCAGACCGAATGACGCAGCGCAGCGCTGGCGACTCGGCCTGTACTGCCAGCGTATGCGCCTCAAAAGCCTGCTGCGTCAGCATCAACACCGCGCCGCTCGATTTGGCGATATAGGCCACTTCAACTGGTGTGAGCCGATGGTTCACAGGCACCCACACCGCGCCCAGCTTGAAGCAGGCCCAGCCAGATTCCAGCAGCGGC
>JBBRQQ010000078.1:0-12657 GCA_038226155.1 Burkholderiales bacterium
ATCACAACCGCTGGATAACAAAGCTGTGGCCACCAAGTTCCAGCATTACGCCTCACGCAACGTGGCCAAAGAAAATGCAGCGCTGTTTTGCAACACGCTTTTGGACGCGCCCGACATCGCCCTGCGCGAGCTGTGGCAGCAGCTATCGCCTAAAGCCCTCTGCCAGCCTGAACAAAGCATTGCCGTACCTGCGACAACTGCCACGTTTAGTACCTGACCTCAACTTTTGAAAATCATGAACCACCTACGCCGCCTGGTCACCGCAGCACTGCTCAGCACTCCCTTCACGGTTTTTGCACAGCTTGATGCGTTCCCGGCCAAGCCAATCCGCATCGTTGTGCCTTTCCCGCCGGGCGGCGCTACCGACGTGGCAGCGCGCCTGATTGCAACCAGGATGAGTGAGAAGTGGGGCCAGGCCGTTGTGATTGACAACAGGGCTGGTGCAGGTGGCAATGTAGGGTCTGACATCGTGGCCAAGTCAGCGCCAGACGGCTACACATTGGTAATGGGCGTCACCGGCTCACATGCCATCAATACCTCCCTCTACAGCAAAATGCCTTACGACCCGGTGGCAGATTTCATCGCCATAAGCCAGGTCGCGGTGGTGCCCAACGTGATCGTGGTGCACCCGTCGGTTCCAGCGTCAACTTTAGCCGAGCTGGTAGCGTTAGCCCGGCGCGAACCCGGCAAACTCAACTACGCATCGCTGGGTAATGGTACTGCCGCCCACCTGGGCATGGAGATGCTCAAGTCTGCCGCGGGCATTGACATCACACACGTGCCTTACAAGGGCAGCGCACCGGCGGTATCAGACTTGCTGGCGGGCCAGGTGCAGATGATGGTTGACGGGCTCCCGTCTGCTTTGCCGCACATCAAAGCCGGCAAGCTGCGCGCCATAGCGATTACCAGCTTGCGCCGCTCGCCCGCGCTTCCCGACTTGCCGACGGTTGCCGAGAACTACCCCGGTTTTTACGCCGATGCCTGGTCCGGTCTGTTTGCACCCAAAGGTACGCCGCCCGCTGTAGTCGACAAGCTTTCTGTCGAAGTGCAGCGCATTTTGCGTTTGCCTGACGTGCGTGAAAAGTTGGCGGGGTTAGGGGCAGAGCCGGTAGGCTCCACACCCGCCGAGTTCAGCGCCCACGTCAAGCGCGAAATAGACAAGTGGGCAAGAGTCGTGAAAACCAGTGGCGCCAAAGTGGACTAAGCCAAGTGACTCCGCAGCCGCCTGTACCTGATTCCAACGAGCCTGAATACGGCCCGGTGTTTGCCGTTGTCACGCCGCAGGCCAACACCACCGTTGAGCCGGAAATGCAGTTGCTGCTGCCCGGCACGGTGTTGACTGCACGCTGCAAAAGCCAATCGACAGACTCGCGCCAGCGCTTGCTGGATTATTTTGAAACGCTGCTTGACACCATCGCCCGTTTTGACACCGCGCCCATTCGCGCCTGCGGTTTTGCCTGTACTGGATCAAACTACCTGGTTGGCCGCGAGCGGGAAGACGAGTGCTTTGCAGCGTTAAGCGCGTCACATAAATTTCCGGTTATTTCAGCAACGCAAGCGATTCGGCAGGCACTCGAAGTACTTGGCGCCAAGCGTATCGCGCTGGTATCGCCCTACCCGGCGTGGCTTTCAAGCGCGGCCCATGCTTACTGGACGGAAGCGGGTTACACCATCACCGCCACCACTGGCTTGCCAGCAGACCTGCTGGACACGCGCAATATTTACAAGCTCAACACCGCAAGAGTCACAGGCTTGCTGGGCGAGTTGCTTACCGATGATTGCGATGCCGTGTTGTTAAGCGGTACGGGTATGCCGACGCTACGCACGGTGATGGCAAATACGTTGGGGCTGCCCGTAATCTCATCCAACCTTTGTCTGGCATGGGCGATGCAGGCGGTGGTCAGGCCCTCAATGGCGAGTCGTGCCGACTTGCTTGATTTTCTAATGGGTGATGCTGCCTGGCGCAAACGTCTTGCCAGCCGCCAGGAGCAGCCATGATGACGGCACTCGAACGACTGTCACGCAACGCTTGCCGCTTGCTGCAAGCCGTCCATCATCGAGGTGCGGCGCAAGTGCGCGCGCAAGCGGGCCGGGTCTTCGGTGATGGCTTGCAAGGCGTGAAGTGCCTCCAGACGCTTGGCGGGGTCGCGCTCTTTCATGCGGGCGCGGTTGGCACCGGCTTGCGCAATGATCTGGTCCTGCGCAACCGGTTTGCGTTGCCGCTCATAAAGGCCCAAGAGCTCGCCAACAGTTGCGCTGCCGATGTCGTCATGCAAAATACGCACGAGTTTTTCACTCAGGTTGAGCGCATCGTGAATGCCGCCGTTCATACCCATGCCGCCTGCCGGGCTGTTCAGGTGTGCGGCATCGCCAGCCAGCCAGATACGGCCCACGCCATAGTGCGAGGCGACGCGCTGATGCACCCGGTAGGCGCGCTTTTCCATCACCTCATACGGTGTGGCTTTGGGCACTATTGCCTGCAGCGCGGCCTCGATCTGGTCGTCGGCCAACGCGTCGTCGGCCTCCATGCCTTCAGGTGGATAAATCGACACGCGCCAGCGGCCCGGCACTTTAAGCAGGCTGAAGTTTCCAGCGCCTTCGCGCCAGCAATACGACACATGCGACAGGCCTTCGAGCGCTCCGTCAAACGCAAATTTTGTCGTCGCCAAAATCGTGGTTTCGGGGTAGGTTTCACCCTCAAACGCAGCGCCAATGGTTTGCCGTGCAATGCTGCGAGCGCCATCAGCTCCGATAACAAAAAGACTGCGCAAAGTGCGCTCGTCATCTGCTGTTTTGATGGTGGTTTTAACGCCATCAGCATCTTGAACCATGCTTGTCACTGGCGCGTTGAACATCACATTCACGTTGGGGTAGCTCGCCAGTCGAGCCAGCAAAACACGCGACAGTTTGTACTGCTCGCACTGCAAACGATAAGGGTGCGCGGTGTCATCACGCAAGACCGACAAATCGAATACCGCACGCTCGCCGCTGGGGTGCAGTCGCACCTGCCAGTGCGGGCACACCAGACCTTGTGCCAGCAACTCGGCAGTCACGCCATAGCGTTCGAGCATGTCGAGCGTGGGTGGGTGAAAGGTCGAGGCGCGCAGGTCTTCAGTAATGGCCGGCGCAGCTTCAAAAATCTGCACGGACACACCGCTATCAGCCAGCGCCAGCGCGGCACACAGGCCAACCGGGCCGCTACCCACAATCACGACCTGGGCCGTTCGAATCAATGGAGGAGTCGTCATGGCTAAAAAGTGTACGTGCTTTATAGGCTGTTTGGACTTTGTGCGCTTGTTCTGCGTGTTGGCTGCATTGCTCGCATCGTCATGGGCCACGGCGCAAAATTGGCCAACGAAGCCCGTCAAGATCATCGTGCCGTTTCCGCCCGGTGGCTCTACCGATGTCATCTCGCGCCTGGTCAGCCAGCGCCTGGGCGATGCGCTCAAAGTGGCGGTGGTGGTTGAAAACAGACCCGGCGTGGGCTCGGTACTGGGCACTGACTTTGTCGCCAAATCTGCACCCGATGGCTACACACTCATTGTCGCGTCTAACCCGGCGATTGCGCCTGGCCCGCTGATGCGCAGCAGCATGCCGTTTGACCCCCTAAAAGACTTTGCGCACATCGCCCTTCTGGGTACCTTTGCCAACGGTTTTGTGGTGCGCGCTGACCACCCCGCCAAAACGATGGCTGAATTTGTGGCGCTGGCTCGCGCCAGGCCCGGCGCTTTGAACTACGCATCGGCAGGTGTCGGCAGCTCTGGCTTTTTAAGTGGCGAGCTGCTCAAGCAAATCGCCAACATCAACATGGTTCATGTGCCGTATAAAGGCTCTGCGCCAGCGATTACCGATTTGATGGGTGGGCAGATCGACGGCATGTTCGAAAGCCTGGTCACCGCATCAAGCTACGTCCGCTCTGGCAAGCTGCGGCTGCTGGCGGTAACCAGTGACAAGCGCAGCAAACTTTTCCCCGATGTGCCGACACTCAGCGAAGTGGTGCCGGGCGTAACGGGAGGCGCATGGTTTGGCATCTCAGCCCCGGCACGTACACCGCCGGACGTGGTGCAGCGCCTGCAAGCCGAGCTGCAAACCATCGTCAACACCCCAGACATGCAAGCACGTTTGACAGACCTGGGCATGATACCAATGGCGTTAGGCGGCGCTGACTACATGAATTTTTTAATCAACGAAAACCGCAAATGGGGCCCTGTCATCAAGGCGGGCAACATCAAGGTTGAATGATCTCCTTTTAAGAAACGGTAACCATGATCAATACGACAGAACGTACTTACCCAGCAGACCCTGCGTCTATTGACCCGGTCACACTTGCCGTGCTTAAAGGGCGGCTGGAACAAATCGCCGACGAGATGGACGCCACGCTCTACCGCAGCGCGTTTAACCCCATCATTGCCGAGGCGCACGACGCTTGCCACGGACTGTACGACGCCACTTCAGGCGACACGCTGGTTCAAGGCAAGTCGGGTTTACCGATTTTTGTCGGTGTGATGGCGTTTGCCGTGCGGGCAGCGGCCAAGGCGGCGGCGACGCGCGGCGGTATGAAAGACGGCGACACCTGGCTGTTTAACGACCCGTACGAAGGCGGAACGCACGCCAACGACTTCAAACTCGTCCGGCCATTTTTTCGCGATGGCAAGCTGTTTTGCTACCTGGCGTCGGCGGCGCACTGGCACGATGTGGGCGGTGCTGTGCCTGGCAACTACAACCCCGCAGCGACCGAGTGCTGGCAAGAAGCGGTGCAAATTCCGCCTGTGCGCATTCAGCGCGGTGGCGTTTTGCAGGACGATGTGCTGGCGATTTTGAAAGCCAACACCCGCCTGCCCGACAGCCTGTGGGGAGACTTGAACGCGCAGCTTGCAGCGCTCGAGCTGGGTGCGAAGCGCCTTCATGGTTTGCTCGATGAATACAGCGATGCGCGCATGTTGCAGGCCATGGCGGAGCTGCGCCAGCGTGCGCTGCGGCTTATGCGTTCGCATATCAGCGCCCTGCCCGATGGCCGCTACAGCTTTGACGACATGTTAGATAACGATGGCGTGGTTGACAACCCGCTGACGATTGCGCTGGACATGACGATTGCGGGCGACAGGCTCACATTGGACTTTTCGCGCACTTCACCAGCCTGCGCCGGACCGGTCAATATTTCACGCGCTACCGCAGTAGCGGCCTGCTACGTGGCGCTGAAACATTTGTTTCCCGACGTGCCTGCCAACGCGGGTGTGCTCGATGCGGTAGATTTTGTATTACCAGATGACCTGGTGATTTCGGCAAGCAGGCCGCGCCCCGTGGGTGGCTATACCGAAACCATTTTGCGCATGATCGACGTGATCTTCAGCGCTGCAGCCAAGGCCGACCCCACACGTGCTGTCGCGCAGGCCTACGGCACCATCAATGCGCTGTCACTGGCGGGCTACCGCAGCGATGGCGCACGCAAGGGCCAACGCTGGGTGATGTTCAGCTTTTTTGGCGGTGGCCATGGAGGGCATTCGCAGGGAGACGGGCTCAACCACGGCAACGCGCCGATTTCTACCGCCACCATTCCCCCACTGGAAATTTTAGAGGCGGCTTACCCAGTACGCTTTACCCAGTGGGCATTGCGCGACGGCTCAGGCGGGGATGGCCAAAACCGCGGTGGCCTGGGCGCGGTGTATGAAATTGAATTGCTGGAGCAAGATGCCGACGTGTTTGTGTTTGGCGAGCGCAGCCGCTCCGCCCCCAAAGGTATTGCAGGCGGTGGCGAAGCTGCGCTCAATATATTCGACTACGAAAACGCAGGCCATTGGCAGCAACCGCCCATGGCCTCCAAGATGGTCGGCATCAAACTAAAACGCGGTGAGCGTGTGCGGCTGCAAACACCTGGGGGGGGCGGTTACGGCGACCCGGCACGGCGATCCCAAGTCCAGCGCGATAACGATCTGCGCATGGGCTACACCCTCAACAGCGATGTCAGTGATAGCAGCACTAAGAGAGCAGCAGCATGAGCGCGACCATCACCGCAACAGCCAGTAGCCTCGTTGTGGGCGTTGATGTAGGCGGTACCTTTACCGACCTGTTTGTACTGGATGAGGCCACTGGCAAAGCCAGCATTGTGAAAGTGCCGTCTACCCGTGGCGAAGAGTCGCGCGGTTTTATGAACGGCATTGCGCGTGTGCATTCTGAAGCACGCGAAGCAAATCAAGCACAGGCGACCAGTCAAGGAAATAACGAAGAGACGGGTAGCAACGATCAGGCTCGTGCGATTGCCACCATCGTGCATGGCACCACGGTCGGCACCAATGCGCTGCTTGAGCGCAAAGTGGCACGAACCGGCATCATCACCACACGCGGCTTTCGTGATGTTCTTGAAATGCGCCGCCGTGACCGGCCCCAAACCTGGGGCTTGCGCGGCAGCTTCACGCCGATCGTGCCGCGCCCCTTGCGCCTGGAGGTCGATGAACGGGTGCTGGCAGATGGCAGCATTCACACGCCGGTTGACGTGGAACAGGTGCGTAGCCAGGCCAGGGCGCTGCTAGCCGAAGGCTGCGAAGCGGTGTGCGTGTTTTTCATCAACACCTATGCAAACCCCAGTAACGAGCAAGCTGCGGTACGCGCTGTTCGGGAACTGTGGCCTAACAGCTATGTGACGGCGGCTAGCGAAGTACTGCCAGAAATTCGTGAGTTTGAGCGCTGCTCTACCGCCACCCTTAACGCCACGCTGCAACCAGTGGTGGGCGGCTATTTAACGCGATTAGAGGCCGACTTGCGGGCGCAGGGCTTTGGCGGCGAACTGCTGATTGTGCAAAGCAACGGGGGCGTGATGTCGCGCGCGACTGCTTGCGACGTGCCGGTGCGCACCGCGCTGTCAGGCCCCGCAGCGGGGGTGATTGCCTGCGCGGCAATTGCCCGTGCAGCGGGCTTTCCGAATGCGATTACCGGCGACATGGGCGGTACGTCGTTTGATGTGTCGCTGGTAGCCAAAGGGCAAGCGGCGCTGGCCGCGCAAACGTCAATTGACTTTGGCATGGTGATTCGCTCGCCGATGATTCAAATCGAAACCATTGGCGCGGGTGGCGGCTCTATTGCGTCGGTTGATGCCAGTGGCATGCTGCAAGTGGGCCCCGAATCAGCGGGCAGTGTGCCGGGTCCAGCCTGCTACGGGCGCGGCAACACCCGGCCCACCGTGACCGATGCCAATGTGCTGCTGGGCCGTATTGCGGCTGACAGGCCGCTGGGCGGTGGCTTGCTGGCTGCCATGGACAGCAGCAAAGCCGAAGCAGCCATTGAGGCGCATGTCGCAAAACCTTTGGGGCTGGACGTGATGGCGGCAGCAGAGGCGATTTTGACAGTCGCCAATGCACGCATGGCCGGTGCAATTCGGGTGGTGTCGATTGAGCGTGGTCACGACCCCCGGCAGTTTGCCTATATGCCTTTTGGCGGTGGTGGTGCGCTGCATGTGTGCGCCATGATGCGCGAAGTGGGCGTGACCACCGGTATCGTGCCGCGTTACCCCGGCGTTACCTCGGCGCTGGGTTGCGTAATGGCCGACATGCGCCACGATGCCGTGCAAACGCTGAACAAAGCACTGAGTGAGCTGGACATGAACGACGTGCGCCAGCGCGTGCAAGCCCTGGGCGAGCAATGCCAGGCCCGGCTGGACTCTGCAGGTGTACGCTTTGCAGACGTCTTGCAGCAGATTGAATTTGACATGCTTTATGCCGGGCAAACGCACACGGTCGCTGTGCCGGTTGAGGAAACTGCGCTGGATGCACCAGGCCTGATGGCGGCGTTTGAAGGGGCCTACCGCACAGCCTTTGGCCGGGTGCTGGACGGCATTCCCGTGCGGGTGATGAACCTGCGCTACGCCCGCATTGGCGTGCGGCCCAAGTTTGATCTGGCCGTATTGGCACCACAAGGCGAGGGTTCGACCGAGGCGCTGGGCGTGCAGCGCGTGTACCACGCTGGTCAGTGGTGGGATGCCCAGCGTTACGCGCGCCTGGAGTTACCAATAGGAGCAGCCGTCAACGGTCCCGCGATTCTGGAGCAACCCGACACTACGGTTTGGCTAGAGCCCGGCTTTACGGCGCGGGTTGATGCCCTGGGCAACTTGCTCATCACCGCATCATGAGCGGCACTATGAGCGGCGCTGTCCAACCGATCAATCCACGCACCACCGCGCTGGTCATCATCGATTTGCAAAATGATTTTTTAGCACCTGACGGCGCATATGCCCGGGGTGGCGCCAGCAACCCGCCCGCGCTGCTGTTGCCCGCGCGCGTGGCGCGTGTGGCGCCGTTACTCAAGGCGCAGGGCGGCCTGGTGGTGGCCAGCCAGTTCACGCTATGGCCTGATGCCAGGGGTGAGCCGATGATTGCGCCGCACCTGCTGCAGTTGCGGCCGTTTTTGCGCAAAGGTGACTGTGCGCCCGGCAGCCGCGGCCAAGCCTGCGTGAACGAGATTGCGCCGCTGGTAGATGTGTCAGTTTGCAAGGTGGCGTATTCTGCCTTTTTCAACACCCAGCTCGATTGGGTGCTGCGCCACGCTGGCATTGACACAGTGGTGGTGTGCGGCATTGTTACCAACGGTGGCGTGGCCAGTACCGTGCGTGATGCACACATGCGTGAGTACAACACCTGCGTTTTAGAAGACGGCTGCGCGGCATTTAGCCCAGCGGTGCATGACGCTGCGGTTGCAGATATGCGCACGGTTGCCAGCGTGCTCGCTTGTAACGACCTGATAAAGCAACTGCAAACATGAATTCAGCCATACAACCGAGCGTTGTTCGCGCAGACGCGATACCCGCAGAGCTGACCGTACCGGTGGTGATTGTGGGTGGCGGGGCGTGCGGTTTGGTTGCGGCCCTGATGCTGATTGATGCGGGAATCGAATGTTTGGTGATTGAGCGTGACGCGGCGCCCAGCGGGTCGTCGGCTTTATCTTCCGGCTTCATACCTGCCGCAGGCACATCGGTACAAAAAGCCCTGGGCATTGAAGACAGCGTTGACTTGTTTGCCGCGGATATCATGGCGAAAACCCAAGGTACAGCAGCGGCACACCTGGTGCGCGCCTACGCCGCTGCGGTGGGCCCGGCGCTAGACCAATTGCAAGCTGTGCACGGCGTCACGTTTGAAGTACTGGACGGTTTTTTGTACCCCGGCCACAGCGTGCTGCGCATGCACGCTGTACCTGAACGCACAGGCGTTGCGCTGATGACGCAGCTTGAACAAGCAGCCGTAGCCAGCGGCGTCACCCTGCTAACAGATTCACTGGTGCGTGAGCTGTGGCTAAACCCGCAGGACGACGTGCTGGGCGTGGGCTACCAGCAGCCCGATGGCAGCCTGGCGCATGTAGCGTGCAGCCATGTGCTGCTGGCCTGCAACGGCTTTGGCGGTAACGCCGAGATGGTCAAGCAGTTGCTGCCCGAGATGCAGGACGCCATTTTTGCAGGCCATGCAGGCAACGATGGATCAGCCATCGCTTGGGGGCGTGCACTTGGCGCACGCCTGGCTGACCTGGGTGGTTACCAGGGCCACGGCTCGTGGGCTGTTCCGCAAGGTGCGCTGGTGAGCTGGGCCGTGATGATGGATGGCGGCGTTCAAATTAATTCACGCGGCGAGCGCTTTCACGACGAAACACACGGCTACTCCGAAGCATCGGTCAAAGTGCTGGCGCAACCCGGCGCTGTAGCCTGGAATGTATTTGACCAGCAAACGCTGGACTTGGCGCGTAGCTTCCCCGATTTTCGCGATGCTGAAAGCGCGGGTGCGCTCAAAACAGGTCCCAACGTGTCTGCACTGGCTGCTTTGATCGGCTGCGATGAAGCCACTGTTGCTTCCACGCTGGTATCTATGGGTCCGGGCGCTGCTGATCCTTTTGGCCGCGCTGTGATGCGGCCACTGCAAGCCCCTTACTTCGCAGTCAAGGTCACGGGCGCACTCTTTCATACCCAGGGCGGACTGGATATTGATGCGCACTGCCGCGTGCTGCGCGCAGACGGCACACCGCTGACCACTTTGCTGGCAGCTGGCGGCGCGGCGCGCGGCGTGTCGGGCAACGCCGTGTGGGGCTATCTGTCTGGCAACGGCTTGCTGAGCGCGGTGGCAGGTGGCGCGATTGCAGCCAAAACCATTGCCCAATCCTTAAAAGATCAAACATGAAAAAGTACGATTTAAAAGCCCGACTCACGCAATCAACGCCATTACTGGCCCCCGGTGTTTACGACGCCCTGAGCGCCCTGGTGGCAGAGCAAGCCGGCTTTGAAGCGCTGTACCTTTCTGGCGCGTCGATTGCTTATACCTTGCTGGGCCGGTCTGATGTGGGGCTAACGACTTTTTCAGAGGTCGAACAAACGCTGGCGCGCATCACGGAGCGCGTACAAACGCCGGTGATTGTGGATGCTGACACAGGCTTTGGCAATGCACTGAATGTGCAGCGTACCGTGCGCGGCTTTGAGCGGGCCGGCGCAGCGATGATTCAAATCGAAGACCAGACTTTCCCCAAACGCTGCGGGCATCTCGACGGAAAATCAGTCGTCAGTACGCAAGAAATGGTGGGCAAACTCAAAGCGGCGTTAGATGCTCGGCAGTCCAGCGCCACATTGATTTTGGCCCGCACAGACGCGGTGGCGACCGAGGGCCTCGACAAAGCACTGGAGCGTGCCGAGCGCTATCTTGAATGCGGTGTGGATGCGCTGTTTATTGAAGCACTGCGTACGCCTGAGCAGATGGATGCGGCCTGCAAACAATTGGCCCACCGCGTGCCCCTGCTCGCCAATATGGTCGAAGGCGGTAAAACGCCTGTGCAAAGCGCAACTGAGCTGGGTCAGCGTGGTTTCAAAATTGTGATTTTCCCCGGCGGAACGGTGCGCGCCGTGACGCACACGCTGCAAGGCTACTACGCCAGCCTGCACCAGATGCAGACGACTGCGCCGTGGGCCGCAGATATGCTGGACTTCGATAGCCTGAATGTGGTGATTGGCACGCCCGCCATGCTGGCGACCGGGCAGGCATACTCGGCTGACAGTTTATGAAAACCTTCAAAACAACAGGCATCACACTTTGACAGCTGGCACGAGACTTCCCGGAACCCCCGAGCCGATGCACAGATGGCCGGGTTTTGGCGGCATCAGCATCGCAGGTGACGCATGGGGCGACCCCAATGGCCCACTGGTCGTGCTTCAACATGGCGGCGGGCAAACACGCCATGCGTGGAAAGGGACCGGTGAGAAGCTCGGCAGCCAGGGGTATCACGCTATTGCCTTCGACGCACGCGGTCACGGCGATTCGGATTGGGCTCCCGATGGTTTGTACGGTCAGGATGTCATGGTGCATGACCTCGAATGCGTCATTGCGGCCCTCGGCAAGCCCCGTCCGGTACTGGTCGGTGCGTCCATGGGCGGGGGCACCAGTCTGGTCGCTGCCGGTGAAGGCCGCGTTGATGCGAGCGCTTTAATCATGGTCGATATAGCGCCGCGCATCGAGATGGAGGGCATAGGCAAGATACAGGACTTCATGGCACAAAAGCCCGAAGGTTTCAGCTCACTCGAAGAAGTTGCCGAGGCCATCGGCACTTACCAGCCGCAACGCGAGCGTCCCAAAAATCTTGATGGCCTGGTCAAAAATATACGGCTGGGTGCGGACGGCAAATACCACTGGCATTGGGACCCGCGTTTTCGCGCCGCGACGCGCGACCTGGAGCGACGCCAGCAACGCCTTGAGGCCTGCGCACGGCAACTGACATTACCGACCCTGCTGGTACGTGGCGGATTGTCTGACGTACTCAGCGAAGCGGGTGCGCAGCATTTTCTGACCCTGTGCACACACAGCGAATACGTCAACGTGACGAATGCCGGGCACATGGTGGCGGGCGACCGTAACGATATTTTTGGACTATCGGTGCTTGATTTTCTGGGGCGCAAAGTTCCAGTCAACGGTGCGCCGGTGCATCCTTCACATCCTGCCAACGCACACCCTGCGCGGAGCGACGAAGACCTCAATGATGTGCCGTGAACAGTTGCTTGGCTTTTGAGGCTAAAAAAGCCATTTCCAAACCAATTTTAAGCCCTGAATCGGGCTGTAAGCCAATAAATACAAGCGCGAGAAGCTACGAATTAGATAGCAACCATAAGCCCCGCTGAGCCCGACTGCAAGACGGGGATTTGGCTTGTTAGTTAGATTCACGGTGCCTATATTGGCAAAGCGTGAATTGAAAGCTTGAGAGACCCACATGAAAACCGACCGCAGAACCTTCGTCATCCACTCACTCACCGGCGCATTGACCCTTGCTAGCCTTGCCAACACAGCCGCCGCGCAAGCCATGGTGCTGGAGACCGACGCACAAGCCGCAGCGCTGGGCTACAAAGCCGATGCGACCAAAGCCGACAAGGTCAAATACCCCAAATACGCCGCTGGCCAAGCCTGCAACACCTGCGCCCTGTACCAAGGCAAAGTAGCCGACGCCGCAGGTGGATGCCCACTGTTTGCAGGCAAGCAGGTGGCGGGTAAGGGCTGGTGCAGTGCCTGGGCCAAGAAGGGCTAGACAGCGCAAGCGATTTGAGCCGTTTGAAAGCGTGGGCGCAGTTTGGCCAGCATGCCCTATGAGAACGCTGCCATTGGCTCAAATACCGATGTTAAAAATTTTGGTGCGGCTGGCGGGGATCGAACCCAC
>JBBRQQ010000079.1:0-12644 GCA_038226155.1 Burkholderiales bacterium
AACCGGCTATGCCACCGACCGTGGAGTGGAATGCTATGAACGCCTGAAAACCCGCCCCGGGGTTGCACTTTTTGACCCGCAAGCCACCGGCATTACTTTTGCCCTGACCGAAAAAGTCGCAGCCGACAAAGTACCGCTGATTACCCTGGGCTATGGCTTGTCGATTGCGCAGGATGGCCAGGCCTTCAAATGGAACTTCCCGCTGATGGGCAGCTACTGGACCGCCTCGGACATCATTATTCAGGCGATTGGCAAAAGAGAAGGCGGCATGGACAAGCTCAAGGGCAAAAAAATTGCACTGGTCTACCATGATTCGCCGTTTGGAAAAGAGCCGATTCCTCTGCTGCAGGAACGGGCAAAAATGCAGGGCTTTGAACTTCAACTGATTCCGGTGACTGCACCAGGCGTGGAACAAAAATCCGCCTGGTTGCAGGTGCGCCAGAGTAAGCCCGACTTTGTGATGCTGTGGGGCTGGGGCGTGATGAACTCCACCGCGCTCAAAGAAGCACAGGCTACCGGCTATCCACGCGACAAGATGTATGGTGTCTGGTGGGCGGGTGCAGAGCCTGATGTCAAGGATGTCGGCGAGGGTGCCAAGGGCTATAACGCCTTGGCCCTCAACACGTCGGGCCAGCAACCCAAGGTGATTCAGGACATTCTGAAATATGTCCACGACAAAGGTCAGGGCACTGGCCCCAAAGACGAAGTCGGCCAGGTGCTGTACACCCGCGGTGTCATCATCCAGATGCTGAGTATTGAAGCCGTTCGCCGCGCGCAGGAGCGCTTTGGCAAAGGCAAGGTCATGACGGGCGAGCAGGTTCGCTGGGGCCTGGAAAATCTGGCACTTGACCAGAAGCGCCTGGATGCGCTGGGTTTTGGGGGCGTGATGCGTCCTGTCAGCACCTCGTGCTCTGACCACATGGGTTCGACCGCAGCGCGCATTCAAACCTGGGACGGCAAAAAATGGAATATTGCCCCTGACTACTTTGAGGCAGATGAGCAGATCATCAAGCCCATGGTCAAGGCGGGTGCCGACAAGTACCTGGCCGACAAGAAACTGACACGCCGTACAGCGGCTGACTGCCAGTCTTGAGCGGCGTTGCCGCTCAAGACTGGCTTTTCCATGTACTGACGGCACCCTCCCCAACCCCTCCCGCCAAGCGGGTGGGGCGCGGCTCTCTCGAGCCGCCAGCCTTGAGGGCTGCAAAACCCGACAGGAACCCTCAAGCTTGGTAAGGAAAATATGGATACACCTAACATCGTTTTAAATGTCAATGGCATCGAAGTCATTTACAACCACGTCATCTTGGTTCTCAAGGGCGTTTCCCTGCAGGTTCCACAGGGCAAAATTGTTGCCATCCTGGGCGGCAATGGTGCGGGCAAAACCACCACGTTGCGTGCGATTTCAAACTTGCTGCAGGGCGAGCGCGGCGCAGTGACCAAAGGCTCGATCGAGCTTCGTGGCGAGCGCATCGAAAACCTCTCGCCCGCTGACCTGGTGCAACGCGGCGTGGTGCAGGTCATGGAAGGCCGGCATTGCTTTGCGCATTTGACGATCGAAGAAAACCTGCTGACGGGTGGTTACACACGCAAGAGCAAGGCCGAGATCGCCGCCAACCTGGAAAAGGTCTACAACTATTTCCCGCGTCTCAAAACCCGTCGCACGTCGCAGGCGGCCTATACCTCGGGCGGTGAGCAGCAGATGTGTGCGATTGGCCGGGCACTCATGGCCAGCCCCAGCATGGTCCTGCTCGATGAGCCCTCGATGGGCCTGGCACCGCAGGTTGTTGAGGAGGTCTTCAACATCGTGCAGGACTTAAATCAAAAAGAAAAGGTCACTTTTTTGCTCGCCGAACAAAATACCAACATGGCGCTGAAGTACGCCGACTACGGTTACATCATGGAAAGTGGCCGCGTCGTCATGGACGGCATTGCCAGCGACCTTGCCAACAATGAAGATGTCAAGGAGTTTTACCTGGGCGTAGGCGGTGGCGAGCGCAAAAGCTTCAAGGACGCGAAAAGCTACAAACGCCGCAAGAGGTGGCTGGCATGAGTCAATTTTTCGACGCTCTGGAAACCCGCACACCTGGTGAGCGTGAAGCGGCGCTGATGGCATCGCTGTCAGGACAGATCAGCAACGCGAAAACACATACATCGGCCTTTGCAGATATTTTGAAAGATATTGATGCGAGCGCAGTAACTTCACGCGCAGCGCTGGCCCGGTTGCCGGTTACCCGCAAGCATGAGCTGCTTGAACACCAACAAGCCGCACGCATTACAGGCGGCAGCGATGACCCGTTTGGCGGCTTTAGCGCCCTGCGCTATGGCATTCACATGCCGCATGTATTTGCCAGCCCTGGCACGATTTACGAGCCCGAAGGCTCCCGCAAAGACTACTGGCGTGCAGCGCGGGCCATTTATGCAGCCGGGTTTCGGTCTGGCCAGCTGATTCACAACTGCTTTAGCTACCACTTTGTGCCTGCGGGCGCCATGATGGAAACCGGCGCGCACGCGCTGGGCTGTAGCGTGTTCCCCGGCGGGACCGGGCAGACCGAGCAGCAGGTGCAGGCCATGGCCGAATTAAAACCCGCTGGCTACATCGGCACGCCGAGCTTTCTCAAAATCATTGTCGAAAAGGCAGCCGAGATGAAGGTGGCGCTGCCCAGCGTGACCAGAGCACTGGTGTCGGGCGAGGCGTTCCCGCCCAGCCTGCGCGACTGGCTTGGCGTGCGCGGCATTGCCGCCTACCAGTGCTACGCCTCGGCTGACCTGGGCCTGATCGCGTATGAGACCGAAGCACGCGAAGGTCTCGTGCTGGATGAAGGCGTGATTGTCGAAATCGTACGGCCCGGCACTGGCGACCCTGTGGCTGAAGGCGAAGTAGGCGAACTGGTCGTCACCACACTCAACCCCGATTACCCGCTGATCCGTTTTGGCACAGGTGATTTGTCAGCAGTGTTGCCAGGCAATTGCCCGACTGGCCGTACCAACACGCGCATCAAGGGTTGGATGGGCCGTGCCGACCAGACGGTCAAGATCAGGGGAATGTTCGTGCATCCGGGGCAGGTGGCAACGATCACACGGCGTTTTCCGGAAGTACACAAGGCCAGGCTGGTAGTCAGCGGCGAGATGGCCAACGATGCCATGCTTTTTCAAGTCGAGGTGTCGTCCACCATTGCGGGACTGGACCAGCGGATTGGTGAAGCGATTCGAGACGTGACCAAACTGCGCGGCACGGTAGAAATCGTAGCGCCGGGCAGCCTGCCAAATGACGGCAAGGTCATAGAGGACGCGCGCAGCTACAAATAGCCTTGTAACAACGTGTGGGGCCATACTCATACTTTCACTTACGTAGTTCCCGCGATATTTGTCCTGCGGCTGAACTTTAAAATTCGAAGGTTCACTACAGGAGACGCTTATGAAACGCCTATTGATTCTGGCTGCCGCAGCGGCGACATTTTTCGCCAACGCACAGACATTCCCCACCGCAAAACCCATCACTTTTGTCGTGCCTTTTGCGGCAGGCGGCCCAACCGACCGCGTTGCACGCGATTTGGCCGAGGCCATGCGCAAGCCTTTGGGCGGTGTGACCATCGTCGTTGACAACGCGGCAGGCGCGGGCGGCTCTATTGGTGCCAACAAGGTGGCCAAAGCTACTGCAGACGGTTACACGCTGCTTTTGCACCACATCGGAATGTCCACCATGCCCGGCCTGGTGCGCAACATACCCTTCAAAGTTGAAAGCGATTTTGAATACTTGGGTATGGTCAACGATGTGCCGATGACTTTGATTGGCAAACCGTCTATTGCAGGCACGACCTACAAAGATCTCTCGACCTGGATTGCCGCAAACAAGGAAAAAATCAACTTGGGTAATGCCGGTATTGGCTCTGCGTCGCACCTGTGCGGCCTGCTGTACCAAACTGCCTTGAAAATCGAGATGACGACCGTCCCCTACAAGGGCACGGCACCGGCCATGACGGATTTGATTGGCGGCCAAATCGACTTGATGTGTGACCAAACCACCAACACAACCAGCCAGATTGAAGCCAAAAAGGTCAAGGCCTTTGCAGTCACCACCGCCAAACGTATCAACACGCCAGTGCTCAAGGACATTCCGACGTTGCAAGAGTCGGGCCTGAAGAATTTCGAAGTCACCATCTGGCACGGACTGTACGCACCCAAAGGTACCCCGACTGATGTGCTGAAAAAACTCAACGATGCTTTGAAGGTTGCGCTCAAAGATCCTGAGTTCATCAAGAAGCAGGAAGGTCTGGGCGCTGTTGTAGTGAACGACAAACGCGTGGAGCCAGCAGAGCACAAGAAGTTTGTAGCTGCTGAAATTGCCAAATGGACCCCCATCATCAAGGCTGCCGGCGTTTACGCGGAGTAAAAGCCCTCACGCAACCAAAGCAACCGGAGCCGCCTGCGCTGCAAAGCCAGGGCGGCTTTTTTCATGCCCGGATTTACCCTCTTGAATCAGCGGCAGGAGGCAGGTATCTTTGACCTCAAACCATTTACCGGAGACAATCGAGATGCCTTGCTTCAATCGTCGCCGCAGCCTCATCGGCGTAGCACTTTCATTGGCGGCCTTGATGGGCTTGCCGGTGGCCGCACAAAACGCCTGGCCTACCAAGCCTGTAAAAATCGTGGTGCCCTTTGCTCCCGGTGGTACAACGGACATCCTGGCACGCGCAATGGCCCCCGAGCTGTCAAAAGCTTTCGGCCAACAGTTTGTGGTTGAAAACCGTGCGGGCGCAGGCGGCAACATTGGTGCTGATGCAGTCGCCAAATCAGCACCTGATGGCTACACACTGCTCATGGGCACAGTCGGTACGCACGGTATCAACAAAGCGCTCTTTAGCAAGCTTAATTTTGATCCCCAAAAAGACTTCGCGCCCATCACGCTGGTGGCGGGCGTGCCCAATGTCATGATCGTCAACACTGAAAAAGCCAGAGCGGCTGGCATCAACAACGTGGCTGACTTTATTCGCGTAGCCAAGGCCAATCCAGGCAAGTTCAACATGGCTTCCAGTGGCAATGGCACATCCATCCACCTGGCCGGTGAGTTGTTCAAAACCATGAGCGGTACCTACATGACGCATTTCCCTTATACCGGCTCAGGCCCTGCACTGCTGGCCATGGTGGGGGGCGACATGGACGTGATGTTTGACAACCTGCCGTCGTCGATGCAACTCATCAAATCAGGCAAGCTCAAGGCGCTTGCCGTGACCAGCTCGGAACGCTCAGCTGCTTTGCCTGATGTGCCGACAGTCGAGCAGGCTGGCGGTCCTGCGCTCAAGGGCTTCGATGCCAGCTCCTGGTTTGGCTTACTGGCCCCGGCAGGCACGCCAGCCGATATAGTCAGCCGCATCCAGCAGGAAGTTGCCAAGTCACTGAACACGCCAGCCATCAAGGAAAAGTTACTGGCTCAAGGCGCGATACCCGGTGGCAACACGCCGCAACAGTTCACGGCATTCATCAATGCCGAGCATGTGAAATGGGCTAAGGTTGTGAAAGCCTCTGGCGCGAAGGTGGATTGAATTTCAGGCCCCTAGCGACTTGGCGAGGCTGGTTCAGACGCCCCAGACAACTTCGTCGCCCGCCTTCTGGTTTCGCTTGAGCATGTCGATAAACGGCATGGCACGCTGGCGCAAGCCCAAGCCATCGCCGGGTACGGCTCCTTCATCCTTGCCGTCCGATCCATCGTGAGAATCTTCATGCGCAATGGCAGCCTCAAGCGCGGCAATGGCGTCCGGCATCTGTTCGGCCAGGATGATGCCCTTGGTCCCGGCGTCCTTGCCAATGATTTCAAGTATCTTGCGTCCGTTGGCTTCCAGCATGATGACATCGCCCGCATTTTTTGATTTGAATTTGTAAAGCATTGAATCACTCCTTCTGATGAACTGTTGGCTGATTATGAGATGCTTTTTGCACTGTCAATGTAGGCCTGCTTCTCCGATTCGGCCTGTAGATTAATAGGTTATTGGGGTCAGACGTCAATTTCATGGCAGTGCATTTCACCGCTCCCGGAGGGCGTGCAGGAGGCACGATGAATTTGGACTCTGACCCCAAAAACCTGCGCTGACGGAAAATAGCGTCATGTTCAATATTGCTACAGTTCAAAAACCTGCCGCCCAGGGACTAAGCCAGGACGGTCTCAGCCTGCTGTCCCCTGCCGAGTTGATAACAACCCTGAGGCTGCCGGTAGCCAGCTGGATGCAAGACTGGCAGGTCTTGACCAGTTCATGGAACCGGCTGCCGCCCGATTTGCATCTGAAAGACGGCGGCCACTACCGCAAACGCCGCCACGCCTGCTTTGTGCAAGACACGGCGAATGGGCACCTGGTGCAGACGCCGCATCGCGCGCACTGGCAGCCCACCGACTACAACGCACTGCACGGCGGCTTCGAGCGCTGGTTTGACCCGGTGGAACCTGAAGTCGCCAACGCGGCTGCATGGACGCAATTGCTGGCTGCTTTTGGCAAGCTGTTTACCCAGGTGCAAGCCGTGCCTCACTGGTACATCGAGGCGCACCAGTTCCGCATTGATACGGCGGGCGGTGTCGGGAGACCAACACCTGAAGGCGCGCACCGCGACGGCGTGAATTTTGTAGTGGTGTTGCTGGTTTGCAGGCAGCGCGTCAAAGGCGGAGAAACGCGTGTCTTTGATGCCAACGGCCCGCATGGCGTGCGCTTTTTGATGCAGGAACCATTGACGACCCTGTTGCTCAATGACGAACGCGTGATTCACGAGACCACGCCAATTTTGCCGATAGTTGATCAGGACAACACGGGGTTTCGCGATACGTTAGTGCTGACTTATCGGGCTGCCGGCTTTCAGGCGCCTTGATCATTTCTGGCGCGGTTCAGTAAAACCCGCTTGACTAAATTACTTTAAACCTAAACAATTAAGGCTCAATTAATCATACGAGCCGAGTTGTTATGCGTATTCTTTGTTTGGGTGGCGGTCCGGCGGGTTTGTATTTCGCGTTACTGATGAAGCTGCAAAATCCCGCGCACGTCGTGACGGTGGTGGAGCGCAACCGCCCTTTTGACACCTTTGGCTGGGGCGTGGTGCTGTCGGATCAAACCCTGGGCAATCTGCGCGTGGCAGACCCGGTCAGTGCGCAGCTGATAGGCGATGCATTCAACCACTGGGACGATGTCGAAATGTTTTTCAAAGGGCGCAGCGTGCGTTCAGGTGGTCACGGTTTTTGCGGCATTGGCCGCAAGCGGCTACTGAACATTTTGCAAGAGCGCTGCATTGAGCTTGGCGTTGATCTCGTGTTTGAAGCCGACGTACAAGACGAGCAAACCGTCGCGGCGCAATACAACGCCGATGTGGTGATTGCCTGCGACGGCCTGAACAGCCGCATCCGCACCCGCTATGCGCAAACATTCAAGCCCGATGTAGAGCTGCGCGACTGCCGCTTTGTCTGGCTGGGTACACACAAAACCTTCGATGCATTTACCTTTGCGTTTGAGCAGACCGAGCACGGCTGGTTTGCCGCGCACGCCTACAAGTTTGACGACAACACCTCTACCTTTATTGTAGAAACGCCCGAGGCGGTGTGGAAGGCGCATGGCCTGGACGCGATGAGCCAGGAGGACGGTATTGCCTTTTGCGAGCGCCTGTTCGCAAAGTACCTGGACGGTAACCCCCTGATGAACAACGCCACGCATGTGCGCGGCTCGGCTATATGGATTCGCTTTCCACGCGTGGTGTGTGAGCATTGGGTGCACCATGAACTTATCAACGGCAAAGATGTGCCGATTGTGTTGATGGGCGATGCCGCGCACACGGCGCACTTTTCAATCGGCAGTGGTACCAAGCTGGCACTTGAAGATGCGATTGAACTGGCGAATTGCTTTGCCAAAAATATCGATTTGACGGCGACCTTGCAGGCTTATGAAGAAGTGCGCTCGGTAGAGGTTTTAAAAATCCAGAACGCGGCACGCAACTCGACCGAATGGTTTGAAAACGTTGATCGCTACAGCGGTATGCAGGCCGAACAGTTTTTTTACTCCATGATGACGCGCTCGCAACGCATCAGCCACGAAAACCTGCGCGTACGGGATGCCGCATGGCTACAAGGCTATGAGCAGTGGCTGGCGAAAAGTACGACTAGTCATCCGCCACCACCGATGCTACTGCCCTTGAAAGTGCGTGGTTTGACATTAAAAAATCGCATCGTCGTGTCCCCCATGGCAACCTACAGCGCTATTGACGGCCTACCCCAGGATTTTCATCTGGTTCACCTCGGTTCGCGCGCGATGGGTGGTGCGGCGATGGTGTTTGTTGAAATGACATCGCCCTCACCCGAAGGGCGCATCACGCCAGGTTGCCCGGGCCTATGGAACAGCGCGCAAGCCGCAGCCTTCAAGCGCATCGTTGATTTTGTGCATGGCGCGGGCGCAGGCGCAAAAATCGGCATGCAGTTGGGGCACAGCGGGCCAAAGGGATCTACACAAGTTGGCTGGGAATCGCCCGACGAGCCTTTGCAGACAGGCAACTGGCCCCTGCTGGCAGCCAGCGCCATTGCTTATGGGCCGACCAATCAGCTACCAACAGCCATGACACGGCAGGACATGGATAGAGTCACCGCCGAGTTTGTGCAGTCAACCCGCTACGCGATAGACGCGGGCTTTGACTGGCTGGAACTTCATTGCGCCCACGGCTATCTGCTGTCGAGCTTTATCACGCCGCTGACCAACCAGCGCCTTGATGACTACGGTGGCAGCCTGCAAAACCGTTGCCGCTATCCACTGGAAGTTTTTGCCGCCATTCGCGCGGTGTGGCCGGCTCATTTGCCCATGAGCGTGCGCATTTCCGCACACGACTGGGCACCCGGCGGCAACACGGCTGATGATGCGGTCGAGATAGCGCAGCTCTTCAAGGCAGCCGGCTGCGACTTTATCGACGTTTCGTCGGGCCAGACCACGCGCGCCGCCAAGCCGGTGTATGGCCGCATGTACCAGACACCGTTTGCCGACCGCATCCGCAACGAGGTGGGTATTCAGACCATTGCAGTCGGCGCCATATCTGAGTCCGACCAGGCTAACAGCATCATTGCTGCAGGCCGCGCCGACCTGTGCGCCATTGCCAGGCCACATTTGGCGGACCCGGCCTGGACGCTGCACGAAGCCGCAAAACTGCAAAGCAGGCATGTTGACTGGCCGCTACCCTACCTGAGTGGCCGGGATCAGTTGTATCGCGAGATTTCCAAACAAAACGGCCCCAAGACATGAAAAATGCTCAAAAAAGGCTACTTTTGACTGCCACAAATGGCCGAAGCCCAATAAATACGGGCGTAAGCAGCTACTAAATTAGTAGCACAGAAATTAATGGCAAGTACCAACCAGGACTTCATATGGACATGGAAGAACGCGCGCGCAGCGACCACCACCAGACCTTGCGGCTGTGGTTACGCCTGCTGACCTGCACGCAGCTGATTGAAAAGCAGGTGCGCAGCCAGTTGCGCGAGCAGTGGGGCACCACACTGCCGCGCTTTGATTTGATGGCGCAGCTTGAGCGCAACCCCGACGGTCTGAAGATGAACGAGTTGTCGCGCCGCATGATGGTCACTGGCGGCAACGTCACAGGCATCACTGACCAGCTGGTGACTGAAGGGCTGGTCGAACGCATGGACGTCGAAGGTGACCGCCGCGCCTACCGTGTGCGACTGACCATTGCAGGTCGGAAACTGTTTATCGAAATGGCGCGCCAGCATGAGGCCTGGATAGTCGCTTCGTTTGAAGGCCTCTCCACACGTGAGGTTGAGTCGTTGCACAGGTTGCTGGGCAAGGTCAAACAACACCAAATTGCCAATCACGGCGCTGGGCAATTAAGCAAGTTGGAACAAACGGAACACGTATGAAGCACTACATTGGCCCCACCAACCCCATGCACAAACAGTTTGATGCTATGGCCAACTACCCTGCCAAACACTTTGCCTATGCCTTTGATGCGGGTGTGGCCACGCTCACACTCAATCGCCCTGAACGCAAGAACCCCCTGACGTTTGACTCATATGCCGAGCTGCGTGATCTGTTTCGCGCACTCAATCAGGCAACCGATGTGAAAACGGTGGTGCTAACCGGCTCAGGCGGCAACTTCTGCTCGGGTGGCGACGTACACGAGATCATCGGGCCACTCACAAAAATGACCATGCCTGAGTTGCTGGAGTTCACCCGCATGACGGGCGACCTCATCAAATCCATGCGACTGTGCCCGCAGCCCATCATTGCAGCGATCGACGGCATTTGCGCAGGCGCAGGCGCGATGATGGCGCTGGCTGCTGACATGCGGCTGGGTACAGCGCAGGCCAAGACGGCTTTCCTGTTTACGCGCGTCGGTCTGGCTGGTGCAGACATGGGCGCTTGCGCCTTGCTGCCCCGGCTGATTGGCCAGGGGCGTGCATCAGAGCTGCTGTTTACAGGCCGCGCCATGAGTGCGCAAGAAGGTTTGCAGTGGGGATTTTTCAACGCCTTGTACGAGCCGCACGAGCTGCTTGACCATGCACAAAAACTGGCTCGTGAACTGGCCAGCGGCCCGACCTTTGCGCACGGCATGACCAAAACCATGCTGCATCAGGAATGGGCCATGACGCTGGACCAGGCCATAGAAGCCGAGGCACAGGCGCAGGCGATTTGCATGCAGACCAAAGATTTTTCTCGGGCATATGAAGCGTTTGCAGCAAAGCAAAAACCGGTGTTTAGAGGCGACTAACCATGACCATGCAATCGTCCGTTAAACATTTAGAGCTGCCGTTTTTTGACAAGGTACACCGCGACCTGGGCGCAAGGTTAACGGCGTGGATTGCGCAGCAGCAGGTTGATGAGCGTGATGACCGCAAAGCTTGCCGCGAATGGGTACAACTGCTGGGCAGCGCGGGCTGGCTGCGCTACTGTGTGCCCGAAAGGTTTGGCGGGGCATTGCAGCGGCTTGATTCACGGGCCTTGGTGATCTTGCGCGAGGCACTGGCTTTTCACTCGCCACTGGCTGATTTTGCGTTTGCAATGCAAGGCCTTGGTAGCGGCGCGATCACACTGGCTGGTACAGCTGGGCAGCAAGCCGCCTATTTGCCAGATGTTGCGAGCGGCCAGAAAATTGCCGCGTTTGCATTGAGTGAAGCCGATGCGGGGTCAGACGCTGGTGCGATGACGACGCAAGCGACTCAAACCCAAGACGGCTGGGACATCAACGGTAGCAAGACCTGGATCAGCAATGGCGGCATCGCAGATTTTTACGTCACCTTTGCCAAAACAGAGCCTGATGCGGGCACACGCGGCATCACCGCCTTTATCGTCGACGCCAGCACACCTGGGCTGGACAGCAGCGAACACATTGCAGTGATGGCACCGCATCCACTGGCAACCCTTCAATTTAGAAATTGCGTATTGCGTGACGACGCGCAATTGGGGGTGTTGAACGGTGGCTTCAAGCTAGCCATGCAGACACTGGATATATTTCGCGCGTCTGTCGCTGCTGCTGCTCTGGGCATGGCTCGGCGCGCCCTGGCCGAAGCGGTTGCGTACTCAAAACAGCGCAAGATGTTTGGGCAACGGCTGGCAGATTTTCAATTGACACAAGCCAAGCTCGGCGAGATGGCCGCGCTGGTGGATGCAGCGGCGCTTTTGACTTACCGTGCGGCCTGGCTGCGTGACGAAGGCGAGCGAATTGGTAGCACTGTACGCGTTACCGCAGAAGCTGCGATGGCAAAAATGTCTGCCACTGAAAATGCACAACACGTGATCGACCTGGCGCTGCAAATGCACGGCGGCCTGGGCGTGAAGGTTGGTACAAAGGTTGAAAGCTTGTACCGCGATATTCGCTCGCTGCGGATTTACGAAGGTGCAACCGAGGTGCAGCAGCTCATCATCGGAAAGGCGGTATTGCAATCATGAACCAGCCCGCGACAAGCGCTGGCCCGCCGCCTGCGCCGTCTGCACAGACCGACCGCTTTGTTCACGACAGGCTGCCGCTGGCAGACCAACGCGCTGATATGCGCTATGACCTGCCGCACCTGCGCGTTGCCGATCAAGCCAATCTTGTGGATGTGCTTTTTACCAGCGTCGCAGAACGCGGCCTCTCAAGCCGGCCTTTCTTGCGCTCGGACAAGATCACACTCAACTACCTTGATGCGGCGGATCGCATTAACCGCATTGCCCAGGTTCTGACAGAAGACTTTGGTCTGGTAGCTGGCAACCGGGTATTGCTGCGCGGTGGCAACTCGATTGGTATGGCGCTGGCGTGGCTGGGCGTTGTGAAGGCGGGGCTGATTGCAGTGGCAACCATGCCCTTGCTGCGCGCCAAGGAGCTGGCGGAGGTAATTGAAAAATCACAACCCCAACTGGCGCTGTGTGATGGCGCGCTGCTTGATGAATTGAACGCCGCGAAAAGTCAGAGTGATGTTTTGCAAACCATTGTTCCCTTTAACCTGATGAATGCGCCGGGCTCACTTTCAGTATTGGCGGTACAAAAAGATGGTTTATTCAAACCCTGTTTGACAGCGGCGGATGACGTCGCCTTGATGGCTTTTACATCCGGCACCACCGGTAAGCCCAAAGCCGCCATACACACGCACCGCGATGTACTGGCAGCTTGCGAGGCCTGGCCGCGCCACACACTGCAGGCCGTCC
>JBBRQQ010000080.1:0-12518 GCA_038226155.1 Burkholderiales bacterium
AATTTGTTCTCGGTTAAATCGATTGAGCAAAACAACAGCAAAGGATTGGCATTATGGATTTCAATTTCACTGACGACCAGGAACAACTGCGCGACGCCGTCCGCAAATGGGTTGACAAGGGCTACACCTTTGATCGCCGCAAGGCCATCACCCAGGAAGGTGGCTTTTCACGCGCGGCCTATGGCGAGCTGGCCGATTTGGGGCTGACCGGGCTGTTCATCCCAGACGATGATGGCGGTCTCGGCATGGGGCCTGTCGAAGGCATGGTGGTGATGGAAGAGCTAGGGCGCGGCATGGTGTTAGAGCCGATGGCCCACACTCTGATGGCAGGCGCCGTGTTGGCGGGCTATGCGCCCGATGCGCTGAAGGCGGCCTGGCTACCGGGTATTGCCAGCGGCGAACGCCTGGTTGTGCTGGCGCATCAAGAGCGCGGTGCGCGCTACAGCGTCACACATTGCAAGGCCACTGCAACTTCCGGCATGGCCAATGCGGCTGCAGCGCCAGATTCATGGGCGCTGTCTGCTACTAAAAGCATAGTTGCCGCTGGTGACAAGGCCGATGCGTTTATCGTCCCCGCCATGGCGGGGGGCAAGCTCGCGTTGTTTTTGGTTGAGCGCGAAGCAGCAGGCGTAGTTACCACTGGCTACGGCACGCAAGACGGTGGCCGCGCAGCCGAAGTCACCTTCAACAACGCCCCGGCAATCTTGATTACCAAAGAGGGAGCCACCGCGCTGGCCCACGCCATTGACATCGGAATTGCAGCCACCTGCGCCGAGGGCGTGGGGGTGATGGACAAGACACTCGCCGTCACCGTGGAATACATGAACACGCGCAAGCAGTTTGGCGTGGCGATATCCAGCTTTCAAGCCTTACGTCACCGTGTGGCCGACATGAAGATGCAGCTGGAGCTGGCGCGGTCCATGAGCTACTACGCAGCACTCAGGCTCAACGCACCAGCGCAGGAACGCAGCGCTGCCATGGCCAGGGCCAAGTACCAGCTTGGCGTGTCAATGCGCAAGGTGGGCCAGGAGGCAGTACAGCTGCACGGTGGCATTGGCGTGACAGACGAGTACATCGTCAGCCATTACTTCAAAAAGCTGACTCAGTTAGAGATGACGTTTGGCGACACGCTGCATCAATTGGGCGAGGTCTCAAACCGCATGCAGGACACGGCCGGGGTGTTTGCCTGATCTGAAAAATACCTCACCTGGCAGGCGCTGCCGGCATGCGATCCATCATCATTTTCATCATGGCCTGCATCATTTCCATGCGCTTTTCCATCATCTGATGGCGCGCGCCCATCTCGCCAGTCATGCCCTGCATGCCTTTCATGTCGCCCATACCGGCGCCGCCCATGCCAGCCATGCCGTCCATCATCTTCATGCCGTCCTGCATGGTATTCATGTGTTCGGCCATCAGCTTGCTGCGCTCTTCAGGGGTCTTGGCGGCCATCATCTTGTCGTGCATTCCCTGCATCATCTTCGTCTGTGTATCCATCCTGGCCATATCGTCAGACATGGCCATACTGCTGGCAGATGGGCCGCCTATGGGCATGGCCGGGGCGGTATTACAGGCGACGAGGAAACCGGCAGTGGCAAGAGCAATGGTCAGTGGAATGAATCGAAAACGGGACATGACAGACTCCTGGTGGATTGGCTAAGCTACGTTAGGAAAGCGAGCGGAGACTTGATAAAAAATCGGTACAAGGCGGCGCAGATGCTGATTCGCGGGCACGCAGGCAAACACACTCAAACAGGTGCGTCCGGGTGCGACCTGACTGGCTGGAAGGGGCAAAGCGCCAGGCTCAGAAGGAAAATGGCAAGTGGTCATTTCGCCTCGTCAACCATCTGGATAGTTTTTTGCTCAACCTCTTTGGCCACTTGAAGCAACGCTGCATCCTGAGACAGCGCCGACAACATCTGCACTGGCTTGATCAGGCCAATCTTCGTTTTGCCTTTTTCGGTGAAGACCGATATACGGCACGGCAAGGCCATGTTCAGGCGCATATCGGTGGCCAGAACTTTCGCCGCTTGCGATGGGTTGCAGACTTCAAAAATCTTGCATTCCTCATCAAATGCAATGCCCTTGCTTCGAAGTGTGCCGCCCAGGTCGTGAACATGCAGTACCCCGAAGCCCAAGCCTTTAACTGCCGAGTCAAGGTCTGTCGATGCCTGGGCGAATGATTTGTCAGTTTCAACGATGTAATACATGAAATGCCGATATGTTCAGGATGAATGGACCAATGCTGTGCGTGCTCAAAGTTCAAGACACCTGGCAGCGCAATGCGTGCTTCGTGGCTGCCATCACTTGTCCTTTTGTTTAACGACCCACATCACAAGCGCGACCAGCACGACAAGAAACAGGATAGGCATCCATAGCCCACCTTATCCTCCCATCCACCCGCCCATCCACCCGCCACTCCACATGCCACCGTTCATCATGTTTCCGCTCTGAGCGAACGACACGCCAGTGACCAGCAAGGTAACAGCAGCGACAGCCACAGCCTTTGAAGTTTTCATGGATTTTCCTTGTTGACACGAAGAGACGGCTTTGCAGCGCCGGAAAAATACCCGGAAATCAACATTACCCTACCACCAGTTTGGTGCGCGCGGTGTCATCCAATCGCCTGATGCAACGTCGGGCGACTTATCCGCTACAGAAGCTGAACACGGGATAGTGCGGCCCGGTCATTCCGGCACGCACTTTTTCCGATGGAAACCGATTCAGGCCAGCAGGCGTGAGGTCTTGGGCACGTGCGACATCAAAAACTCCATCTGGTCCGCCAGGATACGGCGGTTGCGCAGTATGAAGTCTTCCCACAGGCTGGGGATGTAAGGCGTGTATAAAAGCGGCATTTTGGCCTGCTCAGGCGTACGACTGCTTTTGCGGTGGTTGCAGGCGCGGCAGGCGGTGACGACGTTCATCCAGGTGTCAATGCCGTTTTGCGCAAATGGCACGATGTGTTCACGGGTTAGTTCTTCTTCGTGGAAATGCTCGCCGCAGTAGGCGCATACATTGCGGTCACGAACGAACAGCTTGCTGTTGGTCAGGCCCGGTTTTAAATCGAAGGGGTTGATATTTGGCACGCCCTTGGTGCCAATGATGCTGTTGACCGTGATGACCGACTGGTCGCCAGTAATCGCGTTGTGCCCGCCGTGAAAGGTAGCCACATGCGCGCCCATTTCCCAGCGCACTTCATCCGCCGCGTAGTGCAGTACGGCTTCTTCAAGGCTGATCCACGATTGCGGCAACCCCTGGGCTGAGAGCTTCAAGACCTTCAAAACGAACCTCCATCATGGTAAAAAAACACATGGGAAAAAATCGCTGGACTCAATGTGTATCAATATACAGTGAAATCAAGACAAATTGATTGATCCGCCGCATAAACCACACTCAAGTGGCCGCCCCGCCTGTCAAGCGCGCTATAAAAACGATAATTGCCCCATGAAAATCTTTCGCAGCTACAGTCATTCGCATCTGGCACCCGAGTGCGCGCTGACGATTGGCAATTTTGATGGCGTGCACCGGGGCCACCAGGCCATGCTGGCCCTGCTTAAAAATGAAGCCCAGCACCGCGGCGTGCCCAGCTGCGTGATGACGTTCGAGCCGCACCCGCGCGACTACTTTGCAGCCCTTGCCCGCAAGCCCGAACTTGCCCCCGCCCGCGTGGCCACCCTGCGTGACAAACTCACCGAACTGGCACGTTGCGGCATAGACCAGTGCGTTGTGCTGCGGTTCAATGCACAGCTTTCAGTTCAGTCGCCCAATAACTTTATTGACGAGGTGCTGGTACAGGGCCTGGGCGCAAAGTATGTGCTGGTTGGAGATGATTTTCGCTTTGGAGCCAAACGCGCAGGCGACTACGCCATGCTGGACGCAGCAGGCGACAGGGACGATGGGCGCGGTTTTGATGTCGCCCGCATGAACAGCTACGAGGTGCACAAGACGCGGGTTTCAAGCTCCGCCGTGCGCGAGGCATTGGGGCACGGCGACATGAGCCGGGTTGCCAGCCTGCTGGGGCGGCCTTTCAGCATTTCGGGCCACGTGGTGCATGGCCGCAAACTGGGCCGTGACCTGGGGTTTCCCACCCTCAATTTGCGCTTCTCGCATTGGAACCCGGCTGCAAGCGGCATCTTCGCCGTTCAGGTTTTTGGCTTGGGCGATAAACCCCTGCCCGGCGTGGCGAACATGGGCATACGCCCTTCCCTGGATGCCGACGATGTCAATGGCGGGCGTGTGCTGCTGGAAACCTATTGCCTCGAATGGCCGTCTGCACTGGGCACCGAGGGGGCGTACGGTAAAATCATTCAGGTGGACCTGCTTCATAAACTGCACGACGAGCTCAAATACGACGGCCTGGCCAGTCTGAAGGCGGGTATCGCCAAAGACTGCGCGGATGCACGCGCATTTTTCGCGACACGAATTTGATGGGGCAAGGGAAAGCCGAACAAGCTGACCGCTCCGCACGCTTCAGTTCACAGGCCGCCACCATAGTTGCTGGCCGCACGCGAAACATGCTTCGCTCCTTGAAAATTCCAACATGACCGACGACACGCCAAAAACCGATTACCGCAGCACCCTGAACCTGCCCGACACACCCTTCCCCATGCGCGGGGACTTGCCCAAGCGTGAGGCCGGTTGGGCCAGGGAATGGGAAGAAAAAGGCATTTACAAAAAGCTCCGTGATGCACGGCACGGTGCGGCAATGTTTGTTTTGCACGACGGCCCGCCGTACGCCAACGGCAGCATCCACATTGGTCATGCCGTCAATAAAATCCTCAAAGACATGATTGTCAAGGCGCGCCAGCTTGAAGGTCTCGACGCGATTTATGTCCCCGGCTGGGACTGCCACGGTCTGCCGATTGAAAACGCTATCGAGAAGTTGTACGGGCGGAATGTGGCCCCCGCGCTTCCCGCTGAGCGTGGTTCGCTGCCCCCTGAGGGGGCCGTCCAGGGGCTAGGGAGCGGCCCGTCGCTCCTGGATGCCCGCGCGGAGTTCCAAGCTAAATGCCGCGCCTTCGCCACTGAGCAGATCGCCGGGCAAATGGCCGACTTCAAACGGCTCGGCGTACTGGGAGAGTGGGACAACCCATACCGCACAATGGATTTCGCCAATGAAGCGAATGAAATCCGCGCGCTCAAACGCATCATGGAGCGCGGCTTTGTTTACCGTGGCCTAAAGCCTGTGTACTGGTGTTTTGACTGCGGCTCGTCACTGGCCGAATTTGAAATTGAATACGCTGATAAAAAATCACAGACGCTTGATGTTGGTTTTAAATCTGCCGAGCCTGAAAAATTAGCCGCTGCGTTTGGCTTGAAGAGCCTTTCCAAAGATGCGTTCGCCGTCATCTGGACGACTACCGCATGGACCATTCCCGCCAACCAGGCGCTCAACCTCAACCCCGAGCTTGATTACGCGCTGGTCGATACCGAACGCGGGTTGCTGGTGCTTGCATCCGTGCTGGTCGAAAAATGCCTGGAGCGCTACAAGCTGACTGGCACCGTCATAGCCACGACGCAAGGCAAAAACCTGGCGCTGCTCAACTTCATGCACCCGTTATATGCCGTAGATGCCGGCTACAAACGCTTCAGCCCGGTGTTTCTTGCCGACTACGCCACCGCCGACGACGGCACCGGCATCGTGCATTCGTCACCTGCGTATGGCGTGGAAGACTTTAACTCCTGCGTCGCCAACGGCATCGCCACAGACGACATCCTCAATCCGGTTCAGGGCAATGGCCGCTATGTTGATGACCTGCCATTGTTCGGCGGCCTCAATATCTGGAAAGCCGCGCCACTGGTGATTGAAAAACTGCGCGAACATGACCGGCTGTTTGCAACTGAAAACATTGTTCACAGCTACCCGCATTGCTGGCGGCATAAAACGCCGGTGATCTACCGCGCTGCCGCGCAGTGGTTTATTCGTATGGACGACGGTGATGGCGTTTTCACCAAAGACAAGGCCAGCAAAACCCTGCGCCAGCTTGCCCTCAACGCGATTGAAGAAACACGTTTTTACCCTGAGAACGGCAAAGCCCGACTGCACGCAATGATTGCCGGCAGGCCCGACTGGTGCATCAGCCGCCAGCGCAACTGGGGCGTACCGCTGCCGTTTTTTATTCACACCGCTACCGGTGAATTACACCCGCGAACGATGGAGATCATGGACCTGGCAGCAAGCATGGTTGAAGCAGGCGGCATTGAAGCGTGGAGCAAAGCCAGCAGCGAATCCATCATCGGTTTGGATGCACCCGATTACATCAAGAGCACCGACATTCTCGACGTGTGGTTTGACTCGGGCACCACGCACGACCATGTGCTCAGGCGCAGCCACGCCTACCAGTCCGCATGGCCGGCAGACCTGTACCTTGAAGGTCATGACCAGCACCGCGGCTGGTTTCATTCATCGCTGTTAACTGCCTGCGCCATGTACGACAGCGCGCCCTACAAGGGCCTGTTGACGCACGGCTTCACGGTAGACGGCAAGGGCCGCAAAATGAGCAAAAGCGAAGGCAATGTGGTGGCGCCGCAAGAAGTCAGTGGCAAGCTGGGGGCCGAAATTATTCGCCTCTGGTGCGCCTCAACCGACTACTCGGGCGACCTCGGTATTGACGACAAAATCCTGGCCCGCGTGGTCGATGCCTACCGCCGTATCCGCAACACACTGCGCTTTTTAATGGCTAACGTCAGCGACTTTGATCCGGCGACAGACGCCGTGCCGTTTGATGCCATGCTGGAGATTGACCGGTACGCTCTGAGTCGTGCTGCGCAATTGCAGGCCGACATCCTGGCGCACTACACCGTGTATGAATTTCATCCGGTGGTATCCAAACTGCAAATTTATTGCAGTGAAGATTTGGGTTCGTTCTACCTCGACATCTTGAAAGACCGGCTGTACACAACCGGTGCCAAGTCCCTGGCGCGTCGCAGCGCACAAACTGCCTTGCATCAAATCACCCACGCCATGCTGCGCTGGATGGCACCTTTCCTCAGCTTCACTGCTGAAGAGGCGTGGAAAGAATTTGGCTCGTCTGAGTCGATCTTTCTGGAGACCTATTCAAAGCTGGGCACGCCAGATGAAGCATTGTTGGCTAAATGGAATCGCATCCGAGAACTGCGCGACGTCGTCAACAAAGACATCGAAGCCCTGCGTGCCGATGGCAAGGTGGGTTCGTCGCTGCAGGCCAATGTCGCGCTGGAAGTCAATGCAGACGACCACGCCCTGCTGGAGAGCTTGGGCGCTGACCTGAAGTTTGCTTTCATCACATCAGCTATTCAATTAGTAGCTGCTAGCGAAACTTCTGCAACCTCTGTAAGGACCACTGCCAGCACAGCGATCAAATGCGAGCGCTGCTGGCACTACGTGAGTGACGTGGGAAGCGACGCAACGCACCCCACGATCTGCAGCCGCTGCATCAGCAACCTGTATGGCGCAGGCGAGTCAAGAAAGTTTGCCTGAACATTATTTTTATGGCCAAAACCACCTTCACAAAATCATCCAGCGCCATGCTCCCGTGGCTTGGCTTGGCGCTGCTGCTGTTGATTGCAGACCAGTTCACAAAAGTGCTCATCATGGGCTACTACAAGCTCGGCGATGGCACTTACGTCACCAGCTTTTTCAACGTCGTGCGGGTTCACAACAACGGTGCGGCGTTTTCTTTCCTGGCCTCGGCGGGCGGTTGGCAGCGCTGGTTTTTTACTGGCGTTGGCATTGCGGCTGCACTCTTCATCATCTGGATGCTCACGGCACATCCCGGACAAAAGCTGTTCTCGTTTGCCATGGCCTGTATTTTAGGCGGTGCGATTGGCAATGTGATTGACCGCAGCTTGTACGGCTACGTGGTGGACTTTTTAGACTTTCACTACGCCGGTTGGCACTTCCCGGCGTTCAACGTGGCCGACAGCGCTATTACGGTTGGGGCAATTTGTTTGATTCTGGATGAGCTGCTGCGGGTAGGCAAAGCACGCTGAAAGTTTTTACGCGCTACGTTTTTAGTAGCTGGTCACGCCCGTATTTATTGGGTTTCAGTCACTTTTAGCCCTGCAAGACGACTGTTTTTGGCGTCGCACTCAGGTTTTCAGCCAAATCAGCGCTGTGGTGGCGCGCCTGGCTAAGCCAGCCCCAGCACCTCAACCAATATTAATGCCGCCTCAGTCGTGAACTCATCGCGCTGCAAGGCTGCGATGACTTCAGCCGACGTCATCAGTTGAAACTGCTCCACCTCGCCGTCCTGGTTGACGGGCACCACACCATCAGGTACGGTACAGGTGTACCAGTCAATATCTTCCACCACATAGCCTGCGCCGTTACCGTCAGGTGATGGTTTGCGAATGGTGAGTACGCCGCCGTAAGTGAGCTTTTGCACCTGGTTGAGTTTTAGGCCAGCTTCTTCCCACGTTTCACGCTCCAGTGCGGTGTCTGCGGTGTCAACGCTCGAGACCATGCCCCCGACTAGTGTGTCCAAAAGGCCTGGGTCGTTTGACTTGTTCAACGCGCGTTGCTGAACCCAGTGGCCGCCGCCTGCCTTGCTGCCTGCCAAATGCACAGCATGGGTCGAAATGCCCAGCGGCCGAACTGCGGCGCGTTCTACAGTGCCTTTGAGGTGCCCAAACTGGTCATGTACCGCCAGTTGTTCGCCGCGCCACGCGCCGCCTAGGTCTGCGCTGTGCAGCGCCTTGGCGAGCTGGTCAAGGCTGGTGCTGACATCACCCAGCAAGCGCCAGCCAAGGGTTGACGGTTGCTCTTGTTTTAATAGTAGCTCGCGCCCATAAAACAGAGGCTCCAGCGATTTTTGGCTCAAAAAATCGGCCTCTACCGACCCAATAGCTGACTCACCCGCCCACAACGGCGCTCGAGGCCGCAAGGGCGGTGCATTGGCACTGGCTCGCAGCTTGCGCAGCCAGTCGGCGTCAAACTCTGAAGCCATTGAACTACAGCGTGATGACTGTGCAGCCTGTGGTCTTGCGCGCCTCTAGCGAGCGGTGCGCCTCTGCCATGTCGGCCAGGGCAAAACGCTGATCGATGGGGATGGTGACTTTGCCACTCGTGACCATGGCAAACAAATCGTCGGCCATCTCTTGCGTTGTCTCACGCGTGGCGATGTGCGTGAACAGCGTAGGCCGCGACACGTAGAGCGATCCCTTGCTCGCCAGCAGGCCGACATCCAGCGGCTCGACCTTGCCCGACGCCGAGCCAAAGTTGGCCAGCAAACCAAAGGGCCGCAGACAGTCGAGTGACTTTAAAAACGTGTCTTTGCCAACTGAGTCATACACAACCTTGACACCCTTACCCCCGGTGATTTCCTTGACCCGCGCCACAAAATCTTCTTTGGCGTAGTTAATGGTGAATGCCGCGCCGTGGGATTTGGCAAGCGCACATTTCTCGTCAGAGCCTGCCGTGCCAATCAGCTGCAAGCCCATCGCCTTGGCCCACTGGCAAGCTATCAAACCAACACCGCCAGCGGCTGCATGAAACAGCACATGGTCGCCAGCTTGCAAGCCGCCTTGTGGCTGGGTGCGGCGCAGCAGGTACTGTACCGTCAGGCCCTTGAGCATCATGGCCGCACCGGTTTCAAAACTGATGGCGTCAGGCAACTTGCACACGCACTTGGCAGGCATCACGCGCAGCTCGCAGTAGCTGCCGGGAGGCGCGCTGGCGTAGGCGGCGCGGTCACCGACTTGCAGATGCGTCACACCTTCGCCAACCGCCTCAATCACTCCGGATGCCTCCATACCCAACTGCAAGGGCATGGCAAACGGGTACATACCGGTGCGCTGGTAAACGTCGATGTAGTTCAGGCCAACGGCTTTGTGGCGAATACGAATTTCGCCAGCGCCAGGCTCTCCGACTTGCACATCAACGAGCTTGAGTTGCTCAGGACCGCCGGGCTGATCGATATGAATGGCTTTGGATGTTTGAGTGGTCATGCGGGTTCCTTGATGTTATGAGTAAACGCGCTGGCAGCACATGCGGCCAGCTTAAAACGTCTTACATGTTGCCACGAATCCACTGCGCCTGCATAGCAGCAGAAAGGAAGGTGCCGCCCGTGCTATTTGGGTGTGGACTAGCCGCCGTATTCGGGGCGTTTGGGTGTGAAGACATCAAGGTTCAGAACCTCTTCATCGCCCACCACTTCACCCCAGTGCATGGTGTTGGGCGGTACCACCATCAGGCCGCCAGCACCCAGCAACACCTGTTTATCGTCGTCACCCACATGAAACAGGATCTTGCCAGCCAGGATGTAGACGATCTGCTCGTTAGGGTGCTGGTGCGGCTTGGGTTCATGGCCGGGTGCCAGCCTGTGCAGCGCCAGTGTGGCACCGTCACCGGCAAACGATTTGCGATCTACCCCGGCGCGCACTGGCTCCCAGGGGATTGAATTCCAGTCAACGTGATGCAGTGTCATGGCAGTCTACTTTCATGGTGGGGTTATTTGGTTGGTGAGAATTACTTGCCTGCACCCTTGCTGAAAATACCCATCGGTCTGATGGTGATGAACACCAGCAGTATCGACAGCGCCGCGATGTTCTTGAAGCCCGAACCCAGCACGACGATGGCAATCGATTGCGCCAGTCCGAGTACGATGCCGCCAATGAAGGCACCACCCGGGTTGCCAAAGCCGCCCACAATCGCGGCAATAAAACCGCTGATGGCGAATGACACGCCGATATTGAAGGCGGTGAACTGCGTCGGTGTTATCAATACACCGGCAATGGCACCAAGGCCCGCAGACAGCGCAAACGCATAGGCCAGCATACGCGACACCGGAATGCCCTGAAGCGCAGCGGCTTCGCGGTTGATGGAGCACGCCCGCATGGCACGACCCAACCGTGTCTGACCAAAAAACAATGCCAGCAGCACAACCAGCACCAGCGATGTGGCGGCAATCGCCATGAGTTGATAACTGATGGCAACCTTGCCCACCATGAGCGGTGGCAGGTCTATGAAGTTGGGCAATGTCTTGGGCTGGTCACCCGCGACGATAAGGGTGGCACGCTCCAGTACTATCTGCACCGCCAGCGTAGCCAAAATCATCACAAACGGCGTTGCGTTGCGGTGCCACAGCGGCCGCACCACCAGCCGCTCAACGACCACCCCCAGGGCAGCCACCAGCAGCACCGCGATCAAGGCTGAAACAAATAGCGGCAAGCCCGCACGGTTGAGCAGCGCATGGGTAATCATGCCGCCCAGCATGACAAAAGCGCCCTGAGCAAAATTAACAATTCCGCTGGCGTTGTAGATCACGCAGTAACCAATGCCGATCAGCCCGAAAACGCAGCCAATGCCGATGCCCGATACGATGGTCTGGATGATGAAAACCGGATCAGGCATAGTCCACCCCGCCAAGGTAGGCATCGAGCACGTCGGCATCTTGCTGCACTTCAAGCGGCGATCCTTCGGCAATTTTTTTACCAAAATCAATCACGATAATCTTGCTGGCAATATTCATCACCAGGCTCATGTCATGCTCGATGATGAGCACGCTGATGCCGCGCTTGGCGATCTCGTCAATGACCTTTGCAAGGTGGTCGGTTTCTTCGCGGTTCAGGCCTGCCGCCGGCTCGTCAAGCAGCAACAGCTTTGGCCTGGCGGCCAGCGCGCGTGCCATCTCCAGCAAGCGCTGCTGGCCGTAGGTCAGCTCGGTAGCGCCTACATCCTCGCGGCCACCCAGCCCGACAAACGAAAGCAATTCACGCGCATGGGCGTCGACTTCGGCCGCCTCCGCGCGTGAACGCTTGCCGCGCACGAGCGCCGACCATACCCCGCCCGTACTTTGCAGGTGCGAGCCCACTCGCACATTGCCCAAAGCCGTCAACTCGGGGAACAACTGTACGAGCTGGAAGGTACGTACGAGACCCCTGGCGGCCACGACAGCCACCGGCAGGCCGGTAATGGTGTCACCATTAAAAACAACCGTGCCTTCGGTCGGCGGCAAAAAACCCGAGATCACATTGAACAGCGTGGTTTTACCTGCGCCGTTTGGGCCGATGATGGCAGTGATGGCACCCGCCTCGACCGAAAAGCTCACCTTGTTCACCGCAACAAGACCACCAAACTTTTTGGTGACGTTGGTCAACTCAAGGATTTTCATTTGCGCGCCTTTGGCAGAAGGCGACTCAGCGAGGCCGCACCCTTGGGCGCGAATATCAGAATAAGGATGAGTGCTGCGCCATAGGCCAGGTCCTGGTATTCCTTGAAGGCTCTAAAAGTCTCGGGCAACAGGCTCACTATCAACGCGCCAAAAACCGGGCCAGCAATCGAGCCGATGCCGCCCACATAAAGCATCATGAAACCGGCAATCACCATGTGCAGGCCAAACACTTCGGGGCTTATAAAGCCTACAAAGTGCGCCATCAAGGAGCCGGCAATCGCGGCGTACACGGCGGCAATCACAAACGCTGCCAGCTTGTAGTGCGAAACATTAATGCCCAGCGCCCTGGCAGCGTCTTCACTGCCGGCAATGGCGGCCAGCGCCATGCCGAAGCGCGACTCCTTCATGCGCCAGGCGGCAAACAGC
>JBBRQQ010000081.1:0-12497 GCA_038226155.1 Burkholderiales bacterium
CACTCATTGCTTCTTCGTTTAATGCAGGGCCAGCAAGCCAGGTTGATCTGCGAGACACCCGCAGCCCATGCTTCTCAGCCAGCGCCGCTACCTCGTCAAAGCGCTGAGGATGGCGTGGCACGACCAGTATGTGCGGCATGATTAAACCTGTGCTTGCTATTGAATCAGTAGCTCGTCGCGCTCGTATTTGTTGGGCTGCAGCACTTATTTGTGCATAAAAATCGGCCTCTTCGCCTTCCCGTGAGCTGGCAAACATCAAAACAGGTTTGCCCAATGCTTGCCGCCAGGCTTTGCCTTTGGACTGCTGCCCTGCATCAGGAGTTGCGTCAAACTTGAGATTGCCAAACACGCCTGCAACCTCAACGCCAAGCTGGCGAAAGCGTTTCGCGTCGTCGTCGGTCTGCGCATACACCGCCGACAGTGCGCCGTAAGCGGGGTAAGCGAGCGGTGCCAGCGCCAATGCCTGCTGCAATGATTTTTCAGACAGGCGGGCATTGACCAGCACCAGTGGCACAGCGCGCGCTTGCGCCCCGGCCACTACGTTCGGCCATATCTCGGTTTCCATCAGCAGCCCGATACGCGGCTTGAAGTGATTGAAGAAGCGCTCCACAGCGCCCTTGCTGTCCCAGGGTTGCCAGACCTGCACATCACCCGCGCGCAGCAGGCCTGCACCTTCTGCGCGACCCGTAGCTGTGCCGTGCGTGAGCAATATGCGAAGCGCTGGATATTGTTCGCGCAGCGCCTTGATCAAGATAGCCGCAGTGCGCGTTTCCCCGAGCGATACGGCATGTAGCCACAGCAGTTCAGACTTTTCCTCCTGCGGCTGGATGTAGCGGCCAAAACGCTCGTCACTTGCTTCGCCATAACCGGGCTCTTGACGCGTACGGCGCGCCAGCTTGCGGCGCATGAAAGGCTGCGCCAGCCACATCAGCAGCGAATACAGCGTGAGGATAAAACCGCTCATGGTGACTGTTCCACGTCAAGCCATGCTTGCCAGACTGCCTGAACGCTTGGCGTGGGTGTTGCAAACACACTGACCTGCTGCGTCGCTTGACCCCTTAATTGGCCGTTTTCATTTTTCTCATCAGGGCCGGTACGCCAGGCGGTGTCAAAGTTGTAGATCTGCACATGCGGCAAGCCAAGCGCAACAGCAATATGGCTCACGCCGCTGTCTACACCAATCACGCCAATGCACTGGGCCAGCGCGGCAGTCAGCTCATCGAGAGGCAACATCGGCCAGACCGTGACACTGCCCTGCTCCCCTGGCCCGTGGGATATGGCTCGCGCAATAGCCTGGCTGGTGGCCAGCTCTGCTGCGCTGCCGTGCGCAAGTGCAATCTTGTAGCCAGCGCCAATCAGGCGCCGACCTAGCTCGCCCCATTGATCAAGCGGCCATTGCTTGTCTGGGCGTGAGGTACCGTGTATCAATGCAAGCGTTTTTTCTACAACCGGGTTTGCTATATTTTCAATAGCTCGTCGCACTTGCATTTGCGGGTCTAAAGCCGTTTTTAGTCCAAAATCAGGGGTCAAATCAACGCTGTAACCCAGTGCCAGCGCTGCCATTTCGCGCGACCGTTTCACTGCATGGATGTGCGGCTGGATATGAAAGGCCACATCAGCCACCCAGCGCGTCGGCGCTTCATAACCCGAGCCCTCGGTCTGGTTGGCCAGCGCGTAGCGTTTGCCTTTCGGAGTGAGCCGCGCAAACCTGGACACCAACGCTGATTTGGTCAAACCTTGCAGGTCAATCACGGCGTCATAGCTTTGGTTCTGAAGCTCGGCTTTGAAAGAGCGCCACTCGCTGTGCGTGGCGCTGGAAAAAGGCGACGTGCGCCAGCGCCTTAGCTCGCAAGTGATGACGCGATTGATCTGCTTGTTCGCAACAAAAAACGACAGCAAAGGCGCAAAAGATTTTTCAACCACCCAGTCAATCTGCGCATCCGGCATCGCCGCATGAATGTCCTGCACCACCGGCAGGGTATGCACGACGTCGCCGAGCGACGACAGTTTGACGAGAAGAATCTTCATTCAATGTGAAGCCGCAGCCAGGCTGGCATCGGGCTTGACGCTACGCAGCAGGGCCAGCATGTCGGCTTCAATGCGCTCTAGCGCCTGCTGTGTGTGCCCTTCAAAGCGCAGCACCAGAACAGGGGTGGTATTGGAGGCGCGGATCAGGCCAAAGCCGTCGGGCCAATCAACACGCACACCATCAATCGTAGACACGACCGCAGGCTTCTCAAAATGCGCAGCCTTGATGAGCGCTTCAACAACCGTATGCGGTTCACCCTCTTTGCAAGCAACATTCAGCTCGGGCGTGCTGAAACTCGTCGGCAAGGCGTTCAAGACCGTGTTGGCGTCTGGTGAACGACTCAATATTTCCAGCAGCCGCGCACCGGCGTAGGTGCCATCATCAAAACCGTACCAGCGCTCTTTGAAAAAGATATGTCCGCTCATTTCGCCGCCCAGCGGCGAATTGACTTCTTTCATCTTCGCCTTGATGAGCGAGTGGCCGGTTTTGTACATCATGGGCACGCCGCCTGCAGCGACGATCTCGGGCGCCAGGCGCTGCGAACATTTCACGTCAAACAAAATGGTGCCGCCGGGTACGCGTGACAGCACATCGCGGGCAAACAGCATCATCTGCCGGTCTGGGTAAATGTTATTGCCTTCTTTGGTAACGATGCCGAGTCGGTCACCATCACCATCAAAGGCCAGACCCAGTTCTGCATCAGACGTTTTAAGTGCGTTGATCAAATCACGCAGGTTTTCAGGCTTGCTCGGGTCGGGGTGGTGGTTGGGAAAGTTGCCATCGACCTCGCTGAACAGCTCGGTCACCTCGCAGCCCAGCGCGCGGAAAATCGCCGGAGCCGAGGCACCTGCAACGCCGTTGCCCGAGTCAATGACGATCTTCATAGGTCGGGCAAGCTTGATGCCTGATGCGATACGTTCGCGGTAGGCCTGCGACACATTAACCGCACTCACAACACCCGGCACGGCGGCAACGGCCCAGGCCTCGGCAGACATAGCCTGGTAGAGCGCCTGGATTTCTGCACCGTAAATTGCGCGCCCCGCCAGCACCATTTTGAAGCCGTTGTAGTCCTTCGGGTTGTGACTGCCGGTCACCTGTATGCCCGACGTGGCCAATGTGCTGGCCGCAAAGTACAACTGGGGTGTAGTGACCATGCCCACGTCAATTACGTTCACACCCACGCTGACCAGTCCGCGTATCAAAGCAGCGCCAAGCGCCGGCCCGCTCAATCGCCCATCGCGGCCAACAGCTACCGTGGTTTCACCTTCTCTCAAGGCCGCAGTGCCAAACGCCTTGCCGAGTGCCTCGGCTACTTCTTCATTGATGGTGGACGGCACAATGCCGCGAATGTCGTAGGCTTTGAAAATTGAAGCGCTGGCTTGCATTAAAGGGTTCCACACAAGAGAGGCACGCAAGGCGCGTGCTGTTGCAAAGCCGCAATTGTAGGCGTGGCCCGACCCCTGAGGCATATGTCCGAAAACAGCTAGTCAAGAGTGACGAGCGGCGTATCATCAAGCCATGCCGCCTGACTCCATGCTGACCGATGACGACTGCTACCTGGCCTTGAAGGCAAGGGACGCGCGCTTTGATGGCAACTTTTTTGCGGCGGTGACTTCAACCGGTATTTACTGCCGGCCGGTATGCAATGTGAAAACCCCGAAGCGCGAGAACTGCCGCTTTTATCGTCACGCAGCACAGGCCGAAAGCGCCGGCTTCAGGCCCTGCCTGCGCTGCCGCCCCGAGCTGGCGCCGCACTCGGTGGTATGGTCTATTCAGGATGCGTCTTACATCCTGGCGCATCAGGCAGCGCGTTTGCTCGATGAGCCTGATGCTGCTGACTCGCCCAGCGTCGAGAAACTCGCCGCGCGCCTGGGCGTGAGCGCCAGGCATGTGCGCCGCATTTTCGAGGCGCAGTTTGGCGTGTCGCCGATGCAATACCTGCAAACGCGCAGGCTGCACACGGCCAAACAGTTACTGGCAGACACCAGCCTGCCCATCACGCAGATAGCGCTGATGAGTGGCTACGCCAGCGTGCGGCGCTTTAACGATGAGTTTGTGGCGCACTACAAACTCAACCCGACGCAGCTGCGGCGCAAGGGAAAGCTGCTTGCCCAGAAAAACAATGAAGGCATCACAATCCGCCTGGGCTATCGCCCGCCATACGATGTAGCCGCCATGCTGGCCTTCTTCAGCAAGCGACTGATTCACTCGTTGGAGCACAGCGAGGGGGTATTCATCAGCCGCACCTTCAGCCTTGATGCCGAAAAAAAAATACACAAGGGCTGGCTGCGTATGGGCTTTGACGAAATGCGCTCACAACTGGTTTTAACTGTCAGTGATTCACTGCGTGAGGTGCTGCCGCTGGTGATTCGCAGGGTGCGTGCGACTTTTGATCTGGATGTCGACCCCCGCGCCATCAACCAGGTGCTGCACGCCAGCTTTCCAGCCGCAGACGGCCTGCGCGTACCCGGCACGCTCGATGGCTACGAGCTGGCGGTGCGTGCCGTACTAGGCCAGCAAATCACCGTAGCAGCTGCACGCACGCTGGCCCAGCGTATGGTCGATAAATTTGGCGAGTCGATTGAAACGCCTTGGCCCGCGCTTAACCGCCTGTTTCCATCACCTGCTGTTTTAGCGTCTGCGAGCGGCGATGCCTTGGGCCAGCTTGGCATCGTCAAGCAGCGCCAGGCCGCCATTGTCGGCATTGCACGCGCAGTTGCCAACAAACACTTGCGCCTGGACGGTGGCGCTGACGTGCAGGCCACCATCGCCCTGCTAAAGGATCTGCCGGGCATTGGCGACTGGACGGCGCAGTACATTGCCATGCGTGCATTGCGCTGGCCAGATGCCTTTCCTGCAGGCGACGTGGCACTGCACAAGGCGCTTGGCGTGCAAGGCCTCAAAAATCCGGCACGACTGGCCGAAGCCGCATCCGTGGCTTGGCGGCCGTGGCGCAGTTACGCAGTGATACGGGTCTGGAGCGGTGCCTGGATTGGCGCAGAGCCATGAAGGACCCGGCAATCAAATTGCTATTAAATAAGTAGCTGCTCACGCCCGTATTCATTGGTCTTCAGCCATAAAAGGTAGCTAAAAAATGGCGTTTTCCGGGTTTTCAGTTCTTAAAAACGTCAAACACAGGTCAATTATGAAATTCGACACCTCCATCGTTCAACACAGCTTTCAAAGTCCGCTGGGCCGCATCATCATGGCTGCAACAGACAAAGGCCTGGCGGGTTTGTGGTTTGAAGGCCAGCGGCATTTACCTGAAGAATTAATGGCAAGCTCAAGCTGGCCCGATGACGCAAGCCACCCGGTGCTTAAAAAAACGACCCGCCAACTCGAGGACTATTTCGACAGGCGACGCACCCAGTTCGATGTACCGCTTGACCTGTCTGGCGGCACCGCCTTCCAGCAAGCGGTGTGGCGGGTCTTGCTGGCGATTCCGCCGGGCGGCACCTGTAGTTACGGCGATGTCGGTGAACGCATCGGCAATCCGGCGGCAGTGCGCGCTGTGGGTGCGGCCGTCGGTCGCAATCCGGTTAGCATCATCGTTCCGTGCCACCGCGTTCTGGGCAAAGGCGGCACGCTTACTGGCTATGCCGGTGGGCTTGATCGTAAAACTGCGCTGCTCAAACTGGAAGGCGCATTACAGGAAACCGTGCTTTGAATTCACCGACTTCAGCGAAACCGGCAATCCCAAAGCCCTGGCTTGCGGATTTGATCCTACTGGCCGCGATTTGGGGCGCTTCCTTCTTTTTCATGCGCATCGGCGTACTGGAGTTCGGGCCTTTGCCAACGGCTGCGGTACGTGTGGCCATCGCTGCGCTATTTTTGTTGCCTCTGGTGCGGATGCGCGGGCTTATGCCAGAGTTGAGGCAGCACTGGCGGCGTACTTTTTTTGTAGGCATTCTCAACTCGGGCATTCCATTTGCGTGCTTCGCGTTTGCGCTGCTGTCCCTATCCACCGGCCTCTCCAGCATCCTGAACGCTACGGTACCGATGTTCGGCGCACTGGTTGCTTGGGTTTGGCTTAAGGACAAGCCCAATGCCTCGCGGCTACTGGGCCTTGCGCTGGGCGTTATCGGCATCGTCATGCTTGCGGGTGACAAAGCCAGCTTCAAGCCCGATGTGTCTCATGCGGCATCAGCCCTGGCCGTTCTGGCTTGTCTGGTGGCCTGCTTTTGCTACGCGATTGCAGCCAGCTACACCAAGCGTTATCTGGTGGGCATACCGCCACTGGTCACAGCCGCAGGCAGCCAGGTGGGTGCAACGCTCGGCATGGCCCTGCCTGCTGCATGGCTATGGCCAGCACGCATTCCAGGGGCGGCTGCCTGGGGCGCACTGGCGGTGACGGGTGTGGTGTCTACCGGCGTGGCCTATATTTTGTTTTTCAGACTGATCGAAAACGCCGGGCCGCAGCGTGCGTTGTCGGTGACGTTTTTAGTACCGGTATTTGCAGTGTTTTATGGCGTGATGCTACTGGGCGAGCATGTCACGATGTGGATGCTGATCTGCGCAGGGGTGATTGTGCTGGGGACCGCGCTCTCGACAGGGCTGCTCCGTCCAAGAGGGTAAGCGGGTAAGCGGCTAAGGGGCAAACTGGCCGATTTAGGGCCCTTTATTGCAGGATGCCAGCCACAACATTGATACTCAGCGCCACGATTAGCACATTGAATCCAAACGACAGCACACCATGCACCATCGTCAGGCGGCGCATTTCGCGTGAGGTCACCTGCACATCAGACACCTGCGACGTCATGCCGACCACAAACGAGTAATACAGAAAATCGAAGTAGTCTGGGTCAAGCCCGCCCGGAAATTGCAGGCCTGGGCCATCAGGCTCTTGCAGCTTTTCCTCATGGTAGTAGCGGTGGGCATAGCGAAACGTAAAAATGGTTTGTATAAAAAGCCAGGACATGGCCAACGCAAATACCGCCAACCCCACATGCAGGGCACGTGCAATGCCAGACAAGTCGCGGCTTTGCTGCATCAACACTGCAATCGCCGCAACACAGGCGCTTGTGGCCAGCAGCAGTACAAACATAAGAACGACGCTGCGCTCGTCCTGCGACTGGGCACGTGCACGTGTCCGTTCGGCATCAAAACCCACACACAGCCACCACGCCAAACACAGGTAAACCACAATGCCCACGCACCAACCCAGCAAACCCCGGAACTGCCAGCCGGTTTGAATGGGTATCGCAGCAGTGACGAGGCCTGCGGCAAAGCCATACGTCAGACGCTGCGGTCCTGTAGTTTCAGAAAGATGTTTAGACATGGCATTCATTGTGCGACACAAGAAGACAAGACGAAAAAAAAGCCACCCGAAAGTGGCTTTTTTGCATTACTGGCGGAGCGGACGGGACTCGAACCCGCGACCCCCGGCGTGACAGGCCGGTATTCTAACCAACTGAACTACCACTCCTGGTAGGTAGCTTTTGCCAAGCAGACGAGCTGCTCAACCAAGTGCTAACAACTTGTTGCCTTGTGCATTGCCTCTAAAAAGAAGCAATGAATGCTGGCGACCCCACGGGGATTCGAACCCCGGTACCTACCGTGAAAGGGTAGTGTCCTAGGCCTCTAGACGATGGGGTCAAAGCCTTGGAACTTCCGGACAGCCTGATTGTTTTTAACGCAAGCGGGCTGACAAAAACTCTTCAAAATCGAATCAACATTTTTGGTGGAGGTAAGCGGGATCGAACCGCTGACCTCTTGCATGCCATGCAAGCGCTCTCCCAGCTGAGCTATACCCCCAAATATCGCAGCGATTTCAAAGATTCCGCTACAACTGTCGAGCTTTTGATTATAGCCCGAAAAAGCGGGTCATTTCAAATTGGCAAGTACCTCTCAAGTCGGACTCAAGCGGCTCGCAGGCGGGCGAGCACGTCTTCACGCGTCATCAACTCAAGAATCGCGTCGAGTGAAGGGGTTTGAGGTGTACCCATAACCAGCACGCGCACCGGCATGGCGAGTTGCGGCATCTTCAAACCCGAGTCGACCAGCACTTGCTTGATGGCCGCTGCTACAGCCGCTTTGTTCCAGTCGCACACCGCAAGCGCATCTGCCAACTTGGCGAGCGCGGGGCGCACAGCGTCCGTGACATGCGTACTCAGGTCTTGAGCGCTGGCTTCTGTACCCTTGACCAATACCTGAAGCCAGCCAGCCAGTTCAACCAGCGTGCTACAGCGGTCTTTGAACAAGGCGCAACCGCGCACCAGCCGCGTGTCATCCAGCGACAAAACCTCAGGCGACAAAAATGGCTTGACCAGATCAGCCAGGCTTTCATCCGTCAATGCCTTTAGGTGCTGGGCGTTGACCCAGCGCAGCTTGGCTTCATCGAACTGCGCGGCACTTTTGCCGAGGTGATCAAGATTGAACCATTGCACGAATTGTTCGCGCGTGAAGATCTCATCATCACCGTGGCTCCAGCCGAGGCGCGCCAGGTAATTGACCATGGCATCGGGAAGGTAGCCTTCAAGAGCGTATTGAGTGACGGCCTTGGCACCATTGCGCTTGGACATCTTCACAATATGTTTTTCTCCCTGCTCGTCAACCGATTCAGTCATCACGGTAGGCAGGTGCGCATATACGGGCACCTCTTTGCCGAGGGCACGAAAGATATTGATCTGGCGCGGCGTGTTGTTGACATGGTCATCGCCGCGAATGACATGGGTGATGCCCATGTCCATGTCGTCAACTACCACGCAGAAGTTGTACGTTGGTGTGCCGTCTGGCCGCGCTATTACAAGGTCATCAAGTTCGTCGTTGCTGATCTCTATTCGGCCCTTGACCTTGTCGTCCCAAATCACCGAGCCGCCCTGCGGATTTTTAAAGCGCAACACGGGCTGCACGCCTGCGGGAATAACTGGCAAGGTCTTACCTAGCGCTGGTCGCCAGGTTCCGTCGTAGCGCGGCTTTTGCTTGTCTGCCATCTGCTGCTCGCGCAGCGCATCCAGCTCGGCAACGCTCATGTAGCAGGGGTAAACATGGCCTGCGGCCTGCAACTCGCCAAGCACCGCCTTGTAGCGATCCATACGCTGCATCTGGTAGAACGGGCCTTCGTCGTAGTTCAGCCCCAGCCAACTCATGCCTTCGACGATGACGTCGACGGCCGCCTGACTCGAGCGCTCAAGGTCGGTGTCTTCAATGCGCAAAATAAAATCACCACCCGTGGAGCGCGCGAATGCCCAGGGGTAGAGCGCAGAGCGGATATTGCCGAGGTGAATAAAACCGGTGGGGGACGGGGCGAAGCGGGTTCGTGTTTTTAGTGTCATGCGAGAGTGATCATGCGAGCGTGCTTAAGCCACGCAGCAGATCGGCCTTGATGTCTTCAATATGATCCAGGCCAACCGCTACCCGAATCAGTCCCTGACTAATGCCTGCGGCCTGGCGTTGGACTTCTGTAAGCCGACCATGGGATGTAGTGCCAGGGTGGGTGATGATGGTTTTGGTATCGCCCAAATTGGTGGCAATGCTCAAAACCTGTGTGCTGTTGATGACGTGGAACGCGTTGGCGCGCGCCGCGTCAGCGCCCTCACCCTTCACATCAAACGACACTACTGCGCCGCCAATGCCTGATTGCTGGCGCATCGCCAGATCGTGTTGCGGGTGCGAGGCGAGGCCAGGGTAGTAGACCCGTGCAACACCAGGCTGCGTCTCCAGCCAGCGGGCAACAGCCAGCGCATTGGCAGATTGCGCTTGCATGCGGATATTTAAAGTCTCAAGACCTTTGAGCACGACCCAGGCGTTAAACGGTGAGAGCGTCATACCCGCAGTGCGCACAACCGGGCCAAATATATCCACAATAATTCTGGAGGGCCCGCAAATCGCCCCCGCCATCACACGGCCCTGGCCGTCCAGATATTTAGTACCCGAGTGCGTCACCAAATCAGCTCCCAATTCGGTCGGGCGCTGCAACGCAGGCGTGCAAAAACAGTTGTCAACGGCCAGCAAAGCCCCTACGCCGTGCGCCAGGTCGGCCAACGCGGCGATATCGCACACCTCGGTGAGCGGGTTGGTCGGTGTTTCGGCAAACAGCAGCCTGGTCGTTGGGCGTAGTGCGGCCTTCCATTCGGCGATGTCGGTCTGCGACACAAAGGTGGTTTCAACTCCAAACTTGCCAAACTCACGGCCAATCAGCGTCAACGTCGAGCCAAACATGGAGCGCGAGCACACGACGTGGTCACCCGCTTTCAGCAGCCCCATGCACATCATCAAAATAGCACCCATACCGCTGGATGCGGCAATGGCTGATTCAGTGCCTTCCATCGCCGCCAGGCGTCGCTCAAAACTGCTAACCGTTGGATTCGACGTGCGCCCGTAGGTGTAGCCGTCCTCAGTGCCTGCAAAACGACGTGCCGAGGTTTCGGCATCGGGTTGTATGAAGCCACTTGTCAAATACAGCGCTTCAGAGTTTTCGCCCCATTGGCTGCGGTCAAGCGCAACACGCACGGCCAGCGTGTCGCGGTGCAGGTTGTCGGGTAATTTTTTTTGAGTCATGCTGCTAAGGGAAATAAAGATTCAGGCCTCTTGCGGATTCGGCAATGCCAGGCGCGACACATCGACATCGCTGTCTTCACCGATTTTTTCGGCGGTGTCGGCACGCATGGAGTTCATGGCGGCGATGGTTTCCTGGGTGACATCACCCGTGATGTACACGCCATCAAAACACGACGCATCAAAACCATCAAGCTTGGTATTGAGTGAGCCAATGGCCCGCTTCATGCCTTCAACGTCCTGGTAAATCAGCGCGTCGCAACCGATTACCTGGCGAATTTCCTCAACCGTGTGGCCATGCGCTACCAGTTCTTCGGGTGTGGGCATATCGATGCCGTACACATTGGGAAAGCGCACCGGCGGCGCGGCGCTGGCCAGGTAAACTTTTTTTGCACCGGCATCACGCGCCATCTGCACGATCTCGCGGCTGGTGGTGCCGCGCACGATGGAGTCATCGACCAGCAACACGTTGCGGCCCTTGAATTCGCTGGCAATCACATTGAGCTTTTGGCGCACGGATTTTTTGCGCACGCCCTGCCCCGGCATGATGAAGGTGCGGCCGACGTAGCGGTTTTTGACAAAACCTTCGCGGTAGGGAATGCCCAGCAGATGCGCCAGCTGTGTCGCGCTCGGGCGGCTTGATTCGGGGATGGGAATGACTACGTCAATCTCATTGGGTGGCACGGTCGATACAACGCGTTTGGCCAGTGTTTCACCCAGATTCAAACGCGCCTGGTAGACCGAAATGCCGTCGAGCACCGAGTCAGGCCGTGCCAGATAAACAAATTCAAAAATGCACGGATTCAATTTGGCGTTGGCCGCACACTGCTCGGCGTGTACCTTGCCGTCCATATCAACAAACACCGCCTCGCCCGGTGCGATGTCGCGGTCAAACTGGTGCGAGGTGCCTTCGAGTGCAACCGACTCGCTAGCGACCATCACGGTTTTGCCGAACTCGTTTTCGCCATGGCCCATGCACAGCGGGCGTATGCCAAACGGGTCTCTGAAAGCAAGCAAACCGTGGCCGGCAATCAGCGCCACCACAGCGTAAGAGCCCTTGATACGTTTGTGTACGCGGCGCACTGCCGCAAACACGTCACCCGGCGTAAGCGGCAAACCACGCGTGGTTTTTTCAAGCTCATGCGCAAGCACATTGAGCAGCACTTCAGAGTCGCTGTCAGTGTTGATGTGGCGATGGTCGGTGGTGAACAACTCGGCTTTTAGCTCGGCCGCATTCGTCAGATTGCCGTTGTGCGACAGCACCAGGCCAAACGGTGCGTTGACGTAAAACGGCTGTGCCTCGTCTTCACTGAAAGCGTTGCCCGCTGTTGGGTAACGCACCTGCCCCAGACCGACATTGCCCGGCAGTGCTCGCATATTGCGGGTACGAAAAACATCACGCACCATACCCTTGGCCTTGTGCATGTAAAACTTGCGCCCAAGCTGCGTGACGATGCCCGCCGCATCCTGGCCGCGATGTTGCAAGAGCAACAGGCCGTCATAGATCAACTGGTTGACCGGGGCCTTGCTGACAACGCCGACTATTCCACACATAAATTGGTACTCATGATTTATTCAAATTCAATTCAAATACTTTGCAAACTGTTCAGGCAGCATGGGCTTCAAGCCATTAAGCGTGGCCGCCAAAGCCACCGCACCTTTTGACTCCTGCCACCAGGCGCTTTGTTTAAGCCCGGTCATGCTAATTACCACCGCTGCTGCAAGCAACAAAATCACACCGCGCACCAAGCCAAATGCGGCACCCAGTGTGCGGTCAATAGGCCGCAAACCAATCGCTTCAACCAGCTTTTTAAGCATAAAAGCCAGCAGACCTGCGGCAAATACTGACGCAATAAAAACCAGCACAAAACCCGCCGCGTAACGCACCGGCTCACTCACCGATTGCATGGGCAACACCCTAGCTACCTCTGGCGCAAAGACCTGGGCGATATAAAAAGAAGCCGCCCAGCCC
>JBBRQQ010000082.1:0-12055 GCA_038226155.1 Burkholderiales bacterium
ACATCAACGACCGACTGCGCAAGGCCACCGGCTGGGAAGTCGTCGCCGTTCCGGGGCTGATTCCTGAAGTGCCTTTTTTTACATTGCTAGCCAACCGCAAGTTCCCGGTTACTGACTGGATACGCAAGCCCGAAGAGTTTGACTACATTGTTGAGCCCGACATCTTTCACGACCTGTTCGGTCATGTGCCGCTGCTGTTCGACCCGGTGTTTGCAGATCACATGCGGGCCTACGGCGCAGGCGGCTTGAAAGCACATGGCCTTGGGGCTTGCGAGCAGTTATCACGCCTCTACTGGTACACGATTGAGTTTGGCCTGATGCGCCAGTATGGCGAAATCAAGGCCTATGGTGCAGGTATTTTGAGCTCTGCGGGAGAGTTGGCCCACGCCGTCAAAAGCAATCAGCCAAACCGTATCGCACTCGATGTCCTGCGCGCTATGCGCACGCGCTACAAAATCGACAGCTACCAGCAGACCTACTTTGTCATCGACAGTTTTCAGCAATTGTTTGACATGACGGCCCCAGACTTCACGCCGCTGTATGCGCAATTGAAGCACCTAGAAGAGTTGCCCGCCGATGCGCTGCTGCCGCAAGACATGCGTGTGGACATGGTTTGAGGCAACGAGGTATTAAAAGTATGCGCTCAAAGCCATGCGTCGATCACGGTGCAGGTTTTTTCCCAATAGACGCGCAGGCGCTCTAGCTCCTGGATGGAGTTGACGGGCACAATGCCGACCTTGGCCTGCTTCTCGAGCGCGTTGCATACTGACTGTATCGCCACCGCGCCCACATTGCCGGCAGCACCTGCCAATGCATGACAAGCCCATGAAAGGACCTGCGCGTCGTGGGTACGAATCGCCTGGTCAATCGCATCGAGCCGCTGCACGGCATCTGTGCGGAAAAGGCTGATGACCTCGCGCGTCATGGTCAGGTCTTCATCGTCGAATTCCTTGAACTGCGCAAGACGCTCAAAGTCCATCAGGGCAGGCTCAAGAGCTACCAATACATGCGCTGTGTCAGGTGTTGCGGGCGAAGATTTGCCAGCATGGTCAGCGCTGCCGAAACCGGGCTGGTTCATCCAGCGTTCGAGCGCCAGCGTCAGGGCTGCAACGTATAGCGGCTTGGTGAGGTAGTCGTTCATGCCTGCATCCATGCAACGCGCCCGATCTTCGGAAGAAGCGCCCGCCGTCAGGCCAATGATGGATGGTGACAGCTGGCCCAGCAGCGCATGGATTTCCTGCGTCGCCTGCAGACCGTTCATGCGCGGCATGTTGACATCCATCAACACAGTGCCAAAGCGCTGGCCCGCCGCGTGGGCTTTGGCTACCGCCTCAAGAGCCTCCTGCCCGTCGAGCGCCGTCTGCGAAAGACACCCAAGCCGCGCCAGCATGGCGCATGCAACCTTGAGGTTGACGACATTGTCATCAACCACCAGTACCGTACTTTTCTCAGGCGCATCAACTACTGCGACCTGCGGTGCATCAACCACAACCTTGCTTCTGCCCTGGCTGGCAATACAGCGCGCCACCGTATCAAATATCTGTTTTTGCCGTGCCGGTTTCAGCAGACGCGCAGCAAAAAGCTGTGCTGCCTCATGACCGGGAGGCATGAAGCCGGAGGTCAGCAAAACCAGTGGTACACCAGACCATGCAGGCCTGGCCTTGATGGCTTGCGCCAGACTCAGGCCATCCATTTCAGGCATGTGCATGTCGGTGATGACCACATCGGGCAAATGCCCCTGGCCTGCTTCAAGCGCCATCAGTTGCAAGGCTCTTTCGCCCGACTCGGCACTGGTGACACGCATACCCCAGAGTTCGAGTTGCCGGGTTATGACGCGGATATTTGTCTCATGGTCATCGACCACCAAGGCATGCCGACCCTGCAAGAGCGTGGCGTCTACTGCGCCCAGTATGGTCGGCAGGATAGCAAGCTTTGCCTCGACCGTGAACCAGAACGACGAGCCCTTGCCCTGCACACTGTCGACTCCTATCTGCCCGCCCATCAGCTCAACCAGCCGCTTGCAGATCGCCAGCCCCAACCCGGTACCGCCGTATTTGCGGGTAGTCGATGTGTCGACCTGCACAAAGGCTTCAAACAGCGCACCCACACGCGCCGCCGGAATGCCGATACCGGTGTCCGTGACGCGGAACTCCAGCGTGGCTTTCCCGGACTTCGAGTCAGCGTCAAGGCGCCGCACATTAACGGAGACTTCTCCTTTTTCGGTAAATTTGATGGCGTTGTTGACCAGATTGATGAGCACCTGCCGCAGACGGGTGATGTCACCCAGAATGGCGTCCGGTACCGGGAGGGTACCCGCCACAGCGGCTTCAGCCACATCGATAATCAGCTCCAGCCCTTTTTCGCGTGCCCTTGAGGCTGCGATGTCACAGGCCTCTTCAACAGCGCTGCGCGGGCTCAGGGGTTCGGACTCTAGGTCCAGCTTGCCAGACTCGATTTTTGAAAAATCCAGGATGTCGTTGATAACCCCCAGCAGCTGGTCACTGGACAGGCGTATTGTCTGCAGGTAATCGGCCTGCTCGTCGTCCAGCCGTGTTTCGGCCAGCAAGGTGCTCATGCCCAGCACACCGTTTAGCGGCGTGCGTATTTCGTGGCTCATGGTGGCCAGAAAGGCGGCCTTCGCTTTTGCGGCCTGCAGGGCTTCTTCACGGGAGGCTTCGAGCTGCGCCGTGCGTCTGGCTACCCGCGCTTCGAGTTGCTGGTTAGCTTCTTCAATGTCCGCGGATTTGGCAGCAACTTCCTTGCGATAGCTCTCGAGCTTTTCTGCGCTGTCATGCAACACCTGCGAAAGCTGGCTCACCTCCAGAATGCGGGTGCCCTGCTCGATGACAGGTACCTCGCCGCGGCCCAGTTGCCCGGCAGCCAGGCTGAGACGGCGAAGCCTGCCACCTATGCGATGGGCAACCAGAAAAGCCACCAGGCTACTCAATAAGACCAGCAAAGCCATGACCCCCAGCGAGACCTTCCAGGCCCGATCAATGTCTGCGGTGAAATCGCTCTGCGGTGCGGCCACGACCAGCGTCCAGTGCAGTCCCAGTGCCTCACCAAATGGTCGCTGAACCATCATCAGCGTATCGCCATCAAGCGCAACGCGCTGCAAGGTCTTGGTGCTCGCCACCGAATCTTCGCGCCGATTAGCGCGCGCAGCTTGCACCGCTACATAGCCCTGCCGGATCGCGGCATTGCTGCTGTACTCGGGGCTGTTGCGCACCAGCTTGCCACCGACCTCACGAAAGAGCCCGTCACCCGCCGATCCGGCCACGAGAAAACCGGCCTCATCCACGATGAAGGCCGCGCCTCTGGCGCTGATGGTCTGAATTTGTAGCAGTTCGGCCAGTTGCTGCAGGTACAGGTCAACACTGAACACGCCTGCCGCACCGCTGTCTTCGTCGTACACGGGCTGCGACAGCGTCAGGTACAGCTGCGGTTTGTCAACCATTTTTTGTGCACTGGAAAAGACCCTGTCCTTGGACTCCATCGCCAACTGGTACCAGCGCCTGGTGCGTGGCTCAAAGTTGGAATTGTCCGCAGCTTGCGGGCGACTGCGGTCGCCAGGACGGACCGCCAGGAAATGATGCAGAGGGCCGCCGTCGGGCCCGCGTATATGCAGGGCTACGCCTCCCGTGGCACTTTCCACACCGAAGTACTCGCCCCGCTTGTTGCCCATATAAATGTTCGGTACGTTGGGGGACTGCTGTATCAGCGCGAAGGCCATGGGTTCAAACGCCGCCGGGTTACGCAGCAGTCCGCGCGCGAACTCTTTCTGCTCGGGCTTCATGGTCGCGGGCAGCAGGCCATTCAGGGCACTGTGGGCCTGACCCAGGTGTGCCTCTGCCTGCGTCTGCACACGAGCCGCTACGCTGAAAAGAATATTGCCGGCCAGCTCTTGCGCCGCCTTCAGGCTACCGTGCGCCATCAGCCAGGCTACCAATACTGCAGGCACCGAGGCCAGTAGCACCAGGCTGACCACCAGGATGCGGCGCAGGGAAAAAACGGTTTTGCGAGACGGGCGTTGCATGTGGCTGGCAGCGATAAAAACTAGTTGACCAGCGACAGCAGCTCTACCGAATCCATGGGCAAGGTACGCCCTGGCAGCGTGATCAGGGCCCTTGCACCGGTTTTGACGGCACCCGTGATACCGCGAAGCATGGGCACACTGGCGACTACGATCCAGCCTGCATGGCTGGCCTGCTTTTGCAGAAGCAGCGTTGCGTTAACGGCATCACCAACTGGCAGCACTCTGACTTCTCCATGCAGTGGATCTTGCAGTTTTGCCAGCGCAACAGGGCCGCTGTGGAGCGCGACACTCACACCAAAGGATGGCAGCGAACGGTGTGGGAATTGACTGTCGAGATAGTTCTGAACGCGTTTGGCGGCATCAACCAGACCCATGGCGGCGCGGGCGGCTCGCAAGCCGTGATTGACGGAAACGGTGTCATTACTGTCCACAAAAATAGCCAGCAATGCTTCGCCCACAAACTGCATATGCCGAGCGCCGAACAGGTGTACGGTGTCGCCGGCATTGTTATAAAACTTGCGCACGGTCTCAGAGAGCTCTTCAGTCGACAGCTTTTCAGCCAGCGCGGCGTAATTCAGCACATCCACAAACAGGACTGTGGCACTGGCGAATTTCTCGTCGTCAGCACCGCTGTCGGCCGCTGGCCACTTTTCGCTGAGTTCAGCAGCCAGCTTTTTTTCATACAGGCGCGCCAGTTGGTGCTTTTGTTCTTCCAGCGCCCTTGTAACAGCCACATTAACTGATGAGGCCATAGCTTTTTCACGCATAGTGCGCCGATTGAGCTGCGCGGAGGCGGCCTCACGCAACTCGCCAGGCCGAAACGGTTTGGTGATGTAGTCGTCGGCACCGCTGGTCATGCCGATGCGCATGTGCGCACGCTCCAGCAGGGATGTCAGCAAAATGACCGGCATAGCCTCAATGGCTGGGTCGCCGCGAAGGATTTGCAGCATCGCAAAACCATCCATGACAGGCATCTGGATGTCACTGATGACAAGGTCTGGCTTATGCTTGCGCACCAGTGCAAGCCCCTCGGCGCCATTGTCAGCCGACAGTACTTCGTAACCATCTTTTTTAAGCACCGAGGTCACCAGCATGCGCGTGGCAGCATCGTCTTCCATCAGCACAATCAGGGGCATTTGATTTCCAGCATTAACTCAGTTTGGCTTAGGCTCCAGCAAGGCCAGCGTGCCATCCATGACCTGGGGCAGAAATGCCATTTGAACATGTGCGGCTCCGCGGACCAGCCGGTTGTCTGCACTTGGAAGTGTGGCCGTAGATGCCGGAAACACAATGTTGTCGGCGTTTGAATACCAGCAGGTGAACAGCCGATGCCGGTCAGCCGGCATGCCGTGGTCCAGTTGCGCTTGCCAGTCAGACTGTAATCGCATCTGCCGCCCATTGTGCCCATGCCCAAAGCGCGCAAGCCAGGTACCTCGGTGCGGCGTGCCTATGGTGACCACATGATGAACGCATTCCTCGCCCCGGTTGATTTTCAGCCAGGCGCGTGCGGCGAGCCCGCCCATACTGTGGCATACCAATAGTGGGGGCATGCCGGTGATATTTGTGACTTGTTGTACGGCAGCTTCAATTTGTGGTGCATAGTCGTCGATAGAGCTAAAAACTGGCTCCAGATTAACAGCAACGAAAGCATGGCCCTGACCCTGCAAACGCTCAAGCCATGGGGTCCACAAACCACGATTGCAGAAAAACCCGTGAATAAATACTACGCCGCGCCGGCCCTTGGTTGCTGCACCAGGCGAGAGGTTATCTGCAATAGCATTGGCACGAAAAGGCTGGCGCCAGCAGAACACCAGCGGCGCGGTAACGACCTCACCAGCCCACGCGTGTAGCAGCTCTTGCCACGTTGCCTGCGGTGTCGGGTCTGATTTGTTGATAAAACTCAGCAGAAGAAATTCAAGCGCAAGAAAAGCGGCGTACCCGAATGCGATGAGCAGAAAGCCGGCTACTGCCAGAACTGGAGCGCTACTGTGAAAGTACGCGAGCCAGCCAAAGGCCATGGTCAGCAGGATGAGGGTTATGATTTTTTGTAGTCGTGCCAGCATGAAGTGAAACTATAGGGCACTTCCAGACATCCGGATCAGGCCAGCGTCACGTCTTGACCCGTCAGTCGCTTTGCCAAGCCTTGCGCCAGCCTGTTCACGGTGCCATAAACGGAGAGTTGCGGATTGGCACCTATGCTGGTCGGGAACAGCGAGCCATCGTGGATGGACAGGTTATCAAGCTGCCAATGCACGCCGTCAGGCCGCGTCACGCCGAGCTTTTCACTCCCTGCAAGGCCGCAGCCGCCCATGACATGGGCACTGACGATTTTGGTGAGCAAGGGCTTCATCGGGAGCTTGTTGACCGCATCCCGCGCCTCGGCCCACGAAGTGTAGGGCTGCGCCATCTCATGCAGTGGGAAGACCTGTCTGGCACCTGCCGCAAACTGGATTTCCATCATCGACAGCAGCGCCCTGCGGCCGCCGTCCATGACATAGTCGGTCAATGGATAGTCCAGTACCGCCGAATCGTCTCCGCGCAACTTGACATTGCCACCACGCGACTCATCGTGAAAACCATCGCGCAGCAAGGCCAGCAGCGTGTGGTTGTGCGGGAATGATTTGAGCAAATCATGCTGGCCCTGGCCCATGCCAGGTACGGTCGAGGCAAAGATGATGGGGTGCAGTGGCGGTGCTTCAAGCTTGTAGCCGATAGGCCCGTCAATCGCCTGGGTGTCCATGAAGTGGTCGGTGTAAATGCTTTGCGGCGCACCAGCCCAGGCTTCGACTTTTTGCTCGAACACGCTGGACGACATCACTACCGGATGCAGAAAAGTCCGCTTGCCCAGCACGCCATGCGGATCGGGCGCGCCAGAGCGCAGCAACACAGCTGGCGAGTTGATGGCACCACCTGCCAACACATAATGTTTTGCTACGATTTTTATAGCTGTTCGCGCCCGTATTGATTGGGCTGCGACGCTATTAGGCAGGAAAAAGGAGCATAAAAGCGCCTTTATTTTGCCGTTTCGACCCCCTTCGAGCTCAAACTTGTCGGCGCGGGTTTCGGTGAGCAGTTGCGCGCCCAGATCAAGCGCTGCGGGAATCGTCGTCACCAGCATGGACTGCTTGGCATTAGTCGGGCAACCGAGGCCGCAGGAGCCAAGGTTCAGGCACGCTTTGACGTTGCGCGAAATCGCCGATGCGGCAATGCCGAGCTTGGCGGCACCGCGCCTGAGCAAATCATTGTTCTCGTTGGGTGCAACCAGCCAGGGCAGGATATTCAGGCGGCGTTCGGCCTGCTCAAAAAATGGGGCCAGCGCTTGCACGCTGTAATCCTTGAGTTCAAACCTGTCTTGCCAAAACTGAAGTGTGGTCTGCGGCGTGCGAAAGGATGAGGTCCAGTTGACGGTAGTCGAACCGCCGACACAGCGGCCCTGAAGGATGTTGATGGCTTTGTCTTCGGTCTTGCGGGCGGCGCTTTCCTGGTATAGCGACGGATAGGCTTCAGATTCTTTCTGGTTGAAGTCACGGCTACTTTTTAACGGTCCTTCTTCGATGATGACAACCTTGAGACCCGCCTTCGCAAGCAGCTCTGCGGTGATGCCAGCCCCCGCACCGCTGCCGATGATGACGACATCGCAGGTGATGTTTGCCGCTGGCGCGCCAAAGGGGCCGCCAGATACTTTCCAGCCGCGTTGAATGCCCTCGCGGATAGGGTCTGGTAGAAGACTCATAAGGAATTCATGCTCGGGAATGGTTTTCAGATATTTAACGGGCCGGGATAACCGAGTATTGGCCAGCTTGACGGGTCAGAAAAGTACGCGCCAGCCGTGATGTCGTGAAGTGCAGCGTAAGCCTGCTGACGCAGAGCCAGCGCCGAGAGGCGCATGCCCTGAAGCGCTTGCTGAACCTGCTCAATGTCAGCTTCTGCCCAGGGGGTATTCAAACCAGCCAGCGTGTTGCGCCCAGCCGCACTGCCCAGTAGCGATAGCAATTGCGACAGCTCTGTTTGTGCATGGGGTGGCAAGGCGCTGACCAGCACGTCTATACGGTCAAGCAAGCCTTTCAATGCAGTATCGCGCGCCGCGCTATCGGTTGGAAGGGTCTTGTCCAGGATGGCATTGCTAACCGCCGTAAACACTTCTCGGCCAATGGGGGTGAGCGTGCCAGCCTGCAAACCGGGTTGCAACAAAGCCGCCGCGCCGCCCGCAACTACCAGCAGGGCGCTTGATACCAGGCCCAGCGTAAGGAGCGTTCTTCTTTGCATGTCTGGAGTTTCGCATGGACATCAGGCGTTGCCATGCGTTTCCATAGAGCACCATACCTAGATAAACTCCGGGTTTACATGAATCGATCTGCACACAATATTCAAGCGGCTCTGCAAGTGGTAGCACAGCTTAGGCAGCAACACCTTGCCGATGCGCCGCTGGCCGGCGCAAGCGCTCAGATCAAGCGCTATCAAGCACAGCGCTTTCAGGCCACCTATACCGATCTGCTGCAAAGCTCAAGATATAAAACAGCAGCTACTTTTTTTCTACACGAGCTATACAGCGACAAGGATTATGCCGAGCGAGACCAGCAGTTTGCGCGGATTGCCAACACGATTGCCAAGCTGTTTCCGCATTCGGTAGTAAACACCGCTGCCGCACTGGCAGAGGTTCATGCACTGACTGAAAGCCTGGATGATTCGATGGCCCGGCAATGGCTTGAATCGCGAACCAGCGAGCCGGATATGAATCAGCATGCCCGTTATATCTACTGCTGGCGGCGGGTGGGTGATTCACTGGCCCGGCACAGGCAACTTGATGTCGTGCTCGAGCTGGGCGGGCAACTCAGTAGCCTGACACGCAAGCCGGGACTGCGCACCTTGCTCAGGATGATGCGGCAGCCGGCGGCGGCGGCAGGGCTCAATTCGCTGCAAGGTTTTCTTGAAGCTGGATTTGATGCGTTTGCGCAAATGCGCGGTGCAAACGAATTTTTAGAACTCATACAACAGCGCGAATCTGAATGGATAGCGTCGCTGTTTACTGCTGAGCTTGTCACCTGCGAGACGACATTGCATCATTTAATGGACCCCAGCAGCTCAAACTGATGCGGCACTTGTTAAGGGCGTATTAGCAACGACGTATTGGGAGAAGCCCCATACAGGTTTCCGTGCAAGCCATTACACAATGCTTGCCAAGGAGTTCGTATGAACAGACATTGGCTCAAAAGTTACCCTGAAGGCGTTGCGCACGAGATTGTCCCCGAGCAGTTTCAATCGCTGAACCAGTTGCTGGAAGATTCATTCAAAAAGAATGCAGCGCGTCCATTTTCGGTCTGCATGGATCGCTGGATGTCTTATAGCGAGCTGGACGAATTGTCTTCTTCGCTGGGTGCCTGGCTGCAAAGCCTGGGACTTGAGCCGGATGCACGCGTGGCCATCATGCTACCCAACGTGCCGCAATTTGCAGTCACCATGGCTGCGATTTTGCGGGCTGGCTATACCTGCGTCAACGTAAATCCGCTCTATACAGAGCGCGAACTGGAACACCAGCTCAGGGACTCAGGTGCTACAGCGATTGTCATTCTGGAGAACTTTGCAGGTGTGCTGTCCGAGGTGATTGAACGCACACCCGTCAAGCATGTGGTGATGGCATCCATGGGCGATTTGCTCGGCTACTGGTATGGCCACTGGATTACTTTTGCGGTGCGTCACCTCGCCAAGTTGGTTCCGGCCTACAAACTCCCGCTAGGCGATGGCCGCGCGGTCACGCCTTTCAACATTGCCATATCGGAAGGTCGCAAGCTCGCCCTCAACTCACCAAAAAGCAATCTGGACTCCGTTGCATTTCTCCAGTACACCGGTGGTACGACGGGCCTGTCCAAGGGGGCGGTGCTGACGCATCGCAACATCGTCGCAGCGATTTTGCAGGCAGAAGAATGGTTTACGCCGGCGCTCAGACGAATAGGCGATGTCAGTAAAACCAATAATATTGCGGCGCTACCGCTTTATCACATCTTTGCGCTGACCCTGTGTCTTCTGACCATACGTTGGGGAGCGCATTTGACGCTGATTCCGAACCCGCGCGATTTCGGAAAATTTATCGAAGTGCTGAAAAAACGCCCCTTTCATTTGCTGCCAGGGGTCAACACCTTGTTCAACGCACTGCTGCAGCATCCGCAGTTCAAGTCGGTTGATTTCTCGAACCTTTGCGTTTCGCAAGCGGGAGGCATGGCAGCGTCCGAAGGCACTGCAAAACATTGGCTGGAGGTTACCGGTAGCGCCATGATTGAAGGTTGGGGCATGAGCGAAACATGCGCCATCGGCACCAACAACCCCGTTACCAACAAAGATTTCACGGGCACTATTGGTCTGCCGTTGCCAAGTATTGATATTGCGATCAAGGACGACGCGGGAAATTCGCTGCCAGTTGGTGAGTCTGGCGAGATTTGTATAAAAGGACCGCAAGTGACAATTGGCTATTATCGGCAGCCTGAAGAAAACAAGAATGCGTTTACTGCTGACGGTTTCATGCGCACTGGTGACATTGGCATCATGGACGACGGCGGCTATACAAAAATCATTGACCGCAAAAAAGACATGATTATTGTGTCGGGCTTCAATGTGTTCCCCAATGAGCTGGAAAACGTAATTTCGTTGTGCCCGGGCGTTGTGGAGTGCGCAGCAGTTGGCGTTGCCGACCAGAGCCAGGGTGAAGCCATCAAGGTATTTGTCGTTAAAAATGATCCCACTCTGACCGAGGATGACGTTAGTGCGTATTGCAAACAACATTTCACGGGCTACAAACGCCCAAAATATATTGAATTCCGCGATGATTTACCTAAAACAAACGTCGGAAAAATACTCCGTCGGGAATTGCGCACACCTGCTTGACAATTTTTTAGGTCGGTCTTTGTGACGGTCACACCGCAGCTGCCTGACGGAATGCGTGTTTTTCAGCGGGGATGGCTGTCATCGAACAATATTCTCTTCGATGACGGTACGCACTCACTGCTTGTAGACAGTGGTTACTGCACCCACGCACCGCAAACGATTGCACTTGTTGAGTCCGTTCTGAAAGTCAGACCACTCAATTTTTTGGTCAACACTCATCTGCACAGCGACCATTGCGGCGGAAATGCCGCCCTGCAGAACAGGTATCTGTTACTACAGACATTTATTCCTCCCGGTCACGCACCGTTGGTCGCGAACTGGGACCCTGTCGGTCTGAGTTATTTGGCCGCTGGCCAGCGTTGTCCGAAGTTTCAGTTCACAAAAACGCTCCACCCCGGAACCGAGATGAGGTTCGGAAGGGATAGTTGGGAAATACATGCAGCCCCAGGCCACGATCCGCATTCGCTTATTTTTTTTGAACCAGAAAAAAGAATACTGATTTCTGCTGATGCGCTATGGGAGAACGGCTTTGGTGTGATCTTTCCGGAGCTTGAAGGTGAAGATGCATTTAACGAGGTGGCGGCGACACTGGATTTGATTGAGCGGTTGAATCCGAATGTGGTGATTCCTGGTCATGGAGGTGTATTTTTTTACACACCAGAAATTCTTGGCTTGGCATCTCAACGGTTAAATGCTTTTGCGATGAATCCATTGAAACATGCGAAACACGCGGCCAAGGTCTTACTGAAGTTCAAACTGCTTGAAGTGCAGCGTCAGTCTTTTGATGCTTTTGAACAGTGGGCAGTTTCGACCCCATATCTGGAACTGATACGCGAGCGATTTTTCCCCGAGTCGCCAGCTTCGCAATGGATATGGGAGCTTTGTGACGAATTGGCAGGCAGTGGCTTCGCCAGCCGTGATGGTCCTTTTATCTGTAACGCCTGATCTAACGCGTCAAAAAGAAAATCGGACCGGAAAAAGAAAAAGCCCAGTCAATCAAAAGATCAACTGGGCGTTCTCAATGTAAGAGCCTGACGATGTCCTACTTTCACACGGGAATCCGCACTATCATCGGCGCTAAGTCGTTTCACTGTCCTGTTCGGGATGGGAAGGAGTGGTACCAACTTGCTATGGTCATCAGGC
>JBBRQQ010000083.1:0-11986 GCA_038226155.1 Burkholderiales bacterium
AGCCAGCAAGTTTGACCTCGCCTACATTTCTTTGGACGGCAATATTGGTTGCCTGGTCAATGGCGCAGGCCTGGCCATGTCGACCATGGACACCATCAAGCTGTTTGGCGCAGAGCCTGCCAACTTTCTGGATGTGGGCGGCGGCGCCACTCCCGAGAAGGTAACAGAAGCTTTCAAGATCATGCTGAAAAATCCGAAGGTCAAGGCCATTTTGGTCAATATTTTTGGCGGCATCATGAAGTGCGACACGATTGCAACGGGCATCATCACCGCGTGCAAAGCCACTAACCTGAGCGTGCCGCTGGTGGTGCGCATGAAGGGCACCAATGAAGATCTGGGCAAAAAGATGCTGGCCGATTCGGGACTGCCCATCATCAGCGCCGACAGCATGGCCGACGCGGCTCAGGCAGTTGTCAAAGCACTCAAAGCCTGAACGCTTAATCGCCAAGGAAATAAACATGTCAATCTACATCAACAAAAATACGCGCGTCATCACGCAGGGCATCACAGGTAAAACGGGTCAGTTTCACACCGAAAAATGCCAGGAATACGCAAACGGCAAAGAATGTTTTGTTGCTGGCGTGAACCCGAAAAAAGCCGGCGAGTCGATTTTCAACATCCCCATCTACGCCAGCGTTAAAGAAGCCGCAGCAGCCACACAAGCCACGGTGTCGGTGATTTACGTGCCGCCAGCGGGCGCAGCAGCAGCAATTTGGGAAGCGGTTGAGGCTGACCTTGATTTGGCCATCTGCATCACCGAAGGCATTCCCGTGCGGGACATGCTCATGGTACGCAACCGTATGAAGGCGAAAGAAGCTGCTGGTGGCAAGCGCACCCTGCTGCTTGGCCCGAATTGCCCTGGTCTGATTACGCCGGACGAAATCAAGATCGGCATCATGCCCGGCCACATCCACCGCAAGGGCCGTATTGGCGTGGTCAGCCGTTCCGGTACGCTGACCTATGAAGCGGTGGCGCAATTGACTGAAATTGGCTTGGGCCAGTCGACCGCAGTCGGTATTGGCGGCGACCCAATCAATGGCCTGAAGCACATTGACGTGATGAAGGCGTTTAATGACGACCCGGACACTGATGCCGTCATCATGATTGGCGAAATTGGTGGCCCTGATGAAGCTGAAGCAGCTGTCTGGTGCAAAGCCAATATGAAAAAACCCATCGTCGGCTTCATCGCTGGCGTGACTGCCCCGGCGGGCAAGCGCATGGGCCATGCTGGCGCGCTGATTTCGGGTGGTGCCGATACAGCTGATGCCAAATTGGAAATCATGGAAGCCTGCGGCTTTACCGTGACGCGCAATCCGTCCGAAATGGCCAAGCTGCTGAAGGCGCTGCTGTAAGCAGAAATACCGACGCACAAGCTTTCAACGGAAAGCTAAACTGCAGATTAAACAAAGGTGTCCAGAGCGATTGTTTTGGGCACCTTTTTGTATTAATAACACTGGAGATAAGTGGATGGAACTTCTGCAAACCGCCGAATTCTGGATCGGGCTGGTCAAAATAATCTGGATCAACATCATTTTGTCGGGCGACAACGCGGTGGTGATTGCCCTGGCAGCGAGATCTCTGCCCCCTCAGCAACAAAGAAAAGCGATTTTTTGGGGGACCGCCGCTGCTGTGATTTTGCGGATTGCGCTCACGGTGGTCGCAGCAAAGTTGCTTGAATTGCCGTATCTGCAAATTGTCGGCGGTCTGTTACTGCTCTGGATTGGCGTGCAATTGCTGAGCGATGCAGACGATGGTGATGGCGAGGAGAAGCATCACGGCAGCCTGCTTTCGGCGATACGCACGATATTGATCGCCGATTTAATCATGAGTCTTGATAATGTGATTGGCGTTGCGGCGGCTGCAAACGGCAACATCCCGCTACTGATCATTGGTCTGGCGATTGCCATTCCGATTGTTATTTTTGGCAGTACCTTGATGATCAAGGTCATGGAGCGCTTTCCGGTCATCGTCACGGTCGGTGCCGGCCTCATAGGCTGGGTGGCAGGTGAGGCCATCGTGAGCGACAAGATACTCAGGGACTGGTTTCCAGCGAATTCGGTGTTGTTCTATCTTGCCGCTGCGCTCGGCGCTTTGTTTGTCATAGCGCTGGGTAAATTTTTGCAGCGGCGAGGCTCGGCTGCTGGCTCTAATGCCTGAGCAAGACTACCCGCTAGCTACGCATAGCCTCGGCTGATTAGTCAGGCTTGCCTTCGGGCAGATTTATTGTGCGAAAACCTGCCTTTTAGCCACTTATTCGCAACATATTGGCGACTTCTGGTGAAAAAGTCCCTTGTTCAGGCTCGACCTGTCTGTTAACGTCCACACTCGGGAATCTTGTAACCGTCCAGCAACAACTGGCGGGATGTTGCAGGTGCGAAACAATAAACCAGTAGGTCAAGCAGCTAATGCAAAGAGAATCTGGACAAAGGGCGGGAAGTGGCCAAATTATCTATCGGGCGACGTAAAAGCAGCAAGTTCTGGCGCGCCGACTGGTTTGTTGGCGTGCTCGTGGTGCTGGCCGTTATTTTTCTGCATGGGCTAACCGATTTTTTTGGCACGCTGGAACGCCGTTACTACGACTTTGCGAGTACCAGCACGTCGCGCCAGCCATCAGACCGCATTGCGATCATCGCGATAGATGACCAGAGCATCGCCAACATTGGCCGCTGGCCCTGGCCTCGCGACGTTCATGCGCAACTGATAGATCAGCTCTCGGCGGCCAAAGCTAAAACCATTGCGCATACGGCTTTCTTCTTTGAGCCCCAAACCGATCGCGGCCTGGTTTTTATCCGCAAGATGAAACAGGTGCTGGCAGATCCGGCTGCTGTCCAGGGCTCTGTCAATGAACAGCTCGGCGTTGTGATTGCCGAGGCAGAAGTGGCGCTCGACACCGATGCCAAGCTGGCCGCCAGCATGACCAAGGCTGGCAATGTGCTGGTACCGTCTGTTTTTACGCTTGGCATACCCCAGGGGCGCCCCGACAATCCGCTGCCAGCCTACGCGCTCAAAAGCGCAGTAGACGATCCGAATAATTTTTCCGTTTCCGCCAACCGGGGACAACAACCCATCGAGCTGATAGGCGCAGCGGCAGCGGGTATTGCGCACCTGAACCAATTGCCGGATGTGGACGGAGCCGTGCGCCAGGAGCCGTTGCTGATCAATTATTTCGGCAAGGCGGTGCCCTCCATGGGTTTGCTGATTGCCGCCAAGAGCCTGAACCTCGGACCGTCTGACATTAAGCTCAATGTCGGTGAGTCTGTGCAAATCGGCAAAAAAGTGATCAAAACTGACGAATCGGCGCTTATGCTGCCACAGTTCTACAAAGGCAAAGACGGTCGTACGGCCTTTGCTGTGGACTCGTTTTACGACGTGATTTCCGGCAAGATTCCGGCCTCCAAATACGCCGACAAGATTGTGATTATTGGAGCCACTGCGGCGGGGGTTGGCACCCAGTTCCCTACGCCCGCAGGGCCGGGGCTTTCACCTGCGGAAACCATTGCCCACATAACCTCCAGTATCCTGAGCGAGCACTTCATCGTGCAGCCCGGCTGGGGCGTATGGGCCACATTGGGCGTATTTTTGCTCGTGGTGGCGTACCTCACTGCGGGCTTGCCGCGTCTGTCTGCCGGCAAGGCGGCGATGGTGACGCTGTTGCTGTTTGTGACTTTGCTGGTCATCGAATTCGGGCTTCTTTCAGCCGCAGCGACCTGGCTCAAGTTCGTCTTTCCCGCTGCCTTGCTGGTCATCGGCCACCTGGCACTGACGACCAAGCGCTTCCTGATGACTGAAGCCGGCAAGTTCAAGTCGGACGAGGAGTCGGCTGAAACCAACCGGATGATGGGTCTGGCGCACCAAGGTCAGGGTCAACTGGACATGGCTTTCGACCGCTTCCGTCGCGTACCATTTACCGATGCGCTCATGGACAACATGAACAACCTGGCGCTTGATTTCGAGCGCAAGCGGCAGTTCAACAAGGCGCAGGCTGTGTATGAGCACATGGCCAGCTACAACAAGAACCACAAAGACCTGCAGGCCAAGCTCAACCGGGCAAAAAATCTGTCGGAAACCGTCATTCTTGGTGGCGGTGGCGCGCACCCGGGCGGCACCATGCTGCTCGATGGCGGGGGAGTTGAAAAACCAATGCTGGGTCGCTACCAGGTCGAAAAAGAACTGGGCAAGGGCGCCATGGGCGTGGTTTACCTGGGCAAAGACCCCAAGATTGGGCGCGTTGTAGCCATCAAGACGATGGCCCTTAGCCAAGAATTCGAGCAAGGCGAAGAACTGGATGATGCCCGCGAGCGCTTCTTCCGTGAAGCCGAAACCGCAGGCCGCCTGCAGCACCAGAATATCGTGACGATTTTCGATGCTGGCGAAGAGCATGACCTGGCCTACATCGCCATGGAGTTCCTCAAGGGCAAGGATCTGGCGGATGTCACCAAGCAGGGGCAATTGCTGCCTGTCCCCAAAGTGCTGTCCATCATTGCGCGGGTTGCGGAGGCGCTGGCCTACGCGCACAGGCAAAACGTGGTGCATCGGGACATCAAACCGGCCAATATCATGTATGACGCGGAGGGTGACGGTGTCAAGGTCACAGACTTCGGTATTGCCCGCATCACAGACTCCAGCAAGACCAAAACCGGCTTGGTACTGGGCACGCCCAGCTTCATGTCACCAGAGCAGATTGCAGGAAAAAAAGTCGATGGCCGCTCGGATCTGTATTCGCTCGGCGTGATGCTGTTCCAGATGCTGGCGGGCGTGCTGCCGTTTCGCGGCGACTCGATGGCAGAGCTGATGTACAAGATTGCCAACGAGCCTGCGCCCGATATCCGCATCATTCGCAGCGAACTCTCACCCAAGCTTGCCGATATTGTGGCGCTGTCACTCAGCAAACGGTCTGAAACCCGCTACCAGGACGGAGACCAGTTTGCCGCTGATTTGCGCGCAGTGATGGCGGAGTTAACGGGCGGCACCGCGGCCAGCCCTGCCGCCGTTGCCGCGCCAGGAGTGGGTGGCCGTGCGGGAACTGCCGCTGTGGCGGGTGCCAACCAGGACGAAAAAACAGTGGCATTTAAGGCCGATCAATCTTCGCAGTCTGCTACTGAAGCCATGGCGTATCAAGCAACGCAGGCCATGAGCGCCGACCTGCCAACTTTTGAGAAAACAGTCGTCACTCCCGCCCCTGGACCTGTCGAGCCGCCAGCGCGTGCTTCAGATGCTGATATAAACCTTAGTAACAAGCCCTAGATAAAAAAAGCCATAAGCCTAAATAACAATGATTTACGAGATCTGCATTCAAACAGATACCGGCCTGGCGCGAGACAACAACGAAGATGCTGTCGCGTTTGACCCCTTGACCCAACTGTGCATTTTGGCTGACGGCATGGGTGGCTACAACGCTGGAGAAATTGCCAGCGGTATGGCATCGGCTTTCATCAAGTCCGAGATGGGTCGCTGGCTTTCCCAGGCCGGAAAAAACGCCAACGCCAAGGAGGTACGCCGGGCGATGGAAATCTGTGTTGAAAATGCAAACCACTCGATTTTCAATGCAGCAAATTCCAACCCCCAGTACACCGGCATGGGAACCACGCTGGTCGTTGGCGTGTTCCAGGATGATCGGCTAATGCTTGGCCATATTGGTGATTCGCGCTGCTATCTCCTGCGGGGCACTGTTTTTCAGCAAATTACCAAAGACCATTCACTGCTCCAGGAGCAAATTGATGCCGGCATCATCACGCCGGAGCAGGCGCTGACGTCATTGAACAAAAACCTGGTAACCCGCGCCCTGGGCGTTGAAGATGCCGTGATGCTCGATGTCAGTGAGCACCGCACCGAAGCTGAAGATCTTTACCTGATGTGTTCGGATGGGCTTTCGGATATGGTGAAAGATGAAGACATTGCGGGCATCATGATTGGGGATGCGTCGCTGGAACAAAAGGCCAAACAACTGATTGCGGCTGCCAATGAGGCTGGTGGCCGCGATAATATTTCAGTTTTGTTAGTACTAGCAAAACAAGCTTCCGTCAAACGCAGTCTTTTCGCCAGAATACTGGGAAAATAAGCCGATGATGGAAATATCCAAAACAGACAGGAGCCGGCCATGCCGAAAATGATCGTCTCTATCGACGGTGTTGTGATTAAGGAAGTTCAGTTGACCAAGGATCGCACTTCTCTGGGTCGGCGTCCTTACAACGACATCGTCATCGATAACCTGGCAGTCAGTGGCGAGCATGCCGTTTTACAGATGTCGGGCAATGAGGTGTATCTGGAAGACCTTAACAGCACCAACGGTACTTACGTGAACGGCAAGGCTGTCAAAAAGCAGCTGTTGCAAAACAGCGATACGGTGGAGATAGGCAAGTACCGGATCAAATACGTCAATGAGGTCGAGGGTGCCGGATTTGAAAAAACCATGGTCATCAAGTCTGGTTCTGCCGGACTGGTTCCACCAGCCAGTCCTGTAGCACCTCCTGTGGCGGTCCCTGCTGGTGGTGCCAGCCTCAATGCGGCTATCAAGGTCATGTCAGGCGCTGCCGCTGGCAGGGAAGTGGCACTGGTCAAGGTGGTCACAACCATAGGCAAGCCAGGTGTCGCGGTAGCGGCCATTACCAAAAGACCGCACGGTTTTGTGGTGGCTCACGTGGAGGGTGTCGACAGGCCGTCACTTAACGGAACTCCCATTGGCGCAGAGCCCGTGACGCTCAAAAATGGCGATGTACTTGAACTGGCGGGTACACAAATGCAATTTGTGCAGCATTGACCAACTGATTTTCTGCGACCGGCAGGTAGCCGGTTTCGCGTAATTCCAAAGAGTCTAAAGAGCCCAAAAGCGATTTCAAGAGGTTCCATGCAACTCCTCTCCAGGCACTGGCCTCGTATTGCGGTAACGCTGATCCCGCTGGTGTTTGCCTTGATGCATGCAACCGGTGTCCTTCGTATCGGGGTTCTACAAAGGCTGGATGACATCATTTATGACGCGCGGCTACGTGCCACGATGCCGCAAACGCTTGATGACCGGATTGTTATTGTCGATATTGACGAGAAAAGCCTGGCAGAAGTGGGTCGCTGGCCCTGGGGACGTAACAAGCTGGCAGACCTGACGGAAGAATTACTCGACAGGCAAAAAGTCGCATTGTTGGGTTTTGACGTTGTTTTTGCAGAGGCGGACGAAAGCTCTGGCCTCAAGCGCCTCAAGCAACTTGCCCAAAACGAGATGCGGGATCAGCCCGGTTTTGTGGAAAAACTTGCACAAGTGCAGGGCAGTCTGGACTACGATGCGGTTTTTTCAAAATCTCTGGAAAAGCGCCCGGTCGTGCTGGGTTATTACTTCACCAGTGACAGGGATGGCCGAGTCAATGGCGTTTTGCCGCAGCCCGTTATGGGAAGCGAGTCATTGCAAGGGCGACCCATCAAATTCACCAGCTGGAACGGCTTTGGTGCCAATATCGAGGCGATTGCCAAGGCTGCGCCGCTAGGCGGGTTTTTCAATTCCATTACCGAGGGCGATGGCGTTGTACGCTCGATTCCCCTGCTGGCGGAGTACAAGGGGCAGTATTACGAATCGCTGTCGCTGGCCATGTTTCGCATGTTGGTGGGTTTGCCTGGAGTTGAGCCGGGTTTCCCGAAGGAAAAATTCTTGAGCCGCAACTATCAGGGGCTGGAGAGTGTGTTGCTCAAACAGGGCAGCAAAACGCTGGCGATTCCGGTCGATGACCGCGTTGCCACGCTGGTTCCTTTTCGGGGTGCTGGCGGGGCAAGAGGCGGGTCGTTTCGTTATATATCGGCCTCAGACGTGCTGGGCAAACGCATCCCACCCGGATCACTCAAGGACAAGATCATCTTGTTGGGCACCACGGCACCTGGCCTGCTGGATCTCCGGGTAACACCAGTCGGCGAAACCTACCCCGGTGTGGAAACCCATGCCAACGTGATTGCAGGTTTTCTCGATGGCAAGGTTTTCGTGAAACCCGACTATGCGATTGGTTTTGAGATTGTCATCCTGATTCTGGCTGGCCTTATCCTGGCTTTTGCGTTGCCGATGCTGTCGGCACCCAAGGCGGTTGCAGCCAGTGTGGTTGTCATCGCGGCGCTGGTCAGTCTCAATTTCTGGCTTTATCTGAGTTATGGCCTGGTGTTGCCGCTGGCCAGCGCGCTGGTCATGGCCCTGACCGCGTTTGCCCTGAATATGAGTTATGGCTATTTCGTCGAAAGTAAATCCAAGCGCGAGCTGGCCCATTTGTTTGGTACCTATGTTCCGCCCGAGCTGGTCGATGAGATGGTCAAGGACCCCGACAGTTACAGCATGAAGGCGACGACGAAGGAGTTGACGGTGATGTTTTGCGACATGCGCGGTTTTACCAAGATGTCGGAAACCATGGAGCCCACGCAACTGCAGGCGCTGCTCAACAGCGTGTTTAGCCGCTTGACGGATCAGATTCGCAAAAATCGTGGCACGATTGACAAATACATGGGCGATTGCGTCATGGCTTTTTGGGGCGCACCCGTGGATACACCAGACCATGCCAGCCTGGCCGTCAAAACAGCGATGGAGATGTCAAACGCGATGCGCGTGCTCAATGAAGAACACCGGGCCAAAGGTTTGCCTGAGATTGGTATCGGCATTGGCCTGAATACCGGCACCATGTGTGTGGGCGACATGGGTTCTGATATCCGGCGCAGTTATACGGTGATTGGAGACTCGGTCAATCTTGGCTCGCGTCTCGAAGGGCTTTCAAAAACCTATGGCGTTGATACCGTGGTCAGTGAGTCCACCCGCAAATTGGCCAATGATTTCGCCTGGCAGGAACTGGACAAAGTGAGGGTCAAGGGAAAAGACAACGCGGTAGCGATTTTCTGGCCGGTAGCGCCATTGAACAGGCTGGATGAAAACAGCGCCGCCGAACTAAAGATCTGGGCGCAAGCCCTCAAAGCCTACAGAATGCAGGATTGGGACCAGTTTGACGTTCAATGGCTCAACTTACAGCGCCTGAATGCCAAAAAGTACCTTTACCAGTTGTATGCAGAGCGTGTAGCCTCTATGCGATTGCTTCCGTTTGACCCTGCCTGGGACGGAGCGACCAATTTCGAGACCAAATAGGCCACACCATCAAACCCACAACAAGGTAGAAAAAATTCATGAAAGTACGGGTGTTGGGCTGCTCAGGCGCAATCGCAAAGGACTGCCGAACCACGTCTTTTTTGCTTGATCGTGACCTGCTGGTTGATGCCGGCACTGGCGTTGGGGATCTCACGCTCGATGAGATGAGCGCGGTTGACCATGTCATGCTGACGCACTCGCATCTTGACCACGTTGCTGCGCTGCCGCTGATGGTTGATGCCATTGCTTCCCGGAGAACATCGCCGATCAGAATTTACGCGCTGCAAGGGACAATTGATGCTTTGAGGGCGCATATTTTCAACAACACGATATGGCCTGACTTTTCGAGAATACCCAGCGCTGATGCACCGTTCATCAGCTTTCACCCGATCAAGGTCGGGCAGACACTGGTACTGGGGGGTAAATCCATTGAGGTTTTGCCCGCGGTGCATACCGTTCCTGCCGTCGGTTATTCGGTCACCACGGGCAATGGATGCTGGGTATTTACGGGCGACACAGAGCGAAACCCCGCATTGTGGGAGAGGATCAACCAGCTCAATGTAGCCATGCTGGTGATCGAAACCGCTTTTAGCAACCGCGAGCGTGACCTTGCCAAGCTCAGTTTGCATCTGTCTCCTGGCGTATTGGCCAGCGAGCTGGACTACATTGCCAAAGACAAAAAATATCCGATTTACATCACCCATACCAAGCCAGCCGAGACAGAATTGATCATGGCAGAAATCCAAACCTTTGATCAAACGCAGCCGCACGGACTCAACGTCTCACACGACATCCGGTGGCTGCGGGCCGGGCAGGAGTTCGAACTATGAATGCCGCTCTGGGTACCGCCGCGAATACGCTGAATCTTGTTTCGCAGCGCGACCCTGAGCACGAGTTTTTCGACTCCCAAATGCTCCCCCCGCAAGAGCGCGGTGTCACTTTTGAAGCCCTTTACTTCAGGCAACTCCAGCTGGTCACCAACCGCATCCATGAGACTGAAAACATTGACCAGATCATGCTGGAGGCCAGCCATGACATCTGCAAGCTCTTCAACGCAGACCGCCTGACGCTCTATGCGGTCAACGAGGATCGCACATCCATCGTATCCAAGGTCAAGACCGGGCTCAACACCAGCCGCGACCTCAAGTTGCCCATTACGGCGCAGAGTATTGCCGGCTACGTGGCGATGGCGCGGCAGATGGTCAATATCGTCGATGTCTACAACGGCGCTGCGCTGAAAAAGATCCACCCGTCGTTGAGTTTTTTGCAGGAAGTTGACAAGCGCTCCGGGTATCGAACCAAACAGATGCTGGTTGCACCTGTGATGGATGGCAACACCTTGTATGGCGTGTTACAGGTCATCAATAACCGCAGCGATCAGCCCTTTGGCAAGCTCGAAGAAGACGGTGCCCAGCAGCTCTGCAAGACCTTGGGAATAGCCATTCGTCAGCGCATGCAAAAGACGGAAGACAGCCAGCGGCGCAAGGCCACCAAATATGATGGGTTGGTCACTGAGGGCGTGCTGTCCGCAGACGAGCTCTCAAAATGTGTTCAAAAGGCGCGCGATGAAAGTCGGTCTGTAGAACATCTGCTGATGGCCGACTACCGTATCAGGCCAACGCAGATTGGTCCTTCACTGGCCAAATTCTTCGGCGTTGTTTACGAGCCATTCAACGCAGGCCGTATACGTTCTGAAATGCTGCATGGCGCCCTCAAGCGGGAGTTTATCGGGCAGCAAGGCTGGATACCGCTTGAAGAGACGGCTGATGGCCTTGTCATCATGTGTATGGATCCAGAAGCCGTACGCGGCGCTCGCGTCGTACCGCAGGTGTTTCCGCGCATCAGCAAATTCATCTACAGCGTCACGACCCAGACCGAGTTTGAAGAAACCCTGGCACAGCTGTTTGGCGCGGGCAATGAGGGCGGCTCGATTGACCAGTTGCTCGCAGACATGGACTCGCCGCTCGACAACGACGCGATTGACGACTCCTCACTGGAGTCTGCTGCGGCAGACAATGAACTGGTCAAGTTCGTCAACAAGGTCATCATTGACGCCTACAACCAGAAGGTGTCAGACATTCATATCGAACCTATGCCCGGCAAGGCCAAAACCGGTATTCGCTTTCGTATTGACGGCACCTTGCGGCCCTACATTGAAGTGCCGGCTCAATTTCGGCAGGCCATGGTCACGCGCTTGAAAATCATGTGTGACCTGGACATTTCTGAAAAACGGAAGCCCCAAGACGGCAAGATCAAGTTCAAAAAATACGGGCCACTTGACATTGAATTGCGCGTTGCAACCATCCCCTCTGCTGGCGGGGTTGAAGATGTAGTGATGCGCATTCTGGCAGCGGGCGAGCCGATACCACTTGAAAAGCTTGGCCTGACAGTACATAACAGGGAGCGGTTAGAGAAGACCGTTTCCAAGCCCTATGGCCTGTTTTATGTTTGCGGCCCGACCGGCTCAGGCAAAACAACCACGCTGCATTCCATCCTCAAGTTTTTAAACACATCCGACACCAAAATCTGGACGGCGGAAGACCCGGTTGAAATTACCCAAAAAGGTCTGCGCCAGGTGCAAATCAATCGCAAGGCCGGGATTGATTTCGCCCTGGTCATGCGGGCTTTTTTGCGCGCTGACCCAGACATCATCATGGTTGGTGAATCACGAGATAAAGAAACTGTTGCCATGGGCGTAGAGGCCTCGCTGACTGGCCATATGGTTTTTTCAACCTTGCATACCAACTCGGCACCTGAGTCCATCACCCGACTGCTCGACATGGGCATGGACCCGTTTAATTTTGCCGATGCCCTGCTGGGAATACTGGCGCAGCGGCTGGCCAAAAAGCTCTGTGATTGCAAGGAGGCTTATTTTCCTGACGCAGAAGAAAT
>JBBRQQ010000084.1:0-11761 GCA_038226155.1 Burkholderiales bacterium
ACATTTTTTTGATTGCTATGTTTTCAGTAGCTGGTCACGCCCGTGTTTATTGGGCTACAGCCTGAAAAGCAGGTCAAAAAAAGGGTTTTTTCACGCCAATTTACTTCTGGCGGGTAAATTCCAGCTGAAGATCGGCAACCCTCAGGCCTTGCCCAGTCGCGCACCACGTTTGCTCATCGGCCACGCTTGGCGCCTGCGTGAGCATGCCGGTCGTCACCAGGTCACCAGCCGCCAAGGGGGCTGGTGTATGGCTGGGTAGCTAAAACCTCCATCAAATGCGCAATCGCCAATAAGGGGCTGCCCAGCACTGAACCGTACTTCAGGAACACCGCCTGCCCGTCGCCGACATCGGCTCCGCTGAACACCGCTGCGCCCTGCGCATCCACCACGGCGACAACGGGCCGTCGTCTTCGGTGACCGATTGCGCGGCGGCGTCGGTGCCCGCCGGGGTGTTCACTGCTGCGGCCGTCATCACAGCGACTCCTTCACCATCATCAGCCGTATCTGCTCGATAGCCCGGGATGGTGCCAGGCCCTTGGGGCAAACCTCGGTGCAGTTCATGATGGTGCGGCAACGGAACAGCCGATATACATCGTTCAAATCATCGAGTCGTTGCTGCGTCGCGCGGTCACGGCTGTCAACAATAAACCGATCTGCCTGCAGCAGGCCGGCAGGCCCGACGAACTTGTCCGGATTCCACCAGGATGAGGGGCATTGGCTTGTGCAACAACCGCACATGATGCATTCGTACAAGCCGTTGAGCTTGTCGCGCTCTTCGGGCGATTGCAGGCGCTCCCTGTCCGGGGGAGGTTCGTCGTTGATAAGGTAGGGCTTGACGGAGTGATACTGCGCAAAGAACCGGGTCATGTCCACCACAAGATCGCGAATAACTGGAAAGCTCGGCAGTGGGCGAAGGACCACCGGCTCCTTCAAATCCCAGACCCGGGTAATGCACGCGAGGCCGTTGCGGCCGTTGATGTTCAGGGCATCGGAGCCGCACACCCCTTCGCGGCATGACTTGCGGATGGTGAGCGAATTGTCCTGCGCCTTGATGCGCAGGATCACATCGAGCAACATGCGGTCTGTTGACCGCAGCTCAATCTCATAGTCCTGCATGTAGGGCTTTTTATCGTGTTCGGGATTAAAGCGAAAAATTGAAAATTTCATTGCGCTCTCACCATGTTTGCGTTGGCCTGAAGCAGCCTTTATCGGCCAATCCAGCCCCGCCCCAGCCACAAAATCCGGATGACCCATGCGCCAACGCCGACCAGCGCAAGGCCCAGCAGCGAAAGCGCCAAAACACGTATTGCCAGCGGATGGACGTAGTCGAGGATCACATCCCGAACCCCTACCCACGCATGCATCAACAGGGCTGCAAAAAAAACGGACGTGCTGATGCTGACCCACGGTCCGAGCATCCAGTCGTGCCAGGCCGCGTACGAAGCGGGCTTGTCAATCAGGAAATGGGCGAGAAAAAGCACGAGGAACAGGAGCATGTACAGCGCACTCACGCGCTGCACCAGCCAGGCGCGCAAACCGCTGACAACTCTTTTCAAAACAGGGCTCCGGCGGCAAGCAAGGCCACGACGACTCCGCCAATATTCACCGCCCAGGCGCTGCGCCGGGCGGCCGGCAATGTTGAACCGACGTCGATGTCACCCAGCAGGTGGCGGACGCCCGCCAATACATGATGCGCCAGCGCCCAGACAAACAAAATCGCCACGAGCCTGGCGGGCCATTGATCAAGCAGCTGGAGCAAGCGCGCGTAAGACTGCGGGCTGTGCAGCGACAGGCCAAGAACCCAGGCGCTCAGTGGAATGCCGCAGGCCAGCAAGATGCCCGTGACCCTATGGGTAATCGAGGTCAGCGCACCCACGGGCATCTGAATCTGGGTCAGATTGAAAAACACCGGTCTATGCATTTTTTTCCCTCGGGAAAAACTGCTGCTGGCAACAACATGGCGCGCTGATCTGGCGAAGTACCAGCAGCGGGATTTTGCAGGAACTTGATCCGTTCGCGCAAACCGGGCAGGAGTTCGTGCTCAAACCATGGATTGCGCTTGAACCACGGGGTGTTGCGCGGCGACGGGTGCGGCAGGGGGAGATAGTCCGGTGCAAACTCGCGCCATGCCTTGACCGTGTCCGTCAATGAGGACTTGCGCCGGTTTCCCAGAAAGTGGCGCTGGGCATAAAGGCCGATGAGCAAGGTCATCTCAATCTGCGGCAGCCTGGCCAGCAAGTGATCAAGCCACAACTTTGCGCATTCCCGGCGCGGTGGCAAGTCGCCGCCGTTGCCCCGGCCGGGGTAGCAATAACCCATGGGGATGATGGCAACCTGGGACTCATCGTAAAAGCTGGTTTTGTCCAGACCCATCCACATGCGCAAGCGCTCGCCGCTGGGGTCATCCCACGGGACACCCGTCGTGTGCACGCGCAGGCCGGGAGCCTGGCCGACGATGAGAATTCGCGCTGTTTTGCTGGCGCGAAGCACCGGTCGCGGGCCGAGCGGCAGCTGGCCTTCGCAAGCACGGCATTTGCGCACGGCCGTCAGCAAGCCGTCCAGGGTGGCGTGGTGCGTTTCGTGCACTATGCCCTGCCGTGTTGCAACGCGGCCCCCTTGTGCATGGCGATGTGGTCGCTCTTGTCGCTCTTGATTTCATACTGCGGCTCATCCTCGCTGGCGTGGTGCGTGTAGCCTTTGTAGACGGCATTTTTTGTGTGCACTTTGATGATTTTTCCGCTGACGCGCCCGGCCTCGGAGTTCCAGGTCACGTGATCGCCGAGTTTGAATTTGTGCGCCATGCTGCACCGTTCCGGGTCAGGCGCTTGTGCCGGTTTCACCCGCCACTTCAGCCTGGTCCACGAAATCGGTCTGTCTGGCTATGCCTGCTGGCGGTGGATAGGTGATTTGCAGGCCTTCTACGTGGGCGAACGCGGTAAGAACATGCGGCTTGCGCCCCTTGGCTCCCACAATGTCCTCGACGCGAATGCCGCGCACCAGAAGTGCGTCGCCAATAAGGGACCGATGACAGCGCCAGGGAACCGCTTCGGCACACATCAGGACGCAAAGCTCGCTGTTTGCCAATTCTGCCAACCGTTGGACGTTGTCATTGAACTCAGCGGTTTGCATGTAGTCGGCATAGCCGCGAAACGAGTGGTTGTGCCAACCGGTGTTGGGAGAATTAGCACGCGTATGGCGCAAGCCACCCAGACCGGGGAGGTGGGAATAGGCAATTTCAATGCTGCCCAGTGTTGCGGGCAACGTGTCCAGATTGAACTGCGGGTTGTGGCGCGAACGCGGAACGGTTCTTACATCCAGCACATGCGCAATACCGTTGATCAGAAGCAAATCAACAAAATCTTCTATCGACCGATTTGAATGCCCAATCGTGCAGACAAGAGGCTTGTGCGACACGGCGGGGATATTCATTCAAAAAACTTTCGAAAACACATATGAGTAATGCTCCTTCACAAGTTCTTATCCAGATGTCGGCGGGCCTCACGTTTTTTTGTAGTCCATCACGACGCGGCTCTCGGGTAGCCACTCCGCAGGCTCTTTTTGACGAAAGTGTTTGCAGAAACCCTGCCTTGGATTCATCATCGCATAGACAGCACACATCAATCCAGCAGCACTGAAAAATGTAGGCCAAATCTTCCACCCCTCATACGTCATGCATAAACTCCGAAGTTTCAAGCCCGCGCGCAAGCTCCTCAGGCCAGATAAAACGCTGGCCCGCTTGCGCGCTTTGCAACAGCGCGCAATGGCGCTTTCGAGGTGGGACAACGAAGGCGGCGCGGGAAGATGTGGGCCGCAGCAAGACTCGGCTATGGGTGTTCCGCCCTCGCGTACGCCAGCCTTGACTGATGCCGAATTGGTGCAGCTTCATATTCGTGTGGTCGCGCTGGAAAACCTGGTCATCGCCCTGCTGGCAAAAATGCCGGAAGGGCAGTTCGGTCTCGTGCGCGAAATGGCTGATTACATTTCTCCTCGGTCGGGCTTCACGCATCATCCAGTGACACTGCATGCCGCGGCTCAGATGATCCATCTTGCCAAGCGTGCTGAGTATTTTCGGGGTAAGGGCGGCAGTTTAAGAGAAATTTAGGCCCACGACGCCTTGTATTCGGGCGCAGGCAGCTATTAAAAACGAAGCATGACAGTGGTGCTGGACCGCGGTACCGTTGTTCACTCGGGCACCGCGCAGGAGTTACGTGAGCAACCCGAGCTGCTGGATCGTCTTCTGGGCGTTGCCCGCCAGGCGTATCGCATTTCTTGACTGCTATGTTTTCAGTAGCTGGTAACGCCCGTTTTTATTGGGCTACAGCCGGAAACGAAGGCCGAAAAATGGGTTTTTGATCGCCTGGACAGGATTTGAAGGTCAATCACACGCCGCCAAAAGCATAAAAAAAGGCCAGTTACCGTAACCGATAACTGGCCTTTTTCGTGATGGATAGCTGCTTACAGCGTATCAATAAAGCTGCGCAGTTTGTCTGACCGAGAAGGGTGCTTGAGCTTGCGCAGCGCCTTGGCTTCGATCTGACGAATGCGTTCGCGGGTGACGTCGAACTGCTTGCCGACTTCTTCCAGCGTGTGGTCGGTTGACATTTCGATACCGAAGCGCATACGCAGCACTTTGGCCTCGCGTGGGGTCAGGCTGTCGAGGATATCTTTGACCACATCACGCAGGCCAGCCTGCATCGCGGCTTCCAGCGGCGCGGTGTTGGCGCTGTCTTCAATGAAGTCGCCAAGGTGCGAATCATCATCGTCACCAATCGGCGTTTCCATCGAGATCGGCTCTTTCGCGATCTTCATGATCTTGCGGATCTTGTCTTCAGGAATCTCCATCTTCTCGGCAAGCACGCTGGCATCCGGCTCAAAGCCAAACTCCTGCAAGTGCTGGCGGCTCAGGCGGTTCATTTTGTTGATGGTTTCAATCATGTGTACCGGGATGCGGATGGTACGCGCCTGGTCAGCGATGGAACGGGTGATCGCCTGGCGAATCCACCAGGTTGCATAGGTCGAGAACTTGTAGCCGCGACGGTATTCAAACTTGTCCACGGCTTTCATCAAACCGATGTTGCCTTCCTGGATCAAGTCAAGGAACTGCAGGCCACGGTTGGTGTACTTTTTTGCAATCGAAATCACCAGCCGCAAGTTGGCCTCGATCATTTCCTTCTTGGCATCACGCGAGTTGGTCTCGCCTTCGTTCATACGCTTGTTGATGTCCTTCAACTGGCCCAGCGGCACAACAACGCGAGCTTGCAACTCGCCTAGTTTGGTTTGCAATTCCTGAATCGGTGGAATATTGCGGGCCATGATGACTGACCAAGGTTTTCCGGATGCCACCTGCTTTTCAACCCATTTGAGGTTGAGCAAATTGGGCGGAAAGTCTTTGATGAAAATCTCTTGCGGCATGCCGCATTTCTCGACGATGATGCGGCGCAGTTCACGCTCTTTCCTGCGCACGTCCAGTACCTGGCCGCGCAGCAGGTCGCACAGTTTTTCAATCGTCTTGGCAGTAAAACGCACGGTCATCAGCTCGTCACTAAGCGCTTTCTGGCTCTTTGTGTACAACGGCGAGCCGTACCCTTCCTTGTCATAAGTCTTGTGGACTTTTTCGAAGAGGGAGCCGATTTTTTCGATACGGGTCAATGCTTCTTTTTTTAGCTCTTCAAGCTTTTTCGTCAGCGCTTTGCTGCCGCCCTTGCCGTCGTCATCGTCTTCTTCGTCGAACTCGTCAAAGTCTTCTTCGGCCACGTAATCGTCTGCTTCATTGGGGTTGGAAAAGCCGTCCACTACGGTAGAGATGACGATCTTCCCCTCGCGGATTTCTTCACCCAGGCGCAAAATTTCGGCAATCGTGGCCGGGCTTTCCGAAATGGCTTCCATCATCTTCATCAGACCGCCCTCGATGCGCTTGGCGATTTCAATTTCGCCTTCACGCGTCAGCAGCTCGACGGTGCCCATTTCGCGCATATACATGCGCACCGGGTCGGTGGTGCGGCCAAACTCGCTGTCAACGGTTGACAGCGCGGCTTCGGCGGCTTCCTCGGCTTCTTCTTCCGTCGAGCCGGCAGGCGCATTGCTGGTGATCAGCAACGATTCCGCATCTGGTGTTTGCTCGTAAACGGCCACGCCCAAGTCGTTCAGCGTCAAGATCACAGCCTCAAGCGTTTCGGCATCAATCAGCTTGTCGGGCAGGTGGTCAGAAATTTCGCCGTGCGTCAGATAACCGCGGGTTTTGCCGAGTTTGATCAGTGCTTTCAAGCGCATCCGGCGCTTCAAAATGTCTTCTTCGGACAGCACGGTCTCGTCCAGGCCGAACTCTTTCATCAAGGCGCGTTCTTTCGCCTTGCTGATCTTCATGCGCAGGGGTTTGACTTTTTCAGTCGTGTCTAGAACGGGTTCGCCCACCAAGTCCGCTTCAATGTCTGACATGTCCAAATCAGCAATCGGAGCCGCACCATTTTTAGGTTTGCGGCCACGTTTGGCACCACCAGCCGGTGTTGCACCTTCCACATCGGCTACCGGATTTTTGGGTGGGCGACCGGGCTTTTTCTTCACGGCGACTTCAGCCACTGCTACTGCGGCAGGCTTCTTTTCGTTCTTTTCTGGACTTGACTTAGATGGCACTGAGGGGACTTTCTTCGGGGGCGTTACAGATTTCACAGGGGCCTTAACAGGAGCTTTTGCAGGCGCTTTGACTGCTACAGCAGCTTTGTTAGACGTGGCGCTTTTCTTGACTTTTTCAAGTGCTGATGCCTTGACTGTCTTAGCGAGCACTTTGCCCGCGGCTTTAGGTGCAGTCTTGGGCTTAGCGGCGGGTTTCACGGTTTTTTTCACAGGATCAGGTTTTTTAGAAGGCATGGCAAATTCCCCAAAGTAACGTTCAAGGTGAAAATGAAAATGTCAAAAAATCGAGCGCCCGCAAAGCGAAGGAGCGATGAAAATAGCGACTGCAAAAGAACGGCAAGTTGTTTGGGCGAACATTTGGTGTGCAGTCCTTGCGGAAATCCCTTCAATCTCTTCAGGGAAGTTGGCCACTCATTTGTGAGTTTCTTGAGCTTCTCAAGAGGCCGGTACCGGAGGTGTTGCTGTCGCGCTTGCTGTATCGAAAGTCGGATTATACCCTGATGCCTGTTTTTTAGGCAATGGGGTTATTGGGGTCAGACGCCAATTTCATTGCGATGCAGCGCATCGTACCTGCGGGCGTGCCAAAGGCACGATGAATTTGGACTCTGACCCCAAAAACCCCATTAGTTTTTCCGGCTTGCGGCCAGCTCTTTATAACGCTGCATGGCTTGCGGGTCGCTGCCAGCCCGCGCTGCCAACTCCTTCATCTCCTGCTGGCGTGCCAGATTGAGCAACTGGTCGATGATGCTGCGCACCTCAGCCCAGTCGCCCTCTATGCCCTCGGGGATTTGCGAGATTTGCGCAATCGCGTGTGCCTCATTCGCGTGGCCGCGCAAGCCTTCGCGCAGCGCTGCCCAAGGCTGCGGGCCGTGTTCGTGCAACTGGCTTTCAAACCAGGTAAAAAGCGGCCCGTGCGGGGCGGGCAGGCTTGACAGCAAAACGTGCTCTTCGCCGCTCAGGCGATCCCAGCTTTGGGGTTCCGTCAGCAGCAGGCGCAGCACGCGGTCTTCACGGCTGGCTGGCAGCAAGCGGCCCGCCACCCGGCGAGGTGTGCGGGTGGTGGTTGTGGCTGCATACGAGTAGCCGGGAGCCGGGGTCTCGGATGCCGGAAAGTAGGGCTCAGAGTTTGAATAATCGGCAGTACCTGAAAAGGCCCCCGGGTGGTAGCCGCCAAAATCATCACGTGACTCGCTTTCCAGCTCATTTATGGCTGAATTTGTCGGGATATTTTGGCCAGAACCTAATGTTTTCGGGCGTAGCGCACTGTTGTTTTTGTAGCTTGACCTTGCTCCACCCTTGTAGCCTGTGCTGGCTGGTTGCCATACTTCCAGCAAGTCGCGCACATCAATCAGCACCTTGTCGGCAATCTCGGCCAGCAATTGTTTTTTAAGTGCCCCGTCGGGCAGCAGGCTCCACAGCGGGCGTGCGTTACTGGCCATATGGGCGCGGCCTTCAGCGGTGTCCAGATCACAAGCCTCGGCTGCTGCCTCCAGCATGAACCTGCTCAGGGGTACGGCCTTGCTGACAGCCGCAGCAAAACCTTCGCTGCCGTTTTCGCGAATGAAGCTGTCAGGGTCGTGCTCGGCAGGCAGAAACAAGAACTTGACGGTGCGCACATCGGTGGCAAAGGGCAGGGCGGCATCAAGCGCCTTGCGCGCCGCGCGGCGGCCAGCGCCGTCACCGTCAAAGCTGAAAACGACCGAGTCGGTAAAGCGAAACAGCTTTTGCACATGGTCGGCGGTGCAGGCCGTGCCGAGTGTGGCCACGGCGTTGGCAAAACCCAGCTGCGCCAGCGCCACCACGTCCATATAGCCCTCGGTCACCAGGGCGTAGCCGTGTTCACGCAAGGCGGTGCGTGCCTCAAACAGGCCGTACAGCTCGCGCCCCTTACTGAAAACGGGGGTCTCGGGCGAGTTGAGGTACTTCGGTTTTTCGTCACCCAGGACGCGACCACCAAAGCCAATGCATTCGCCCTTGACATTGCGGATGGGGAACATCACGCGGTCGCGGAAGCGGTCGTAGCGTTTGGCCTCTCCGGCAGCGTTTTCTTCCCCCGGCTCGCCGGCAATCACCAGGCCGCTTTCAACCAGCAGCGCATCGTTGTAGTCGGGGAAAACACTCGCCAGGCTGCGCCAGCCTTCGGGCGCGTAGCCCAGGCCAAAGGTTTTGGCGATTTCGCCCGACAGGCCGCGACCCTTGAAGTAGGCAATGGCTTTTTCAGAGTTGCGCAGGTGTTTGATGTAGGCCACACCGGCCTTTTCAAGCACGCTCGTGAGGGTTGACTGCTGTTCGCGCATTTGCGCAGCTTTGGCGCGGTCTTGAGGCGATACATCGTCTTCAGGCACCTGCAGGCCATATTGCTGGGCCAGGTCCTTCACGGCTTCGATAAACATCATGCCTGCGTGGTCCATCAAAAAGCTGATGGCGTTGCCGTTTTTTCCGCAGCCAAAGCAATGGTAGAACTGCTTGGCCGGGCTAACGCTGAAAGACGGTGACTTTTCGCCATGAAAAGGGCAAAGGCCCATGAAATTGGCACCGCCTTTTTTCAGCTGCACATAGCGGCCAACTATATCTACCACGTCGGCGCGGGCTAAAAGCTCCTGAATAAATGATTGGGGGATGGACATGCGAGAGAAAAAGGAAAGGTTAATTTAAGCACAGGCGCAAAGGATGCTGCGAAGGCGCTTGAACGGCGCTGGCCCATCAGGCCAAGCAGGACGGGCGAGCTGGCCGCGCATAATGGCATTCACCTTTTCTTCTGCCCGCCTGGGCGCCCGCCCTCATGATTCTGGCACCGCAAGCTGCTTATGTCCTCAACCATCCCGGCGAGTTCGCGATGCGGATTTTCAAGGGTTTTCGTGCGAACCAGGGCCTGTTGTTGGCTGGCGCGGTGGCTTATTACGCGCTGCTGTCAATCGTTCCCCTGCTGATACTGCTGGCGATCGCGTTGTCGCATGTGATTGAACAGTCGGCCCTGCTGGAGGCGCTGGGCCGCTACATCGGCTGGTTGGCGCCGGGGCAGTCGAAATTCATTGTCAACGAGCTGTCGAATTTCCTGGCCCACCGGGAGGTGATGGGCTGGGTGTTGCTCGCCACCATGCTGTTTTTTCTTCGCTCGCCTTTACCGTGCTCGAAAACGCGATGTCGATTATTTTTCTGCATCGTGTGGCGATACGCCGGCGTCACTTCCTCGTTTCTGCCATGCTGCCGTATTGCTACATCCTCTTTTTAGGTCTTGGCTTTCTTGTGGTTACTTTGGTGGCTGGAAGTTTTGAGGTGCTGGGTGAAAAAAGTATTGAATTTCTAGGCTGGAGCTGGTCGTTAAGCCTGTTTTCGACTGTTTTGCTCTACCTGCTCGGATTAACCGGAGAAATCATGTTGCTGACATCTCTCTACATGGTGATGCCAGTCGGCAAACTGTCATGGCGCCACGCGTTGGTGGGCGGCGTCTTTTCTGCCTTTTTTTGGGAGCTGACCCGGCATGTGCTAGTCTGGTATTTCGCAACGCTGTCCCAGGTCAGCGTAGTCTACGGCTCGCTGACAACGGCCATTGTCGTGTTGCTGAGTCTGGAGATCGCAGCAACGGTAGTGCTGCTCGGAGCGCAGGTCATTTCCGAGTACGAGCGCATAGGCACCCCTGCCGCGAACTCGCCAGCGCGATCCCTCAAAACCTGAGGTCGCACATCGGCGAGGGCGATTGCGCGCGGATATCAACATAAACAAAAATCCAGGAGACTTCATGCCAAGCATTTTTGACCAGGACTTAGGCCCTAACGAGGCGAATTACGCGCCGCTCTCACCGTTGTCATTTATCGAGCGTACTGCCGAGGTTTATCCCCATCGGCTGGCGGTTGTACATGGTGATCTGCGCCGTAACTGGCTTGAGGTTTTCACGCGCTGCCGCCAACTCGCGAGCGCCCTTGAAAAAGCCGGTATAGGCAAGGGTGATACGGTGGCGGTGATGCTGCCCAACACACCGCCGATGGTCGAGGCGCATTTTGGCATTCCTGTCACTGGCGCTGTGCTTAATGCACTGAATACACGGCTTGACCCTGAGACGATTGCCTTCATGCTCGATCATGGTGAGGCGAAGGCCGTCATTGTTGACCCGGAATTTTCAGGTGTGATGAAAAAGGCTTTGACCCTGCGCAAGGCGACAACACCCGTGCTGGTGATTGACGTGGAAGACGCTGCGTACACGGGTGCAGTCGAGCGCATTGGGAGCATCACCTACGAAAGCTTTCTTGCTACGGGCGATGCAGGCTACACATGGAACTTGCCCGCCAACGAGTGGGATGCGATCGCGCTCAATTACACCAGTGGTACCACTGGCAATCCGAAAGGCGTGGTTTACCACCACCGGGGGTCGGCACTGGCGGCGCTGTCCAACATCCTCGAATGGGACATGCCCAAACACGCGGTGTATTTGTGGACGTTGCCCATGTTTCACTGCAATGGCTGGACTTTCCCGTGGGCAATCGCGGCGCGGGCCGGTGTGAACGTCTGCCTGCGCAGGGTGGAGGCTCAGGCGGTGTTCGACTCTATCCGTGACAACGGCATCACACACTACTGCGGTGCGCCCATCGTGCACGGCCTGTTGGTAAACGCGCCCGGCACCATGAAGCAGGGCCTGCCCAAAGGCGTGAAGTGTATGGTCGCTGGCGCTGCGCCACCGGCTTCGATGATTGAAGGCATGGAGGCGATGGGGTTTGACCTGACGCACGTCTATGGCCTGACCGAGGTTTATGGCCCGGCAACGGTCTGTGCCGTGCAGGATGGCTGGGAAAAGCTGGATGTAGGCGAACGCGCCCGCCTCAATTCACGACAGGGTGTTCGTTACCACCTGGAGCGCGACGCGCGAGTGCTTGACTCGCAAACCATGCAGCCAGTAGCGCAAGACGGCGAGACCATGGGCGAGATCATGTTCAAGGGCAACATCGCCATGAAGGGCTACCTGAAGAACCCCAAGGCCACCCAAGAGGCCTTTGCGGGCGGCTGGTTTCACAGCGGTGATCTGGCCGTGATGTACCCCGACGGCTACATCAAAATCAAGGACCGCAGCAAAGACATCATCATCTCTGGCGGGGAAAACATCTCGTCAATTGAAGTTGAAGATGTGCTGTACCGCCAC
>JBBRQQ010000085.1:0-11678 GCA_038226155.1 Burkholderiales bacterium
GAAATCGCCATGCTGGCCTTTACGGCCATGCCAAGTCAGCCCAACAGCCGCCTGAGCTGCCAGATCATCCTGACCGATGCAATGGATGGTTTGACGGTAGAGTTACCAGCCGCGCAATATTAAAAGTTCTCAATTAAAGCTCCGGGATTTTCCAAAGTTCATTCAAAGAAAGACACAAAAATGATTCTCGAACTCGCCGATATCCGCATTCAGACCGGCCAGCAAGCCGCATTTGATGAAGCCATCAAACGGGGTGTTGAAACCGTGATTTCCAAAGCCAAAGGCTTTCAGGGTTACAGGGTCAACAAGGGCATAGAAAGCCCCGAGCGCTATATTCTGCAAATCTTCTGGGCGACGCTGGAGAACCACACGGTGGACTTCAGGCAATCAGCCGCATTTGCCGATTGGCGCGCGATTGTCGGGCCGTTTTTTGCGGCACCGCCTGCGGTGGAGCATTTCAATTTGCTGGCCAAATCGGCCTGAGCAGGTCTCGCCTATTCCGGAGACTATTTGGCAGCTTATTTGCAGCTTATTCGGCAGCCTTTTCATGTCCGGCCACCAGCTTCTCCAGCAGCCCTGCCAGTTGTGTCCGCTCATTTGGCTGCAACGGCCCCATGATGCGCAGCTGGGCTTTTGCAACTGCACGTTTCATCATCAGGGCGATCTGCTCCCCTTCGCCCGAGATCCACAGTAATTTGCGGCGTTTGTCGTGCGGGTCTGCCAGACGTCTGACCCAGCCCTTAGCCTCCAGGCGACCGATCACCGACCCGAAAGTGGCCGGATCAAAAGCAACATGGCTTGCCAGCGTTACCTGGTCTTCTCCGGGGTCATCCATCAGCGCGTTTAATATGGCGAATTGCACGGGCGTGACATCGAATTCAGCCGTTTCCTCCATGAAAATGGCAACTGCAAACTGCTGCGCCCTGCGGATCAGATGCCCGGGGGCTGCACCAAAATTAAAACTTTTTGCCATATCGGAAGTTTAAACGCTAGGGTATGTACCAAGAAAAAATATAATAAGCATACTTATCATTGTGTCAGTGGCTTACTCGCTTCTATTTGTATTGATGACCATATCTCCCGTCTGACTATCTCTAAACCCATGGCGAAAAACTATCCCATTCTTATTTCGGGCGGCGGCATAGGCGGCCTGGCAGCAGCCATGGTGCTGGCGCAGGACGGGCACGCCGTCACCGTTTTGGAGCAGGCGTCGGTGTTTGGCGAAATCGGCGCGGGCATTCAGCTAGGGCCAAATATTTTTCGCATGTTCGATTACCTGGGACTGACAGAGGCCATCAACAAGCAAGCCTTTTTCCCGACTGGCCTCGGCATGAACGATGTGCGTACCGGAGAAAAAGTGGTGCGCGTGCCGCTGGGCGATATGGCCAGGGCAACCTACGGTTTTCCCTATGGCGTGATTTACCGGGCCGACCTGCACGAGATTTTTCTGCAGGCCTGCAAGGCGCAATCCAGCATCACTCTGCGCACCAGCGCGAAGGTGAATTCGTTTGCGCAAACTACCGATGACGTAACCGTCACGCTGGAGTCGGGCGAAACCGTGCACGGCAGCGCCCTGATAGGTGCCGACGGTATGTGGAGCAAAATCCGCGAGGTTGTGGTCGGTGACGGCAAGCCGCGGGTGTCTGGCCACATCGCTTACCGCGCGGTGCTCAAACGCCAAGACGTACCAATGCATTTGTGGAGCGATGACGTGGTGCTTTGGGGTGGAGAAAAAACCCATCTGGTGCATTACCCGCTGCGGCGTGGGGAACTATTCAACCTGGTTGCCGTGTTTCACAGCAACAAATACGATGAAGGCTGGAACAGCTTTGGCGATACTGCCGAGTTGACCGAGCGCTTTGCAACAGCCTGCCCACAAGTCAAGGAACTGCTGGGAAAAATCGAAACCTGGAAGATGTGGGTGCTGTGTGACCGCGAGCCCGTGAAGAACTGGACCGCCAGGCGTGTGACCCTGCTCGGAGATGCCGCCCATCCCATGTTGCAATATCTGGCGCAGGGCGCGGGCCAGGCCATTGAAGACGCTGTCGTGCTTCGCGAGGCGCTGCGTGCGGCGCGCGGTGACATCCAGAAGGCCTTCCAGAAATACCAGCAAGCCAGGTATTTACGCACTGGTCGGGTACAGCTCACGGCGCGTTTTTACGGTGATATTTATCACGCCTCGGGCGTGCAGCGCGAGCTGCGCAACCAGATTTTCCAGAGCGGAACCGAGAGCGCCGGGTTCGCGGGGCTGAAATGGATGTACGACGGTATTGAGCCTTCGAAGCTGTTCCAATAACGGTTTTTAATTTATCGTTCATGCCCGAGGAGAACCCCATGACACAACTTAACCGCTCTGTACAAGACAGTCGACGCACCACTTTGACTTGGGCTAGGGGTGCTACTATTTTAATAGCTTCTTGCGCTCTGTCCACGGGCGTTATGGCCCAACAATCCTCCAAAAATGCCGCGCCAGAAGCAGTCTGGCCAAATAAGCCAGTACGCATTCTGGTCGGCTTTCCGGGTGGCTCGACGCCTGACATGGCGGCGCGCACGCTGGCCGAGCCGCTGTCAAAAGTGCTGGGCCAGCCCGTCATCATTGAAAACAAGCCTGGCGCTTCCGGCAATATTGCAGCCGACCAGGTTGCCAAGGCGACCGACGACCACACGCTGGGCGTCGTCATCAATGGCAATTTGACTTCTGCCAAGCTGCTTTACCCCAAGCTGCCCTACGACCCGGCAAAAGACTTCACGCCCATATCACTGATCGCCACCGCACCGCTGGTGCTGGTTGCGCCGCCCAACCTCCCCTCGGGCGCTGAGTTTTTTAATGCCGCACGCAACGGTGGCAATAAATGGAATTACGGCTCGGTCGGCAATGGTTCGGTGGGCCATCTGGGCATGGAGCTGCTCAAGTCAAAAGCGGGCGATCTTGCTGCTGTTCATATTCCGTATCAGGGCAATCCACAGGTCGTGACCGCGCTGCTGGGCGGCCAGATCCAGATGGCGCTGATACCGCCGGGTATCGCCTTGCCGCAAATCCGCGCAGGCAAGCTCAAGGCGATTGGCCTGACCAGCGGCCGTAGCGCACTGGCACCTGAAATTGCGTCGCTGGCAGATGCCGAGGTGCGCAACTTCAACCTCGAAGTCTGGACGGCGCTGGTCGGGCCGGCCAATCTGTCAAAGGCTGCAAAAGTTCGATTGACGCAGGAGGTGTCAAAAATAATCCGTGACGCTGACACCCGCCAGAAGCTGTTCAACCAGGGCTGGCAGGCAGTCGGTACATCGCCAGAAGGTTTGACAAGCCGCATCCGCAGCGAGTCGGCGATCATGGGCGGGATTATCACGATGCGCAATATACGAATTGAATAGGGATGAACACAGTTCTCGAGCCCGCACGCGCCCTGCCCGTCTTTGGCGAGTTTGATGTTGTCGTCGTTGGCGGCGGACCATCGGGCATTGCTGCCAGCGTGAGCGCGGCAAAACACGGTGCGAGTGTCTTGCTGGTTGAGCGCTATGGCTTTTTGGGCGGCATGGGTACGGCGGGCGGTGTGACTAACTTCGCCGGCCTGTACGGGCGCAAAAACGGCGAGATGCGGCAGGTGGTACATGGCGTGGTTGACGAGGTTTTGGCCCGGATCGACGCGCTTGGTGGACTCAACGCACCGCAGGATGGTATGCAGGGCCGTATCCGCGTACGGTCTTACGATGTATCGGCTTTTAAATGCGCGGCAGACCAGTTGCTGGTCGCGTCAAAAGTGGAGATGCTTTTTCACGCATGGGCAGCGGCAGTGGTGATGGAGGGCCCGCGCATCACGGCCCTGATTGTTGAAACCAAATCAGGCCGGCAAGCCATACGCGCGAAGAGTTTTATTGACTGCTCGGGCGATGCTGATGTAGCCCATTTCGCTGGCGTTGCCTACGAACTGGGCGACGGACAAGGCAGCGGGCTGTACCCCACCACCATGTTTCGCGTCGGCCATGTGGACGCAGTACCGGCCTTGGCTGCCGTGGGTGAGTTCAAGGCCATCAACACGCTGATGGAGCAGGCACAGGCTCGCACGCCTGGTCGCTACAACTTTCCGCGTGAAGGTGCCATTCTCAGGCCGCAGAAAAACCCGGCTGAATGGCGTGCGAACGTGACGCAAATCAGCAACGCTGGAGGTACTGCCATGGACGCAACCGATGCGCGGCAACTCAGCGCGGGCGAGCTTGAAGGTCGCCTGCAGATTGCGCAATATTTCACTTTCATGCGTGACGAGGTGCCGGGCTTTGCGCAGTCGGCCATAGTTGATATTGCGGCGCAGATAGGCATTCGTGAATCGCGGCGTATCAAGGGGCTGTATGCGTTGAGTGGTGACGACATCCTCTCTTCAAAAAAATTTGACGATGCCATCGGTATCAATGCCTGGCCGATGGAGTTGCATGCGGCAGGCCGTATTGACTGGCATTTCCCGCGTAACTGGGAATCAGAGCAGGGCCGCGTTTACAACGATTTGCCCTTCAGGATGCTGGTACCACTCAACGTTGACAACCTGCTGGTAGCCGGGCGTTGCGCGTCGATGACGCACGAAGGCCAGTCGGCAGCTCGCGTCAGTGGCGGCTGCTTTGTGATGGGCCAGGCGGCTGGTACGGCAGCGTCGCAATTGGCTGCAGGACAGATATTTGCGCAAACAAACGTTAACCATCTTCAAGAACTTTTGAAGCTGGACGGCGTGTATTTTGACGACGACAAGGATAGTTCATATGGACATGACACCGCCACTCATTGACTCCGGCAAGCCTGCCACTAACAGCCAAGCAGGGCGCAAGGCTTTTTACAACGCAATTGCCAGTTACAGCATGAGCCCGTTATGGGAAGTGCTGCACGCCCTGGTGCCGCAATCCCCCAGCACGCCGTGCGAGCCAGGCTTCTGGAAATACGCGGATGTCTACCCCTACCTGATGCAGGCAGGCCACTTGATAACCGCCGAAGAAGCGGTACGCCGTGTGCTGATACTTGAGAACCCCGCGCTGCGCGGCCAGTCTTGCATCACGCAATCTCTTTATGCCGGCCTGCAAGTCATCATGCCGGGCGAAATCGCGCCCAGCCACAGGCATACCCAGAGCGCGCTGCGCTTTGTAGTCGAAGGCCTTGGTGCCTACACAGCGGTAGACGGCGAACGCACGCAGATGAAGCCTGGTGACTTCATCATCACCCCGAGCTGGACCTTTCATGACCACGGCCACAATGGGCGCGTTGATGTTGATCAACCGGTGGTGTGGCTCGACGGCCTCGACATTCCGATGCTGAAGTTCTTCGATGCCGGTTTTTCCGAGAACCACACCGAAAAATCCCAACCTGTGACCAAGCCCGAGGGTATGAGCAACTACAGGTACGGCGCCAACATGCTGCCCGTGCGCGGCGACTCACCGTTCGGGCAGACCTCGCCTATTTTCAGCTACCCCTACGACCGCACGCGCGAGGCGCTGCATGAGCTGGAGCAGCACGCAGACATCGACGCCTGGGACGGCGTGAAGTTGCGCTATGTCAACCCGCTGACGGGCGGCTCACCGATGCCGACCATGGCCACCTTCATGCAGCGCCTGCCAGCTGGCTTTGCGGGCAAGCCGTATCGCCAGACTGATGGCGCGGTGTTCAGCGTGGTCGAAGGCCATGGCAGCGTGGACATCGAATTCAATGGCAAGCGCACGACGTATGAGTTCGGCCCGAAAGACCATTTTGTGATCCCGTCGTGGCACACTTCGCAACTGCGTTCGCAGTCAGGTTGTGTGCTGTTCAGTTTTTCAGACCGCCCGGTGCATCAGGCATTGGGCATACACAGAGAGGAAAGGTTGTCATGAGTTTTGTAATTACACCGCCCGCTATGGTTTCAGTACCGGTTGTGGGATCGAAAGACCGCTTCCCGGTTCACCGCATTTACTGTGTGGGCCGCAACTATGAAGAGCACGCCAAGGAGATGGGCTTTACCGGCCGTGAGCCACCGTTTTTCTTTTTGAAACCGGCTGATGCCGCTGTGGTTGTGGAGGAAGGCCAGACTGGCAGCATTCCCTACCCCGACCTGACCAAAAATTTCCACCATGAAATCGAACTGGTGGTGGCGATTGGTACGGGCGGTAAAAACATCAAGGCCGCAGACGCACAAAAGCATATCTACGGCTACGCCGTTGGGCTGGACATGACGCGCCGCGACCTGCAAGGCGAGATGAAAAAACAGGGTCGCCCCTGGTGCATCGGCAAAGCGTTTGATCATTCAGCACCGATTGGCCCCATCACACCTGCCTCGCAAGCTGGTGATGTGAACAACGCCGAGCTGTACATACAGGTCAATGGCAAAGACCGCCAGCGCAGCACCGTCGCCAAGCTGATCTGGAACGTGGCCGAGACGATTGAGCATTTGTCGGCTGCATGGGAATTGCAACCCGGCGACCTGATTTATACCGGCACACCCGAAGGTGTGGCGGCTGTTGTGTCGGGTGACACCATGGTGGGCGGCGTTGCTGGTTTGTGTACATTAACCGTCAAAGTCGCGTAAGCCGAGATCGAGACACCAGCCCACGCGGTGCAAGAGCTGGTCTCATGCCCATCAACCCGCTCTGGAGACAAGCGTTTGAACATCCTGCAATCCCTTGCAAAACTCTGCGCTACGCTGGCTGGCGTACTGCTCACCGCCATCACCCTGATGACTTGTGCCAGCCTAATTGGCCGCAATTTGCTGGGTGCTACGCTGGTCGGGGATTTCGAGCTGACGGCGGTCGTGACGGGTGCGGCCATTGCACTGTTCATGCCCTATTGCCAGGCAACGCGTGGCAACATCATTGTTGATTTTTTCACCGCCAGATTGTCCAGGCCTTCAACTGACAAGCTTGACCGCTTTGGCGCGCTGCTTCTGGCACTTGTGTTTGTGTTGCTGGCATGGCGCACCGTACTGGGCGGCATGAATTCATTCAACACCCATTCTGAAACACAAATACTCGGCTTTCCTGAATGGACGGTTTATGCCGCCATGGTGCCGCCTTTCATTTTGACCGCCATGATTGGTTTGCATCAGTCGCTGTTTGGCTTTGCGGCTGTTGCCGACGCAGATGCTGTGGAGGCTCGCGTATGAACTCCATCACGTTGGCGCTGGTGATCTTCGGCATCATGCTGGCCTTCATGGCCATACGGGTACCCATATCGGTGGCCATGTTTGTCGCAGGTAGTGTTGGCTATGTCATGCAAACTGGTTGGGGGCCGTTTTCAAGCTTTCTCAACACGCAGGCTTTTGCACGTTTTGCGAGCTATGACCTGTCGGTGATTCCACTGTTTATTTTGATGGGGCACTTTGCAACGCAGGGCGGCATCAGCAAGGCCCTGTTCAGCTTTGCTGCGGGCGTGATGGGCCGCTTCAAGGGCGGGCTGGCGATGGCATCCATTCTGGCCTGTGCGGCCTTTGGAGCGATTTGCGGCTCCTCTGTTGCCACGGCCGCCACCATCACCGGCGTCGCCCTGCCCGAGATGAAGCGTCATGGCTATTCAGGCCGACTCGCTACCGGTACGCTTGCCGCAGGCGGTACGCTGGGTATATTGATTCCACCTTCAGTGCCGCTGGTGATTTATGCCATTCTTGCCGAGCAGAATATCGCCAAGCTGTTTGCGGCTGCCATGGTGCCAGGCATCATCGCCATGTTTGGCTACATGGTGGCCATCGCCATTTACGTCAGGCTGGTGCCCGGGCAAGCGCCGGAGGTTGACAACGAAAGGCCGCCTCTCACACTGGCATCCTTACTGGGCATTGCACCAATTGCCATCATTTTTATGCTGGTGTTTGGCGGTATTTACGGCGGCTTTTTCACACCCACCGAGGGCGCTGCAGTAGGCGCTGCAGCCACCTTTGTGGCCGCGCTGCTCAAGCGAGAGATCACATGGGCCAAATTCAAGCTGTGCTTTTACGCTACGGCTGAAAGCTCAGCCATGATTTTTTTAATCTTCATTGGGGCCGACCTGATGAACTCGGCGCTGGCTCTGACGCAGGTGCCGAATCAGCTGGCCGCAGTGGTTGGCGGATGGGGCCTGTCACCGCTGATGGTCGTTACTGCCATTCTGCTGTTTTATGTGGTGCTGGGCGCCGTGATGGACGAGCTGTCGATGCTGCTGCTGACCATACCGATCTTTTTCCCTATGGTGATTGGCCTGGACTTTGGCATGCCCAAGGAGTCGGTTGCTATCTGGTTCGGCATCATGGTGTTAATGACGGTCGGCTTTGGCATGCTGGCACCACCTGTGGGACTGAATGTGTACGTCGTCAATGGTCTGGCAAAGGATGTACCCATCAGCGAAAGCTACAAGGGCGTGATGCCGTTTTTAATCAGTGACACCCTTCGAACGACCCTGTTGCTGCTGTTTCCGGGTATATCGCTCTGGCTGGTGAAATACATCAACTAGGGCGGGTACGCGCGCTATGCGCCTAGGGAATTCACTGCTACACAAGCAGCGCCAATTACTTTAAGTTAGTGGCACCCGTTTAAGGAAGCAAATCATGATTCAGCGACGCACACTTCTCAAAACCAGCGCGGCAACCGCACTGGGCGCATCAGCCACCTCGGGCATGGCCCAGCAAGCTGTCACCCTGAAGTTTCATACTTTCATGTCACCTCAGTCCAACGTCTGGCTGGGGATGCACAAACCGTGGATGGACAAGGTCGAAAAGGAATCGAATGGCCGCATCAAATTTGAAGCCTACCCGGCCATGCAGCTTGGCGGTACGCCGGTGCAACTGTATGACCAGGCCAAGGATGGCGTGGTCGATGTGGTCTGGACGCTGCCCGGCAACACGGCGGGCCGCTTCCCGCGCATTGAAGTGTTCGAGCTGCCTTTCATCATGAGCAATGCCGAGGCCACGTCCAAAGCCTATTGGGAATATACGCAAACCATGGCACCCGACGAATTCAAGGACACCCAGGTGCTGGCGCTGCAAGTGCATGGACCGGGCGTGATTCACACCGCCGACAAACCCGTCAAATCCATAGCCGACCTGCGCGGCCTCAAAATACGCGCTCCGACTCGGCAGGTCACCAAACTGATGGGCATTCTGGGGGCTACGCCGGTTGGCATGCCGCTGCCGCAAATTCCGGATGCACTGAGCAAGGGCACCATCAATGGCTGCGTCATTCCCTGGGAAGTCGTGCCATCGGTCAAGGTCAACGAACTTACCAGGTTCCACGCCGAGTTTGACCCTGCTGGCGGCAGCCTTTACACCACCACGTTTGTCATGGCGATGAACAAGGCAAGGTACAACTCGCTGGCGCCTGACCTCAAAAAAGTCATCGATAACAATTCTGGCATGGCAACGTCTGCCTGGTTCGGCAAAACGCAGCAGGGTAACGACGTACCGGGCCGCAAGACCGCCAGTGACCGCGGCAACACCATCTACACGGTCAGCGCCGCTGAAGCCCAGGACTTCCGCCGCAAGTCACGCACGGTCGAAGTAGAGTGGGTTGAAGACATGAACAAAAAAGGCTTTGACGGCAAGAAGTTGCTGGACACCGCTCGCAGCCTGATTGAAAAGCACACGAAAACGACCAAAGCCTGACGAATCGCCCTGCATAAGGACTAAATCCTGAAAATCCCCTGAAAAGCTGGCAAAAAAGCCGGTTTTTTATGGCTAAAAAGAGCTGCAAGCCAATAGATACGGGCATGCCCAGCTACGTTTTCAGTAGCATTTAAGGTTCCAGAAAAGCCCCCAAACTGCCTGGAAAATACCCACAACCGCTACACTTGGACCATGTATATTCCCCCGCTCAAACACTGCCGCGCCTGTGGAACAGCTGTTGTTTACCGTCTGCCGGACGACGGCGACACGAGGCAACGCGCCGTCTGCCCGGCTTGCGGTACGGTGCACTACCAAAACCCGTTGAACGTGGTGGGCACAGTGCCCATCTGGGATGAAGGCAATGGCGAAGGCGATGAATATGGCGACTGCAAGGTCTTGCTATGCAAGCGCAATATAGAGCCACGCAAAGGCAAATGGACGCTACCTGCAGGCTTCATGGAACTTAGTGAAACCACGGCGGAAGGCGCAGCCCGCGAGACCGTGGAAGAAGCCGGCGCGCAGTTTGAAATGCAGGATTTGTTCTCGCTGATCAATGTGGTCAGGGTCGGTCAGGTTCACCTTTTCTACCGCGCCAGACTGCTCAGCACAAACTTCGATCCGGGCTATGAAAGCATGGAAGCCCGTCTTTTTACCGAAGCTGAAATCCCGTGGGACGAGCTCGCTTTCAAGACGGTGAAAGAAACCTTGCAGTTTTACTTTGCCGACCGCCAAGCCGGACGATTTGGTTTTCACACCCTCGACATTGAGTGATTGGCATGTCAAGGCAGCTCAAGCTGTTTAAGAGTTGGACCATTGCGGCTTGCGCCGCTCATTGAAGGCCAGTACACCTTCATAGCGGTCTTTGGACGACACAAGCACGTTGTAGGCCGCCAGGTCCAGCGCATAGCCGGTATGAAAGTCCACCTCACCGCCACGCGATGCGGCCAGCTTGCCGTAGCGCACCGACATGGGCGCGGCGTCAAGGATGGTGTAGGCAATCTTCACCGCCGCATCCAGGGCAGCGCCCGCCTCGACCAGCTCATTGAGCACGCCCCACTCAAAAGCCTGGCTCGCACTGAATTGCATACCGGTAAAAATCAACTGCTTGGCGCGCCGCGAACCGACAGCGCGAATCATGTTTTGAATACCCCCACCACCTGGCAAAATGCCGCGCTTGGCCTCTGCGAGCGAAAACACGGCAGTTTGCGAGCCAACGATAAAGTCGGCCATCAAAGCCAGTTCAAGCCCACCACCATGGGCATGGCCTTCGACCGCCGCTATCACGGGCAGCGGGAAGTCTTTAACCGCTAAAAAGGTTTCTTCAATCAACTGATGCTGCGCCCGCCAGGCCGTGTCGGTCATCCCCTTGCGCTCTTTCAAGTCACCGCCCGCAGAAAAAGCCCGTCCACCGGCACCCACAAGAATCAAAACCCGCAAGCCATCCTCATAAGCCAAAGCGCGCAGCGCGTCACGCATCTCAGTGAACATGCGCGTGTTCATCGCGTTCATCACATCAGGCCGGTTGAGCGTCAGCACCCGAATGCCGTCAGCGGGTGTGGTGCCTGCGGCGTGGTCCAGAGTGATTTCGTGAAATTGCATGCGTTGCCTTTTTTGGTGGAGCTTATTTTCAACCGATTAACGTGCATTACGGCGACTTAAGCAGTGACATGGTTGGTCAGATATGGTTTTGATTCACAGGAACAGCAAGCTGTATCAAACATCAATGGCTGCGCTAGACCCCGCCAACTTGCGCAACTCAAACTTCTGAATCTTTCCAGTCGAAGTTTTCGGCAACTCACCAAACACAACGGCGCGCGGCACCTTGAAACCGGCCAGGTGTTTTTTGCAATGCGCCACGATCTCTCCAGCGGTGGTTTGCGCGCCAGCCTTCAGTTCGACGAAGGCGCAAGGTGTTTCGCCCCAGCGTTCATCGGGCTTCGCAACCACGGCAGCGGCGAGCACGGCGGGGTGGCGGTACAGCACATCTTCAACTTCAATTGACGAGATGTTTTCCCCGCCAGAGATGATGATGTCTTTGCTGCGGTCCTTGATTTTGATGTAGCCGTCGGGGTACATCACGGCCAGATCACCGCTGTGAAACCAGCCGCC
>JBBRQQ010000086.1:0-11420 GCA_038226155.1 Burkholderiales bacterium
CTTTTCGCGTCATCGGTGGGTGCAGCTATCGCACCGCTGGCAACAAACAAAAGGGTGGTGGCGCAAGCGCTTAGAGAAAAGGTTTTGAGCATGATGAATCCTGTTGAGGTTAGAGTAGAACTGAGTGGCAGACAGATGTATTGGCCTGACATAGAGGTAGACGTAATAGCAAACCCATTTATTCCACCAACCCTCAACTTTTTATTGACTCATTTTGTTGCCGACGCGTCGAGCTCCCGGAGACCGAGAATAGCCAGAATATTTTCCTGATGCCGATCCACAGGGTGAATCCGCGATGGGTACCAGTGGCAGGAGCTGTAGCAACTGCTTGCAGAAAAGCCCAATGCGATCCACCACAAAACCGAACCCGTTCAGGTCACTGCTTCAACACGAACTCGGCCAGCGCCTTGGCCTGCGCAGCACTCAAGTTGGTATACGGCGGCATCGGCGCTTGCCCCCACTTGCCGACGCTGCCGTTGCGGATGCTGACTTCCAGCTTCGAAAGCGCCTGCGCGTCACCCTTATACTTCGCGGCGACTTCTTGATAGCCAGGTCCAACAATCCTCTGGGCAATGGCGTGGCAGCTGAGGCAATTGTTGGCGTTTAGCAAAGCCTGTACATCAATAGCAGGACCGGCACTGGCGCCAGGGACGGGTACTCCGCCCTCTTTGCCAGCAGCCGATGGGCTGGCATTTGACGTAGCGGCTGGCGGCACGGGTGAAGACACAGCCAGCACACTGGCATCGGTCGCCTTGGCCGAGCCATAAGCCACTGCAAGGTAGGCACCAATCTGTTTGACTTCGTCATCGCTGATAGGCGCACCGTAAGCATGCTGCATCTTGCCCATCTCGGCCGTCCATTGCGTCTGGTTCAGGCCCGGTGGCTGGTAACTTACGTAATCGGCAGAGTGGCAAACAGCGCACTTCTGCATCGCTATGGCATAACCTGGCATCGTGGATGGGCGCAATTTGGACTCGTCCAGGGGCAGTTTGATCTCTGCGAAATTGGCAGGCCTGACAGTTGCGGCGGGGCTGTCCGTGGCGGCACTGACCACGCCAGCCCCCAACGCCAATGCGCCAATAAAACCCATACCCAAGGCAAGGTGTGCAATGAATTTCATGGGGATTCCTCAAGCGATGGTGACGGGGGTGGATTCGATCACATGACGACGGTAGCCCGCAGGATTCCAGTCGGCAATAGCCGGTTGTACTTCGCCCTGATTGTTTCCAGCGCGCACCATCAGAACAGCTGCCCCTTTTTTCGAAAAAGTTACCGGTAGCCGCCACTGCCTGAATGAATAGCGGCCCAGGTCTTCGCCCCATTTGGCAAGAAGCCAGTTTTCACCGCCATCGACCGACACCTCAACCATCTTCAACCCCGCACCGCTGTCAAAAGCGATGCCCTGTAGTTCTACCATTCGCCCTGCCGGCAGGGTGCCACCGGACATCACGCTGGTGATAAAACTGCGTACCGGCAAGGTGGAAATAGGCCGGGTTTTGGCCGCGGCGGTGCCGGGTGCCACGCACTGACAGTCGTTATCAGGGACCCGATAGGCTGTCGTCATAAAGAAGGCATCGTGACCTTCAAATGTGCGGTCAATCACTTCAATTTCTGAAAGGTGCTTGACCCAATAAGTCCCAAAGTAACCTGGCACGATCAACTTGACCGGATAGCCGTTCAGAAACGGAATGTCCTGGCCATTCATCTGCCATGCGAGAAGCGGCTCACCCCCCATGGCGTGCTCAACATCAAGTGACTTGCGAAAGTCCGGTGTGCTGGGTAACACTGGTGTGTCAAGGCCATTAAACGTCACCTGCTTTGCGCCGGGCTGGATACCAGCTTTTTCAAGGACCTTCCTGAGCGGCACACCTACCCAGCGCGCATTGCCCATGGCGCCGTTGGCGAGCTGGGCACCAAACACACGCGGCGATGAGAAGCCGCGGCTATTGCCGGAGCACTGATTCACTGCCACCACTTCAACCGGCTCGGCAAGCGCCTTCAGTTCTGCCAGCGACAGCGACAAGTGATTGCCGACCATTCCCTTGACCGTCAGCCGATACGTTGCGAGGTCTACTTTGGTGGGAATATTGGCCAGGTGGTAGCGCACAAAGAACGCGTCATTGGCAGTAATGGGGCCTTCATTAAAAACCGAAAATGGTGTTTCAAGATGCGGTGGTCGGGTGTGTACCCGGATCAGGGCACGCTTGCCCGGGTATTTCACCAACGGGCGCGGGCCATGGGCAAAAGTGACACCTTCGCCCGTATCTGCAGCGCGCGCCAAGCCGCCCAGCGGCGAGACCGCAAGAGCCAGCATGCCGGCACCGCGCACAAACTGACGTCGCTCCATAAGGGCAGTGCTTTCAAGGTGGATTCGGTTAAGGTCAGCGTTCATATTGAATTTCTCCGGAAACATAAATAACGGTTACTGGACAGGAAAGCTCTGCAAAGTGCGGCAACCGAATCGTGCCTTTAGAGACCTGATAAAGCCAACACTTGGATCTTGGCAGTTAACAATGTGCCAACAATTTTTCTGTGATGCACGATCCACCTTGGACGTGCTCACATCTTCGTCCGGCACGTAAGCCAGCCTGTCGTCGCAAGCGCGACAAATTTACGATGTGATTTCACAATTACTATCGTTTCAAGTGAAGTTAAAAAACTGGCTCTTCATGTAGGACGTAAGCGTGAGCGGTTTTATTCCAAAGATATCGCAATCGTCGGGTTTACCCCATGGTGCTGAATATCCGACGATTGATAGACGCACCACACGCAACAAACCAATCGAACAAAATCAGGGCAAGTAGCAAGGGCTTGAACCCGGCCTTTCGACGACAAGCCCGGCGTGGCGCAGCCCAGTCAGGGCCAAGGAAACACACCACCATAAGCCAGCTTCGCTACACTGGTACATCCAAAATACAAAGTGACTTGACCATGCTGTTCAGTAACAGTCAAATTGATTGGCGCGCCTGTTTTAACGTACTCATTGTCGTAATGGCGGCATCATTGGCTGGCTGCGCAGCACCGGGTATTACCCCGTTGAGCAAAGAGAACATCGCCACCATTGTTACCAACCCCGATCGCAGCGCAGTTGACCGCAACAACGACATCCGCCGCAAGCCAGCCGAAATGCTTGCATTCATTGGAGTTATACCCGGCATGGTGGCGCTAGACCTCAGCGCAGGCGGCGGCTACACCACCGAACTACTGGCCCGTGCCGTCGGACCGACAGGCCGTGTGTATGGACAAAACGTTCCCCGCGATGCCGCCAACCCGCCACGCCAACCTCTGGCACCCGAGGGCAATACAGCACCTGCACCAGTGGCCGCAGCCACGCCACCGGTGCGCCGCACGCTGGCAGACCGGGCCGCCAGCCCTGCCACGTCCAACATCATTCCGGTGCTGCACAAATTTGAAGACCCGATTCCGCCCGAGCTCAAACCCGGCACGCTGGACCTCGCAACTTTGATGTTCAACTACCACGACCTTGGCTACCAGGGAGTTGATAGAACGCAGATGAACAAGGCTGTGTTCGCCGCTTTGAAGCCGGGCGGCCTTTATGTCATTGCAGATCACTCAGGCAGGCCAGGCACTGGCATATCTGAGGCCGGAACATTACATCGAATAGAAGAAGCGTTCCTGCGTAAAGAAATTGAATCGGCAGGCTTCAAGCTGCTTGAAGAAGGAAACTTTTTACGCAACCCCAACGACCCACGCGATAAAAACACACCCAATCCACCGCAGCCCAAAGATGAGTTTGTATTGAAGTTTGTGAAGCCTTGATTGGCGAAGGATTAATGACTATGCGACTCCTGCACACCATGCTCCGCGTTGGCGACCTTGATCGCTCTATTAATTTCTACACCCAGGTACTCGGCATGCAGCTGCTGCGCCGGTCTGAAAATGCCGAATACAAATACAGCCTGGCTTTTGTAGGCTACGAGGGCAACCCGGCGCAGGCCGAGATTGAGCTGACCTACAACCACGGCGCCAGCAGTTACGACATGGGCACGGCATATGGCCACATCGCGCTCGGCGTGCCCGATGCTTATGCAGCCTGCGAAAAAATCAAGGCTGCCGGAGGCAACGTGACCCGTGACGCCGGGCCTGTAAAAGGCGGCTCGACGGTGATTGCGTTTGTGACCGACCCGGACGGCTACAAGATTGAACTGATTCAGCGCGCCGAAGATGCTGCGGGTGCAGGGCTGCGCTAGTTTCGCACCAACTGGCAAGCCTGAAACGCTAGCGCCGTCACGTGCGACCAATTGCCGCGTGCAATCGTCTCAGCTGGCGTCAGCCAGGAGCCGCCCACACACACCACATTGGGTAGCGCCAAAAACTCTGGCGCGTTGGTAACTGTCACGCCGCCCGTAGGGCAAAACCGTACATCGCCAAACGGGCCGTTCCACGCCTTGAGCATGGCAACACCGCCTGCCTGCATAGCGGGGAAAAACTTGAGCTCGCTCAAGCCGTCTTCACACGCGGCCATGACTTCGCTGCCGGTGGCCACCCCTGGCAGCAGCGGCAAACCGGCATCACGGCAGGCTTGGCCTACAGCATGGGTGTAGCCGGGGCTGACCACAAAGCGCGCACCCGCCATGGCGCAGGCCTGCGCGTCGGCGGCACTGCGCACCGTGCCCGCTCCAACAAAAGCTTCGGGCACGTTACGCGCAATCGCTTCAATGCAGGCTAGAGCTTCGGGCGTGCGCAGCGTAACCTCCAACATGCGGATACCGCCGGCTACTAATGCTTTGGCGAGCGGCACGGCGTGGCTCACGTCGTTCAGCACAATCACCGGAATGACGGGCGAGTCCTGCATCACCTGCAGGGCTGTGAGTTTGCCCCCCGAAGCGATATTTACATCAAGCTTTACATCCATGACAAAGCTCCTTTCTCGGCCATCAAGGCATTGCGGCGCATACCAGTAAACAATTCACGCCCCATACCCTGGCTGTCGGCATCACGCAGGGCTTGCGGCAGCGTCTCCAGCGGGCGTGCATCCCATTCGGCTCGTGTGACCATTACCTGCAGCTCGCCCCTGATGGCATCGACACGGATCACGTCGCCATCACGTACCTTTGCAAGTGGCCCGCCCGCCGCCGCTTCAGGCGAAACATGAATGGCGGCAGGCACCTTGCCCGACGCACCGCTCATGCGGCCATCCGTCACCAGTGCCACCTTGAAGCCTTTGCCTTGCAGCACGCCCAGTGGCGGCGTGAGTTTGTGCAGCTCGGGCATGCCGTTGGCTTGCGGGCCCTGCCAGCGCACCACGCACACCACATCGCGGTTCAGCTCGGCAGCGTTAAAGGCATCCAGCAAAGCCGCCTGTGAGTCAAACACGCGGGCGGGCGCTTCAATGACATGACGGTCATCCGGCACGCTTGAGACCTTGATAACGCTGCGGCCCAGGTTACCCACCAGCAGCTTGAGGCCGCCCGTGGGGCTGAATGGTGCGCTGGCGGGGCGAACGATGGCGGTGTCTTTTGACTCGCCGGCTTCAAGCCACGTTAATGCGCCTTCATCCGCCGCAGTTAACGAAGGCTCGCATGTGTACTCACGAATGCCGCCAGCGCGTACCGTCAGTACGTCAGCGTGCATAAAACCTGCATCGAGCAACTCGCGAAGGATGTAGCCGGTTCCGCCTGCGGCCTGAAACTGATTTACGTCGGCACTGCCGTTGGGGTACACATGCGCCAACGTCGGCACGACATCCGAGAGGTCTGAAAAATCATTCCAGTCGATCACAATGCCCGCGGAGTGCGCAACGGCAACCCAGTGGATCAGGTGGTTGGTTGAACCGCCCGTGGCCAGCAGCGCGACCATGGCGTTGACGATGGCTTTCTCATCAACCACCAAGCCGATTGGAGCGAATCGTTTGGCTTTAACGATTTGCAAAACGGTGCGGGCCGCCTCTCGCGTCAACTCATCGCGCAGCGCGCCACCGGGTGCTACAAACGCGGTGCCCGGTACATGCAGGCCCATGGCCTCCAACAGCATCTGGTTGCTGTTGGCGGTGCCGTAAAAGGTGCAGGTGCCGGGGCTGTGATAGCTTTTCATCTCTGTTTCAAGCAACTCAGCCCGTCCGACCAATCCTTGCGCGGCCAGCTCGCGTACACGGGCTTTTTCTTTATTCGGCAACCCTGAAGGCATAGGCCCTGCGGGCACAAACACCGTTGGTAAGTGGCCAAAATGCAGCGCGCCAATGAGCAAGCCAGGCACGATTTTGTCGCACACACCGAGCATTAGCGCGGCATCAAACATGTCGTGCGACAGTGCAACTGCGGTAGCCATGGCGATCACATCGCGGCTGAACAGGCTGAGTTCCATGCCGCTGGTGCCCTGCGTCACGCCATCGCACATCGCGGGCACGCCGCCCGCCACCTGCGCCGTAGCGCCATGCTTGCGGGCTTCATCCTTGATGAGTGCGGGGTACGGTGCAAACGGCGTGTGGGCCGACAGCATGTCGTTGTAGGCGGTAACGATGCCGATGTTGGGCGCGCGTTCGGTCACGACCTTGAAGCGGTCATCGACCGGCATACCTGCCACGCCGTGCGCCAGATTGGCGCAACCCATGCGGTCGGTGCTGCGGGTACGCTTGGCGGCTGAATTAATCAGCTTGAGGTAGGCGCTGCGCGTCTGGCCGCTGCGCTCGATGATGCGGGCGGTGACGCTGGCAACCGTTGGGTTGATGGGTCTGGTGGACGAGGCAGATGAGGTCATATGAGAGCCCGGGTTGATGTAACTAAATTACCAACTCTTATCGTAACGGGTTACCGCGCCTAAAACTGTTCCCTCGTTACCAAGTGGTTACCAAATCCGCACGCCTACATACAGCTATTGCAGGCTGACTTCAACCCGCCGTGCTTCAGCATTGCTGCCACTACCGGCCATTTGCTGAGGTTTGTTAAGTTCGATTTGCTGCTCGGCTACGCCCGCTGTTTTGAGTGCATCGTGCACAGCCATGGCGCGTAATTTGGCAAGCTCGGCATTTTTTGCAGCATCGCCAGTGGCATCGTGAAAGCCCGAGATTACCAGCTTGCGGCCTGTTGTTGCACCGCTATTTGCGTCCTTGATAAGGCCTGCCAGGGCATCGCTTGCGCCCGCCGCCAGCTCGGATTTGCCGGATGCAAAGTAAAACTTGACGATGCCGTTTTCAACCTTGACGCTGGCTGCGTCGGACGCAGCCTGGGCCGCACTTGCGGCATCAACGGACGTCAGCGCAGTGGCAACTGCCTTGGGCCGGGCTGCTGCAATGGGCATATTTTTTTTATAAATACCGAGGCCGATCACCAAAGCAAGTACCAGTGCAACCAAACCAAACACCACGCCAAGCACCAAACCCTGTTGACCATCATCATCCTGAGAAAACATCACTAACCTTTAAAAAACTGCTGCAGAAATTCAATAAAAACTCCGCCAGATTGTAAAGTGTGGCTGTGGCAGTTTCATCAACCTCATCCCCCAAGAGCCCAGGCAACGGGAAGTCAAACGTCCGCAATCCGGCGCACATGCTGGAAGCGGTAACCCGTGAGTGGGGTGGCAAGAAAGACCTTTGGATTTTTGGCTATGCATCGCTGATCTGGCGGCCCGAGTTTGACTTTGCCGAGGAGCGTTTCGCTACCATTTACGGCTACCACCGCGCCCTAAAAATGTGGAGCCGATTAAACCGTGGCACGCCCGAACGCCCCGGCCTGGTGTTTGGCCTGTTGCACGGTGGTAGCTGCAAGGGCCTGGCATTTCGCATCCCACGAGCCCAAGTGCGGGCCGCCCTGCCCGGCCTGTGGGAACGTGAAATGCCCAACGGCGTTTACGACCCTAAATGGCTGCGCTGCCACACCGAGTACGGCGACGTGAAGGCGCTGGCTTTCACGCTCTCAAAGCGTAGCCCGAATCACACGGGTGTGCTGAGTGAAGATACCTACCGACAGATTTTTTCTGACTCATGCGGGCGCTACGGCACCACCAGAGAGTACGCGCAGCTGACCTACGACAAGCTGCGCACACTGGGCATTGAAGACCACGCCTTGGGCAAGCTGCTCACACTGGTGGCGGGTTAGTTTTTCCGCTGAGCCAGCAAGATTTCGGCGCGCTCCAAATCACCAAGTGTGTCGATGTCGGTGACGGTGCCAACATCGTCAAGCTCAATGAATGCTACTGAATTTATAGCTGCTTGCGCCCGTAAAACGGGCGCTGCACCATTACTTCCCTGTAGCCGCAGGAGCTCAGGGCCACAGCTAGCCGCAAAACGCACCGGATGCCCACGCTGGCCCTGGTACATCGGCACAGTGACGGCTGAGGGTGGCGCGAGTGCGATGGCGCGCAGGGTCTCGCTGCGGATGAGCGGCAAATCGCCCGGCAGTATCAGCCAGTCTGATGCATCAGGTGTGGCCCGCACACCCGCAGCAATCGAGTCGCCCATGCCGGGCCTTGATGCGCTTGGGCCCACCACATAAAACGGCAAGCTGCTGGCGCGCACGGCATCCAGCACATGCTCAAGCACAGGCTTGCCAGATAACAAGGCTTGCAGCTTATGAGCAGTTGCGCCGGACGCCGCAAAGCGCTCGCCACGGCCTGCGGCCAAAACAATCACGACGGGAAGGCGGGGGTTAAGCTGCATGGCTACACTTTAGCGATGAATCGCACCACCCACTCCAACCAAGCCATTGCCGACCTGCGTAAAAGCTACGAGCGCGCCGAGCTCAATGAAGACGCATCAAACGCCGACCCGATGAAGCAGTTCGAACAATGGTTGAACGAAGCCATCGCGGGCGATGTACCCGAGCCAAACGCCATGACATTGGCAACCGTGGCCAGCAATCTGCGCCCTTCAACGCGCGTGGTGCTCATCAAGGGTTACGACGAACGCGGCATCGACTGGTACACCAACTACGACAGCCGCAAAGGCATCGAGCTGGCAGGTAACCCTTATGCGGCGTTGCAATTTCACTGGGTAGAGCTCGAGCGTACCGTGCGTATCGAGGGCGTGGTTGAAAAAGTCTCAGCCGAGGAAAGCGATGCCTACTTCAGCAGCCGCCCCCTCGACTCACGCATAGGCGCATGGGCCAGCCCGCAAAGCGAAGTGATTGCCGGGCGCGGCGTGCTGGTAGCCAACGCTGCCAGGTACGCTGCCAAATTTCTGCTGCAACCACCGCGCCCATCGCATTGGGGCGGCTATCGCTTGAAGCCCGACAACTGGCAATTCTGGCAGGGCCGCAGAAGCCGCTTGCATGACCGGTTGCGGTATACGTTGCAGGCCGACGGCGCTTGGCTGCGCGAGCGGCTGGCGCCGTAATAATGCTTGCATCAAATATTTCATGCTATTGATTCAATAGCTGGTAACGACCGTATTAGCTGGTTTTCATGACCAACGAGGATCTCAGTGGTTACCAAATTAATTGAAGTCTGACCGTCAACACCCTCAATATCTGCGTGGCTTGCCACTGGCGGCTCAAACCTACAATGGTTTGAAAGCCTGTCCTACTACGCTCCCGCGCTACACACGCAAAATCGGGTCGGGCAGTGCGTGCCTGATACATCACCTGGTGAACCCAATGAAAAACTACCTTGTTCCCGTCGCCGTAGCTGCGGCCCTGCTTATGTCCGCCTGCTCCAGCACCACCGAAGGCGGCGCGGTCGGGGCATCCCGCTCGCAATTGCTGCTGGTGTCATCCGCAGAGCTCGACCAGATGGCCGTGCAAAGCTACAACAAGCTCAAGGCCGAAGCGGCGGCGCAAGGAGCACTCAACACCGACGCAGCCATGCTGGCGCATGTGCGCGCCGTCGCGGCACGCATCGAGCCGCAAACTGCTGTCTTCCGCGCTGACGCGCCGCGCTGGCAATGGGAGGTCAATCTCATCAACAGCGAAGAGATCAACGCCTTTTGCATGCCGGGCGGAAAAATCATGTTCTACACCGGGCTGATTCGTAAACTCAACCTCAACGACGACGAAATTGCGGTCGTCATGGGCCACGAAATCGCCCACGCACTTCGCGAGCATTCACGCGAGCAGGTGTCCCAGGCGGTTGCAGCCCAGACAGTTATTGGTATCGGAACACAGCTGCTGGGGCTGGGCGGTGGTACCTCGCAACTGACGGGCGCGGCGTATCAGGCGCTGGTGGAAACCCGATTCAGCCGCGCGCATGAAAACGAAGCAGACCGTATCGGCCTGGAGCTGATGGCGCGGGCTGGCTACAACCCCCAGGCAGGTGTGACGTTGTGGCAAAAAATGACCAGCGCCGGTAGCGCGGGCGGCGGCGGCTTCCTCAGCAGCCACCCCAGCGACAGCAGCCGCGTGGCGCAAATCCAGGCCCTGTTGCCCACCGTGATGCCGCTGTACCAGGCAACGCGGCGCTGATTTTGCCCTGACATCGAACCAGTAGAAGCGCTGCGAAGAGAGCAACAGACAGGGCCTGGTTGCGCGAGCTGATGGCACCTTGGGTCGAGCCGGCTTTATTTTTAAATGCTATTTATTCAATAGCTGCTCGCGCCCGTATTCATTGAGCTGCGGCCTCTTTTAAGGCCGAAAATTGGCCATTTTGATGCCCCGAAAGCCTTTTCACAGGCAACCACAAACCTGGTTGGCTTGCAACGCGCATGGCCTTGGCGGCTTGGCTTTGAGGTCTGGGTTTAATTGGAAACTGACCCTCAATTTCCGACCAAACCTCATCAGCTGAACTAAAAGGCCACCAAGACCGCGTCGATGGCGAGAGGATCAGGTATGCACGGGAGCAATCGATCGTATTCCTTCTTCACCACCGCGTAGCACTCGCAGCTTCGGGCTTCGAGTGCAGGCCGGTCTAGCACGAGGATACGCCCGCGCGCATAGACGATTATTCGGGCGCCCTGCAGAGCCGAGGCGGCTTCCGACACCCCCTCGCGGCGGACGCCCAGCATGTTGGCGATGAGCTCGTGTGTCATCACGAGTTCGTTGCCTGGAATGCGATCCAGACAGAGCAACAAAGAGCGACAGAATTGCTGGGGTAACGTGTGATGGCGATTGCAAGCAGCAGTCTGCGTAATTTGAGTGAGAAGCGCCTGGGTGAACCGCAGGAAAAGGTGCATCACCGACGTGTAAGCGAATTCTTTTTTGAACCGCTGCGAACTAAAGCGAAACGCCTGCCCGGTACATTTCACGAACGTCAAACTCGAGGTCGATTCGCCTCCCATGAACGTCGAGATCCCAAGAAAGCCATCCAGCCCGACCACCGCAACCTCGGCCTCCTGGCCGCTCTCCATCACGTAGACCAATGAGACGATCCCACTGACGGGAAAATACACGTGCTCCGTGGTGGCACCTGATGCGGATAAAACCGTCCCCAGCGGCAGGTCTACTGGCTCCAAAAAGGGCAGCCAGCGTTCCAGAATTTCGGGGGGAAGGGCCGCCAGCAATGCGTTTTGTTTTGGGTCCATTTGCTTAGAGATA
>JBBRQQ010000087.1:0-11276 GCA_038226155.1 Burkholderiales bacterium
CTCACCCCAAGGCACAACCCTCACCATCACCCGCCCCGATGACTGGCACCTGCATGTGCGGGACGGCGATGCCTTGCAGACGGTGGTGCCGCACACCGCAGCGCAATTTGGCCGCGCCATCATCATGCCCAATTTGCGCCCACCGGTGACGACTGCTGCACTGGCCATGGCCTACCGTGAGCGTATCCAGGCTGCCGTTCCCGCTGGCGTGAGTTTTGAGCCGCTGATGACGCTGTACCTGACCGACAATTTGCCGCCAGAAGAAATCAAGCGAGCCTGGGATGCAGGCGTTGTAGCCGTCAAGCTTTATCCCGCAGGCGCAACCACCAACAGCGATGCCGGTGTGACCGACTTGCGCAAGACTTATGAAACACTTGAAGCCATGCAACGCGAAGGCCTGTTGTTGCTGGTGCATGGCGAGGTGACCAGCCCTGACATCGACCTGTTTGACCGTGAAGCCGTGTTCATAGATACGCAACTGATTCCTCTGCGTCGTGATTTTCCTGAACTCAAAATCGTGTTCGAGCACATCACAACCAAAGAAGCTGCGCACTACGTGCGTGATGCCGACCGATTCACGGCGGCCACCATTACCGCCCACCATCTGCTGTACAACCGTAACGCGATATTCACAGGTGGTATTCGACCGCATTACTACTGCCTGCCGGTGCTCAAGCGTGAGACGCACCGCGTGGCGCTGGTAGAAGCGGCAGTTAGCGCCAGCAACAAGTTTTTCCTGGGTACGGATAGCGCACCGCACCCGGCACACCTCAAGGAGCACGCCACCGGATGCGCCGGTTGCTACACGGCCCACGCTGCGATGGAGTTGTATGCCGAGGCGTTTGATGACGCAGGTAGCCTGGATAAATTGGAGGCGTTCGCCAGTTTTAATGGGCCGGCTTTTTATGGTCTGCCACGTAACAAAGGTACGATCACTTTGAGAAAAGAAAGCTGGCTGCCGCCCGAGAGTTTTGCGTTTGGCGAGGCTCAACTTAAACCACTGCGCTCAGGCGAGGCGCTGCCTTGGCGACTGGTCTGAATTTTTTGGATGAGGTTGATTGGTCGCGGCCGTGGCTTGCGCCTTATTCAAACTTGTCTGCAGACTCTAGCAGTGACTCCGTACACAACGTCGCTGCGTTGCTCAATGCTTCGCCACACGCACCACTGACGTTTGTTGACCAATCAGCGCTGCCGCTTGGCGCGGCCTATGAGCAGTTTATTTTTGAAACTGGCACCATACCAACACGCGATAACCTGCATGACTTTTTCAATGGTTTGTGTTGGCTACGCTTTCCGAAAACCAAGAAAAAACTCAATCAATTGCAGGCCGCCGAGATAGCCCAGGCAGGAGTACAGCCCCTGCGTGGTGCTGTGCGTGATGCGCTGACGGTGTTTGATGAGAACGCGGCCTTGCTGATCGCACCGCAGCCTTTATGGGATGCGCTGGCAGAGCGCGAATGGCAAAAACTGTTTGTTGATTTGCGCCCGCTATGGCAGCAAGCGCAGCTGGTTTTGTTTGGCCATGCACTGCTTGAAAAACTGGTAAACCCAAGAAAACCCATAACAGCCCATGTATACCGGTTGCAGCCAGCTATCGATTCAATACCGGAGATGGATGCGTGGCTGGCTGGCGATGTAAGCGCTGCCAAGTTCTCTGCCAAACCTTTTTTACCCCTCCCGATCTTGGGCGTACCTGGCTGGTGGGCCAGCAACGAGAACCCTTCTTTTTATGAGGACACTCTTGTGTTCCGGCCACTACGATAGAAAATAAGAACCGTTGATCTGGCATTGATTTCAACGCTGTGCTCCCCACCTACTGCATGACTGATCTCACGGAGACCCCATGAAACGTATTTTTTTATTTGTACTTACCAACCTTGCCGTCGTCGTGGTGCTGGGCATTGTGGCCAGCCTGCTTGGCGTTAACCGCTATCTCACGCCACAGGGTCTGAACCTCGGCATGCTGCTTGGGTTTGCGCTGGTAATCGGCTTTGGTGGTGCCATCATTTCGCTGCTGATCAGCAAGCCAGTGGCCAAGTGGAGCTCGGGCGTTCGGGTTATCAATGAGCCGCAAAACGCTGACGAAGCCTGGATTGTCGAGACCGTTCGCAAACTGGCCACCACAGCCGAAATCGGTATGCCGGAAGTCGGCATTTTTGAAGGAGAACCCAATGCATTTGCTACCGGAGCGTTTAAAAACTCAGCGCTCGTAGCTGTGTCTACCGGCTTGCTGCAAGGCATGACACGCGAAGAAATTGAAGCCGTACTGGGCCACGAAATTGCGCATATCTCCAACGGCGACATGGTCACCATGACCTTGATTCAGGGTGTTATGAACACCTTTGTGGTGTTTTTGAGCCGTGTGATTGGCTATGCGGTTGACAGCTTTTTGCGCCGTGGCAGCAACAGCAATTCCGGCCCCGGCATTGGTTACTACATCAGCACTATCGTGCTGGATATCGTGCTCGGTTTTGCCGCCGCAATTGTTGTGGCGTGGTTTTCGCGGCACCGAGAATTTCGTGCCGATGCAGGTTCAGCGCAACTACTGGGTAGAAAGCAGCCCATGATTAACGCGCTGGCACGCTTGGGTGGCATGGTGCCCGGCGAGTTGCCCAAAGCTGTTCAGGCGATGGGCATTACGGGCGGCATTGGCCAGTTGTTTTCAACTCATCCACCGATTGAAGAGCGCATAGCCGCACTACAAAACGCGCAGCCTGGACAGGTTTAAAGCGCCCGGTATTTCTACACCGTCGCCTTGCGTTCCGCGTCCATGCGTAAACGCTCGATGGAACCGTTGATATCACGAACGTCCATGCCATACATGTCGGCAAACTCCAGTGCCGTTTTACCGCTGGCTTCAAACATGCGCACCAGCGCTTCGCGTTTGGCGGCTTCCACGCCAAGCTCGGTGATAGCATCGTCCAGCAGGGCGTTGGCCGTCTCGTCCTGCACCCGCACACGCTCTGCGTACTCAGCGTGCGTCACTCCAGACGCTTCAATCGCCTGCATCAGTAGCACTCTCAGACGGGGACGCAAGTCTTCTTTTGAGCGAGCCTGACGACGGCGAAATATTTCCAGAATCGCGTGGTGAACATGCTCGGGTGCAACGGCCTCCACCGGGTTGCCATCGAGGTCATGGCGCGCATGGCCTGCGGCCACGCTTTCAAGGTAGCGGGTTGAACGGGCGTGCTGACCCATCGCTAGCTTCAGCTCGTCTTTTTTGAACACGTCAGGGTGGCGCGCCAGCAAATCCTGAAATACGCCGAGTTTGAGCGGCATGAACTGCGCCCCAAATAATTTTGGGTAGAGCTCGAAGAGTTTTTCAAGAACTGGATTGACGGTGCGTACTGGCTTGGCGGTAACTTGTTGTTTTGTCATGTGCGGGTAGGGAAAGAGTCACTGGGTATTGTCACCGCAAGCGGTTTGGTTAAAGGTGTTGGACGGGCTGGGCTTGCATGGCGTTGGGGTGGGTCATGCTGCGTGCCACGGCTTCGGCGACTTCAATTCCATCCACACCCGCCGACAGTATGCCGCCCGCGTAGCTGGCACCTTCGCCTGCGGGGTACAGGCCTTTGACATTGAGACTTTGAAAGTCATCGCCACGCGTGATTTTGAGTGGCGACGAGGTGCGAGTTTCAACACCGGTGAGTACGGCGTCATGCATGTCGAAGCCGTGTATTTTTTTTCCGAATGCAGGGATGGCCTCACGCATGGCGGTAATGGCGTAAGCGGGTAACGCGCTGGACAGGTCTGTCATCAGCACGCCGGGTTTGTACGACGGCTCCACACGGCCGAGTTGGGTTGAGGCCTTGCCTGCAATAAAGTCGCCCACCAACTGGCCAGGCGCTTCGTAGTTGCCGCCGCCCAGCGTGAAGGCATGGGATTCCAGTTGGCGCTGAAATTCAATGCCGGCCAGCGGCTTTGCAACATTTAGGGGGTAGTCGCTAGGCGATATGCCAACGACGATGCCTGCATTGGCATTGCGTTCGTTACGTGAATATTGGCTCATGCCGTTGGTGACCACGCGGCCCACTTCAGACGTTGCGGCCACCACCGTACCGCCGGGGCACATGCAAAAACTGTAGACCGAACGCTGGTTGCTGGCATGGTGCACCAGCTTGTAGTCAGCCGCACCCAGCAGCGGGTGGCCAGCATGTTGGCCCAGCCGTGCACGGTCAATCAAGCCCTGCGGATGTTCAATGCGAAAGCCGATTGAAAACGGCTTGGCTTCCATGTAAACGCCGCGCTCGTGCAGCATGGCGACGGTGTCGCGTGAGCTGTGGCCGAGTGCCAGCACGACGTGGTCGACACGCATCTCGTAGCTGGTGTTGTCTACCAGGTTTTGAACGGTCAGGCCCCTGATCGCGCGACCTTTCTGGTCATCCTCAATCAACACGTCTTTCAGCCGTTGTTCAAAGCGCACTTCACCGCCCAGCGCAATGATCTGCTCGCGCATGTGCTCCACCACCTTGACGAGCTTGAAGGTGCCGATGTGCGGCTTGCTGACCAGCAAAATTTCTGGCGGAGCGCCCGCCTTGACGAACTCCATCATTACCTTGCGGCCAAGATGGCGTGGGTCTTTGATCTGGCTCCAGAGCTTGCCGTCTGAAAATGTACCGGCACCGCCTTCGCCAAACTGCACGTTTGATTCGGGGTTCAGTAGCTTCTTGCGCCACAGTCCCCAGGTGTCTTTGGTGCGTTCACGTACTTTTTTACCGCGCTCCAGCACGATGGGTTTGAAGCCCATTTGCGCCAGCAGCAGCGCTGCAAAAATACCACACGGGCCGAAGCCAACAACGACGGGGCGGATGGCGGGCGCAACGTCCAGCCTGGCAACCGGGTAGTAGGCCTGATCGGGTGTCGGGCGTATATGCGGGTTGGTTTTAAATGCTTCCAGCAGTGCGGCTTCCTGCGATGCATTGGCTAGCTGGACATCACAGATGTAAACCAGCAGCAGCTTTTGCTTGCGAGCGTCGTAGCTGCGTTTGTAGATGGTGTGGCTGGCGATGCTGCCGCTGGAAATGCCAAGCGTTTGGGCAATCAGTTCTGGCAACGCATCGGGCGCGTGGTCAAGCGGTAGCTTGAGTTCGGTCAGGCGAATCATGTAAATAGGCTCTCATGGATCTGTTTTTCGGATCAGGCGGCCATTTTACCTGCCTAAATCAGGCTGTAGCGCTCTACATACGGGCGTAAGCAGCTCCTAAATCAATAGCGACTTTAGTTGCTACTGCGATTGCGCCGATAATCAGATGGTGAAGCCTGCCAGACCGCCGCTGGTGCAATTTCCGAAAGGAAGCACTGGAGGAACGTCCGGACTGCACAGGACAGCGTAGGAGGTAACACCTCTCCACTGAAAGCCGCAGGGTATAAGGTGAGGATCAGAGCAACAGAGACGAGCCGGTTTAGTCCGGGTGAAACGGGCAATCTCTACGCGCAGCAATACCAAATAGGCCAACCTAAGCGGTGGCGGTTCGCCGCCATTTTCTTGACTAGCGGTTCGCTAGGTGAGTTGGCGGGTAGGTAGCACCGAGCCGGGTGGGCGACCCCCGGCCCAGATTAATGGCGGTCACACTGCTTCATCGCAAGATGAGACAGCGCACAAAATCCGGCTTATCGGCGGGCTTCACATTTTTACTCTTTTGCTCCCAGGCGCCTGGCCGTTGCTGGTTTCATCGTGTGTGCTTACCCCGCAACAAACTTGTAGCAATGCCCTGAAAGTATTTGCAATATGTGTTCTTCCATGCAAAGATAAATGCAGTTAATTAAAAAATATAAGGCATACATGGGAGTTTTTTTGCTCAAAAGCGGTATTGGCCTGACCAATGCATTCGCCTTCCTAAATTCATCTGAATTATTAGCAGTTTAGGTCCGGCATGTTGCTGCGTATGCGACATTTCTTCTCGCGTCAAAGTTCTGAAAAGGAATTTATTGGCCGAAGTGCGCTGGATCCGGTTCACCTGATTTGGGCTATGGGCAGTTTTTGTGCCCTTAATCGAATTCCGTTCGATGCCGAAATTCTCCTCAAGCAATATCCGCCGCCCTGCACAACGGATACTTTGATTCACGCCGCGCAGGCACTGGGGTTTCGTGTCAAGCTGTCGCGGCAGACGGTGGTATCGCTGGGTGACGCACCGCTGCCTTGCCTTGCAATACTCGCCGCCTTGCAGCCAGAACAAAGCGGCACACCGAATGCCAATAGTGAGGCTGATGATTCCGCAGCCACCAACTCAGCCCCCGCAGCCAGCGCAAACACGCTTGCGCTAATTACTGACGTTTCGCCGGAGCGCATTGTTTGCTACGAGGCCGGTAGCAATAAACCATCTGAAATGTCGGTAGATGCTTTTGCTGATCGCTACCTTGGTTTCGCGTACCTACTAGCCAAACATCACGCGGAAGTACCTGACCCAGAGGCTGACAAAGGTGCTAACAACTTTGGTTTCAGCTGGTTCTTGCCCGATCTTTTAAAGCATAAAAAAGTCTGGCGTGATGTGTTGCTTGCATCGCTGGTCATCCAGCTTCTTGCTCTCGGCACGCCGCTCTTTACTCAAACCATCATTGATAAGGTGGTGGTCCACCGCACCGAAAGCACGCTGATGGCCGTCGCTTTTGGCATGACGGTGTTCATGATCTTCTCTGCCCTGTTGACTTGGGTTAGGCAATACCTGGTGCTGCACACCGGCAACAGGGTTGACGCAGTGTTGGCTGCGGCTGTGTTCGATCACCTCTTTAAACTGCCGCCACGATATTTTGAAAAGCGTCCAACCGGCGTTATTTCCGCGCGCCTGCATGGCGTGGAAACCATTCGCGAATTCATAGCCAGTGCAGCAGTCACCTTGGTACTGGATCTGCCCTTCCTGTTGATATTCGTCGGCATCATGTTCTGGTACAGCGTCAAGCTCACGCTGATTGTGCTGGCGCTTTTGGCCGTGGTGGTGATCGTCAGCGTGGTGATTGCGCCGCTTTTCCAGGCGCAGTTGAACCATCTATTCATGCTTGGCGCGCGTAATCAGGCCTTTTTGACAGAGTACATCTCTGGAGTAGAAACCGTCAAAAGCCTGCAGATGGAGCCACAGCTCAAACAGCGGTTTTCAGACTACCTCGCTGACTATCTGCATGCAACGTTCAAAACCAAGCAGTTGGCCAACACCTACAGCACCTTCGCCACCACGCTAGACCAATTTATGAGTTTGCTCATACTCGTCGTTGGGGCATATACCGTGATGAGCAGCACCGAGTTCACCATCGGTATGCTGGTCGCCTTCCAGATGTTTGCCGGCAAGCTGAGTCAGCCCATGATGCGTCTGGTCGGTTTGTGGCAGCAATTTCAGCAGGCGAATCTGTCAGTCAAACGTCTTGGCGATGTCATGAACGCGCCAACCGAGCCCTACTCGATTGTCCCGGCCCGTATGAATGAGGGGAAAGGCCACATCGAAATCCAGGGTCTTGCGTTCCGGCATGGCGACAAACTACCTTACCTTTATAAAGACTTCAATGTCACGATTGCACCGGGTAGCACCGTTGCCATCATGGGGCCTTCTGGCTCAGGCAAAAGCACTTTTGCCAAACTGCTGCAAGGCTTTTATCAGCCATCAGATGGCGTGATAAAGATTGATGGCACCGATATTCAAAATCTGTCTGCCAACGAGCTGCGCAACTACTTCGGTGTCGTGCCTCAAGAGACAGTGCTTTTCTCCGGCACCATCTACGAAAACCTGCTTGCTGCCAGCCCACATGCGAGCTTTGAGCAGATCGTTCATGCCGCCAAGCTCGCAGAAATTCACGATGCCATGGAAAAGCTGCCCAATGGGTATCAGACTGAAATTGGTGAACGCGGTTCAGGCCTGTCCGGTGGTCAACGCCAGCGCCTTGCCATTGCACGGGCACTGCTCAAGCGCCCCAAGATTTTAATTTTTGACGAAGCAACCAGCGCCCTCGACGCACAAACGGCCGAGCACTTCGCCACCACAGTGAACCAGCTCAAGGGCAAAGTCACCATGCTTTTCATCACCCATGCATTACCTAAAAATCTTCATGTGGACGAGGTGGTGCGCATCAGCGATGAGCGAGTAACCGTTCTTTCTAACGAGCGCACTGGCAAACCGGCATCAGAGCAAGCATGACCGTAATGCAAACCATGTAAATCCCCACCACTTACCGTGTTGCCACCATGAAAATCCGTTTTGCTACCCTCCATGACATTCCAGCAGTCGTAGAAACCGGGCGCATTTTTCACGCGATGACCCGATTTTCCGCCTACGAGTACAACGTCCAGCAATTGAGCGAAAACCTCGCCGCTGTAATTGCGTCGGGCCAAAACGCTAAAGGCACGCATTGCTTTTTCGTGGCTGAAGACGATGGCGGAAAGTTTTGCGGTGGCCTCATCGGCTGCGCAGAAAGGCATTTCTTTTCTCATCAGCTGGTAGCCAGCGTTATGCATTACGACGTGCTACCTGAAAAACGCATGAGCGGCGCTGGGCTCAAGTTGCTCACGGCCTTTCGTAAATGGGCCGAGAACCGCGGCGCGTTTGAGTTAAGTGTGGGCGTGAACAGTGGCATCGCCATGGACAAGATGGATAGGTTTTTAAAACGCCTGGGGTTTGAGCAGACGGGTGGCAACTATTCGCTCACGATAGGTGGCCCGGGCCATGCTGCATCGGCCAAGTCAGTTTAATTTTTTCAATCAAACCGAGATAGAACAATGACCACAAAATACTTTGTACGAACCATCCAACTTCTGACCAACATCGTTGTGGCAATCACCCTGGCAGCTTGCGCAACAGCCACTGGACCAAAATTTTCAGGCGTTGAGCCCAGCCCCGCAGACCAGGGTTATGTGTACCTGTATCGCACTTCTGGCCTTTATGCCTCAGGACAAGCGTTTTCGGTTTTTCTTGACGGCAAACAAATCACCGACCTGCCAAACGCATCCTACATACGCGTTCGCCTGTCACCGGGGAGCTACACACTGAAAGTAAGCCCCGGCCCATTGACCAAAACCAGTGAGCTGGCCGTCAAGGTGGAGCCCGGCAGAACCAACTTCTACCAATACGATTTTGTGTCCAATCTTTTTGCAAATGTATTCGTTTTAGGCGCAGCCATAGAGCCAAGGGGGCAAGCTAAGGCGCTGGCTGACTTGAAAGAACTACAGGCATCCAAAGCACCTTGACGGACACACGCATATGTACGAACAGGCCGACAAAGACGGCACCTGCACTACGGTGATACCAGAAGGCATTTTGGTGCAAGCCAGCAGCGACGGGCGCATCAGTTCGCTGGTTAGCCGCATAGACGACAGAACCGCACTAGGGACCAACCGCGACGGCATCACCGGGTTTGAAGACATTGAGACGATTGTGGGCACCAGCAGCCTGCTGGCCAATGACACGCTGGGTGGGTTTGCGGGGAGTAACTTGACCAAGAGTGATTGCTATGAGTTTAGTAGCTGGTCACGCCCGGTTCTATTGGGCTGCAGGCCTAAAACACTGCCGGAAATGGCATCGAATGAGGTTAATTTTATGAAAACTGCGTAAACACGGGTAACAGAACAGGTCAATACGACAGGGGAAATAGAAATGACTGAAAACACATCTGAACAAGTTCTTTCCAAAGAACAAAGTTTGAAGCGCGGCAGCTTTTATCGAGTCCCGAAATGGCTAGTTTGGAGCGTTACCGCAATGCTCATTTTCTGGTTTTTCTACAAATTTAACGACTGGTGGCAGCACGTGAACTGGCCACCTGCTGACCAGCGCAACGTTGAACTGATTAAGTCATTAAATTGTAGTAAAACCCGAAGCTATTTAGTCACAAAAGAAATGTTGAACGATGACCGCGAAGCTAAGAGCTTTCAGCCGGTAGGCGTAGATCGCCTGCTGTATGTAGAGAGTCCTGCTTGTGCGGCTATCGGTATCTATTTGTCTTTGGAAGGTAGCGGTGTGCGCACGGACTTCAATGTCTACGACATGACCACCAAACGCAAAACTGCAAACATCGTGATTACCCACGAACGATTCGATCACCCATAAGTACCGAAGGAAATAAACATGGCTTCAACTGGCTATACCGTCACTCTTTATGTTTACAGCCCGCTCGCGTTTGAAATACCGCACGCTTTTGTGACGATCACTGCTCCAGGGCAGGCTCCCGTTACAGTGGGTTATTACCCCGTTGTTAAAACGTCAGCAGCGCCTGGAATAGTAAAAAATGATGGCGCTGTTGTAAATCCAAATGATGGACTGCTTGCCATACACCCTTCTACCTGGAACAAAACCTTCGACATCAGCCCCGGCCAAGCGCAAGCTATGTTGGGGTATGCCGCAAGAATTGCCAACAACCCTGGCGACTATGGATTGCTCGGAAACCAATGCACCGCCTTTGCGCGTGATGTGCTGCAGGCTGGTGGCATCAACCCCACTGGGCTTGGACAACTCGCAGGTAGTGCGCCGTATCCGCTCAACCTTGAACTAGCGTTTTCTGGAACACCTCAAAATCAAGTTCAGCCATGGCGCACAGACGGCAGTCAGATTCCACAGTTGATACAACAAATAAATGATGACATCAATAGCAACCCTGCCCACATTCAACAATATATCAACGACTACCTAATTCCAGCCTATCAAACCACACCTGGTGGTTACTGGTTCGGCGCACAGCTGGACAATACGCAGTGGAACAACGCCGTCGGCATTAGTCAGCAGGCTTCGGCGCTCGCAAGCACGCTGGTTCCGATTGTGGTGGCTGGACCAATACCAGCAGATTTGCTCGCTCTTCAATCTAATGTTTTTGCACTCGCAAGCAAAGGGCTGGAACATATTGGGAATGTCGTAAGTGCTTACAAAGACGATTCAGGTAATTTACTTGTGGTCGGCACAACGGGTTCCATGCGGCTGAATACGACTGGAGAAGCCACTATTGCCGCGTCAGTCGGTAATCTGGTATCGGTGGAATCCTATGGTCCGGGCGCGAAAATCTCACAGTCAAGCGTCACTGATCTCACCAGCAATCAAACCGTTTTAAAGCAATTCGGCGTCAACGGCGAGTTACAGCAGAAAACCGTCATAACTTCTGTTGGGACTAATATCCACGCGGAAGTTCAGGACGGCGTTGGCAATACTCTGAATATTAATGACAAGCAAACCTTCGACGACGGCTCCAGCCTAAGCACCACCACCTACCCCAACGGTCGAATAGAAGCCCTCACCACCAACGCAGACGGCAGCCTCTACCAAAAGGCAGTCACCACGCTCGACCCCTACGGCAACGCAGACACAGTAGTGACC
>JBBRQQ010000088.1:0-11267 GCA_038226155.1 Burkholderiales bacterium
CCTCAAGCACTGCCTCCGCTATGTTTTTAGTAGCTGGTCACGCCCGTGTTTATTGGGTTGTGGCTATTTTCAGGGGTCAAAAATGGCCAAATTTGATCCAAAACAGCTCCCGTCGGCCCAAACAGGAGCTGATTTGCCTTCCGACACCTTTCACGCGACATTTTTTGCCGTTTTTGCGTGCTAAAAGTGGCTTTAGCCCAAAAGATATGGGCGTGACCAGCTACTGAATTAATAGCGACCAGATGATTTCAACTCACGTTTGAATGGTATAGATTCGACGCGTTGCACGATTTGCACTCGGCAAAGAAGTCGGTGCCCTGCTTGCGCACGCGACCCTCGCTCAGACACGCCGGACAATTGAACTTGATGCCGGTGTTCTTCTCGCAGGCCGCGCAGTGGAAGTAGTAGCCGAACTGCCCCGACCGAGCATCGAGCGCTACTCCGCCGCAATGCTTGCACTTCTTGGCTGGCAATCCCGGCGCAAGCGATTTGGCCTCAACGGGTGGAGTCGGCACCTTTACAGGGTCAACCTGATAAATCGCCCGAGGCTCTTCAACACGCAACATCGTCTGAGCTGACTTCAGCAACGGCTTGTGAACTTTGCAAAGAAACTCGCCAATGACGCGCCTGTGCTCCGGCTTCAAAACATCCGGCTCCTTTCTTATGCGGCGAAACTGATCGACCCGGCTTGTGATCCGTTCGTGCACTTGGTCTGCCTTGCAAACCTCCGGCAGGGAGCCAGACGCAGGCCATTGAATAACGCCACCATCCGAAATCGCAACAAGCACATCCAGACGAACGTTGTCAAAAAAGTTCTTCTGCTTTACCGCTGTGCTCAACAATTCTTTAAGCAGCATGCCCTGCATGTTCGCCTGAGTGATGGGCGATCGCATCCCAGACGATTGTTTGTTCCACCAGCGTATCCACTGGCCGTCTTCCTTGATCTGAACGCTGCCGGTGACGCTCTTGCTTTCAACAATCAGGATGCCATAGGGATGCAAAACCAGATGATCCATCTGCGCCACTTCACCACCAAGGTCGATACGAAGGTAGTTGATGACATCCACGTCCTCGCTCTTGGCAAAGAAACGGCGTAGGTAGTACGCCATTTGCTCTTCGGCTTTCCGACCAGCCTCCTCAAACTTACCTGCCCCAGCAAATGGATCCAGTTCTTTGATGATCATTTCTTGTCCTTTGCCTGAGTATTGCAGAGACACAAACAGCACCGAGCATCTCAAACAGGCGCGGATTTGCCTTGCGAGGCCTTTGAGGTGAAATTTTTTGCCGATTTTGAGGGCTAAAAGTGGTTGTAGCCCATTAAACACGGGTGTAACATGCTACTGAATCAATAGCAACTTAGTTGCTAACCAATCATGCGAATTGTCTTCTGCGCTCCCGATTCTGCTCTTACGCCGCGCCCCCGTCACCCCAGGCAAAGCCCTGGGTCACAAGTTCACGCATTCACCATAAGCTGTGAATACTTGAGCGCCGACTTGGCGCTGCCAAAAACGCTATCGACCGGAGGAAATATCAAAATGCCTCAAACCTCCTCCTTTCACGAAGACGTCTTCTACGCCTACTTTCGCCCGTTCAGGCACCCCGCATCGAGTTTCGATATCTGGGGTGGGCATGGGCTAGAAACCTTTGGTAGTGATTGGCAAATAGCTGCAGACTTCGACCAAAACTTCGTCTGGACCGTTATAGACGGTGATAAGGGCTATGACCAATGGATCACGCCGGGTATGCGTAGAGTGAATCGCGTTTGCTACATACTAACCAAGGTACCGCACAGATGGTCGCCCCTAGACTTTCGCTGCGAGGGCAAGCCAAGGCCCATCTCACAAATAGGCCTCACGCGGCGTTTAACTACCTTGCAAAAGGTCATGCGCGAATACGAGACTCAGGCGGTAAGCCCTGGCATACTGCCTCTCAAACTGGAGAGCGCACCGTGACGACACTACCCGCAGCACATGTGAACTGGACTCGCCCGCAAACGTTGGCAGCTCTTCATCTTTATTTGCTGCTGCCTTTTGGTCAACTGCATCAACGCAACCCTAAGATCAAACAACTCGCCCAATGGATTGGGCGCACCCCCGGCTCAATTGCGCTCAAGCTGGTAAACCTAGCAAGCTTAGACCCCGTCATCGTTGCCAGCGGTCGCCGCGGTATGGGCAACGCTTCCTCACTAGACAAAAAAATCTGGGCGGAGTTGCTTGCCAATTGGGATGCCGTTGCGCTCAGCGCAGCCGCAGAGTACGAAACTCTTGCGCTGCGCCAAGGCGTTCAGCCCGACCAAGACCTGCTCGATGACCTGCCGCCAAGCGAAGAGCTTCTAGCCTTAGAAGAGGGGCGGACTCGCAGCGCAGTCGTCCAAATTCGCGTGAACCAAGCCCGCTTTCGCAAAGCTGTTTTGAGCGGCTACGACGCCACTTGCTGCATCAGTGGCCTGCAGCACGAAAAACTTGTTATAGCCAGCCATATTGTGCCGTGGAGCGAAGACGCGAAGAACCGCCTAAACCCCCAAAATGGCTTGTGCCTATCCGCACTACATGACCGTGCCTACGACCAAGGCTTGATGACGGTGATGCCCGACTTCACGGTGCGCGTGTCACCGAAAATCAAAGCCGTCAAAGGCGACAGCTTTATCCTGGAAAGCTTGCTGCGCTTTGACCAACAGTCGATTCGATTCCCAAATAGGTTTGGCCCAGCGCCCGCTTTTCTTGAGTGGCACGCGCGCCGATTCGGGTTTCTTTGAGCCTTTTATCAGATAATTTTGCCGTTTTTGACTGCAACAATAGGCTGTAGCCCTTTAAATACGGGCATTAGCAGCTACTGTATTGATAGCGATTAACTAGCAAGGGTTGAGCGACGAGTGAGTCGGTGCGCTGCAAGAAGCCACCGAATACTTAGCCATCAACGCCCCCACCGCCACCTTCGCGCAGCGCTGTACTGCCAACAGCAGCGCGTGGTCAGGCGTGGCTACCTTGTGGCGGGTGCGCAGGTCGTGGCGGATTTGCTCTAGCAGGTGCGCGGCCATTTCTGCGTCGGCCAAGGCTCGGTGGGCCGCGCCTGTGCGGGGCAGGTGGTGGTAGTCAACCAGGCTGCCGAGCTTGTAGCTGGGCACCTGTGGGTATAACCTGCGCGACAGCAGCAGGGTGCAGGCAAAGGGCTGGGGCGCATCAACTGTCGTGCTTAGCCCCGCGTGCGCCAGCTCGGCTTGCCAGAACTTGCGGTCAAACGCGGCGTTGTGCGCGACCAGGGGTGCGTTGCCAACAAAGGCCCTGGCTTGCGCCATCACCCGCGCTGCATCGGGTGCGGCTGCGACCATGGCGTTGCTGATGCCGGTGAGCTGGGTGATGAATGAGGGGACGCGAATGCCGGTGTTCATCAAGCTCTGAAAGCGGTCAACTACCCGGCCACCCTGCATCAACACGATGGCCACCTCGGTAGCGCGGTCGCCCATGGCGGGCGACAGGCCTGTGGTTTCAAAGTCGATGACGGCGATGGGAGTCATGCAGCTGGCCGCTTTGCTGGTGCCAGATAAATGAATCCACTCATCGCGGTATTTGTGACATCAGAACCGCGCGCAGTCAATGCGGCTCGTGGTCCAGCAAGTGCCCGGTTTTCACGAAGATGGTGCAGCCTTCTTTGCTGAAAGGTTTGTGCATGCTCATGTGCGGGCTTCTGATCCATGCGCCGCTCGGGTAGCGCCCGTGCTCGTCTTCAAAAACGCCATCAACAACAAAAATCTCTTCGCCGCCAAAATGCCGGTGTGGGTTGAAGTAAGTTTGTGGCGCCCACCTGACCAGCGTAGAGCCCAGACCTTGCTGCATCAACGGCATGACGCTCAAGCCAGCCACCATACCCTGAAGCCACGGCTGCGTTCGGGTGTCGATGACTTCCCTGTGTTGCGCGTCAGCACCCAGATGCCTTAGCTTCACAAAAAGAACACAACCCGAGTCGCTGCGTGGAGCATGCGATGAGCCAGGCGGGCTCATCAGGTAAGTGCCCACCGGGTATTCGCCGTTCTCATCACTGAATACGCCTTCAAGCACAAATATTTCTTCGCCAAACTCGTGCGCATGCGATTCAAATTTTGAGCCTGGCTGGTAACGCACTACAGACGTGGCTTTGGCAACCTCGCCGCCAATCCGGTCCAGCATTCGACGCTCAACGCCCGCCTGCGGGCTTGCAACCCAATCAAGCTCATGATGGTTGAGAACAATTCGCTGGTTGTAATCTTCGTTTAGCCGCATGGCGTTTTTATCTTGTGCTGATTAGCTTGTCGCAAAGAGCGCGTGCTCTGGGGTAATTACGATTTGCCTGCGGTGGGCGGTGCCACTTTGTCCTGGGTTTTAGTATCAAAGTCGCTGGCATCGTGGCGCTCATGCAGCTGGCTTGATGGCTCGCCAAAAACGCGATTGACCTTGCGCCCGCGCTGCACGGCTGGGCGCGCTGCAATCTCATCGGTCCAGCGCAGCACATGTTTGTATTCATGCACGCTGAGGAACTCGCCGGCCTCATAAATCAAACCCTTGACCAGCGTGCCATACCAGGGCCACGTCGCCATGTCGGCGATGGTGTACTCGTCGCCCACCAGGAAGCGGTGTTCTGCCAGTTGACGGTCCAGCACATCGAGTTGGCGCTTGACTTCCATGGCGTAGCGGTTGATGGGGTATTCAAACTTGGCGGGCGCATAGGCGTAGAAATGGCCGAAGCCTCCGCCCAAAAAAGGCGCGCTACCCATCTGCCAGAACAGCCACGACAAACATTCGGCGCGGGCTGCGCCACTGGCGGGCAGAAAGGAGTCAAACTTCTCGGCCAGGTACTGCAAGATGGCTCCGGACTCGAACACCCGCACTGGTGTTGTACCACTGTGATCCATCAGCGCCGGGATCTTCGAGTTGGGGTTGGCCGCCACAAATCCACTGCCAAACTGGTCGCCGTCGTTGATGCGGATCAGCCAGGCGTCGTACTCGGCGCCGCTGTGACCCAGTGCCAGCAACTCTTCAAGCATCACCGTCACCTTTACGCCATTGGGCGTGGCCAGAGAGTAAAGCTGCAGCGGGTGGCGCCCGACTGGTAGCACCTTGTCGTGCGTCGCACCAGCAACTGGCCGGTTGATGCTGGCAAACTTGCCGCCGCTTTCCTTATCCCAGACCCAGACTTTGGGTGGGGTGTATTCGATTGTGTTACTCATAAGATGTTTAGGCTTTGGGTTGATCTGGAAGGTCTCAAACGTCGATATTCGCAGCCCGCAGGGCATTTTGCTCGATGAACTCGCGCCGCGGCTCGACCTCGTCGCCCATCAGCATGGTGAACACGCGGTCGGCTTCAATGGCGTCGTCGATCTGCACGCGCAGCAGGCGGCGCACCGTCGGGTCCATGGTGGTTTCCCATAACTGTGCGGGGTTCATCTCGCCCAGGCCTTTGTAGCGCTGTCGTGATGTGGCGTTTTCAGCCTGGCCTACCAGCCACTTCATGGCCTGGCGGAAGTCGGTGATTTTTTCTTCCTTGGCGCGTTCGCCTTCGCCGCGCTTGACCGTGGCACCTTCGCCAATCAGGTCCTTGAACGTAGCTGCAGCTTCGGCCAGCGTGGCGTAATCCGCGCCGTGTACGAAGTCTTGTGTCAGCACGCTGCTTTTCACGTTGCCGTGGTGGCGGCGGCTAATGCGCAGAATGGGTTTGTCGGTGCGCACATCAAACTCGCCAGCGACTTCTGCCGTGGGTAAAAACTGTTGAAGCAAGGCGGCAGACTTTTCAGCCTCAGCCACGGTGTCGAGGTTAAGGCTGATGCCATCGGCAATCGCCTTGAGTGCTTCGGCATCCATAAAACCCCGCAGGCGGGCGATGACGGACTCGGCTAACTGGTGCTTGCGCGCCAGCTCGGCCAGCGTGTCGCCAGCCAGCTCGGTACTGGCCGCACCGCCCGTTTGCACCGACGCACCATTGAGCGCGATGCGCAGCAAAAAGCTGTCGAGTGCATTGGTGTCCTTTAGGTACTGCTCTTCTTTGCCGGCCTTGACCTTGTACAGCGGTGGCTGCGCAATGTAGATATGGCCGCGCTCGACCAGCTCGGGCATCTGGCGATAGAAAAAGGTCAGCAGCAGCGTGCGGATGTGCGCACCGTCAACGTCAGCGTCGGTCATGATGATGATGCGGTGGTAGCGCAGCTTGGCGACGTTGAAGTCGTCACTGCCAGTGGTGCCACCGGCCTTGCCGATACCGGTTCCGAGGGCAGTGATGAGAGTCAAAATCTCGTTGCTGGTCAACAGCTTTTCATAGCGCGCTTTTTCAACGTTCAAAATCTTGCCGCGCAAGGGAAGGATCGCCTGAAATTTACGGTCACGGCCCTGCTTGGCAGAGCCACCGGCAGAGTCGCCCTCGACCAGATAAATCTCGCAACCTGCCGGGTCTTTTTCCTGGCAATCCGCCAGCTTGCCGGGCAGGCCCATGCCGTCGAGCACGCCTTTGCGGCGTGTCATGTCGCGGGCCTTGCGGGCGGCTTCGCGAGCACGGGCGGCTTCAATGATTTTGCCAACGATGATTTTTGCGTCAGCCGGGCGCTCTTGCAGGTAGTCGTGCAGCAGCTTGCTGACGATGTCTTCAACCGGGCCGCGCACTTCGCTCGACACCAGTTTGTCTTTGGTCTGGCTTGAAAACTTTGGCTCGGGTACCTTGACGCTGAGCACGCAGCACAGGCCTTCGCGCATGTCATCGCCAGTAACTTCTACTTTTGCTTTTTTGGCAATCTCGCTGTCGTCGATGTATTTGTTAATGACGCGGGTCATGGCGGCGCGCAAGCCGGTCAGGTGGGTGCCACCGTCGCGTTGTGGAATGTTGTTGGTAAAGCAGAGCACCTGTTCGCTGTAACCACTATTCCACTGCATGGCAACTTCAACGCCGATGTTGGTGCCCTGGTCACTCATGCGGTCGCCCATGGCGGCAAACACATTGGGGTTGAGGGTGGTTTTGCCCTTGTTGATGAAGTCAACAAAACCCTTGACGCCGCCCGCGCCGGCAAAGTCGTCCTCTTTGCCGGTCCGCTCGTCCTTGAGGCGGATGCGCACACCGTTGTTCAAAAAGCTGAGTTCGCGCAGGCGCTTGCTCAAAATTTCATAATGAAAATCGTTGTTCTCTTTGAAGATGTCGGTGTCGGGCAAAAAGTGGACTTCTGTGCCGCGCTTGTCCGTATCGTCCATGAGTTTCATGGGAGACACTTCAACGCCGCCCACTGATTCAATGATTCGGTTTTGCACAAAGCCGCGTGAGAATTCCATGACATGCACCTTGCCGTCACGCCGAATCGTCAGGCGCAGCATTTTGCTCAGCGCATTGACGCAGCTCACGCCCACACCGTGCAGGCCGCCTGATACCTTGTAGCTGTTCTGGTTGAACTTGCCACCCGCGTGCAGCTCGGTCAGGGCAATTTCAGCCGCCGAACGCTTGGGCTCGTGCTTGTCGTCCATCTTGATGCCGGTCGGAATGCCGCGCCCGTTATCAACCACGCTCACCGAGTTGTCGGGGTGAATGGTTACCAGGATGTCGTCGCAATGGCCAGCCAGTGATTCATCAATCGAGTTGTCAACCACCTCAAACACCAGGTGGTGCAGGCCGGTGCCGTCGGACGTGTCGCCGATATACATGCCAGGACGTTTGCGCACGGCTTCCAGGCCTTCAAGAATCTGGATTGAACCCTCACCATAGGCTTCAGATGCGCCCGCCTGGTTGGTATCAATTTTTGGTTGAAAGTTGGAACTGCTTTCGCCCGCTGCGCCATCGTTCACAAACTCATCATTGTTCGGCTTTTGGCTATCGTCTTGAGGTTTTTTTTCTTCAGTCATACCGGCATTTTTTCCAATCTTCTTACTATCTTGAAGCAGCAAACCCGCTTGTGTAGCGGGTTTGGTTTTTTGTTAACGGTGTTTGGCTTTGTCTAGATTCGCATCGGCATCACGACGTATTTGAAGGCTGCGTCGTCGGGAATGGTCAGCAGTGCAGAGCTGTTGGAATCAGCCAGCTCCATCTTCACCATGTCCTGGTCCATATTGGCAAGCGCGTCGATCAGGTAGGTGACGTTAAACCCGATTTCAATCGCGTCGCCTGCGTAGTCGATATCAAGCTCATCAACCGCTTCTTCCTGCTCTGCGTTGTTCGATGCGACACGCAGGGTGCCGGGCTCGATGTTCAAACGCACACCCTTGAACTTTTCGCTGGTCAAGATAGCGGTACGCTGCAGGCTGGCCAGCAGGGGCAGGCGGCCCATGGTGATGATGTTTTTATGGTTCTTGGGAATGACGCGGTTGTAGTCGGGGAACTTGCCCTCGACCAGCTTGGTGACAAACTCCATACCTTCAAAACTGAACTTGGCCTGATTACCTGCAAACTGCATTTCAATCGCGCCTTCTTTATCACTCAACAGGCGCTGCATTTCAAGCACCGTCTTGCGCGGCAGTATCACTTCCTGCTTGGGCACCTCAACATCGAGCGTAGCTGACGAGAAAGCCAGCCGGTGACCATCGGTAGCGACCAGACTGAGCTGCTTGCCTTCAGCCACAAACAGGATGCCGTTGAGGTAGTAGCGAATGTCATGCACAGCCATGGCAAACGAAACCTGGTTCAAAAGCGCTTTCAAGACCTTCTGCGGTACCGAGAAGGCCGGGCCAAAGTTGGCGGCTTCCTGCACCAGCGGGAAGTCTTCAGCCGGCAGAGTTTGCAGCGTGAAGCGGCTTTTACCGCCTTTCAGGATCAGCTTGTTTTGGGCCGATTCAAGCGATACGGTCTGGTCACTCGGCATGGAGCGCAGGATGTCGATGAGCTTGCGTGCGCCAACGGTGGTCGTGAAATTGCCACTGTCGCCGTCCAGCTCGGCTGTAGTGCGGATCTGGATTTCAAGATCGCTGGTTGTCAGTTGCAATTGTGATCCGGTCTTGCGAATCAGCACGTTGGCAAGAATCGGCAGCGTATGCCTGCGTTCCACAATACCGGCGACCGATTGCAATACCGACAAAACTTTATCCTGGGTGGCTTTCAGAACGATCATGACTTCCTCTTTATTTCTCTTTAATTCTTTAATTCAAATTAGTAGTAGTAGTAAGGGCAGCAACTATCTGTGGACATCGCTATTTTCCCCTTTTTAATCAGCCACTTGGCGATTGTTTAACCTTGTGATGAGACGCCGTAGATGGGGGCCGTCAAATATGAATAACTTTTGGTTTTTTGCCAGTGCTGTGGATAACTCATGGGTTGTGCAAAACTTATACCCATAGTTATCAGTGCGGGGTTTCTGGCTGGTGTTTGAAGGGTCATGGGCTGCTTTTAGCCTTTCAGGGTTTGCTCAAGCACATGCAGTTGCTGGTTGAGTTCGGTCATTTGCTGGCGCTCGGCAGACATTTTGCGTACGGCGTGCAGCACTGTGGTGTGGTCACGCCCACCAAACAGCTCGCCAATCTCCGGCAGGCTCTTTTGTGTCAGTTCCTTGGCCAGGTACATGGCAATCTGGCGCGGCCGGGCAATGCTGGCCGGGCGCTTTTTGGAATACATGTCAGCAACTTTTATCTTGTAATAGTCGGCGACAGTCTTCTGTATGTTTTCAACCGATATCTGGCGGTTTTGAATAGACAGCAGGTCGCGCAGCGCTTCACGCGCCAGCTGGATGGAGATTTCCTTCTGGTTGAAACGCGAATAGGCGAGGATTTTACGTAACGCGCCTTCCAGCTCGCGCACATTGGAGCGCACGTTTTTAGCCACAAAAAAAGCGACTTCTTCAGGCATCACGGTGCCTTCGGCCTCGGCCTTGCGGATCAAAATGGCTACGCGCATTTCAAGCTCCGGCGGCTCGATGGCAACGGTCAGGCCGGAATCAAAACGTGAAACAAGTCGTTCATGGATGTCGGTCAGGCCCTTGGGATAAGTGTCGCTGGTCATCACGATGTGTGACTTTTTGGTCAGCAAGGCCTCAAAGGCGTTGAAGAACTCTTCCTGTGTACGGTCCTTGTTGGCGAAGAACTGGACATCGTCAATCAACAATAAATCGAGCGAGTGGTAGCGCTCTTTGAACTCATCAAAAGTCTTGCGCTGATAGGCTTTAACCACATCCGATACAAACTGTTCTGCATGGATGTAGAGAACTTTGGCCGCGGGGTTATCAGCCAGCAGCTTGTTGCCAATGGCGTGCATCAAATGGGTTTTGCCCAGGCCAACGCCACCGTAGATAAAAAGCGGGTTGTAAAGCTGGCCCAGGCTGCTGGCCACATGCATGGCAGCTGCGCGGCCCATGCGGTTGGCGGTGCCTTCAATCAGGGTGTCAAAGGTTAGCGCGGTGTTCAGCCGGTTTTTAAATGGCGCACCGGCAATGTCTTCAGCCACCCCCAAGCCAGCTGGCTCAGGAATCCCAGAACCTTCAAAGCTGCGAGTTAAGGATGCTGATTTGGCGGGAACTTCACGCTGAGCAAGCGCCAACTCAAGTGGAATATTATGACCAGATACCTTTTCGAGCAAGGCGGCAATTCGGGCAGCATATTGCGTACGAATCCAGTCGAGCTTGAAGCGGTTGCCGACCTGAATGGTGACCTTGGACAGGTCTTCAGCCACATCGGCAGCCAGCGGACGGATCCAGGTGTTGAACTGCTGCTCAGGCAACTCCTGTGCGAGATGGTCGACGCAGGTCTGCCACAAACCGTGGCTCATGTTGAACGCGGAGCCGTCACTCATGGCGATTTAGGCCGACCACAAGAGTGGGCTCATGTAATTTTCCGCCGTGGGGTCCACTAAGCGCCTGTGGATATTCTTGATTTTTGGCACCATGCATTGTAGCTGCGGAAGGGAGTTATCCACAAAATTTTTATGCGGGTTTTAACCTATTTTGGACGGGTGGACGCGGGGCGTGGAAGCGACACCCGGGGCGGCGGCCGGATCTCAGTCATCACACCAATTAACCGGCCTAACTGGTTGCCAGGCTTGAGAAATCTGCGATAATCACGGGTTTCCCTGATTCGCGGCCCGGTCTTCATGGCAGGTCAGCGCATTGATGCCCCGATATTTTCATATTGGTTGGCTGGGCAGCCAGGGACAAAATTTAAAGAGCCTAAATAGCGAATAAGCAGGATTAATCATGAAACGCACATACCAACCTTCCAAAGTCAAGCGCGCACGTACGCACGGTTTTCTGACCCGCATGAAAACCCGTGGCGGACGCGCAGTCATCGCTGCACGCCGCGCCAAAGGCCGCAAGCGCCTGGCCGTCTAAACAAGCCTGCTTCCCTGAA
>JBBRQQ010000089.1:0-11039 GCA_038226155.1 Burkholderiales bacterium
AACAGGTTGATGCCAGGGCGGCGGCTGGCGGCATCAGCAACGCGGTAGCCACGGCCCAGCTACTGGGCGAGAAAGAGCCCTCACTGCAATTCACCACCCCCGAAGAGCTGGGCGCACTGGCCGTCTTCTTCTGCTCGCCAGCCGGCAACAACGTACGCGGCGTGGCCTGGAACATGGACGGCGGCTGGGCTGCGCAGTAATGTTTGAGCTTCGCGATACCAGCCTTTTGCTATTAAAATCGTAGCTGGTCAAGCCCGTATTTAAAGGGCTTTGGCTATTTTTTAGGGTCAAAAATGGCTAACTTTCAGCATTTTTGACCTGTTTTGGGTAAAACAGCGGCCACTGTCGGTCGCAGCTGGTCACAGGTGTTACCTAGTGCTCACCAAGGCTGGCCCGCAGACGTGCGGCGGTGGTGGCCACATCAACCCACGCAGGCGATGCCGGCGCGTAGCGACTGCGCATGTAGGTGGCCAGCGAGTCGATTTGCGCATCACTCAAGCTATAGCGAAACGCGGGCATAAAGCCGATGTCTTGATGCGCGGGTACGCGAATGCCGTCCAGAATCACGCGCACCAGGTTTTCAGGCCTTTGGCTGTGTAAATTGCTGTTCAGAGCCAGCGGCTTGTTAACGCCCAGCAGCGTGGGGCCATCACCGTCGTGGTGGCATGAGGCGCAAGCGCCGTTGAAGAGGCGCTGGCCGGGGCCCAGCAAATCCGCTGCGTTTTTTTGTGCACCTAGCACCACCTGGCTGGCACGCGCGGTGCTCTCCAGCTCTGAGATGGGGGCCGTGAACGACGCAAGATATGTGGACATGGCTTGAATGTCCGCATCGGGCAACGCACCCAGCTCTTTGACCACCTGGCCCATAGGCCCAGCCGCTATGCCGTGCTGCTCGGAGTGGCCTTGGCGCAAATAGCGGTACAGCTCGGCGCTGTTCCACGGCACAGGTGCGCGTGACAGCGCCGTGAGTGCCGGTGCCTCCCAACCGTCAATCACCGCGCCGCTTAAAAACGCTGGGCCACCCTTTTCAGCACCCAGCGCATTGCGCGGTGTATGGCACGCGCCGCAATGGCCCAAGCCGTTAACGAGATACTCACCCCGATTCCACTCAGCTGTTTGCGCAGCTACATTTTGAAGAGGCTTGGCATCGTGAAACAGCGCATTCCACAGGCCCATCAAAGGCCGCACGCCGTACGGAAAAGCCAGCTCGGTTGCAGGCGGTACAAAGCGCACAGGCGGTTGCACCATCAGGTAGGCATAGAGCGCGTCAAGATCGTGATCAGTTGTTTTGGCGTAGGCCGTGTACGGAAAGGCAGGGTACAAATAGTGCCCGTCGCGCGAGATGCCTTCGCGCATGGCGCGCCTGAAAGCGGCAACTGACCAGTTGCCAATGCCCGTTTCAACATCGGGCGTGATGTTGGTCGTGATGATGTTGCCAAACGGCGTGGGCATGACGCGCCCACCCGCATTGGGCACGCCGCCGGGGGCCGTGTGGCAGCCAATGCAGTTGCCTAACGCCGCTAGCTGGCGGCCTTGCTCAATAGTGGCCGCGCTGAAGCTTGATGCGGAGCTGACGATAGAGGTGATTGGCGCAATCGATGGGCGACCGCCGAACAGGGCCCAGGCAACACCCACAACAGCAGCCAGCACAGCCCCCACACGCGACCACGCCCGCTTGCCTGGCGGCCATACGGCATTGCCAGGCGGCGCTTGCAGCGGCGCACCCAGCGCCTGTTGTTTTGCTTCGCCCTGTGGCGCTGGTACAGCGGCTGCAGCCGCGTTCAACGCCGCACGCACCACTTCCGGCGTAAACGGCGGTTGGCGAAAACGCACACCTGTGGCATCAAAAATTGCATTCGCAATCGCCGCTGTACCGGGTACCGATGACGACTCGCCCGCGCCCAATGGCGGCTCGCCAGGGCGTGCCATCGTAACGACTTCAATCACGGGCACATCTCTAAAACTCATGATGGGGTAACTGCCCCACTCAAGGTTGGTGACTGCGCCCGTTTGCGGGTTGAGTGTGACTTGCTCGGTCAAGGCGCGGCTGGTGGTTTGCACCACATTACCGTGTATTTGGTGCTGCACGCCCGCCGGGTTAATCAGCGTACCTGCGTCGTGGCCGACCACTACACGCCTGACATGGACCTCACCGGTTTTACGATTGACTTCAACTTCGGCCACCCATGCCGCCCACGCGGCGCCAAAGCCTGGCCATTTGCTGTGGATGTATCTGGCATAGGCCACGCCCTGGCCATGCACCACGTCGGGGTTGCTGCTGCCAGCCGCTTGCTGCGGCTGGGTGTGGGCAGCCCATTGCGCCCGCTCGGCTGTGCTGCGCACCAGTTCTTGCGCACGAGGCTCTGACAGATAACGCAGCCTGAACTCAACCGGGTCAACGCCTGCAGCAGTGGCCAGCTCGTCAATGTAAGACTCATGCGCAAACGAGTTGGGCAGGCTTGAGACACCACGCAGCCACGATGCCCGAACAATCGGTGCCATGTCATTGACGCACACGCGCAGGTTGCTGTAATCGTAAGGCGGTCTGGCGGTGCGGTCGCCCATCTCGAACGCCTGCGCAACTGGCTCTATCGTGCGGGTCAGCAGGAGCGCCAATGTAGGTGCGCCGTTGGACGGGTACGAGGTTTCAAAGTCATACGCAGCAACTGAGCCATCGGCATTCAAACCGCCACGTACATCCATCAACTGCGCCGCGCCTTTGGGCTCCCAGGCGTTTTCCTGCTCGCGCGTGAGCTGCACCCGCACCGGCACCCCGACGGCTCGAGACAGCAGGGCGGCATCAGCCGCCACGTCGTCTGCGCAGTTGCGGCCATAGCAACCAGCGGCTTCCATCCGGATTACATCAATTGCCACGTCAGCCAGACCCATCAAACGCGACAGGTCAGCACGCAGCACATGCGGGTTTTGGCTGCCTGTCCACACCGTTATACGGTCTTGATGCCAATCAGCCACTGCACACGAGGGCCCTATGGATGCGTGCATCTGGTAAGGCCATATATAGGTGCGTGGCATGGCCTGCGCTGCATTGGCCATCGCCGCGTCCACATCGCCTTCGTCCAGCAGCTTGCGCTGGATGCGCGGGTTATTTCGAATCGCGTTTTCAAGTTCGCCCAAATCAGCCATGCCGGGCCACGGCTTCCAGTGCACACGCAACTCACGCAGCGCCTGCTCGGCATGCTCTTCACGCTCGGCCACGATGCCAACAAAATCCCGAATCACCACCACCGCCCGAATACCAGGGATGTGCGCGATTGACGACTCATCAACCGATTCCAGCGTATTGCCAATAAAGTCGCCGTGGTCAGCCCCCGCGTAAGGCGGGCGCACTACCCGCCCATGCAACATGCCGGGCACGCGCATGTCGTGCACAAAAGTGAGCTCGCCCGTGACCTTGGCGGGTATATCCACGCGCGGCGTGCTGCTGCCCACTAATCGGTAGTCGGCTGCGGGCTTGGTGGGGATGTCCAGGTCCAGTAGCAGCTCGATGTGTTGCTCGGCTATAACCTCCCTTGCCATCGCAGAGTAATCAAACGCTGCATCCGCCTTCAGCAGTACCGCCGCACGCCCCACCAGCCACGCCCGCGCCTGTGCCGCTGCCGCACGCAGGGGCGCGGCATAGATTTGAATCGACGCACTGGCAATCGTCGCGCCCTGGTTGGGCACCAGCGCGGTATCGCCCAAGACCATGTTTATGCGTTCAAGCGGCATATCCAATTCTTCAGCCACGATTTGCGACAGCGCCGTGCGTATGCCCGTACCCAAATCAACGTGGCCGTGCAACGCAGTGACGCTACCGTCATTCCAAACGGCCAGCAGTATCTCAACCCCTTCTTGTGGGTTGGCGTGTACCAGCGGCGGCTGGCCGGGCGTGGGCGATGGTGCGGGCGGCGGCTGGCGGGTGACAAGCAAACAGCCCGCTGCGGCATGCAGGTCAGCGCGCTTGAAAACCTGGGTGCAGCGCAGGCTCATGTCGTCCTGCTCTCTGCGGCCTCGCGCATCAACTGCGCAGCACGGTGTACGGCTTTGATGATTTCAAGATGGGCACCGCAGCGGCATAAGTTGCCCGAGAGTTCACGCCGAATCTCGTCATCGGTCGGCTCGGGCTTGCGCGCTAGCAGTGCGGCAGTCATCATCACCATGCCGCTCAGGCAATAGCCGCACTGGGCGGCTTGCTCGTCAATAAACGCTCGTTGAATAGGGTGTAACGCACCTGTAGATCCAAGGCCTTCCAGCGTGGTGATGTGTCGCCCCGCTACGCCCTGCGCAGGTATCACACAGGACCGGGCCGCAATACCATCCACCAGCACCGTACACGCACCGCATTCACCCAGGCCGCAGCCGTATTTTGGGCTGTTGAGTTCAAGGTCATTGCGCAACACTGTGAGCAGCGACGCTTGGCTTGACACTGCCAGTGTGTGGCTGACGCGGTTTACTGTGAAAGTAAGGTTGGAGGTAACGGTGACAGCGTGGCTTGCCATGGCGCTAAACACTCAGGTAAGCGCGCCGCACCTCGTCGTTGGCAGACAAGTCAGCCATCGAACCCTCGTAGCGAATTTGCCCTTTTTCGAGCACGTAGGCGCGGTCGGACACCAACTCGGCAAAATGCATGTTTTGCTCTGACAGCAAAATGCTCACGCCTTTAGCTTTTAGCTCCAGAATCATTTGCGCCATTTGCTCAACAATCACCGGCGCCACGCCTTCGGACGGCTCATCTAGCAACACCAGGTGGGGGTTGCCCATCAGCGTACGGGCGACGGTGAGCATTTGCTGCTCGCCACCACTCATGCGACCACCCAGGCGGTCCGGCATTTCGCCTAGATTGGGGAACAGCTTGAACAAGCGCTCGGGTGTCCACACGGGCGCAGCCGTGCCGTCAGACCAGCGGCGCTCAGGCTGCTTGCCGACCTCCAGGTTCTCCATCACCGTCAGGTCGGTGAACACACGCCGGTCTTCGGGCACAAAGCCAAGGCCCAAGCGCGCGGCCACATGCGGCTCGGTTTTAGAAATATCGATGCCTAAGAAATGGATATTGCCACTGCGCTTGGCGAGCATGCCGATCAGCGTTTTAAGCGTGATGGATTTTCCGGCCCCGTTGCGGCCCATCAGGGCAACGACTTCGCCGCGTTTGACCTCAAGGTTGACGTCGTACAAAATTTGCGCCGCGCCGTACCAGGCAGCCAAGCCCTTCGCCTCAAGCAGCACGTCAGCACTCATACCGCTACCTCGGCACTTCCGACCAGTGTTCTGACTTTTTTCTCAAATGTCTTGCCGCTGCCAAAGTACACCTCTTGCACTTTGGGATGGTCTCGAATCTCCAGCGGCTTACCCTCGGCAATCAGCCGACCTCGTGCCAGCACGATGGTACGGTCCGCATATGCAAACACCACGTCCATACTGTGCTCAGTGAACAGCACGGCCATATTGCGGTCTATCACCAACTGCTTGGTCAAGGCCATTAAGGCGTTGCGCTCGTTAGGGGCCATGCCTGCTGTGGGCTCGTCCATCAGCAGCAACTTGGGTGAGTTGGCCATGGCAATGGCCAGTTCAACGCGCTTGACATCACCATAAGCCAACTCGCTGCACGGGCGATCGGCTTGGGCTTTCATTCCGACTTGCTCTAGCAGTTCCAGAGCTTCGACCCGCTTGTGGTCGGCAGCGCGTCGCCACATAGCAAATAATTTTCCGTCCTGTGACAGCAGCGCCATCTGCACGTTCTCAACCACTGTGAGCGATGCAAAGGTTTCGGCAATTTGAAAGGTGCGGCCCACACCCAGGCGCCAAATCGCACGCGGCGCTCGGCCTACCAGCTCTTGCCCATCCAGCAAAATCGAACCCTGGTCAGCTCGCAATTGGCCGTTAGCCATATTAAAAGTAGTGGACTTGCCCGCACCATTGGGGCCAATGAGCGCCAGCAACTCACCTGCGTGCAAATTGAAACTGATACCGTCAACCGCCTTCACACCACCAAACGATTTACCGAGGTTTTTTACCTCCAAAAGTGGCGTGTCAGTCATGGTTTCGCCCCAACGTTACGCCGCAAGAATCGATCAAACAGCTGCTTGAAAAAGCCTGCAATGCCCTGTGGGAACAGAAGTACCAGCAGCAAAATAATCGTACCCAGCATGGCGCGCCAGTAGTCCGTGTTGCGGGCCACCGTGTCGTGAAGCCAGGCAAACGTAAAGGCCCCCACCACCGGCCCCGCCAGCGTTTGCACACCGCCCAGCAGCACCATGACCAGGCCATCCACCGACTTGCCGACACTCAAACTTTCGGGTGAAATGCTGCCTTTTGAAAAGGCATAAAGCGCACCCGCCAGGCCTGCCGCTGCGCCGGCAATGACAAACGCTGTCCACTGCATGCGTTTAACGTCAATACCAATCGCATCGGCCCGCAACACCGAGTCACGCCCGGCACGCAGCGCGTAGCCAAACGGTGAAAACAAAACGCGGCGCAAGCCAAGAACACCAGCGGCAACCAACACCAGAGTAAGCCAGTAATAGGCGCGTTTCTCAAGCAGCCAGTCCGCAGGCCACACACCTGTCAGGCCGTTGCTGCCGCCGGTAAAACTGTCCCACTGAAAGACGATGGCCCAGGTAATTTGCGCAAACGCCAGCGTGAGCATGGCCAGGTAAACACCCGATAAACGCACCGCAAACCAGCCATAGGCCAAAGCGCCTATTGCCGCTACCAAAGGCGCAAGCACCAGCGCAGCCTCCATCGGCAGGCCACTTGATCGCACCAGGAGCGCCGCACCATACGCGCCTAGCCCAAAGTACGCCGCGTGACCAAACGAATGCATGCCTGCAGGCCCCATGATGAAGTGCAGGCTGGCAGCAAACAATGCGGCAATCAACAGGTCAATCATCAGCACCGTGGTGTACGGCGAGTTGGCAGTCAGCACGGGCATCAAGGCCAGCAGCACGCCAACAACCACGGCCACCGCAAGGTAAGCGCGCCCACCTTTGCGCAGCGGCTCTTCCGGCATGCCCAGATAGCGACTAGGCGCTTGCGGCCTGCCAAACAGCCCCCAGGGCCGCCATACCAGCACCACCGCCATCACTACAAAGTCAACTACCAGCGTGAGCTTTGAAAACGAGATGCTGTAGCCAAACACTTCAACCACGCCAAGCCAGATACAAATCGCCTTGATTTCAGCAATCAGCAAAGCGGCCGCATAAGCGCCGGGAATAGACCCCATGCCACCAACCACCACCACCACAAACGCTGAGCCTATAGTGTTGAGGTCCATCTCCAGCGTAGCAGGCTCGCGCGGTAATTGCAGCGCACCGCCCAGGCCCGCCAGCATGGCCCCCAATGCGAACACCGCCGTGAACAGCCAAGCCTGATTAACACCCAATGCACTAACCATGGCGCGGTCTTGCGTAGCGGCACGCACAAGCGTACCCCAGCGGGTGCGGGTGAGCAGCAGCCACAAAAACCCCAGCACCACAGGGCCCACAACGATCAGAAAAAGGTCGTAGGTGGGAAACTGCCTGCCTAAAATTTCAACCGCGCCTGTAAAGCCCGGCGCACGGGGACCCAGCAACTCATCAGGTCCCCAAAAGTAAAGCACCACATCTTTGATAACCAGCACCAACGCAAACGTAGCGAGCAGTTGAAACAACTCAGGGGCCTTATAAATGCGACGCAATAGCGCCACTTCAATCAGCGCGCCAATCAGGCCAACAGCTATCGCGGCAAGCACCAGCGCCGTCCAGAAGCCAAAGCTTGTACCCAGCATGTTGCCCATGCGGGCGACCACCGTGTAGGCGATGTAGATGCCCAGCATGAAGAACGAGCCGTGCGCAAAGTTGACAATACGGGTAACGCCAAAAATAAGCGACAGACCCGCAGCTACCAAAAACAGTGACGACGCACCCGCCAACCCATTGAGCAACTGGACGATGAAGCCTGAAAAACTCATGACGCTCTCTTTGAAAGTAGCCGCTGGCAGTTGAAAAAGTGAGCGACGTGAACGCTGCGCACGTCAATCTGCTCGTTCGAAGTTGGAATTAATCAACAGCGCGCATTTTTTTTACTTCGGCAACAGGCGGCTGAAATTTGGCGCCATCGAGGTACACGTAGTCGACCATCACGCCTTTGCCGTTGTCGTTTTTGGTTTTACCCACAAACGCACCCATGGTGGACTGGTGGTCTTCAGGGCGGTAGGTGATCTTGCCAAATGGCGTGTCGACTTGCAGGCCCTTGAAGGCGGCCACCAGCTTGGCGCTCTCGGTACTTTTGGCTTTGGCAATGCCAGCGGCTACCGACTTGATCATGGCGTAACCCACTACCGAGCCGAGGCGCGGGTGGTCTTTGTACTTTGCGTGGTAGGCCAGAAAGAACGCTTTATGTTCAGGCGTTTGTACGCCATACCACGGGTACCCCGTGACCAGCCAGCCGTTGGGCGCTTCGTCTTTGAGTGGCTCCAGATACTCAGGCTCGCCAGTCAGCACACTGACCACCGCACGGTCCTTGAACAAACCGCGCGTATTGCCTTCACGCACAAAGCGGGACAAGTCAGCCCCAAACAGTACATTAAAAATGGCATCTGGCTTGGCATCACTTAGTGCCTGCACCACACTGCCCGCATCAACGCGGCCCAGCGGTGTGGCTTGCTCGGTAACAAACTCAACGTCAGGCTGGGCAGCTTTCATCAGTTGCTTGAAGGCGGCGACAGCCGACTGCCCGTACTCGTAGTTGGGATACACAATAGCCCAGCGCTTTTTCTTCATCTTCACGGCCTCCGGCACCAGCATGGCAGCTTGCATGTAAGTACCAGGCCGCAGGCGGAAGGTGTATTGGTTGCCACCTTGCCAGGTCATTTTGTCTGTCAGGGGCTCACCCGCCAAAAAGAAAAACTTTTTCTGCTTGGCAAAGTCAGCTACCGCCAGACCAGTGTTCGATAAAAACGTACCGGTGAGCACATCAATTTTTTCGCGCGAAACCAGCTCTTCAGCCACGCGCACCGCGTCGCCGGGGTTGGCATTGTCGTCACGGGTGATCAGCTCAATCTTGCGGCCCAGTACGCCACCCGCGTTGTTGATTTCTTCTACCGCCAGTTCCATCCCCTTTTTGTAGGGCTCTAAAAATGCTGGCTGCGCTTTGTAGCTGTTGACCTCGCCAATTTTGATGACATTTTGTGCCTGCGCCGCAGCTACAAGGCCCATGCAGAGCAGTGCAGCGAGCGTTTTAAAGTGCAGTTTCATAAGAGACTCCCGAAGTAGTTGAAGAGAAGAAAAATATTTCCAGCGTCGCAGTGTGACACGTCAAAAAACAGGTTGTCGATTTAACGTAAACCGTCTACGCCTTTGGCTTCATGAGCCCGCAAACCACCCACACGTGCCAGGGGCCTGCCGCTGTCCGTCACCACAACCGCCACCACGATCTCGTTGGCCCTGGGCGCATCAGACACCCGAGCCTCCATCGCATCAAAGTGGCTGCGCACAAACGCTGCATCTTTATGACCCAGCGGCACATCAATCGCCGTACCCAGCGTGCCTTGCTTTTTACTCGACGGTACCAGCGCAGCGCCTTTTTCAACCGCCAGGCGCAGCGGCGCGCCCAGCTTGGGATGAAGTATGGCTGCTGCGTGTTCGAGTTCACCGCCTTCGCCCACAATCGCCGCCTTGCCGTAGCTTTGTGCCTCGCCGGGTTTGATGCCCAATGCCTGCACGCACTTTTGACCAAGCAACGCGCCCAGCTCTTCTCCAATGGCGATCAGCTCATCCAGGTTTTCAACATAGCGCCCGGCGCAAGGGTTATGAATGACCGCCATCGCCAACGCCCTGCGTGTGGGCGGGGCGACGGGTTGCCCCATCTCGATATGCACCTCATCAACCTGGACAATGATTTTGCGGATTTTCGCAGTCATGAATTTTTCTCCCGGTGTTTTTTAATCAGTTGAATCAGCGCAAGCCGTTCCACTGGCTGATGGCGCTGGCCGCCAAGCCGCCCATACGGGCGTGTACCCGGGCTCCGGTGCTCATGGCCAGAATGAAAACAATTTCATCATGCAGCGGCGCGCCGGGCACGCGCACTTCGATGGCATCAAAATGGCTGCGCACGTAGCTGGCGTTGATGTGGGTCAAGGGAACATCCAGTGCCGTACCAGGTGCGCCGACTTTTTTGGTTGATGGCACGATGGATAAGGCATTACCAGGCTGGCCCGACTGCTGCAGCGTTGTTGCCTGCTTTGCTGGTTGATCGAGGCCTTTTGCATATGCATTGCGATCACCCTTCCAGCCCAGCAATTCGCGCATCGCGTAGCCACCCGGTACGTGCCACAGCGCGCCATGTTCCAGCTCGCCCGAAGCACCCACCACCGCACCCTTGCCATAACCCTCAATGCGCTCGGCGGGCACATCCATCGCGGCGCGCAGGCGCTCGGCCATGTCAACGCCGAGCGGTTGAAGCTCGTCCATCATGGGCAGCAAATCAGCTTCGTATCGCCCGGCAAACGGATTTTTCAACACGATACCAATAGCTCCGCGCAGCAGCGGCGTGCCGGTTGCTGGCCCAAATTCGTGCCGAATTTCTTCGACGTGGGTAAAAATTCGTCTGACTTCAATCATTCGCTGCGTCCATTTGTGTTGTTAAGCAAATACTGAACCAAGTTGCCTGCCTTTGTCTGCATTTTCATCCTGGTAGCTCAATATTCCAGCTGCTGCATGGGAGCTGGTAACGACCTGATTCTGACAAACCAGCACAGCAGACCATATCAGGCCCGCAGCGCGCAGCTCGTTTGCACGTTTTAGCCCGGCAGTCAGGGCGCTGGTGATCAGCTCCGGCTCCAGCTCGGGCACATACACCGTAACCAGTGTGGCACCGAGGTCAGAATCGTCCTTGACATCGCACGCGTGGCGGCGCGCAATACATACATCGTTGATATTCACGGCGTTGGCGATCACCGTCGCTGCCGCGTCCGCTTCTGCTGCGTTTCGCGCGAGCACGCTCACGCTGTCAGCGATGCCCAGTGAAAAACTCCTGCCTCGCCAGCCACTGGTAGCAACGCCACG
>JBBRQQ010000090.1:0-10471 GCA_038226155.1 Burkholderiales bacterium
ACCTCAGCGACGCTCAAGCCAGCCTGGGCCAGCACCGCCAGGTTCTGCTCGTTGTCCACATGCTTGCTGCGCTGGTAAGAGCGCATCGCCATCATGCGTTGCAGCGAACGAATCACCGGTGCGGTGTCGCCGGCCGTTAGTAGGTTGGCCAGGTACTGCACGGGGATGCGCATCTGCGCAATGTCAGGCAACTCACCATTGATGCCGATGTGTCCGGCGTTGGCAGCCGAGGTGACGGGCGACAGCGGCGGCACATACCAGACCATCGGCAGCGTGCGGTACTCGGGGTGTAGCGGGAGGGCAACTTTCCATTCAACCGCCATTTTGTAAACCGGGCTTTTGCGGGCGCCTTCAAGCCAGGCTTCAGGAATACCGTCAAGGCGCGCTTGCGCAATCACAGCCGGATCGTTCGGGTCGAGGAAGATATCGAGCTGGGCCTGATACAGGTCCTTGTCGTTCTCCACACTGGCCGCTTCCTGAATTCGGTCCGCGTCATACAAAATCACGCCCAGGTAGCGGATACGACCAACGCAGGTTTCGCTGCACACAGTAGGCTGCCCAGCCTCAATGCGCGGGTAGCAAAACGTGCATTTCTCAGCCTTGCCACTTTTCCAGTTGTAGTAAATCTTTTTGTACGGGCAACCCGACACACACATGCGCCAGCCACGGCATTTGTCCTGATCAATCAGCACAATGCCGTCTTCTTCACGCTTGTAGATCGAGCCTGACGGGCAGGACGCCACACAGGCCGGGTTCAGGCAGTGCTCGCACAGGCGCGGCAGGTACATCATGAAGGTGTTTTCAAACTGGCCAACCATGTCTTTTGCACCTGGTCAAAGTTCGCCAGATTGGCGTCCTTGCTGCGCTTTGAAAACTCGCCGCCCAAAATTTCGTCCCAGTTGGGGCCCCACTCGATTTTCTCCATACGCTTGCCGGTAATCAGGCTGCGCGGGCGCGCCGTTGGCGTGGCCTTCATCTCAGGGGCTGTCTGCAGATGGTCGTAGTCAAACGTGAAGGGCTCGTAGTAGTCGTCAATTTGCGGCATATTCGGATTGGCGAACAGGCGCATCAGCATCTTCCATTTGCCGCCTTGCTTGGGTTCAATCGAGCCGTCAGCCTTGCGAACCCAGCCGCCGTTCCATTTGTCCTGGTTTTCCCACTCTTTGGGGTAGCCAATGCCGGGCTTGGTCTCGACGTTGTTGAACCAGGCGTATTCCATCCCCGGGCGGCTGGTCCAGACGTTTTTGCAGGTGACTGAACAGGTGTGGCAACCAATGCACTTGTCCAGGTTCAGCACCATGCCGATTTGCGCGCGTACCTTCATGCTGCTTCTCCCATTTGTTGTACCGCAAAGGCACGGTCGTCATCACGCGGTGTGTCGAGCCAATCGACCTTGTCCATCTTGCGGACCACCACAAACTCATCGCGGTTGGTGCCGATGGTTCCGTAGTAGTTGAAGCCGTAGCTCAGCTGTGCATAACCGCCAATCATGTGGGTCGGTTTGAGCACAATGCGGGTCACCGAGTTGTGAATGCCGCCGCGCTGGCCGGTAATCTCAGAGCCGGGCGTGTTCACGATCTTTTCCTGCGCGTGGTACATCATCACCATGCCGGGCTTGACGCGCTGCCTGACCACAGCCCGCGCTGAAATCGCCCCGTTGACGTTGTAGGCCTCGATCCAGTCGTTGTCTTCCACACCTATCAATTTGGCGTCGTCTTCACTGAGCCAGATGATCGGGCCGCCCCGGCTCAGCGTCAGCATCAACAGGTTGTCGGTATAGGTCGAGTGAATGCCCCATTTCTAGTGCGGTGTAATGAAGTTCAGCAGTATTTCAGCGTTGCCGTTGCTGCGGATGCCATGCACACCCGCGGTGGCTTTCAGGTTCACCGGTGGGCGGTAACTGGCCAGGCCTTCACCAAAAGCCAGCATCCACGGGTGGTCCTAGTAGAACTGCTGGCGACCGGTCAGCGTGCGCCAGGGGATGTATTCATGCACGTTGGTGTAACCGGCGTTGTACGACACGGTTTCTGACTCAATGCCACTCCACGTCGGTGAGCTGATGATCTTGCGCGGCTGCGCCTGAATGTCGCGGAAGCGGATTTTCTCGTCTTCCCGGTGCATCGCCAGATGCGTGTGGTCGCGGCCAGTTTGCTTGCCCAGCGCTTCCCATGCCTTGACAGCCACATGGCCGTTGGTTTCGGGTGCGAGTTGCAACACCATTTCACAGGCGTCGATGTCGCTCATGATGCGCGGCATGCCCAGCGTCACACCAGGCTCGGTCACCACGCCGCTCAACTGTCCCAGCTGCGTGACCTCCTTCTCGGTGTTCCAAGAAATACCTTTACCACCGTTGCCGATTTTTTTGAGCAGCGGGCCGACAGCGGTAAAACGCTTGTATACGTTCGGGTAATCGCGCTCGACCACCTGCATCTGTGGCGCGGTCTTGCCCGGAATTAATTCGCATTCGCCGCGCTTCCAGTCCTTCACGTCAAACGGTTGAGCCAGCTCGCCCGGTGTGTCGTGCATGACTGGCGTCAAGACCATTTCTTTTTCAACGCCGAGATGACCCTCGCAGAGTTCGCTGAATTTTTTGGCAAATCCTTTGTAGATTTCCCAGTCGCTTTTTGATTGCCACACCGGGTCCACTGCTGTTGAAAGCGGGTGAATGAAGGGGTGCATGTCGCTGGTGTTCAGGTCGTTCTTTTCGTACCAGGTAGCGGTCGGCAACACGATGTCTGAGTACAAGCAAGTGGTGCTCATGCGGAAGTCGAGCGTGACCAGCAAATCGAGTTTGCCCTCTGGCGCCTTGTCGTGCCAAACCACTTCCTCGGGCTTGCCCTCTTCAGCGCCCAAATCCTTACCCTGAACGCCGTTGTCTGTGCCCAGCAAATGTTTGAGGAAATACTCATGGCCTTTGCCTGACGAGCCGATGATGTTGGAGCGCCAGACGAACAGGTTGCGGGGCCAGTTGGCCGGGGTCCTCACAGCTCAATTTGAGCGAGCCGTCTTTGAGTGACTTGACCACATAGTCTTTGGCGTCCAGTCCGGCGGTCTGAGCGTCTTTCACGACCTGCATCGGGTTGGTTTGCAACTGTGGCGCGCTGGGCAACCAGCCCATGCGTTCGGCGCGCACGTTGTAGTCGATCATGCTGCCGCCATATCGCTTTTTATCAGCCAGTGGCGACAGCACCTCATCAACGCCAAGCTTTTCATAGCGCCACTGGTCCGTATGGGCGTAGAAAAAGCTGGTTGAATTCATCTGCCGTGGCGGGCGAATCCAGTCGAGCGCAAAGGCCAGCGGTGTCCAGCCGGTTTGCGGCCTGAGCTTTTCCTGGCCCACGTAATGCGCCCAGCCACCACCGCTTTTGCCAATGCAGCCGCACATCATCAGCATGTTGATGACGCTGCGGTAGTTCATATCGCTGTGGTACCAGTGGTTCATGCCGGCCCCGATGATGACCATGGAGCGGCCTTGGGTCTTTTCGGCGTTGTCGGCAAACTGGCGCGCCACGCTGATGATCTGGGCGCGCGGCACACCGGTGATCTGCTCCTGCCAGGCGGGGGTATAAGGCGTGTTGTCGTCAAAGTCTGCAGCGGCCATCTCGCCCGGTAGCCCGCGCGGAATACCGTACTGTGCGGCCTGCAGGTCAAACACGCTTGCGACGAGAACCTCTTTGGCCTCGCCATCTTTGCCGATTGAAATGCGCGAAACCGGCACGGTGCGTACCAGCACGTCGCCCTGCTCGTTGTTCGGAAAATGATCGTGGTGAATGCCACCGAAATAAGGGAAGCCGACGCGTGCGCTGTCGTGTCCTGCTGCGTCACCTTCCAGCGCAGACAGCCTGAGGTTCACGTCATTGCCATCACGCGCTTCCTTGGCCTCCAGGTTCCATTGCCCCATATCGGCGCGGCCATCTGGCCCCCAGCGAAAACCAATCGCGCCCTGCGGCGTGACGACTTGGCCCGTGGCATCAAACGCAACGGTTTTCCAGTCCGGGTTATTGTCCTGCCCGAGCTGATCAGCAAAATCAGAAGCCCGCACATAGCGGTCGGGCACCAGGCAAGTCTCACCGTTTTCCAGCGTGTGTGATTTGAGCATCACCAGCATCGGCAGGTCGGTATAGCGCCGGGCGTAGTCGTCAAAGTACGCCGAGCGCGGCTTGCCGTTGCCGCCAAAGTAGAAGTCTTTCAAAATCACATGGCCCATCGCCATGGCGACGGCGGCGTCGGTGCCTTGCTTGGGGTGTAGCCACAGATCAGACAGCTTGGCGACTTCAGAATAGTCGGGCGTGATGGCGACTGTTTTGCAGCCCTTGTAGCGCACTTCGGTAAAAAAGTGGGCGTCCGGTGTGCGCGTCTGTGGCACGTTCGAGCCCCAGGCGATGATGAAGCTGGAGTTGTACCAATCGGCTGACTCAGGCACGTCGGTTTGTTCGCCCCAGACCTGCGGGCTGCTGGGGGGGGCAGGTCGCAGTACCAGTCGTAAAAGCTCATGCAGACGCCGCCGATCAGTGACAAATAACGCGAGCCCGAGGCGTAGCTGACCATCGACATCGCTGGAATCGGTGAAAAGCCGATGATTCGGTCAGCGCCGTGTTGCTTGATGGTGTAAATGTTGGACGCAGCAATCAGCTCGTTAACCTCGTCCCAGCTCGAACGCACCATGCCGCCCAGGCCGCATACGCTTTGGTAATCACGCCGTTTGGCTTCATCCTGCACGACAGCGGCCCAGGCTTCGATTGGCGGCAGTGTCAAACGCGCCTCGCGCCAATGCTTGAGCAATCGGGCGCGAATCATCGGGTATTTGACGCGGTTGGCGCTGTACAAATACCAGCTGTAGCTGGCGCCGCGTGAGCAGCCGCGTGGTTCGTGGTTCGGCATGTTCCAGCGGGTGCGCGGGTAATCGGTCTGCTGGGTTTCCCAGGTCACGATGCCGCCCTTGACGTAAATCTTCCATGAGCATGAACCGGTGCAGTTCACGCCGTGCGTGCTGCGCACGATCTTGTCATGCGCCCAGCGGTTGCGGTAGGCGTCTTCCCAGGTGCGGTCTTCAGCGGTGGTGACGCCGTGGTCGCCTGAAAACGACTCTCTTGGATTGGAAAAGTAGCTTAGTCGGTCAAGGAAATGACTCATTCAGGTCTCCAGTAATTCAATGAAACATGTCAAGTTCGGGGTGCCCTCACCCCCGCCCTCTCCCAGAGGGAGAGGGAGCAAAAAGAAGATGGCTTCAACAGGTCTCATGGGTTTTTTATTTCAGCGCCAGAGCGCAGGTAAAACCACCAGTTCAGCACCAGGCACAGCGCGTAAAAAATCGCAAAACCGTACATCGCGTTTTGCGGTGTTCCAGCCTTGATCTGCGCGCCAATAACGACGGGGGCAATGAAAGCGCCGTAAGCTGCCACAGCGGAGGTCCATCCGAGGACCGGACCTGCCTGCTGGCGGTCAAAAATCACGCCAATACTGCGAAACGTTGAGCCGTTGCCAATGCCGCTGGCGGCAAACAGCACCATGAACAACGCGAGAAAGGCGAAGAAATATAGCAATCGCGAATCAAAATGCAGGTTTTTGAATGACCTGAAAGTTGTCTGCGAATCGGGTGGCGAGTGACTTGGAAAGTTTGCTCCAACGATTAAGGAAAAAATCCTTGATGGTCGAGATAAAGACCTTCTCATCGGGGAAATAGACGTTGTCACGCACCTGCTCATTCATCACCTTCCAGGCCCGCTCAATCAGGTTTAGGTTGGGCGAGTAAGCAGGAAGGTGCCACAGCTTGATACCTAGGCGGGCGGCCTCGATCTGCGTGGCCTTGCTGAGGCAGTAGGAGCCTTGATCGAGGATGATGTTAAGCGTGGAAAATCTGGTTTGAGGATAACTTCGGCGCAGCCGGGTGAAGTGTTCAGCCAAGGTCTGTGAATTGACTGTCGCTGGATAGGTAGTGACCAGCTTGAGCGTCTGCGCGTTGAGTGTTCCGATGACGTTGATCCGTGTTTTCCCCGCAGTTGTCGCAACAATTTTTCTCTCGCCTTTGATCGACCAGCCGTAGCCCAGTTTAGTGGCCATGGTGGGGTGTACGGCATCCAAGAAAAGGATGACTTCCCCCTCGGACAAGTCGTTTTTGAGGTCGCGGTATTTGTCGATGAATTCGGCTTGAGCCTGCGAGTCAGCTTTGGCGGGTGCAGGCTCGCTTTTCTTGAAGGAAAAGCGGTTGCGCTTGAGCCAATCCGTCATGCCAGAGATGGAGAACTTGATGCCCAAAAGAGCTTTGGCTTTTTCGACCGCAGTTTGGGCAGTTGGCACATCGCAAGTGGCCAAAATGGCCCGCAACCGGTCAGCCTGTTCCTGGGTCAATTTACCTTCGGAGCCTCCACTTGATCCGCTTGTTTTGTCGTTGTCGAAGTAGTCTTTAAGATGCCTGCGAGCTGTCTGCTCGTCGATGAACAAAAACTTGGCAATCTGCGCAAAACTCTCGCCCTGATCGGTAAGGAGTACGACTTTCATACGATCCCCAATTTTTCGGTCACGCTCCATCCTATGGGCTGATTTGAGGGAGGATCGTTCACTGGCACTGAGGAAGTCTTGCATCCCAGAATTGTCGCTCTTAGCGATGATTCAAAATCCACTCTCTTGGCTGCATTTTGAATCGCGATTGCTATAGGTCTCGGGCGTGGCCGATTGAAAGGCCTGCATCATCACGTAGCCGACTGCCACAGCAGCGACCACCATGACGGCGCAGACCCACTGCGTGACGATGGAGCCACCGACCTTGTCCGCGATCCAGCCGCCCACAGGCCGAATCGCCGCGCCCACAAACGGGCCAATTCATGCATAAGCCAGCACCGCAGGCCCGTTGGGGTTGACCAGGGTGTGCTGCATGACACCGCTGGCGTCTGGCACATGGCTGACCCCGAAAATCACTTTCATCGACAGCGGCAACGCCATCGAAAACCCGATGAACGAGCCAAAAGTAACGATGTAAAGCGTCGTCAGCGACCAGGTGTGCTTGTTGCGGAAAATAGCGAATTGCCTGGCGACGTTTTCCTTCATGGCACCAAAGGCCGTGATCTTGAGCACCATCAGCGTGCTGACAATCATCAGCGGCATGGTCAGCCACATGTTTAGCACGCCCAGGCCACTGGGCTTGGGCAGGTACAAATACAGACCAATGCCCGCCGGGATGAACGACAGCGTGTAGAGCCAGGTGATCTTGAGAAAGGCCACCATCGGACTGCCGGTATCGGGTGAGACGGTCTTGAGGTTGTTCATGCCAAACCAGCATAAAACCGTCAGCGGCACCAGTGACAGCACCCAGGCAAAACCGGCGTTCTGAATCCAGGTCGGTGTGCCCGGTGCAATGGCGCCAAAAATCCAGCCACTCTCTTTAAGCAGCGTCATTGGTTCGCCGCCGAAGCTGCCGAAGATATTGACCGTCATCACCAGCGGAATCACGATCTGCATCGTGGTCACGCCAAAGTTGCCCAAACCAGCGTTCAAGCCCAGCCCGGTACCTTGCAAACGCTTCGGGAAAAAGCTGCTGATGTTGGACATCGAGCTGGCAAAGTTGCCGCCACCCACGCCTGACCACAAAGCCATCAGTTGAAACGACCACAGCGGCCATTCAGGGTGCTGCAGCACGATGCCGGTGCCAATCGCCGGGGCCAGCAGCATCGAGGTCGTCAGGAAAATGGTATTGCGGCCACCAGACAGGCGAATCAGAAAAGAGGCGGGAATCCGCATCGTCGCGCCTGCCAGCCCGGCAATAGCGGTGAGTGTGAACAGCTCGGCCTGGCTGAACGGATAGCCCAGATTCAGCATCTGCACCGTGATGATGCCCCACATGCCCCACACCGCAAAACCACACAGCAGTGCTGGAATCGAGATCCACAAGTTACGGTAGGCGACTTTTTTACCCGTGGTTTCCCAGAAGGTGTCGTCCTCGGGTCGCCAGTCGGTGATGTCTGCGCTAGAAGGTGTCGAGGTGTTCATGGTTTTTTCCCGGAAAAAATGACTGGCTTCAGGCAGCTGCACCCGCCGCGTTATTGCCCATGACTTCCGTACGACGCACTTCGGTCCAGTACATCCAGATCAGCGAGACCCAGACGATGCCGTACATGAACATGAAAGCACTGGAGCGGATGCCGGTCAAATCCATCAGCACGCCAAAAATAATCGGCAGTACAAAGCCGCCCAGGCCACCCGCCAGGCCGACAATCCCGCTGATGGCGCCAATGTTGGCACCGTAGTCGTCGCTGATGTACTTGAAAACGCTGGCCTTGCCAAAGGCAAAGGCAATGCCCAGCAAAAACATCAGCGCGGTGAAGGTGTACACGTTCAGCCCGATATGAAAGGTCTGCGGGCCTGTGACGGTGATGATGGTGAAGTCGGTTTGCGGGTACGACAGCAAAAACAGGCACACCCAGCTCACCCACATCACCCACCAGGTCACGCTGTGCGCGCCATATTTGTCGGACAGGATGCCGCCAACAGCCCGTAACACGCCGCTGGGCAATGAAAAGCAGGCCGCCAGCAGCGCTGCCAGCCGGATGTCCAGCCCGTATTCGCCCACGTAGTACTGCACCATCCATAGCGATAGCGCCACATAGCCACCAAACACGATGCTGTAGTACTGGCAGTACTTGAGCACCTTGGGGTCTTTGAGCGTCTTGAGCTGGTCCGTGAACTTGACACGGCTGGGCACCAGATGCGATGGGTCGCTGTAGCTGAACAGCCAGAACAGCACCAGCGCCGCCAGCATGATGGCGGCGTACACCTGCGGCACCATGGCCCAGCCAAACGCCACCAGCAGCACCGGTGCCACAAACTTGTTGACAGCAGCGCCCGAGTTGCCAGCACCGTACACGCCCATCGCCATGCCCTGACGGCCTTTGGGAAACCAGCGCGCCACATACGGCGTGCCGACTGAAAATGAGCCACCGGCCAGGCCCACAAACAGGCCAATTACCAGAAAATGCCAGTACAGCGTGGCGTAACTCAGCAGCCAGATCGCAGGAATCGTGCAGGCCATCAGCACCGCCATGACGATGCGGCCGCCGTAGCGGTCAGTCCAGATGCCCAGCGGCACCCGAACCAGCGAGCCGGTGAGCACCGGCATGGCTGCCAGCAAGCCAAACTCGGTGGCGTTGAGGTTCAGCATCTTTTTGATCGGAATACCAATCACGCCAAACATCATCCAGACCATGAAGCAGACTGTGAAAGCCAGGGTGCTGACGATCAGCACCGACCAGGCTTTTTTGGCGTCAGCCAGACCAGTGGCCATGTTTTGTTCCGGGGTCATGGCATGACTGTCGGCGGTTACGGGGCGTTTGCCTATCCCCCGTTAGAACGTCACGCACCTTAAAAAGAACGATGTCCCACCACGCTCCATCGTTCTGAAGGACTACCCATGCGCCAATTGCGACAAGACTTGATGCAGGTCAAAGCCTGATTCGGCGGCCTGTGGTGCGTGCTGACCGCAAAAGGCAGAAAACCTCCAACGCAGAGTTGCGCAGAGGAGATTAAAAAACTGATTTTTCAACTCTGCGGCCCTCTGCGTTCTCTGCGCCTCTGCGGTAAGGACTCGTCCTTTCTCTAGCAAGAGAAAGACCGACGACCCTACCCACTCAAAGCAAGCCGCACGGTTTCCACGCTTACGGTGGTCACGCGCGCTGCGGCTTCAAAACCGATATGCAGTTGCATCAATCTTGGCCTCTGGCCCACGTGATACCTGCATGGGCAGCTATCAAAATCGTAGTGATGACCGTTCTGATCTAGCCCCCTTCCCGGCTGGCCGCATACACAGCGGCCTGCACGCGCGAGCTCAGGTGCAGCTTGCGCAGGATGTGCTGGACATGGATCTTGACGGTCGTCTCGGCAATGTCGAGCTTGCGGGCAATGAGCTTGTTGCTGTCGCCCAGGGCAATCAGGGCCAGCACGTCCCGCTCGCGGGATGAGAGCAAGTCTGCGGTTTCAGCGGGTGCTGGCGTTGCGGTGGGCGAAAGCAAGAGGGGGAGCAAAGGTGGCTCTGCAGCAACAGCCGGCTGTGTACTGCGGCCCCGGAAGGCGGTGACCAGCTTGGTCATCATGTCGGGGCTGACCACTGAAACACCGGCCAGCACCTTGATGATGAAGTCGCACAGATGGTCAAGCTCTACCGTTTTGAGCAGGTAGCCATCGGCCCCGGCCTGCAGCGCCGCCGCCAGGTCGTTTTCGTCTTCGCTGACGGTCAGCATCAAGATGCGGACCTCGGGTGCGGCCTGCTTGAGCGAGGCGATACCATCGACACCGCTCACGCCCGGCAGGTGGTTGTCGAGCAAAATCAGCTCGGGCGGGCTGCGCTCCAGGCAGCGCAGTGCCTCGCCGATGTCACCGGCCTGACCGACCACTTCAAACCGCCCGTCCTGGGCCAGCAGCGCGACCAGACCGCGCCTGAAAAGCGTGTGGTCGTCCACCACCAGCAGCTTGATGACGCTCTGGG
>JBBRQQ010000091.1:0-10433 GCA_038226155.1 Burkholderiales bacterium
AGAGCAGGGCGCGTTGCTGGTCAACTATTGCAGCGCTAGCGGCTTGCTGCACGACGCTGGCAAGGTCGTTGGCCTGCAGGTGAAGGATCAGCAAACCGGTCAAAGCTACCCCATTAAATCTGGCTGTGTGGTTAACGCTACTGGCGTGTGGGTAGACCATTTGCGCATGGAAGACGGCGCCGCGATTGGCCGCAGCGTCAAGCCCATGGTGGCGCCCAGCCAAGGCGTGCATATTGTGGTGGATCGCGAGTTTTTACCCGGCGACCACGCCATGCTGATCCCCAAAACGGCCGACGGACGGGTGCTGTTTGGCGTGCCCTGGCTGGGCAAAGTTATTTTGGGCACGACAGACACGCCGCGCCATGATCTGGCGCGCGAGCCGCTGGCCTTTAAGGAAGAGGTGGACTTTATCCTCGGCGAATCGGCCCGCTACCTGAGCCACGCTCCGACCCGCTCTGACATCAAAAGTATCTGGGTCGGCTTGCGCCCACTGGTTAAACCGGCTGATGAAGATGGTGACAGCACCAAGGGAATTTCCCGTGAGCACACGGTTTTGGTCAGCAAAAGCGGCCTGGTCACGGTGACTGGTGGCAAATGGACAACCTACCGCGCCATGGCCGAGGACGTGCTGGACAAGTGCTTTGCCGCAAAGCTGCTTCCGGCCAAGCCCCGCGTGACAGCGCATCTAAGGTTAGTGGGCGCTCACACGGATGGAAAAACTTCCACGCGAAAAATTAGCGATGCCCCAGGCCTGCATCTGTATGGCAGCGAGGCTGGCGCGGTTCAGGCCATGGCGGAAGACGAGGCGCTGGGCGGTGGTCTGACCGTCGCGATGGTGCGGTTTGCGGCGAGATATGAGTACGCATTGACGGTTGAAGATGTGCTGGCTAGGCGGTCGCGGCTGCTGTTTCTGGATGCTGCGCTGGCCAAGTCAATGGCGGCCAGAGTGTCGGGCTTGCTGCAGCAGGAGACGGGCGTTGCCCCGCAACTAAATAGCTTTCTGGGGCTATGTGACCAATATTTGCATGTCCCGCCATGACCTGAGCAAAATTAAATGATATTTTCAGTCGGGGTTGTTGACACAGCCACCCGGTTTGATGATAATCGTGGGCTTCGCTCCAAAAAAGCGAGGAATTCTGTTTGATTACGGAATACGCAAATAACTAGCCTAACGGAAGCAGCGCGAATAGTTCGCGATGTAGACGACAGGCCCAAGACTGATCGATGGTGTGGTTTGTAAAAACTGCTTTCGGTGCAAGTTGGGACTAAATTAATGATTCAAACGCAATCCAAACTCGACGTTGCTGACAACACGGGTGCCAAATCCGTGATGTGCATCAAAGTGCTGGGCGGCTCAAAGCGCCGTTACGCCAGCGTTGGTGATGTCATCAAGGTCAGCATCAAAGAAGCCGCTCCACGTGGCCGCGTCAAAAAAGGCGAGGTTTACAGTGCTGTGGTTGTTCGCACCGCCAAGGGCATTCGCCGTGGCGATGGTTCGCTTGTCAAATTCGATGGCAACGCAGCTGTGTTGCTTAACGCAAAGCTGGAGCCTATCGGCACCCGCATCTTCGGACCAGTGACGCGCGAGTTGCGCACTGAAAAGTTCATGAAGATCGTGTCCCTGGCTCCTGAAGTCCTGTAAGGGAACAAGTCATGAACAAAATTCGCAAAGGCGACGAGATCATCGTCATCGCAGGTCGCGACAAGGGCAAGCGCGGCACGATCACGCTACGCACTGACGACAGCTACGTGCTGGTTGAGGGTATTAACCTGGTGAAAAAACACACCAAGCCAAACCCGCTCAAGGGTACGACAGGTGGCATCGTTCAAAAAAGCATGCCGATTCACCAGTCCAACATCGCCATTTTCAATGCGGCGTCTGGCAAGGCGGATCGGGTTGGCATCAAGTTGTTGGCTGACGGCAAAAAAGTGCGCGTCTTCAAGTCCAGCGGCGACGAAATCAAGGCTGCATAAATATGGCAAAGACTGCCCCTACCCAAACTGCTCCTGCCCAGGCTCGCCTGCAGGCCCAGTTCCGCGAGAAAATCGCGCCTGCCCTGATTGAAAAATTCGGCTACAAATCGCCGATGCAGGTTCCCCGCATCACCAAGATCACGCTCAACATGGGCGTGAGCGAGGCGGTTGCCGATAAAAAGGTCATGGACAGCGCTGTTGGCGACATGTCCAAAATCGCAGGCCAAAAGCCTGTGGTGACCAAGGCCAAAAAGGCTATCGCCGGTTTCAAAATCCGCGAAGACTTGCCTATCGGCTGCATGGTTACCCTGCGCGGCGTGAAGATGTATGAGTTCCTAGACCGTTTCGTGACGGTGGCCCTGCCGCGTGTTCGTGACTTCCGCGGTATCTCTGGCCGGGCCTTTGATGGCCGTGGCAACTACAACATCGGCGTGAAAGAGCAGATCATTTTCCCTGAAATTGAATACGACAAGGTTGATGCCTTGCGCGGACTCAATATCAGCATCACCACGACGGCCAAGACCGATGACGAGTGCAAGGCACTTCTCACCGCCTTCCGTTTTCCGTTCAAGAACTGAAGGCGCAAGATGGCAAAACAAGCATTACTGCAACGCGAAGCAAAACGCGACAAACTGGTCGCTAAATTCGCGAAAAAACACACTGAACTCAAGGCTATCGCCAATGATTTCAAAAAGACTGACGACGAGCGCGCTCTGGCCCGCCTGGAGTTGCAAAAGTTGCCCCGCAACGCGAACCCGACCCGTCAGCGTAACCGCTGCGCGATCACGGGCCGCCCACGCGGAACCTTCCGTCAATTCGGTCTGGCTCGCGCCAAGATCCGTGAATTGGCCTTCGCTGGTGATATCCCTGGTATCACCAAAGCAAGCTGGTAATAGGAGAGCCACAAAATGAGTATGAGTGATCCTATCGCCGACATGCTGACACGCATTCGGAATGCACAAATGGTTGAAAAAGCCGTTGTGCTGGTGCCATCGTCCAAAGTCAAGGTTGCCATTGCGCAAGTCTTGAAAGACGAAGGTTATATCGACGGCTTCGCGGTGAAAACCGACGACGGCAAGTCGCAGCTGGAAATCGCCCTGAAGTACTACGCAGGCAAGCCCGTGATTGAACGCATCGAGCGCGTCAGCCGCCCCGGCCTTCGCGTTTACAAAGGCCACGGCGCTATTCCTCAGGTCATGAATGGCCTGGGCGTAGCAATTGTCACCACCCCGCAAGGTGTGATGACTGATCGCAAGGCACGCGCTACCGGTATCGGTGGTGAAGTTCTTTGCTACGTAGCTTAATCGCGGCATTGAGGAGTAACTGAAATGTCCCGTGTAGGAAAAATGCCAGTATCGATACCAAGTGGTGTGGATGTGGCCATCAAAGAAGACCAGATCAATGTCAAGGGTGCCCTCGGCGCTTTGGCCTTGAGCAAAAACGCGCTCGTCACCATCAAAAATGATGCTGGCAAGCTGACGTTCGAGCCCGCCAATGATTCTCGCGAAGCCAATGCGATGTCGGGAACAATGCGGCAGTTAGTCAACAACATGGTGACCGGTGTGACCAAGGGCTTCGAGAAAAAACTCAGCCTTGTCGGTGTGGGTTACAAAGCCCAGGCTGCAGGTGCCAAGCTGAACTTGACGGTTGGTTATTCACACCCTGTGGTGATGGATATGCCTGCCGGCATCACGGTTGCCACGCCTACGCCAACTGAAATCGTTATCAAGGGTTCTGACCGCCAGCGTGTTGGCCAGATCGCCGCTGAAGTTCGTGCTGTTCGTCCTCCTGAGCCTTACAAAGGCAAGGGCATCCGTTATTCGGATGAGAAGATCACGATCAAAGAAACCAAGAAGAAATAAGGAGCTGCATCATGTTGACCAAAAAAGCGCAGCGGCTTCGTCGTTCACGTCAAACGCGTATTCGCATCGCCACACAAGGCGTTGCCCGCTTGACGGTAAATCGTACCAACCTGCACATCTACGCCAGCGTTATCTCTGGCGACGGCACCAAAGTGCTGGCTGCTGCATCTACCGCAGAAGTCGAAGTCCGCAAGGAAATCGGCGCGTCCGGTAAAGGTGGAAATGTTGCTGCTGCGCAGGCCATTGGCAAGCGTATTGCTGAAAAAGCAAAAGCAGCGGGTGTAGAAAAAGTGGCGTTTGATCGCGCCGGTTTTGCGTACCATGGCCGCGTCAAAGCGCTGGCTGATGCGGCTCGCGAAGCTGGTTTGCAGTTCTAAGCAGACTGGATACAAAGTATGGCAAAGTTTCAAGCAAAATCCGCAAACGACGCTCCGGACGATGGTCTGAAGGAAAAGATGATCGCGGTCAACCGCGTCACCAAAGTGGTGAAGGGTGGCCGTATTCTCGGTTTCGCCGCACTCACTGTGGTTGGCGATGGTGACGGTCGCGTCGGCATGGGTAAGGGCAAGTCAAAAGAAGTGCCTGCTGCCGTGCAAAAAGCCATGGAAGAAGCGCGGCGCAACTTGAAGAAAGTCTCGTTGAAAAACGGCACTATTCATCACAACGTGTCCGGTCATTGGGGTGCGGCTAACGTCATCATGATGCCTGCTGCCAAAGGTACCGGCATCATTGCTGGTGGCCCAATGCGTGCTGTCTTTGAAGTGATGGGTATCACCGACATCGTGGCAAAAAGCCATGGCTCGAGCAACCCTTACAACATGGTGCGCGCGACTCTGGACGCACTGAACAACTCCACCACGGCTTCTGACATTGCCGCCAAGCGTGGCAAATCAGTCGAAGAAATCTTCGGCTAAGGCGCAGGAGCATTTAAATGACGATAGCAAATAAAGTAAAAGTCCAGCTGATTCGCAGCCCGATTGGTACCAAAGAGTCACACCGCGCTACTGTGCGTGGTCTGGGCTTACGCGGTGTCAATAGCGTTAGCGAACTGGAAGACACGCCCGCAGTGCGCGGCATGATTAACAAGATCAGTTATCTGGTCAAGATCGTCTAAGGACCTTGTCATGGAATTAAACGGAATCAAGCCTGGCGTAGGTGCAAAGCACTACAAGCGCCGTGTCGGTCGCGGCATTGGCTCTGGCATCGGTAAAACCGCAGGACGCGGCCACAAAGGTCAAAAGTCCCGCGCCGGTGGCTACCACAAGGTCGGTTTTGAAGGCGGTCAAATGCCCATGCAACGCCGCTTGCCAAAGCGCGGTTTCAAATCGCATCTGCTCAAATTCAATGCCGAAGTTACGTTGACTGCTCTGGAACAGCTCGGTCTGGCTGAAGTCGACTTGCTGGCTTTGAAGACAGCGGGCCTGGTGGGTCAACTGGCTAAAAACGTCAAGATCATCAAGACTGGTGAACTGACGAAAGCTGTCAAACTCAATGGTATTGGTGCAACTGCTGCTGCCAAGGCCATCATTGAAGCTGCTGGCGGCTCGGTTGCCTGAGTTTTAAAGCATAGATCTCCAAGCGTAAACAGGATTCATCAGTGGCAACTAACTCGGCTCAATTGGCAAAATCCGGCAAGTTCGGCGATTTGCGGAGCAGGCTTGTGTTTTTGCTGCTGGCACTGGTGGTGTACCGTATTGGTGCGCACATCCCTGTGCCGGGTATTGACCCGAACCAGCTCAAAGAGTTGTTCAAGGGCCAGCAGGGCGGCATATTGAATTTGTTCAATATGTTCTCTGGTGGCGCGCTGTCGCGGTTTACGGTTTTTGCGCTGGGCATCATGCCCTACATTTCTGCATCCATCATCATGCAGTTGCTTACCTATGTCCTGCCGACATTTGAGCAACTGAAAAAAGAAGGTGAAAGCGGACGTCGCAAGATTACACAGTACACCCGTTACGGCACTTTGGGCCTGGCACTGTTTCAGTCGATGGGTATTGCGATCGCGTTGGAAAGCTCCCCCGGTCTGGTGCTGGTTCCAGGTTTTGGTTTTCGCATGACGGCTGTGGTCAGCCTGACGGCGGGCACGATGTTCCTGATGTGGCTGGGTGAACAGATTACCGAGCGTGGTCTGGGTAACGGTATTTCGATTCTGATTTTTGCCGGCATTGCGGCTGGTTTGCCAAGCGCTCTGGGTGGTTTGCTGGAACTGGTGCGCACGGGTGCGATGAGTATTCTGATCGCCATCGTGATTGTTGCGGTGGTTGTGCTGGTAACGTATTTTGTGGTGTTCGTTGAACGCGGTCAGCGAAAGATATTGGTCAACTACGCCAGGCGTCAGGTTGGTAACAAGGTTTATGGTGGTCAGTCATCGCACTTGCCGCTCAAGCTAAATATGGCTGGTGTGATTCCTCCCATTTTCGCGTCGTCGATTATTTTGTTGCCTGCAACCGTAGTCGGCTGGTTTAGCAGTGGTGAAAGCATGCGCTGGTTGAAAGACATTGCCAGCACGCTCACCCCAGGCCAGCCCATTTATGTGATGTTGTATGCCAGTGCGATTGTGTTTTTCTGCTTTTTCTATACGGCGCTGGTATTTAACAGCCGCGAGACTGCAGACAACCTGAAAAAGAGCGGTGCGTTTATTCCTGGTATTCGACCTGGCGACCAGACGGCTCGCTACATTGACAAGATTCTGGTGCGTTTGACGCTGGCAGGTGCGGTCTACATCACATTCGTGTGTTTGCTGCCCGAGTTTTTGATTTTGAAGTACAACGTGCCGTTTTATTTCGGTGGTACTTCCTTGATGATTATTGTTGTGGTGACCATGGACTTCATGGCCCAAGTTCAGAACTACATGATGTCGCAGCAGTACGAGTCCTTGCTTAAAAAAGCAAACTTCAAGACATCGCCCGGCGCGTAGGCTCGGGTCCGTGTTTAACGAGTAATTTAGGAGAATTAAAAATGAGAGTTTCAGCTTCGGTCAAGAAAATTTGCCGCAACTGTAAAGTTATCCGTCGCAAGGGCGTTGTACGCGTGATTTGCACAGAACCACGTCACAAACAGCGTCAAGGCTGATTTCAAGAGTTTTAGAGGACGAACATGGCCCGTATCGCTGGTATCAATATTCCGCCGCAACAGCACGCCGAAATCGGCTTGACTGCAATCTTTGGCATCGGTCGCACCCGTGCTCGCAAAATTTGCGAAGCCTGTGCCATCGCCTATTCAAAGAAAGTCAAAGACCTGACTGACGGTGATCTGGAAAAAATTCGTGATCAGATCGCTCTGTTCACCATTGAGGGTGACTTGCGTCGTGAAACCACGATGAACATCAAGCGCCTGATGGACATCGGCTGCTATCGCGGCTTCCGTCATCGTCGTGGCCTGCCCATGCGTGGCCAGCGTACGCGTACCAATGCCCGCACTCGCAAGGGTCCGCGCAAGGCCGCAGCGTCGTTGAAGAAATAATCAAGAGGTTTTCCTATGGCTAAGTCACCAACCAATACCGCAGCACAACGCGTTCGCAAGAAAGTTCGCAAGAATGTTGCCGACGGGATTGCACACGTTCACGCGTCATTCAATAACACCATCATTACGATCACCGATCGCCAGGGTAATGCCCTGTCATGGGCCTCGTCTGGTGGTCAGGGTTTCAAGGGTTCGCGTAAATCGACTCCATTTGCTGCACAGGTAGCATCTGAAGTGGCTGGCCGCGCTGCCATTGAGCAAGGCATCAAAAACCTTGATGTCGAGATTAAGGGCCCAGGTCCTGGTCGCGAGTCTTCAGTCCGCGCACTGGGTGCTCTCGGCATCCGGATCAATTCGATTGCCGATGTAACCCCGGTTCCACACAACGGCTGCCGCCCACAAAAACGCCGCCGTATTTAATCCCCTGTGTCCTGGCTGGGCTGCTTGCTTTTTTGGCATTCGCCCGGCGCAGGACTTTTTACCAAAGCCCACCGCCGCTAGGCTGATCTAAAAAATCTAGACCGAAGGCTCCTGCAGCGATGCAGCAGATGACAAAAGGAATTCAAAGTGGCACGTTACCTAGGCCCCAAGGCCAAACTATCCCGTCGTGAAGGCACAGACCTCTTTTTAAAGAGTGCCCGCCGCGCCATCGCTGACAAAGCAAAATTCGACTCCAAGCCGGGTCAGCATGGCCGCACCTCTGGCACCCGCACGTCTGACTTCGGTCTGCAACTGCGTGAAAAACAGAAGGTCAAGCGCATGTACGGCGTGCTGGAAAAGCAGTTCCGCCGCTACTTCGAAGAAGCTGATCGTCGCAAGGGCAACACCGGTGCCAACCTGTTGTTTATTCTGGAATGCCGTCTGGACAACGTGGTCTATCGCATGGGTTTCGGCTCAACCCGCGCCGAAGCGCGCCAGCTGGTGTCGCACAAGGCGATTACCGTCAACGGCGGCTCGGTCAACATTCCTTCGTACATGGTCAAGGCAGGTGATGTGATTGCCGTGCGCGAGAAGTCGAAGAAGCAGGCTCGCGTGGCAGAAGCCCTCGAGTTGGCTAAACAGGTGGGTATGCCTGCCTGGGTCGAGGTCAGCATCGAGAAGGGCGAAGGCACCTTCAAAAAGGTTCCTGACCGTGACGAGTTCGCCGCTGATGTGAACGAATCGCTCATTGTCGAGTTGTATTCACGCTAATTTCGTTCCTGCGGTACGAGGCGCTGCATATGTGGAATATGCAGGTTTTTGTACCGCCGGCCTTATCGGTGTAACGAACCGAGGGTATTGACATAGGAAGATTGCATGCAGACTAATTTACTGAAACCAAAAACCATTAACGTCGAGCAGCTGAGCGCCAACCGCGCAAAAGTCACGCTTGAGCCATTTGAGCGTGGCTACGGCCACACGCTGGGTAACGCTCTGCGCCGCGTATTGCTGTCGTCCATGGTCGGCCATGCTGCCACCGAGGTGACGATTGCTGGCGTGTTGCATGAGTACTCGTCTATTGACGGCGTTCAAGAAGATGTCGTCAATATTTTGCTTAACCTCAAGGGCGTGGTGTTCAAGCTCCACAACCGTGATGAAGTGACCTTGAGCCTGCGTAAAGATGGCGCTGGTCCGGTGACGGCGGCTGACATCCAGACTCCGCACGATGTTGAAATCATCAACCCTGAGCATGTGATTGTTAACCTGTCGCAGGGCGGCAAAATTGACATGCAGATCAAGGTTGAAAATGGCCGTGGCTATGTGCCCGGTACCGTTCGCCGTTACGGTGACGAGTCGACCAAGTCAATTGGTCGTATTGTTCTGGACGCATCGTTCTCGCCCGTCAAGCGCGTCAGCTACACGGTTGAAAGCGCCCGCGTCGAGCAGCGTACCGACCTCGACAAATTGGTCATCGAAATTGAAACTAATGGTGCTGTTACCGCAGAAGATGCCGTACGTGCATCGGCAAAAATTCTGGTCGAACAACTCGCTGTGTTCGCGCAGCTTGAGGGTAATGAACTGGCCGCGTTTGATGCGCCAGTTCAGCGCAGCTCACAGCAGTTTGACCCGATTTTGTTGCGCCCGGTTGACGAGCTCGAGCTCACCGTGCGTTCTGCAAATTGCCTGAAGGCAGAGAATATTTACTACATCGGCGACTTGATCCAGCGCACTGAAAACGAGCTGCTCAAAACGCCGAACCTGGGCCGTAAGTCGCTCAACGAAATCAAGGAAGTGCTCGCATCGCGTGGTTTGACCCTCGGTATGCGCCTTGAAAGCTGGCCACCGGCCGGACTGGATAAGCATTAATTTAAAACCGAAGACCATCTCGGCATCGAGATGGCGCACGGGCAGTACCTGATACGGCTGCCCGGATACGAAAAAAGGAAATCACCATGCGTCACGGACACGGGCTACGTAAACTAAACCGCACCAGCGAGGATCGCCTCGCCATGCTGCGCAATATGATGAACTCGCTGCTACAGCACGAAGCCATCAAAACCACGCTGCCAAAAGCAAAAGAGCTGCGCCGCGTTGTTGAACCCATGATCACGCTGGCCAAAGAGCCAACGCTGGCCAACAAGCGCCTCGCATTCGACCGCCTGCGCGACCGCGACATGGTCGTCAAGCTGTTTGCAGAACTCGGCCCACGCTACAAGGCACGTCCTGGCGGCTATACCCGCATTTTGAAAATGGGCTTCCGAGTTGGCGACAACGCGCCCATGGCGCTCGTCGAACTGGTAGACCGGCCTGATGTTGATGTCGATAACACCACAGCCGACACGGCCAAGGCGTAAATAAGCTACAATATCAACTTATCGCGCGGTGGAGCAGCCTGGTAGCTCGTTGGGCTCATAACCCAAAGGTCGTAAGTTCAAATCTTGCCCGCGCAACCAACACTCAAGCCGTAAAGGCTGGTAGCAAACGCCCACTTCATGTGGGCGTTTTGCTTTCTGGCCCAAATTTGGCCTATCCGTGGCCCACTTTTGGCCCGCGAAATTCAAATCATTTTCCAAGTGACCATTGGGTAAAGGCCTAGGCGTTTAGAGTAGAGGCTGTCTGAACCATACTTCGTTGGCTAAGCGCGCCACTTCTTCTATTGAAAATGCCTGAATAAATCTCCCCTGCCTCGCGGGTCAGCAAAGGATATACACTGAA
>JBBRQQ010000092.1:0-10319 GCA_038226155.1 Burkholderiales bacterium
CTGCCGCGCATTTTTGTGAACCTGGCCATGGTCCCTGTCGAAAGCGTTGCCGAGCGGCAGCGGCTGATTCTGATGGCGCGCAAATTGCTGCGCTTCACCACCATCCTGTCTGTGCCTGCGATTGGTTTTGGCTTGTGGCTGTACCTTGGCTATGGCATTGGCAAGGGCGCTGGCTGGATGCATGCGAAGTGGCTGGTGGTGCTGCTGACCGTGGGCTACCACCATGCCTGCGGCAGTTTGCTCAAAAAGTTTATCGCCAATACCAACACCCGCAGCCACAAGTGGTATCGCTGGTTTAACGAAGTGCCTGTGCTGCTGCTTACAGCCGCGGTGATTTTGGTGGTTGTGAAGCCGTTTTAAGGTTTTATTTCGCAGACCCCAGCGTGAAGACCCCAACTTCAAAATCTGATGGAAGCGGAAGCAGCCTCTCGTTGCCCCTCGCTGTGGCGATGCTATGTTTGATTGTTTACGCCAGCCTTTATCCCTTCACCGACTGGCGCGACCAGGGCATTTCACCGCTGAATTTTCTGGCTGCGCCGCTGCCCAAATACTGGACTGGGTTTGACGTTGCAGCCAACGTGGCGGGGTATGCGCCGCTCGGCCTTTTGCTGGCTTTGACAGTCCTGCGCAGCGGACGTGTGAAGTGGGCCATCAGTGTTGCCGTGCTGGGCGCAGCTGCACTTTCACTCAGTATGGAGACACTGCAGAGCTATTTGCCATCGCGCGTGCCTTCGAATGTTGATTTAGCCCTTAATATTTTGGGTGCGTGGCTGGGCGCATGCATTGCATGGGCGCTTGAAAAGCTGGGAGTGGTTGATAGCTGGGGCCGTTTCAGAGCGCGATGGTTTGCGTCTGATGCGCGCGGGGCGCTGGCGCTATTGATGCTCTGGCCGGTGGCGCTGCTGTTTCCGGCAGCCGTTCCCATGGGCCTGGGGCAGGTGTTTGAGCGGCTGGAAATGGCGCTGGCTGAAGCGCTTGCATCCACGCCTTTTCTGGTCTGGTTGCCGGTGCGCGAGATTGAACTGCAGCCACTGGTGCCGAGCGTTGAACTGGTCTGCGTCGCCCTGGGTGCGCTGGCCCCCTGCCTGCTCGGTTACTGCGTGATTCGCAGCGCCAGGAAGCGCGCCGCCTTTGCGTTGCTGGCCTTGTGCGCGGGCATTGCTGCGTCGGCCTTGTCTGCTGCGCTCAGTTACGGGCCAGAACACGCCTGGGCCTGGCTCGACTTGCCGGTGCGTGTGGGGCTCGCATTGGCGGTGTTGATGGCGCTGCTGTTGCTGCCGGTTCGACGAAGGGGAGCGGCGGCTTTTGCGCTGCTCGCGCTGGCCCTTCAGCTAAGTCTGCTCAATCAAGCTCCGGCCAGCGCCTACTTCTGGCAAACCCTGCAAACCTGGGAGCAGGGGCGCTTCATCCGGTTTAACGGTATCGTGCAGTGGCTGGGCTGGTTGTGGCCCTATGCCGCTTTGCTCTACCTGCTGGCCAGGCTGTCAGGGCAAGAAAACACTGAGCACTCTAAAATCAATGCATGACTCTGACTCAAATTTCCCCTTCCCCGGCTGCTGAACGCTATTACGAACGCCATATTTTCTTTTGCCTGAACGAGCGCAAGGGCGGAGAAGACAGCTGTGCCAACCACCACGCCCAAGAGGGCTTTGACCGCTGCAAGTCGCAGGTCAAAGCCGCCGGGCTGTCGGGCGCTGGCAAAGTCCGCGTTAACAAGGCCGGCTGCCTGGATCGCTGCGCCGCCGGCCCGGTGGCCGTGGTCTACCCCGAGGCCGTCTGGTACACCTATGTGGATGTGCACGACATTGACGAGATCGTGGAGTCGCACCTTAAAAATGGCCAGGTGGTCGAGCGGCTGCTCACGCCCGTAGGTTTAGGCCGCTAGACGCTCAAAAAACGGCAAAAAACTTTAAAAAAGCCGATTTTCAGGTGCCTTTTAGGCCTCCAGGCCAATGGGTATATGCGCGAGCAGCTATTAAAAGCAGAGTAATCTAACTTAGACGGCGCGGTATTTCGTGGTGCTCTAGGGTAAATGCGCATGATAAATATGTGGAGAAACAGGATACATGTGTCTTTTGATCAAATGAGTTAGTGCGCGATTTGCGTGAGTGAGATAACTTCTTACTCCACCAGCCAGCTTGGCTCTAGGAACTTCAAATGAATAAGAGACAACTGTTTTTTGCTAATACTTTTTTGATTTTTATCTCCTCACTCTTTTGGGCTCGTTCTGCCAAAACTGAGTCTGTAGTTGTTTCCAAAGATCGCTTATTCGTCGCAAAGCAACATCGAGCTTTATGACACGACCGCACCTCACTTCCGTCAAAACGTATGCGATGGTCGAGCGTTCAGACCACCTAGATTTCGATATACGTGATGAGAAAGCGCGTGCATTGGTCACATGGCCGCATAAGCATGAGTTTTTTCAAATCCAGGCGAATTTAGGAGGCGACAGGCAGCAGCACATCGGCGGCAGTGTTCGGCCGTTTCCAGAGAGAACCCTTGCGTTTGTCTTGCCTCACCGGGTTCATCTCATACCGCATCTGCCGGAGTCGCAATTCATGCTGTTGAATTTTAGTCAGCGATTTCTGCGGCCTGATTTGCAGGTCGATCCACTGGATCTGGAAGATGTTTCTGTGACTTTGGCACCCGAGCTGGCACCTTTTCGATTTCAAGAGTATCTGGACTTTACTTTTGATGACGTCTCATTCGTGGCGATCAGGCAATTGCTGGAAGAGATGCGCCAAGAAAACAGATTACGCAGATTTGGCTCGCTAGAGATCATTCGCGGTTTGTTGTTTCAATTGCTTGGACTGACTTGCAGGGCATGGGAGACAGATCTGCTTCGCCTGGCATCATCACAGGCGCAGCGAACCAGCAGGCGAGACTCGATGGCGCGGGTGATTCGGTATGTGCGGGAGCATTCAACAGACGAAATGACGTTGAACGATGTCGCCTCTGCGGCATTTTTGTCGCCCAATTATTTGGCACATTTGGTGAAAAAGGAAACGGGCAAGACGTTTACAGAAATTGTGACGGAGCGTCGGCTGGAAAAAGCACGTGAATTGCTGATGTCGTCTGGGGCGCGCATTGGCGAAATCGCGCACCAGTGTGGCTTCGCCGATGAGGCGTACTTTACGCGGCGTTTTCGGCAATGGTTTGAGATGAGTCCTCGGCAATGGCGTGAAAGTATGCGCGCCAGCATTTCGGGCGGCGACAAGTAGTTTCATCCAAGAGAAAAGTGTTTGTGTCCTTGGGTGTCGGCGTGCGTGCACGCAAGATAACCCTCAAGTTAATAAGCAAGGCGTGCAGTGTGCGTGCCTGCTGACTTGAGCTGAGACACAAGGACTTTAAGCATGTACACCACACTGAACCCGGCGACGGGCGAAACACTTCGCGAGTTTGACTTTCACACAGAGTCGCAAATTGAAGCCAAACTTTCGCTGGCCGACAGTGTGCAACGAAAGTGGCGGTGTTGCCCCATGGCAGAACGCACCGCATTATTGGAGCGGGTCGCTTCTGTTTTGCGGCGGCGGCGGTCAGAGTTGGGCTACCTCATCACGTTGGAGATGGGCAAACCCATCGCTGAGGCAGAGGGGGAAATTGACAAGTGTGCATGGAATTTTGAGCACTATGCGGCACAAGCTGCCACTTATTTAGCCGACGAGAAAATTGCTAGCAGCGCAGCGGACAGCCGCGTCGTGTATGACCCGCTTGGCTTGGTGCTGGCGGTGATGCCATGGAACTATCCCTTTTGGCAGGTCCTGCGATTTGCCGCGCCGGCCCTTGCTGCCGGCAATGGCGCAGTCCTGAAACACGCCAGCAACGTCCCCCAATGCGCCATGGCGTTGGAGTCCGTGTTCGTTGAGGCAGGCGCGCCTGGAGGCTTGTTCACGAATACTCTGGTTGCTGGCTCACAGGTTCATCGCCTGATCGCCGACCCACGAATTGCTGCGGTGACTTTGACAGGATCTACCCCAGTCGGTATGCAGGTGGCCAGCCAGGCGGGTTCGCTGCTCAAGAAGCAGGTGCTGGAGCTTGGTGGCAGTGATCCCTTTATTGTGCTGGCGGATGCAGATGTTGACGCGGCGGCAAAGGTAGCCGTTAAGGCGCGCTTTTCAAACACAGGGCAAAGCTGCATATCCTCCAAGCGCTTTATTGTTGAAGATGCAGTAGCAGACCGCTTCGTGCAGGCATTTTTATCCTGTGCTGAAAAACTAACTGTGGGTGACCCGTTGCGCCGCGATGTTGACATGGGGTCAATGGCCAGGACATCGCTGAGAACAGATCTGCACGACCAGGTGATTCGCAGTGTCAGTGCTGGGGCACATCTTGTGTTTGGTGGAAAAATTCCAGATGGCGCGGGGGCTTTTTACCCTGCAACGGTTCTTGATTTTGTAAGCCCTGAGATGGCTGCCGCCAAAGAGGAAACCTTCGGCCCCGTGGCCGCCATATTGCGCGTCGCCAATGCAGATGCAGCCATTGAACTGGGGAACGGCACTGAGTTTGGTCTGGGTGCGGCATTGTGGACATCTGATATTGGCCGAGCCGCGGGATTGGCCCGGCGCATTGAGGCAGGTGCGGTATTCGTAAACGGCATGGTCGCCTCAGACCCACGCCTGCCCTTTGGCGGCATCAAGCAATCGGGGTATGGCCGCGAGCTTGGTGCTTGGGGTATTCGGGAATTTACCAATACAAAGCTGGTGTGGACTGGCCCGGCCCATTGATCCAAACGCATTAAACACTTGCGTCCTGTTTTTACACAGCTTTGCATGGCTCTTGTGCAGCTGCTGAATCAACAATCACTTTTAACAAATAGATCAATAGATCAATAGATCAATAGATCAAAAGATCATGAGATCAGCAGGAAGACAAGACCATGAATTTTCAAATGTTTCGCTGGCAAGCCGCGTCGCAAGTAGGCATCGTGATTTTTGCATCACTGCTTTCGTTGGTGGCCATTGCAGAAGGGGGGCCTAAATGGGCCTACCCAGTAGCTGACCAGGTTCAACCAGTTGTTTTGGACGAAAACGAGGCAAGACGTGTACCCGGCAGCGCATTGACATACAAGCGCAAAGAAATTGACAATTTGTTTGATCCGCCCTTTGGTTCCCTGAGCTGAATGTGGGCATGCCGCGTGTGGTGCAAAACGGAGCTCCACCAAACGTGCGTGCTTGTGCTGCTTGCCATCTGACCAACGGTCAAGGCCATCCAGAGAGCGGTCATATTTCAGGGCTGCCAGTGGCCTATTTTCTCCGCCAAATTGAAGACTACCGCGTGGGGCGGCGGCTTGACCCGGTATGGATGACCAAGATGTCTGTGGCGATGACCGATTCAGACGCAAAGGCGGCAGCGCAGTGGTTTTCAAAAATCAAACCCACCCCATGGGTTCGCGTTGTAGAGGCGGACACTATTGCGCGCAGCTACTTCAATAAAAGCCGTAAACGATTGCCGCACCCAGACGGTGGCGTCGAGCAGCTCGGCGAAAAAATAGCCGAGTTCCCGGCCGATCCGATAAGAGTTGTTGATCGCGACCCCAACGCCGGTTTTGTAGCATATGTGCCCAAGGGCAGCTTGGCGCGGGGCCAGCAATTGGTAACGCAGGGCGATGGCGGCAAAACGATTGCTTGTAGCGCTTGCCATGGCGCAGACCTCAAAGGGCAGGGCGATGTGCCGCGTATTGCGGGCGTGTCACCGCTTTACACCGTTCGCCAAATGTTTGCCTTCAAAACAGGGGCACGCAAGAGCGACCACGCCATGCAAATGGCGCCTGTCGTTGAGCGGCTGACGCCCGCAGACATCACCGCAATTGCTGCATACACCGCATCGTTGGCTCCTTGAGCTTTATCTCATTTAATTTAAAGGCAAACAAGATGAATCCAACACCATTCAGCATGACTGAAACGAGCAACCCTTTTGTAAAGCTATTGCACGATTTCGTCGGTCAGCATAGCGACATGTTGTTACGCCTCATTGTGGGTGGCATGTTGATTCCACACGGCATCGGCAAATTTCTAAACATGGGTAAAGAGGCCGAAGTCTTTGGCCGGGTTTTCAAACTCAACCCCGCAGAAGCTTGGGTTGTGGGCATAGCTCTATTTCAAATCATTGCAGGCGCTTTGATTGTGGCGAATCGCTTGACACGTTTGGCGGCGCTCAGCGTAGTCGTTTTCATGATCGCCACGATTTTTGTGGCCAACATGGGGAATGGCTGGTTTTGGCGCATGAAAGGAATTGAGTATTCAGTCATGTGGGCGATGCTGGCATTGATCGTCGCGGGGCGAGCTGAGCGTTAATTTAACAACCTATTTATCGGAGACAACCATGACCCTACGAAAACTGCTTTTACTCTCAACCACCGCAATGGCGCTTTTGGGCGCATGCGCCACCGCCGAGCCGCCCAAGCCAGTGCCTGTCGGTATCGTGCTGGGCGCCAACCTAGGCCACTTGCCCATTTTGGTCGGTGTCGAGAAGGGGCTTTTTTTAAAGCATGGCATCGACTTGAAGCTCAAGGTTGTCAATAACGGCGATCAAATGGTGGCCGCTATGCGCGCCAACGAGGTCGAGTTGGCCGACATGAGCGTCACTACTTTTATCAAGGCGCGCCAGGAGGGCGATCCCTGGCAGGTGGTTGGCTTGATCATGAACGACGCGACGCGCAGCAATGCAGACGAAGCTTTGGCCATCATCAGCAAAAAAGGCAGCGGTATTCGCCCAGGGAAAATCGAAGATTTAAAGGGCAAACGGGTTGCAGTGCAGTTGGGCCAAACACCGCATGAATATCTAAAAATAGCTGCGGCAAGGGCTGGCCTCAGTGAGACGGATATCCAGATCGTCAATACGCCGCAGTCGCCTATTCTTGCGGATCTTTTGCGCGACGGCAAGGTTGATGCCGTCGCCTCACTAAAGCCATTGAACTCGGTGGTGTTGAAAAACGTGCCCGATGCCTACGAGGTCAAACGCGGGGGTGGCTATTTGTCTTATCTGATGATCACCACCGCCAAGGTGTCTGCGGTACAAGGCCAGCCTGAGCTGATGGAGCGGTTCTCCGCTGGTCTGGCTGCAGCCACGCAGTACACACGCCAAAACCGTGCTGAGGCCGTACAGATATTTGCTGCAAAGATACCGGAGCAAAACATAGAAGCGTTGACAAGCGGGATCAGCCATATTTCATATGACCCGCGCATGTCGCCTGCGACAGACAAGGCATTTGAGGCGGCACAAACGGATGTCCTGTCGCAAAGCTCAATGAAGGGCAAGACACCACTGCCCTTGGCGGTGCTGCTGTACCGCGACGCGATTGCGAAGGTACAAGTCAAATTCCCTCAGTACTTCAGCGACTTGGCCAAACTTTGAAAGACCCTGGCAAATGACAACAGCAACCATACTAAAAATCAAGGACGTGCCGTTATTTCAACGCGGAGATGGCGTCATCACCACGCCATTGATTACGCCCGACACGCGGCCGGGGGCGGTTTTTACGACCGGTTTAACTTCGTTCCCGGTGGGTCGCGCTGCGCCGATGCACAGCCACAACTGTGATGAGCAAGTCACCATCCTGGAGGGGCAGGCCGAGGTTGTGGTGGAGGACAAAAAACTCATTCTCGGGCCCATGGACACCACCTACATACCCGCCAATCACTCGCATTGTTTTAACAATGTAGGTGACAGCAGGCTGGTTATTTTGTGGGTCTACGCCAGTGATCACGTCACCCGTACTTTTAGCGAAACAGGGCTGACGGTAGAGCACCTGTCCAAAGGTGACAAGGTCAATTAGTATGACGAAAGCAATGTTGCAGGCCGCTGTGCCTGTGCAAGTGTCGGCCAATCAACTGTGCGATTTTATTGCGCGCGTTCTCACGGCTGTTGGTATGCCCGGTGACGATGCTGCGACGGTAGCCGGCATCATGGCAGAGGCTGACTTGCGCGGCGCTGATGCGCATGGTGTTTTCAGATTGCCTTCTTACGTCAAGCGGATCCGGGCTGGGGGAATGAACCTGACGCCCACGATGCGCACGGTGAGGGAGCGCGCCGCCACGGCGCTGGTCGATGGCGACAACGCCATGGGGCATTTGGTGATGCGGCACGCTGCCGGTATCGCTGTCTCTAAAGCCAAAAACTGTGGCATCGCTTGGGTAGGTGCGCGCATGAGCAACCATGCCGGCCCCGCTGGCCTGTATGCGCGAATGCCGTTAGCGCATGGCATGGTAGGCATCTACATGGCAGTGGGCAGTGCAAACCACTTGCCTCCATGGGGCGGCGTTGACATGCTGCTGTCTACCAACCCTATCGCCATTGCCGTGCCTGGCGGTGAGCGCGGGCCTATCGTGCTGGACATGGCGACGACAAATGCTGCCTATGGCAAGGTCAAGGCCAAGGCACAAAAAGGCGAGATGATGCCAGAGGGCTGGATGGTGGGGCGCGACGGCAAGCCGTTGTTAGACCCAAAGCGCGCCGCTGAAGGATTTTTACTGCCGATAGGCGGCCCTAAAGGCTATGGCCTGGCCTTGATGTTTGGTATTTTGGCGGGAACCCTCAATGGCGCTGCATTTGGGCGTGACGTGATCGACTTCAATGCTGACTTTGCCACAACGACCAATACCGGGCATTTGATTGCTGCCATCGACGTAGAGGCTTTTATGCCGCTAGCCCAGTTCACATCAGCCATTGATGAAATTTGGCATGAGATGCAGGGCAGTGAACGTCTGCCGGGTGTTGACAGCATCCGTTTGCCTGGTGAGCAGTCGCACATGACGTGGGAGCAACGTTCAGCAACAGGTGTGCCGATAGCCCCTGAACTCAATACGGCGCTAGACGTTCTTGCCGACAGCGTTGGCGTACACAGATTAATTTAATTCCGTTTAAAAGGATTTCATATGGGACTGCGTTTTCTTGAGCATCTTCTTATTCTTACCCATGACCCTGATGCCACGCGGGACTGGTTTTGTGACAACCTGGGTTTTCGCAATGGCTACCACCCCGAATTTGGGTTTCCGGTCTACTGGCTTTACATCGGCGAGCAAGACGTTGTGCACATTGGCAAGGCGCGTCACAGCGCGCACCAGGACACGTATTTGAAAACACCCAGCGATCAAGCCGGCATTGACTATTCAGCTGCGGGTGTGCCTGGGTCGGGTCGAATCGACCACATGTGCTTTAACTGTGAAGGCATTGAAGACTTTATCGAGCGACTGACTAAAAACGGTGTGGATTTCAGCGAACGCAAAGCGCACAACTCCAATTTGTATCAACTGTTCATGCGCGAACCGATCAATGGCATCAAGGTCGAGTTGAACTTTGCCTGGCATGAGGCCGCCCGAATCGGGCGCGTACCGAGCTGGACTGACGGTGGTGAAAATGAAAAATCAGTGGATCAAGTCACGCTTGCTGAAACAGCAGTTGTGAAGGCATCTACTTTTGAGAAGGCGTCAATATGAACTCAGTCACTGACTCAGCATTTAGCGCTCCAGACTTTGTGATTGCGGTACCCGCTGTGGTTAGTCTGCCAGTTCGCCACAGTGGCCAGGTGTTCCCAGTCAATCGTGTGTTTTGTGTCGGTCGTAACTACGCAGACCACGCGCGCGAAATGGGGCACAACCCAGACCGTGAACCACCGTTTTTCTTTATGAAGCCCGCCAGTACCGTGGTTAGTCGTGGTGCGGCCTTTCCCTATCCAAATTTGTCCAGTGACGTGCATCACGAGGTCGAGTTGGTGGTGGCTTTGGCTCTGGGTGGCAGTGATATCGACAGCAAAGATGCCCTGTCGCATGTTTTCGGCTATGGAGTTTGCCTGGATATGACGCGACGCGATCTGCAAAGCGAAGCCAAGAAGCTTGGAAGACCTTGGGATACAGGCAAGGCATTTGACAACAGCGCACCGTGTTCCGAGTTGGTTGCAGCGAAGGAAATCGGGCATCCAGACAAAGGCCGCATCGCATTGATGGTCAATGGGGTGCTCAAGCAGGAGGGTGACCTTGCCGACCTCATCTGGAACGTACAGGAAACCATTGCTTATTTATCGACATTGTTTTGTTTACAGCCGGGCGACTTGATATTTACCGGTACGCCTGCGGGCGTGGGGCCTGTTGTTCGCGGTGACCACATGCAGGCCAGCATAGATGGCATTGGCGAATTAGACACGCACGTCGTCTGACACCCGTGCATGTAGCGCTACATAAATTAATAAAGTTGGTTCTTCATCGATTCCACTGTGAATTTTCATTCACTCCAGCAGAATGCAGTTTTCAAATTGATTGACCGTGCCATGAAAGACACAGCGCTGTACGAACACCTTCTTGGACTGAAGACCCCGTGGTCGGTGA
>JBBRQQ010000093.1:0-10257 GCA_038226155.1 Burkholderiales bacterium
AACAGCTTGATGGTGTCCATGGTGGCCATCGCCAAGCCTGCACCGTTGACCAGGCAACCAATATTGCCGTCCAATGAAATATAGGCGAGGTCAAACTTGCTGGCTTCTACTTCCGCCGGGTCTTCCTCGTCGAGATCGCGGTAAGCCACGATCTCTGGGTGACGGAACAGCGCGTTGGGGTCAAAGTTGAACTTGGCATCCAGTGCCATGATCTCGCCCTTGCTGTTGCGGTTCAGCGGGTTGATTTCGACCAGCGACGCGTCTGTTTCCATGTAGCACTTGTAGAGTTTCTGCAACACATCTACGGTCTGCGCTACCGAGTCAGCAGGCATGCCGATACCGGCGGCCAGTTCTTTGCCCTGTGCCTCTAGCAAGCCGACCAGCGGGTCGACAAACAATTTGATGATTTTTTCAGGGTGGCTGTGTGCCACTTCCTCGATGTCCATGCCGCCTTCGCTGGAAGCGATGAACGCGACCTTTTGCGTGGCGCGGTCGGTGACGATAGAGACGTAATACTCTTTTTGAATGTCAGCGCCATCTTCAATATAAAGGCGCCGCACTTTTTGCCCGTCGGGGCCGGTTTGGTGCGTTTTGAGCTGCATGCCCAGAATTTCACCAGCGATGCGTTTGACATCTTCAATGGTTTTGGCGACCTTCACGCCGCCGCCTTTGCCACGACCGCCCGCATGAATTTGCGCTTTCACAACCCATACCGGTCCGCCCAGTTTTTGTGCAGCCTCAACCGCTTCCTGCACCGTAAAAGCCGGAATGCCACGCGGCACCGGCACACCAAACTGGCGCAAGATTTCCTTGCCTTGGTACTCGTGAATTTTCATGAAAGACCCTCGATATTCGGTAAAAATGAAACGTCGTTGTTTCCGGCTATCCGCCCCGCGCAAACAACCCGGAACTGTATCATGTTGCAATGCACCAACTCAGGGTGTACCCGACCCGGCCCAATTGGAGTTTTTCATGACCGCAGCTCTCTACAAAGTTTTTATTGACGGTGAAGCCGGTACCACTGGCCTGCAAATTCGCGAGCGTTTGGCCACCATGGCGCAGATTGAGGTAATCAGCATCGCGCCCGAATTGCGCAAAGATGCCGATGCCAAGCGCAAGCTGATGGCAGAGGCTGACTTGGTCATTCTTTGCCTGCACGACGAAGCAGCGCGCGAGTCGGTAGCCATGATCGACTCGCTACCCGGCAAGAAACCAAAAATCATTGATGCATCCACCGCCCACCGCACCTCGCCAGGCTGGGTTTATGGTTTTCCGGAACTCACACAGGCTCAGGGCGCCCTGGTTGCTGCGGCTGTTCGCGTCGGCAACCCCGGCTGCTACGCCACTGGCGCGATTGCACTGATTCGCCCCCTGGTAGACGCAGGCTTCATACCGCCCGATTTGCCTTTAGCCCTGCCTGCTGTGAGTGGTTACTCCGGCGGCGGGCGGCAAATGATGGAGGCCTACCATGCAGGTACAGCGCCCATGTTTGAGATTTACGGCCTTGGCCTGGAGCACAAACACCTGCCAGAAATCATGCGCTACACCGGGCTGACGAGGCGACCAGTCTTCATACCGTCGGTCGGCAGCTTCGAGCAAGGCATGTTGGTGCAATTGCCGCTACACCTTGACCTGCTGCACGGCAAACCCACCGCCTCTCAGCTACAACACGCACTGGCCCTGCACTACGTTGGCAGCGAATGGGTCACCGTCGAGGCCGCCCCCGAGTCTGGCAAGCTTGACGCGCTGGCTCTGAACGGCACCAACAAGATGGAGCTGCGCGTGTTCAGCAATGAAGCCTATCGCCACGCCGTGCTGATTGCGCGGCTCGACAACCTTGGAAAAGGTGCCAGTGGTGCAGCGGTCCAAAACATGAAGCTAATGCTGGGCTTGTAGCACTTGACGACAAACCTGTTGCCACATTTTCAGGAGCTGCTCACGCTCATATCGTTTGGGCTTCGAACGTTTTTAGTCTTCTTCTACGCTCGACACTACTTTTCGAATCGTATCGCCAGAAAACCCCCGGGCTGCCAAAAAACGCATTTGCTTGGCGCGGCCCGCTGCGTCTGATGCGGGGCCATCGAACTTGCGGCGCCAGATCTCGCGCGCCCGCTCGACCTCGGTGGCCTTTAACCCGTTCATGGCTTCAAGCACCAGCTCTGCATCCAGCCCCTTGCCCAGCAGCTCGTGCTTGACGCGCGCTGCGCCAAACTTGGCCGAGCGGCGGTTGATAACGGACTCAACCACGCGGGCTTCGCTGATGAAGTCTTTGGCTGCCAGATCGTCGAGCACCTGCGCCAGTTGCTCTACGCTTTCGGCGTGGGGTTTGAGCTTGCGCTCCAGTTCCATGCGCGAATGCTCGCGTGCGGCCAGGTAGCGCAGCGCCCTACCTTTGAGTGACAAGCCAAACCCGGACGAGCTTGAGGCTTTTGCATTGGCTGGGTGAAGACTGGGTTGGTCACTCATCGCGCAAACCCACCCAACTCACCCACCAAAAACGCTATCGATTTAGTAGCTACTCGCGCCCGTATCCATTGGTCTAGAGCCTTATTCGACCTCCTAAAAAGGCCTTTTTTGAGGTTTTTAAGCACGTGGAAGGCGAATCACGCGGCTACTTTGGGCGTTTTTTCGATTTTTTCAGCTTTCTCAGCCTTAGGCGCCTTCTCAGGCTTCTCGCCGCTGCCCGCCGCTGGCTGCATGAGCGCAATACCCAGCGACTCGCGCACCTTGTTTTCAATCTCAATCGCCAGCTCCGGGTTTTCTTTCAAGAACTCGCGTGAGTTGTCACGGCCCTGGCCAATTTTTTCACCGTTAAAGGCATACCAGGCACCGGCCTTTTCAACGATGTGGCCCGCCACGCCCAGGTCCAGCACCTCGCCCAGTCGGCTAATGCCTTCGCCGTAAAGAATGTCGAACTCGGCTATCTTGAAAGGCGATGCAACCTTGTTTTTAACCACCTTGACCCGGGTCTCGTTGCCAATGACCTCGTCGCCCTTTTTGATCGAACCGATGCGGCGGATGTCGAGCCGCACCGAAGCGTAAAACTTCAGCGCATTGCCGCCTGTCGTCGTTTCTGGTGAGCCGAACATCACGCCAATCTTCATGCGGATCTGGTTGATGAAAATCACCATGCAGTTGGCTTTTTTGATGGTGGCGGTGAGCTTGCGTAGCGCCTGGCTCATCAACCGGGCTTGCAGGCCGGGCAGTGAGTCGCCCATTTCGCCTTCCAGTTCGGCCTTGGGCGTGAGGGCTGCGACCGAGTCAATCACGATCAAGTCAACCGCACCAGAGCGGGTGAGCGCGTCAACAATCTCCAGCGCCTGCTCGCCGGTATCGGGCTGGCTAATCAGCAGATCTTGCAGGTTCACGCCAAGCTTTTGTGCGTACTGGATGTCAAGCGCGTGCTCGGCGTCGACAAAGGCACAAGTGCCACCGATTTTTTGCATTTCAGCGATGACTTGTAGCGTCAGTGTGGTTTTGCCCGAGCTTTCAGGGCCGTAAATTTCAACCACCCGGCCACGCGGCAAGCCACCAACGCCAAGGGCAATGTCCAACCCCAGTGAACCAGTAGAGACGACCTGGATGTCTTCGATCACCTCGCCATCGCCCAGCTTCATGATGGCGCCTTTGCCAAACTGCTTTTCGATTTGGGCCAGCGCCGCTTGCAGGGCTTTGGCTTTTTCGGTGTTCAGGGCGGCAGACTGTGCAGGGTTTTGCGCGGGGTTGAGTTTGCTGGTCAGTTCCATGAAAATCTCCTTTTAAATCAATGATGTATCAAAACTATGGCTAAGGTGATGTTTGCTTCTAAGTCGCTGCAATTAACAACAGCACTGGGTGCATGACCAGTACTTTATCGGCTTGTTGAAATAAGTAAATCCTATTTTTAGTCAGTTTGATTGACTAAATTACGTTACCCTTACACCGTGGAAAATTCAAATGCCTCAACTGATCAGAGCTGGCGCGTTTCGCACCTCGGCCGCCTGATGGGCACCGCACTGCGCCGCTTTGATGAGCGGGTGTTGCAGCTGATGGCCAAAGACGTGCTGGTACCGCTGGCGCTGTCAAACCTGGCGGCGCGCGACCAAGTGGGCGCGGCGCACATCCACATCACTCGCCACTTGGCCGTCAATGGCTCGCGCCTGACTGAGCTGGCCAGCAGCGCAGGCATGAGCAAGCAGGCGATGGGCGATTTGGTCACGCAGTGCGAAGCGTGGGGGCTGGTAACGCGCGAGCCAGACCTGCTCGACAAGCGCGCCCGTCAGGTGGTGTTCACGGTTTCGGGCCTGCTGTGGCTACAAGCTTTTGAGCGTGCCGTAGCGCAGGCGGAAGGCGAATTCAAACAGGCCGTGGGTGCGGATGTAGCCACCGTGGTAGCGCTCGGGCTGGAGGCCTACGGCAGCACTTGATGCGGGCGCAGCAAGTCGTGTCAGCAAACCCACCAACCCAAAAGCCTAAAATTTGAGGGTTACAAGTGCCACCCGGAGACAAGCATGCGAATTTTGATTGCTGAAGACGACCAGGTTTTAGCCGACGGCCTGCTGCGCACGCTGCGTGCCTCGGGTGCCGCCGCAGACCACGTGGCTAGCGGTACCGAGGCCGATGCGGCGCTGATGACCAACACCGAGTTTGACCTCTTGATACTTGACCTTGGCCTGCCGCGCATGCACGGGCTTGAAGTGCTCAAGCGTTTGCGCGCGCGCGGCTCGGCCTTACCGGTGCTGATACTCACCGCAGCGGACAGTGTTGAAGAACGCGTCAAAGGTCTCGATTACGGTGCCGACGACTACATGGCCAAACCGTTTTCATTGCAGGAGCTTGAAGCGCGCGTACGGGCGCTGATACGCCGCGGCATGGGCGGGGCCAGCAGCACCATCAAGCACGGCCCGCTGATTTACGACCAGGCAGGCCGCGTGGCCACTATTGATGGTCTGATGGTTGAACTGTCAGCCCGCGAGCTGGGCCTGCTTGAAGTGCTGCTGCAGCGCGCAGGTCGCCTCGTCAGCAAAGACCAGCTGGTCGAGCGGCTCTGCGAATGGGGCGAAGAAGTCAGCAACAACGCAATTGAGGTCTACATACACCGGCTGCGCAAGAAGATTGAAAAAGGCCCGATACGGATTGCGACTGTGCGGGGTCTTGGTTATTGCCTGGAGAAAATTCCTGGATGATGTTGCCCCCACGGTCGTTCGCTTCGTGTAACTCCCTGCCCCCCGAGTGGGCCGCTGCGCCTACGGCCCGGCAAAGCCGGTTCCGTGGCCCCTACTGGATTAAACCGACTTGTGTCAACACGGTATTTGAAAAATGGCTCTAAGACTTTTCCAGCGCGAACGTCGCAGCCTTTTTGGCGAGATCCTTGACTGGATGCTCACGCCGCTGTTGCTGCTGTGGCCCATCAGCCTGGCGCTGACCTGGCTGGTGGCGCAGAACATTGCCGGCAAGCCTTTTGACCGAGCGCTTGAATACAACGTCCAGGCTCTGGCCAAACTGGTCGTGGTGAAAAGCAACCAGGTCCAGTTCAACCTGACCGGCCCGGCGCGCGAAATTTTGCGCGCTGACGACACCGACCTGGTGTACTACCAGGTGCTCGGTACGCGTGGTGAATACCTGAGCGGTGAACACGACCTGCCCGCCCCACCGGACGAAGACAAACCCACCAACGGCGAGGTGCGCCTGCGTGAAGACCTGATCCAGGGGCAGGATGTGCGCGTGGCTTATACCTGGGTCAAAGTTGATCTGGCAAATACCGCACCATCGGCCTCAGCATCGTCGTCGCCCCACTCGCCTTCATCTGTGCTGGTACTGGTGCAGGTCGCAGAAACATTGGAAAAGCGCAAAACGCTGGCGACTGAAATCGTCAAGGGCACGATGGTGCCGCAGTTCGTCACTCTGCCACTGGCCGTGCTGCTGGTGTGGCTGGCGCTGGTGCGCGGCATCAAGCCGCTGGCACAGCTTGAAAAGCGCATTCGCGCACGTAAGCCCGACGACATGAGCCCGCTGGACGACACGGCGGTTCCAGAGGAAGTCGCGCCCCTGGTGTCCTCCATCAACGACCTGTTGAGTCGGCTCAAAGTATCGCTGACCACGCAAAGACGCTTTCTGGCCGATGCGGCGCACCAGCTCAAAACACCGTTGGCCGGACTGCGTATGCAGGCTGATCTGGCGCAGCGCGAAACCGATGCAGAAGAACTTAAAAAGTCGCTCAAACATATCGGCCAGGCGAGTATTCGCGCAACCCATACTGTTAACCAGTTACTGGCGTTGGCACGCGCCGAAACGACGGGCCGCAGCCTGGCCAAACAGCCCGTTGACATGGTGCTGATCGCCTCTGAAGTAATGGCCGACTCGGTGCCGCGCGCGCTTGAAAAAAAGATTGACTTGGGCTACGACGGCCCCGCCGCCGGGGAGCAAAATACCACTCTCGAAGGTAACCCGACGCTGCTCAAAGAGATGGTGCGTAACCTGTTGGATAACGCCATCGCCTATACGCCTGAAAACGGCCGGATCACGCTACGGCTGCTGACCGACCGCTTCAGCGGCGTGCTGGTGCTGCTGGTTGAAGACTCGGGGCCGGGCATCCCTGAGTCCGAGCGCGAGCTGGTGTTTCAGCCTTTTTACCGCGCCTTGGGTACCAACGTCGATGGCTCAGGCCTCGGCCTGGCAATTGTTTTGGAGATTGCCAACCAGCACGATGCCGCTATCAGTATTGAAGATGCCGAAGCGCCAAACGGCCCCGGGACAAGAATTGCCGTGCGCTTTGCAGGAAAAGACCTGACGCACTAAAACTGAACCTTGAATACGCTGACCCCCGATGCGTCAATGTTCTATTGACACCCAGGGAAGGTGTGTTGAGAATAATTGAATGCATTTACAGATAAATTCCAGTGAACCGTTGTCGATCAACTATGAGGTCGCTGGCACGGGTATTGATGTTGTTCTGGTCCATGGGCTTGGACTCAGTTCCATGAAGACCTGGGTGAATCAGGTTCCGGAACTGTCCAGGCACTATCGCGTGCACACCTATGACGTGCGAGGATTTGGCGGCACCGACAATCCTGCGGGGAAGTTTTCTGTTCAACAGCACGCTTACGACCTGTACGAGCTGCTTCGTACCTTAAAACTACAGCAGGTAGTGCTGGTAGGGTTCTCGATGGGTGGCTGGATTGCCCAGCAATTCGTACTGGACCACCCCGAGATGGTCCGCGCACTGGCGCTGTCATGCACAACTTCAGGGCTGCGGCCAGAAGGGGCCCAGCGGTTCGTGGAGCGGGCGGCGAAGGTTGAACAGCTTGGCCTGGCGCCACTGGCCGAGGAGCAGATCAGAAACACCTTTGCAGTTGAATCACTTGAACAACAGCCAGAGCTCATTGATTTCTATCGCCGTAACTTCCTCGATGCACGCGAGAACAACCCTGCCTCTTACGCTGCGATGTTCCGGGCGCTGACAGTGCCGTCGTGGACGGCGCAACTCGGGCGAATCGAATGCCCCACACTTGTCATATGCGGCGACGCCGACAAGGGAATCACCCGCGGCAACACGCCGACTGACGCGGCCGAGATCCTGCATCGCGGCATCAAACATTCAAAGCTGGTCGTGATCGAAAAAGGCGGGCACTACGCCCACCTTGAACGGCCAGCAGAGTGGAACGCCATGATCAAGAATTTCATTAATGAGGAGGTCACAGCATGAACTCACTCGGACGACGGTTGTCCGCAGCACTGGCAGGGCTGATACTGCCTTTTTCTGCTAACGTCTCAGCGGCGGATTTTCCACTGCGCCCGATCACGATGGTGATCCCGTATACCCCCGGCGGTGCCACTGATCGCACATTCCGTACATTGGCGCTGGCGGCAAAGAAGTACTTCCCCCAACCCATAGTGGTTGAAAACAAACCAGGCGGCAGCGGCGCGGTCGCTGTTGCAAATATGCTGGGTAAGGAGCCCGATGGCTACACATTGACCGTTATCGTCCCGGTGCTTCAGCGCGCATCGTTCCAGAACAAGTTTTCTTTCGACACAGTGAAGGATGTCACTCCGATCATCCAGGTAGCCGGCCTGCAGTACGGCATCGTGGTGCACCCCGACTCTCCTTACAAGACGCTCAAGAACCTGCTCGATGACGCGCGTAGCCGCCCCGGCATTATTTCGTACATGTCAGCCGGTCTCGGCTCAGGTGGCCACATCTACATGGAGGAAATCGGCGCTGCAAATGGCGGGATCCGGTTCAACCACATCCCTGCAAATGGGGATGCGCAAGCGGCACTGGCCGTTCTGGGCAACCAGGTCGATTTCATTGCCGTCAGCCCTGGCGGCTGGGAGTCCAACGTGCAAGCGGGCAAGCTCAGGCTGCTGGCAACCCTCGGCGAAAAGCGGATGAGAAAGTTTCCCGACGCGCCCACGGTGAAGGAACTCGGCTACCAGGTCGTACACCTGACGCCTCTCGGCCTGGCTGGGCCAAAGGGGCTGCCTGCAGACATTACCAAAATACTGCATGACGGGTTCCGCAAGGCCATGGAAGATCCGGCATTCGTTTCCGTTATGGACGAAATGGAAAATCCCATCATGTACCTGGGGCCCGAAGCCTATGAGAAGGCGTGGGCCGCGTCATACATTGACGAACGCGAACGCGCGCGGAAATTTCTTTTGAAGTGACAACACCGGCCGCACCCATCGTGCATCAGGATCCGCTTATTGATCGGGTGGAGGCCTACTTCGCTGCGGTTGATCAGAAAGACCTTGGGGCGACACTGTCGTTCTTTACGGTCGATGCGGTTTTCACGATCGCCACATACAACACCGTCTACAGAGGGCGCGACATAGAGATCGCGGGCATGTTCGAGCGGCTGTTCGCGAGGTACGCCCGGATCTGGCATGGAGAGTTCCACCACGTTCTGCAGGTGCCCGACCGCATCGCGACGCGGTTTAACGTTGAGAACCAGCACCCCGATCAACCTGTAGTTCACAAGAACAACTGCAATTTTTTTCGTACTCGCGGCAACCTCTTTGATGAAGTGTTCGTGTACATGAGCGGAGATAACGCCCTGCGTTGATGCGCACGACCTCAGGGGAATTGCGAGGCCAGTATCTGTTTGCTTGCGGTCCGGCGGCGGGCCAGACTGTGCTCAGGCGCCTGGCGTCGCCGCGGGATGTTCACCCCTGAAAATTGCAGAGGGCACAGCGTGCTTGCCAGCAGCGCGCTGAAGCAACACCGAGAACTTTTCTGCTGCTGGGGTGAGCGGCATTTTGGCCCGCGTGACCTGCACAATGTCGGGCGCAATCAGCCTTTCGCGTATCGGTATGGGCTGCACCAGATGGCGAAACAGCGGGGTATCGGCCCATTGCCTCGGCAAAAACGCCAGTGCGTCAGTGGTACTCAACAGCGTTAGCAGACCCAGCATCGACTCGACCATGGTGAACATGCGCGGCATCTCCAGCCCGAGTGCTGTGAACTGCTCCTCAAACTCCTCTTCAAGACGCCCGCGCAGGCCAGTGATGATCCACTCTGCGCCTTGCAGGCTCTTGAGGCTGCGCGCATCTGCCAGCGGATGATTTTTGCGCGCCAAAACCACTCGCTCATTTTTAAAAATAAGGTCGATACGGTAACTTGAGCCGAGCGTTCGCTCAGGCCTGGGGCCAAGATAGAAATCCAGCCGTCCGTCGCGCAGCAAAGGTTCCACGGCCGGGAACAGGCCCTCCACAATACGTAGCCTGACTTCGGGGAAGGCCTTGCGAAATGCGGTAAATGCAGTCGGCAATGTCGTCAGCATGGGTACACCAGAAAGCGCCGCTACCACCTGGCCCTGCATACGGCCAGCCAGCTGGCCGGCCTCTTCCATGCCGCGCCTGAGCTCTTCCAGCGATGCCTGCGCCCGCACTAAAAAGCGTTCGCCCAGCGGCGTCAGCACAATGCCGCGCGCGTGACGCTCGCACAACACACCACCGATTTCAAGCTCCAGTTCGCGCAGGCTGCGGGTCAGCGCGGGCTGGCTCAAGCCCAGGCTGCGCGCCGCGCTGCGCACGCTCTCAGCTCGGGCTATAGCAACAAAGTCACGCAAATGATGGAATTTGGGCATACGCAATTATGGTCATAAAACCTCTATCGATTACCAATAGGTATCACAAGGGCGATATTGCCTTCTCCACAAGGCAGTGAAAGCTTCGTAGCATCTGTTGGTATTTATTTAATAACGGAGACAACATGATTGACAACGCACGTCGCACAGCCATCAGCGCCTGCGCGCTCGCGACCTTTGCGACCTTTGC
>JBBRQQ010000094.1:0-10100 GCA_038226155.1 Burkholderiales bacterium
CATCGCCAGCCCGAACTGGGTTCAGGCAACCACGCTCACGCTTGCGGGCCTTAGTACCATCTGCGTTGCAAAGTCTACGAAAGCCCGGGTTCTTGCTGGTATCAGCTTGCGCGTCGGCAGCGCGACGTACACGGTGTAGCGACCAAAAATCCACTCTGGCAAAAGATGCACCAGCGCACCGCTCTGAAAGTAGTTGCTGGCCGGGTATTTGGGCAATGCGCCAATACCCGCGCCGTCAATGGCGGCGGCAAACAGGGTCTCGTAGCTTTCGGCCTGGAAAACCACCTGCATGGCCACTTCAACATCTTTCTGGCTGCCATCGAGCCGCGACAGGCGCATACCGCGTGCGGCGTACCCCGATGAGGCCTGCCACGGAAAGCGCAAGTACTGATGCCCCTGCAAATCCTGCGGCAGCAAAGGCGTTCCCTTGCGACGCAGATAGTCCGGGCTGGCGCATAAAACATATTCAGTTTTGGCAATCGGGCGAGCCACGACGTTGGCGTCAAAGCCTTCATTGACGACCATGAAAGTCACATCAAACTCTTCCACCCGATTTTGCGGGAAGGGGTCGACATGCAGATGAATGGCGACGTTGGGGTACCGCGCCAGCCAGCGCGTCATTTGCGTCGCCAGAAAATAGTTGGCAAACAAAGGCGGCGCCAGCACATGCACCACGCCTTGCAACTCGCTGGCGCTTTGCCCGGCTGCAGCTTCTGCATCATCAACTTCGCTCAAAATGCTGCGCACCCGAAGCAAGTACGCCTGGCCTGCTTCGGTGAGGGCCAGCTTGCGGGTGGTGCGCTGTATGAGGCGCGCGCCGAGATGCTGCTCCAGGTCATTGACCAGCCGTGTTACGCCGGCCGGGGACATATCCAGCCCACGCGCGGCGGCCGCAAAACCCCCCTCGTCAATGACTTTTTGAAACACACGCATCGAAAGTAGTCGGTCCATAGTTGTCTATTTTAACAATGAGGTCGATAGTAAATGGCAATTATTGCGCATTTTGAAAGAGTGCATTGTCTGCCAGGTGGTTTGCAATGTGCCGGGTAAACCCTAAAGTTCAGTCATCGATGAGCCGAACACAAAACAAACGACTCACCGAGGCCAGTCAAGCAGCTCAAGGGCAAAACCAATAGCTGCGAGTGACTGGATAGGTAAAAACCAACTTGTTCAACTTAAAAGGAAATCATCATGAAATCGACATTCAAAACCACCGCCATCGCTACCGTTGTGGCTCTTGCAGCTTTGACTGGTTCCAGCGCTTTTGCCCAAAACAACCTTTATGGTGAAGCTGCTTTGGTAGTGGTGCCATCAGCAACCGGCCAACTGAGCCGCGCTGACGTGGCCGCAGACGCAGCGGTTTGGGCGCAGGCTCACCAGGGTGAAGGCAGCAGCAAAGTTCGTCCAGGCGTTGGTATCCGCAACGCCGTTGCAGCAGCGCCAGCACCGGCTTTGAGCCGCTCAGAAGTTCGCTCGCAGGCTGTTGCAACTGCCCGTGCGCACCAGACTGAAGGCAGCGCCAGCTAATTGAATAGCTATCTCCGCCAAAAAAGGCCTGCCAACGCAGGCCTTTTTTGCGTTTGCGATGGGTGATTGTCACAGCACCACAACATCAAATAGCCAGCGGATCAACATCAATAGCCCAGCGAATCAGGCTTTTGAATTCGCCCTGCTTGCGAGTATCAAAGAGCGTCGGTTGCCAGGCCAGCAAAAACCGCTGTAGCGCCGCACGCGAAGGGCTTTCGACCAGCATCTGGGCGCGCTCTATATCGGCAACCCTTTGAACCGTCATGGGCACTGCCGGGTACAGCGCCACGTGCGTATGCGCCCCCAGAAAGCCTGAATCAGCAGCCGCCGCGTTTAAAAAGCCTTGCGCCACTTCTTGTGTACGCGCTTCTGCGCGTACCAGCGCCGAAAACCCGAAGGGCGCCAGGCCGGAGGCTTGACGCTCGGCGAGCTGCTGCGTCGCGAAAAGAGGATAGTCGTGTTTTTTAAGCGCTGCAAAAAGCGGGTGGGAGGGGTGAAAAGTCTGCACCCACATTTCGCTGGAACCTGCGTACCTGGCATCGCGGCCAGCGCGGCCTGCGGCCTGCATCAGCAAACTGAACAGACGCTCGGGCGCGCGAAAATCGCTGGAAAAAAGCGCGCCGTCGGGGTTAATCGCTGAAACCAGCGTGATGTGCCTGAAATCGTGCCCCTTGGCAATCATTTGCGTGCCGACCAGCACGTCAACCTCGCCCGCGTGTACGCTGGCCAGTTGCGACTGGAGCGCGCCTTTGAGCCGTGTGGTGTCGGCATCAATTCTGGCGATGCGCGCGGCGCTGCCATCGGGTCTTTTTACCTCGGCCAGCAGCTCGGCCAAGTGCTCTTCCAGCCGCTCGGTGCCGCGCCCTACAGGGGCAATGTCAATATTGCCACAGCCCGGGCAAGCACGCGGCACACGCTCGGTGAACCCGCAGTGGTGGCAGCGCAGCGTACGGTCGATTTTATGGAACACGCGGTAGGCGCTGCAATGCGGGCATTCGCTTTTCCAGCCGCAGTCGTGGCAGGCCAGCACTGGTGCGTAGCCGCGACGGTTCAAAAAAATCAGCGACTGTTCGCCGCGTGCAATGCGTTCGGCAATAGCGGCTATCAAGGGCGGTGCAATCACGCAGTGTTTGGGCTGGTGGTTCATGTCCACGCCTCTGACCGTGGGTAGGCCTGCGTCGCCTTCGGCTCCAATCCTGTCGGGCATCGTAAGGCGTTGGTACTTGCCAGTTAGGGTCGCCTGCCAGCTCTCCAGCGAGGGTGTGGCTGAACCTAGCATCACCCGGCAGACGCCACTCTTTAAGACATTTTTTTCCGCACCTTCAGTTTCAATCTTGGCGCGGTACACCGCGAGGTCACGTGCCGAATAGCGTGCGCCCTCTTGCTGCTTGTAGCTCGGGTCGTGCTCTTCATCGACGACTATCAGCCGCAGCCTGGGCATGGATGCCAGCACCGCCATGCGCGTGCCGAGTATTAATCTAGCGTGGCCAGTGTGTGCCGCCAGCCAGCTTTTCAGCCGCTGTGCGGGCGTGAGGCCGCTGTGCATGGCGACCACGCGTTCTAACCCCAAATGCCGGAAACGCTCTTCAAAACGCGCCTGCAATTGCGGCGTGAGATTGATCTCGGGCACCATGACCAGCACCTGAGCATCCGGGTCTTGCGCCAGCACCTGGGCGGCAGCGCGCAGGTAGACCTCGGTTTTACCGCTACCGGTGGCACCAAAGAGCAAGGCGGGTCGGGTGTCACGCGCAAACTCAGCCAGCGCCTGCGTTTGCTGCGCACTGAGCGCAAGTTGCTTCTCCGTGCTTTGTGCATGACTCGAATCCGGCACCGGACGTTTGAGCCGCCGCGCCAGTTGCACCGCCGTCATATCCCGCAGTTGAGGTGGCAACGCAGCCAGCGCGACTTCGCCAGGCGAGCGCTGGTAGTAGCTGGCCGTAAAAGCAATCAGGCGCCGCCAGGTTGCAGACAAGACTGGCAAGCCTTCGAGCAGGCCGGCAATGCTGCGAGTCTGCATTTCCAGCAGCTGCCCACTGTTTGGTAACAATTCCCAGACCACGCCCAGCACTTCGCGCTTGCCTAGAGGAACCCGCACAAGGCTGCCAGGGCCTACCTTGCTTATGCCGCTAACGCTATCGTTGGAGCTAAGTGCTGACTCACTTGCCTCATACTGATAGGTCAGCGGGCCGGAGATGGCACTGTGCGCCGGGGTGGCCACCACCACATTGAGCCAGCAGGTCATGGGCCACGAGCACTTGCAAGGCAGGCACTTGTCGATGATTCTCTAAAAGCACCTGCGAAAAACGCTCTAAGTGCTTGATTTAATGGCTCTTTAGAGATCTCCAAGTTTTCTGTGGATAACTTTGTTGATAGCTTTGCCGCGATCACCCGCAGGCCTTGTAAATCAAGGGTTTGCTTAAAATGCCCGTAAAAAAAGCAGTTTAAAGAAGCTATATAAATCAACAACTTAGGCGCGCTATTGCTTTGATAGCGAAGGACGTGCAAGGCACACTTTCTTGCCGCACCGCAGCACAGATTTTGTGCATAAGTCAGAGCCCGCAAGCCCGATTTTGTGTTAGCCATGGTAATAAATCACATTTTTTGGGTGTTCTGACGAACAGCTAAAAACCCATTGCACACGCATCAAGTAATGGCACCGCGCATTTTGCGAGAGTGAGCGTGTACTGCATTAACCAGCACTTCAACACTTTCAGGCGGCGTATGCTGGCTGATACCGTGACCCAGATTGAAAATATGCGTTGGCCCAGAGGTTTTCAAATCGGTATGTGGCTGGCCAAAACTCTCCAGCACCTTGACTGCCTCGGCCTCTATCTGCGCCGGATTGGCAAACAGCACATTAGGGTCAAGATTGCCTTGCAGGGCTTTGGCGTGCTGGCCAATCACGCCGCCCTCGCCGCTTACTGAGTTTTCACCAACAAGCGCCCTGGCCTTGGCCAGATTGACTGTCCAGTCCAGCCCCAGCACCTCGCACTCCAGCTGGCCCATCGCCTCAAGCCACAAGCCGCCGCCTTTGGTAAACACCAGCCGGGGAATGACAACGCCATCATGCGCGCGCTTGAGCTGCGCCAGCACGCGCTTTGTGTAAGCCAGACTGAATTCATGAAACGCGCTATCTGCCAGCACGCCGCCCCAGCTGTCAAAAATCATCACGGCCTGCGCGCCGGCCTCGATCTGCGCATTCAGGTAGGCGGCAACAGAGTCAGCATTGATGGCGAGCATTTTGTGCATCAGATCCGGGCGCTGGTAGAGCATGGTCTTGACGAGGCGGTAGTCGTCAGAGCCCGCGCCTTCAACCATATAGCAGGCCAATGTCCAGGGGCTGCCCGAAAAGCCGATCAGCGGCACACGGCCATTCAGGGCCTTACGAATCGACGTGACAGCGTCGAACACGTAGCGCAACTTGGCCATGTCCGGCACTTCGAGCCTGCCCACGGCTGCTTCGTCCCGCACCGTGCGCGCGAACTTCGGGCCCTCACCCAGCGCAAACGACAGGCCAAGACCCATCGCATCCGGCACCGTCAAAATGTCGCTGAACAGTATGGCCGCATCGAGCGGATAGCGGGCCAAAGGTTGCAAAGTGACTTCGGTCGCGTAGTCGGTATTGGTAGCCAGCCCCATAAAGCTGCCAGCCTGGGCACGGGTAGCGCGGTATTCAGGCAAATAGCGGCCCGCCTGGCGCATCAGCCAGATCGGTGTGTGGGTAGTGGCCTGGCGCATACAAGCGCGCAAAAAAGTGTCGTTTTGAAGGGGTGCAAACATCCCCCGATTGTCTCAGAGCAACAAAGCCCCCACGTTCGCTCACTTCGTGTAACTCTCTGCCCCCCGCGGGGGCGCTGCGCCTGCGGCCCGGCGAAGCCGGTTCCGCGGCCCTGACTGGCGAAGACATCGATTCGTTTAGGGTCTGGTTACCCAGTTCGTCCCGAGTTTAAAAGCTCATCTGACGGGCAAGAATTGCAGGAAAGTGCCGCCCAGCAGATTTTGCACATAGGTGATGAGGGCGCGGCGATATTTTTCAGTCATTACCACGGCCAGCAAATCAAGCCGGCCAATCACTTTGCCAAACTCGCGCTCAAAACTGAGGTTGCGCTCGCGCTCATTGATCTCGTCGGCCAACAGCAATAACTGGCCCGCCGCGTTACGCCGGTTTGACAGCATCCAGGCGGCAATCTCGATATTGCGGGCCGCGTTATAAACGTATTGCGCGTCTATCGCATCGATCAGATAAAAACTTGTTTTACCGCCATGGGCCGTGGTCAGCATGTCGGCGCTGGCGTAAATAAAAGCGGCCACTCTGTCACCCTTGAATTCAGGCCCCAGAGCCAGCGACATGGCGGCAATATCGCGTTTGCCCTGCAGGTCGACCCACGGCGTTCCGGCGTCAATGGCGCCACGCAATTTAGCCAGCGCCGCATCGCGTGTGATACCGGCCGGATTACTGGTCGAATTACCGGGCAAGACGCTGGTCTTGCGTAATTCTGCGGGGTTGCGGCGGTAAAGTTTTTCAGCCAGGCGCAGCAAGCTGTCGATGTTGTCACGCATACCCAGCGTAGCCATGCGGTTGAAATCTGACTGCGCCAAATCGGCTGCGGCCATAGGCGCGCCCTTGGCTTCACCGCGCGTGATGGGTGCCGGAGGTGCGGTGCTGCAGCCCACCGCCACTGCTGTGAATAAAAATAACAACGGCGCCAGCCGGTACCGATTGCGCACGCCACGTGCCATGCGATAAAGATGCATGGTGGGTATCAAACCCGAGCCGCCAAAGTACTGTCAAGCATAGCCGCCTGCGATGAAATAGTGACCCCGGATTGCAAACCCGCTTGAGACGCAAAAGCATTGAGCGCCAGCAGCATCAGGTGCCGGGCCGCCTTGCTGGCGTGCTGCATTCGCGCAAAATCATGCGGCATACCCGGCGCGCCGTAAAACTCGCAGCGTGCACCCGACTCTTTAAGCCAGTCAGTCAGTGCCGCAGCATCGTCATGCGCGCCATCGTGCTCCGCGGCAATCACCACCACCAGCGGTGGGCGCTGCACCGGCTGGTTGCCATGCAGCAGCACAACGCGCTCGTCCCACATGTCCCAGCGGCCGCCCAACAGGGTGTGCCAGCTACGCACGGCATCATCGCGCGAAAAGGTCAACGAATTAGCGCAGCGAATATAGCTTGCGGTATTGAAATCAGGCTTGACCAGCGGTGTCAGTGCCAGCACGGCATCGACGCTACCGGATGTTTGCCGCGCCATCCGCCAGGCTGCCTGCAGGCCCAGGTGCGCACCGCTACCATCGCCCCCCACCAGCAAGCGCTCGGTGTTGACGCCGAGTTTTTCGCGCGCCTTGCACAGCGTCAGCAAAGCCTGCAAGGCCTGCTCTGCCGGCTCGATAAAACTGTGGTGGGGCTGCCGTGCGATATGCACGCAGGCGACCGCAACTTTCAAGTCAACACACAGTTGGCGGCACAAACCGTCATGGCTTGCCAGACTGCCCGCAACCCAGCCACCACCATGAAAAAACACCATCAATTCGGGTTTGGCAATGCCCTTCGGCATGTACATGCGCGCGTCCAGCCTGGTCTTTTCACCACAGGCCAACACATTGATGTGAAACGCATCACTGGTAACGGCCAATGCTTCTGCAGAGTTGGGCAGTTCGCCAGAGAGGGCTTCGTAGCGTTTGACAAAAGCGTCTAGATTATTCGGGTCGCGTGGCAGCGGGTGTGAGAACTGCAAGCCCTGCAAAAATAGCGTCAGCTCGGCGTCCATCAGTACAGCAGACCTTGTGTGGGTGCATCAATTTGGTCAAACGGCATTGAGTTACTTTACCCGTGAAAAAGTCCTGGCCGCTAGATTTCGCCGCTAGAGTGCAACACACGGTGGTCAATCTTGATGCAATGGTCCTGCACCACCAGCAGACCAGCCGCTTCCGCCTTGGCTGCTGCCACCGCATTGGCAATGCCAAGCTGCATCCAGACGGCTTTTGCGCCAATCGCGATAGCCTCGTCAACAATCGGCGGAATGTCTTCGCTGTTGCGAAAGCAATTCACCAAATCGATTTTTTCATGGGCTGCGGCATCAATCAATGTGGCGTAGGCCTTTTCACCCAGCACTTGCGTCTCATTCGGATTGACCGGAATGATGCGGTAACCACTGCCTTGCATGTAGCGCGCCACATCAAAGCTTGCACGGTGCGGCTTGTGCGACAGGCCAACAACAGCAATCGTTTTGCAGTTTTTGAGGATGTGCGCAATGCGCTGCGCGGGGCTAAGGTTATCCATGGGTTTTTCACCTTTCGGTTGGCGAGTGACGCGCCGTGCGAGCTACAACAAGTTAAAGTTTGGCCAGTTCGGCCCGCACATCATCAACAGACAGTATTTCCGAAAGCACAACCGGTGCGCGGCCCGGTTTGTAAATCACATACACCGGCACGCCGCTGCGGCCCAATTGGCTGAGTGCCGCTGTCACTGCCGGGTCACGGCGCGTCCAGTCGGCGCGCAGCAAGACAACTTTTTTATCGGCAATATCGGCCAGCACTGACGCGTTGGACAGCGTGGTTTTCTTGTTGTACTGGCAAGTCACACACCAGGCCGCGGTGAAGTCTACAAACACGCTCTGCCCCTGGGCTGTGAGCTGCTCTACCCGGCCCGGCTCCCAGGCTTGCCATCCGCTGGCCAACTGTGCGGCGGGCGGGCTATCTTGCAGCTTCACGACATTAGGCCCCATCATCCACAGCGTGAAGGCCAACAGCACCGTGCTGATGCTGCCCATTGCCACACGCACACGCCCTTTGAGGGTGAAGGTCCAGATGGTCAGCGCCAGCATGACTAGCAGCGCCAGCAAGGCACCCGCACCGTCGATGCCACTTTGCTGGCCCAGCACCCAGACCAGCCAGACGACGGTTGCAAACATGGGGAAAGCCATCAGATGTTTGAAGATCACCATCCAGTTGCCTGGGCGCGGCATTGCGCGCGCCACCGCCGGTATCACGCTGGCAGCCAAGTACGGCAATGCCATGCCAACACCAATCGCACCGAACACGGCCAGCGCCTGCACAGCTGGCAAGCCGATGGCATAGCCAAGCGATGCCCCCATGAACGGCGCGGTACATGGCGATGCAATCGCGGTAGCCAGCACACCTGACAAAAACGCATCAATGGTCGGATTTTTGGCTTGCAAATTGGCAACGCCGCTGGGCAGAAAGTTACCAAACTCAAACAAGCCCGCCAGGTTAAGACCAATCAGGGTGAACAGCACGGCCAATACCGCCACCACCGCCGGGCTTTGCAACTGAAAGCCCCAGCCCAGTGACTCACCCGCCGCACGCAGGCCAAGGAGCAAAGCGCCCAGCGCCAGAAACGACAGCACCACGCCCGCGGTGTACGCCAGCCCGGTACGCACCCGCGCGGACTGGTCTTTGACATGCACAAAGCCGACCACCTTGATGGCGAGTACTGGAAATACGCAGGGCATCAGATTCAAAATCAGACCGCCGATAAAAGCCCCCAGCAGCGCAGCCAGCAGGCCAAGCGGGGAGGCATCGGTCTGATTGGTCTCGTTCGCCTGTATGGGCGCCGCACCCGCAGAAGCATTGGCCTTGAGTGCGGCCTCCAGCGCAGGCGGCAGCACTGCAGCAGCAGCCACTTTGGGCCACTCACCTTTGACGGGTGCTTCAATCCGGTAAGCAACATTTTCAAAAGCCACCACCAGCGGCATGACAGCAGGGCTTTCGGTGCGCTGGCTTGACAGCGGCAGTTGTGCTGTCCACGTACCCCCCTGCCAGGCCTGCTGCCACGCGCCAGCAGGTTCAATCACGCTGCCGGTTTCCGGAAAAAACGCCAGCGTTTTACCCTGTAGCGATGCGGGCAGCCCGTTTAAACTGACCTTGATGGATTTGGTCGTAACGTCAATCTGGCTGCTGCCCACAGGCAGGGGCCTGGGTGTGGCATCAAACGTAGCCTGAAACAATTTGCTGTTCATGCCAGTCGAGCTTTTGACCGGAATACTCAAGGCAAACTCGCCTTCTTGCGGAATACACTCCTTGCGGCAGATCAGCCAGGCGGCTTTCAGTTTGACGTTGACTTGCGAGCCCGTGAAGTTGGGGGCCACCGTAACGGGCACGGGCAACAAAATGGTGTTTTCATAGCCATAGTTGGCCAGCGTGCCAATCGGGATTTTCTTGGGCGTGGGCCAGGCGATTTCTCCCGCCGTAACACCTGCTGGCAATTGCCACTCCAGAACCGTCGGCAAACCCGAATCGCCAGAGTTTTTCCAGTAGGTGTGCCACTCGGGTTGGTGGTCAAGCCGCAAACCCAGCCAGACCTGCTTGCCAGGTTCAATACCATCAGGGGCCCAAGCCAGCAATTCAGCCCGCACCTGATCGGTGGTAACGACGCTGCTGGCCGCTCCAGCCACCTTTTTGAATAGGTCAGAGGTGGCAGTTTGGGCTGTAGCCTGATTAAACAGGGCGCAGGCAGCTATTAAAAATGTAGCAAAAATTGGGATAGATAAAAGGCGCTTGAGAGTCATGATTCGGTAGTCTGAGCAGGCGGCGATGGGATTAGTTCC
>JBBRQQ010000095.1:0-9908 GCA_038226155.1 Burkholderiales bacterium
ATGCCGAATTGATCGAAACGCATATTTCGTGGGTACTGCTGGCCGGAGACACGGCCTGGAAGATCAAGAAGCCGATCACGCTACCCTTCGTCGATTACGGCACGCTTGAACTTCGGCGGCGCTTCTGCGATGGGGAAGTGCGGCTGAACAGTCGGCTCGCGCCCTCGTTGTATCTCGGCGTGACACGCATCACAGGCACAAGCAGCGCACCGGTACTGGACGGGCCTGGAGCGGTCCTTGAGTATGCGGTCCGTATGCGGCGCTTCCCGCCCGGCGCGCTCTTCAGTGAGCAAATCTCGGCAGGCACCCTGGCTGACACGGACGTTGACCGGCTGGCGTCGCTGATAGCCGAATTCCAGCGGCGATCGCCTATTGCCGTCGGGGCCCATGGCTTCGCACGTGCTGAAGACCGCCGTCGCGTGGCGCTGGCAGCTCTCGATGGTGTCCGTCCCGTCGCAAGCCCAGCGGAGCAGACCCTGCTGCAGGAGTGGCTCGACGCCAGTGCCGCCGCACTGGTGCCGCTGTGGAACACGCGCAGGGAAAACGGTGCCGTCCGGGAAGGTCATGGCGACCTGCACCTGGACAATGTGGTGAGCCTGGATGGCGGAGTGGTGGCTTTCGATTGCATCGAGTTCGAACCGACGCTGCGCTGGATCGACGTGCTCGACGACATGGCGTTCGCCGTGATGGACTTCAGTGCCCGTGGCAGGAGCGACTTTGCATTCCAGCTGCTCAACCAGTGGCTGGACCTCACCGGCGACCACAGCGCCCTCCCTGCGCTGCGCTTCTCGGTGGTTTACCGCGCGCTGGTGCGGGCCCAGGTGGAACACCTGCGCGGACCCGACCACACCGATACCGCACGCCGATACCTGGAAACCGCGTTGTCCTGGACGCAGCCGGGGCAGCCAAAGTTATACATAACCCACGGACTGCCCGGCTCCGGCAAGACCTTCGCGTCACAAGGCCTGCTAAAACGAGAGGGTGCGATCCGGTTGCGATCTGATGTCGAGCGCAAGCGCCTGGCGGGTTTGGGCATGCTTGCGGATTCGCGCGGACTGGGGCTGGACCTGTACGGTGCCGATGCCACCGCGAGCACCTATGGGCAGCTGTTGTCGCTGGCGCGGGGTGTATTGCAGGCCGGCTATCCCGTCATTCTTGACGCAGCTTTCCTGCTTCGTGAAGAACGCTTGCGCGCGCTGGCACTCGCGCGCGAACTCGACGTGCCCTTTTCGATCATTCATTGCCAGGCGCCCACGCAGGTTCTGCACGATCGCCTGCTGGCCCGGCGCGGCGATGCATCCGAGGCCAATGCCGCCGTCCTGAAGCGCCTGCAGGCAATCGCAGAACCTCTGTCAAGCAAGGAGCTTGACTTTGTTGTGACCGCAGCACCGGTGCATTGAGCGGGAGTCCATATCAAAGCCCCACCGGATGGCTGACGGCATACCCAAAGAATACTAACCGTCACACCATCTTCATTTGGCGCAGCTCTTGCTAGCAGGTAAGCTTGCACATTACCTGCCAATATTTGAAATAAGCGAGACCGTCTTGTCCATCCACGTTGCCCTCAGCCACATCACCCATTACAAATACGACCGCCTGGTAACGCTGGGACCGCAAATTGTGCGCCTGCGCCCTGCCCCACACAGCCGTACACAAATTTTGTCGTACTCACTTAGGGTAGAGCCAGTCGACCACTTCATCAACTGGCAACAAGACCCGTTTGCCAACTACCAGGCGCGGCTGGTTTTCCCCAAGCCAACGCGTGAGTTCAAGGTCACGGTGGACATGGTGGTGGACATGGTCACGCTCAACCCGTTTGACTTTTTCCTGGAACCCGAAGCCGAAGAGTTCCCCTTCAAATATTCGACGCCGATGGCTCGCGAACTTGCGCCATATTTGGTGACCGAGCCTGCTACCCCCTTGCTGGCGGCCTACCTTGAAAAAATCGACCGCACGCCGCGCCGCACCAATGATTTTCTGGTCAGCATCAATCAGAAATTGCAGCAAGACATCAAATACTCCATCCGCATGGAGCCGGGCGTGCAGTCGCCTGAAGAAACGTTGGAGCTGGCTGTCGGATCATGCCGCGACACTGGCTGGCTGCTGGTGCAACTGCTGCGCCACATGGGCCTGGCAGCGCGCTTTGTGTCGGGCTATCTGATTCAGCTCAAGGCCGACGTGAAATCACTCGATGGCCCCAGCGGAACCGAAGTTGACTTTACGGACCTGCATGCCTGGTGCGAAGTGTTTTTGCCCGGCGCAGGCTGGGTTGGCCTGGACCCAACCTCCGGCCTGATGGCGGGCGAAGGCCACATTCCGCTGGCCTGCACACCAGAGCCGTCAAGCGCCGCGCCGATTGAAGGCGGCGTTGACGAGTCAGAAGTCGAGTTCTCACACCACATGGGCGTGCAGCGCATTTACGAGTCGCCCCGCGTGACCAAACCGTATACCGAAGACCAGTGGGCCAAAGTACTGGCATTGGGCGAGGCGGTTGACCTTGACCTGGTACGCGGAGACGTGCGTCTGACCATGGGCGGCGAACCGACTTTTGTCGCCACCAACGACCGCGACGCAGCAGAGTGGAATATTGATGCCCTTGGCCCGACCAAACGCGGTTACGCGACCGAACTGGTGCAAAAGCTGCGGGCTGAATACGGTCAGGGCGGTTTTCTGCACTTTGGCCAGGGCAAGTGGTACCCCGGCGAGCAACTGCCGCGCTGGGCGCTGAGCATTTTTTGGCGCAAAGACGGCCAGCCGGTATGGAAGAACCCGGCGCTGTTTGCCAATGAAAGTGAGCCCTGCAACTACACCGCGCAAGATGCTGCGCGCTTTACCGCCACGCTGGCCGACAAGCTGGGCCTTGCGCCCGACTACATTACACCGGGCTTTGAAGATGTCTGGTACTACATGTGGCGCGAACGTCGTTTGCCTGTGAATGTGGACCCGTTTGACTCGAAGCTTGACGACGCGATGGAACGCGAGCGACTGCGGCGCGTTTTCATGCAGGGACTGGACTCGGTGGTTGGTTATGTGCTGCCGCTGAAGTCGCGTGAAAACATTCCAGGTTCAATCACCACATCAGCCGCTCCGCTGGCAGTCCCTGCATGGACGACCGGGCCCTGGTTCTTCAGGGATGAGCGCATGTACCTGATGCCGGGCGACTCGCCCATGGGTTATCGTCTGCCACTTGACTCTGTGCCGTGGGTATCAAAAACCGATTACCCGTACATGACTGAGGCCGACCCCTTTGCGCCACGCGATGCATTGCCAGATGCCACCGCCTTCGCCGGACGCTACAACGCCAGCCTGGAGGTCAACCAACGCATGCACACCACGACGCAGCGGGTTGAACAATACTTATCAGGTTTTAAACATGGTGTGCCGCCGCGGTATGAAGCAAAACGCGTGATGCAACCAGCCACCGCTGCACAACCCATCATGTCGCAAACCGTTGACCCGACCAGCCGTGCGCCGAGTGCGTTCGAGTCCGCTGCCTGGCTGACACGCACTGCGCTGTGCGTTGAAGTGCGCGACCCGCAAAGAGCAAATGGACCCAAAGGGCCCAAGGATCCCAAGATCAAGGCAGAGGCGGATGCCAAATCGTCTGGTCAGAAAAGTGTTCGCGGTGAAGCAGGAGCGCTCTACATTTTTATGCCCCCCATGGAGCAGCTTGAAGATTACCTCGACCTGCTCGCAGCCGTTGAAGCCACCGCGCAAAGCCTGAGCTTGAAAATCGTGCTGGAAGGCTACCCGCCACCGCGTGACCCGCGTTTGAAAATGCTCGCAGTCACGCCCGACCCCGGCGTGATTGAGGTCAACATTCACCCGGCCTACAACTGGGGCGAATTGGTTGAACACACCGAGTTTTTGTATCAGATTGCGCATGAAACGCGCCTCTCCGCCGAAAAGTTCATGACCGATGGCCGCCACACCGGCACTGGCGGCGGCAACCACTTCGTACTCGGCGGCGCAACCCCTGCTGACAGCCCGTTTTTGCGCAAACCCGAAGTGCTGGCCAGCCTGATCGCCTACTGGCACAACCACCCGGCACTGAGCTATCTGTTCAGCGGCATGTTCATCGGCCCCACCAGTCAGGCACCACGAGTCGATGAAGCGCGCAACGACCAGCTCTACGAGCTTGAAATCGCCATGCGCGAGATTGCAGTCAACCGCGAGAAGTACGGTAGTGACATGCCGCCGTGGATTGTTGACCGAACGCTGAGAAATATTTTGGTTGACGTCACCGGCAACACGCATCGCAGCGAATTCTGCATCGACAAACTCTATTCACCCGACTCGTCCACTGGCCGTTTGGGTCTGTTAGAGCTGCGCGCCTTCGAGATGCCACCACACGCCCGTATGAGCATTGCCCAGCAGTTGCTGCTGCGTGCGCTGGTGGCCCGCTTCTGGAACAAGCCCTACCTAGGTGCAAACAACCGCATGACGCGCTGGGGCACCGAGTTGCACGACCGCTTTTTGCTGCCAAGCTTTGTACGCGCCGATTTCAAGGACGTTTTGACCGAGCTGAACGAGGCCGGCTACCCGTTTGACATGGCCTGGTTTGAGCCGCACTTTGAGTTCCGCTTCCCGATGATCGGGCAAGTCAAAACCAACAGCATCGAGCTGACCCTGCGCAGCGCCCTGGAGCCGTGGCATGTGATGGGCGAAGAAGGCTCGTCCAGCGGCACTGCCCGCTATGTCGACTCATCGCTTGAGCGCGTCGAGGTACATGTCACAGGCCTGAACGACAACCGCTATGTGGTTACCGTCAATGGCCGCGCACTGCCGCTGCAAAGCACGGGCACCATTGGCGAATATGTAGCGGGTGTGCGCTACAAGGCCTGGAACCCACCATCGTCGCTGCACCCGTCTATAGGCGTACATGCACCACTGACCTTTGACATTGTGGACACCTGGATGGAGCGCTCGCTGGGCGGTTGCCAGTACCATGTCGCGCATCCGGGCGGTCTGAGTTACGCCACACTGCCTGTCAATTCATACGAAGCCGAAAGCCGCAGGCTGACGCGATTCCTGCAGATGGGCCACACACCCGGAAAAATGAAAGTCGCGCCCGCACAGCCTAGCCGCGAGTTTCCTTTCACGCTCGACTTACGCTGATTGGGGCTGATTTGCGCTAACGCAACAGCTGGGCATGGCTTGAGCGCTTGTCTGGGCAAAAGGTGAAGGTGTATACCGCTGCGCATACTAAAATGAAAAGTCAGGTTTGTGACGTCATCGTGACAAGCTTGGCTTTTATTCACTGATCAGTCACCCTGCTTGCGTTGCCAGCGTGGAAAACAACAATAAATCACTTTTTGCAGCCCACGCGCTGGAAGCGCCGACGGACCTGGCAACCGCACTTGCGCCGCCCGCAAGCGCCGGGCACTTTGACGAATTACGTGGGCGTACCGTTGCCATGCCTGCAACGCAGCAACAGTCGCAAAGTCAAAGTCAGACGCAAACTCAAACCGCGGCAGGGCCCAACACGCCTGTCAACCCTGTGGCCCCGCTGGCCAAAACCTGGACGCAGTTTTTTAATCTGCTCGGTGCTGAAGGTTTCCATGACCTGAACCACCGCACCGCCAACCTCAAGCGGCAAATACGCGACAACGGGGTAACTTACAACGTCTATGCCGATGCCAATGGGCCGCAGCGCCCCTGGTCGCTTGATCTTTTCCCCGTGATCGTGTCGCCAGAAGACTGGACGCATATTGCAAGCGGTGTCAAGCAGCGCGCCCGGCTGCTCAACCACATCATGGCAGATGTGTACGGGCCGCAAAACCTGTTGCACCAAGGGCTGTTGCCAGCGGCACTGGTGCAGGGCCACCCCGGCTATTTGCGGGCGATGCATGGCGTGCAGCCTGCTGGCGGCATCTTTTTGCACATTGCCGCATTTGATTTGGCGCGTGGCCCCGATGGCCGCTGGTGGGTGGTCTCGCAGCGTACGCAGGCACCGTCCGGCCTGGGTTACCTGCTTGAAAACCGCCTGACCTGCTCACTGTTGTTTCCGGAGGCCTTTCGCGAGATGCAGGTGCAGCGGCTGGCAAGCTCTTACAAGGCACTGGTAGACAACATGAAGGCCCTCAGCCCAACCGGGCCTGGTGCCGAAAGCCGCATTGTGCTGCTGACCCCTGGCCCCTACAACGAAACCTATTTTGAACACGCCTACCTGGCCCGCTATCTGGGGCTCACGCTGGTCGAAGGCAGTGACCTGTTGGTGCGCGATGAAAAGCTCTACCTCAAGACCCTGCAAGGGCTGGAGCCGGTACACGGCCTGCTCAAACGGCTGGATGATGAATTTCTCGATCCGCTGGAGTTGCGCTCTGACTCGACGCTCGGCGTGCCCGGCCTGCTGCAGGTCATACGCGCTGGCAATGTGCTGGTGGCCAATGCACCCGGCTCGGCTTTTCTCGAGTCCAGCGCCCTGCTCGGCTTTTTGCCAGCCCTGTCACGACATCTGCTGGGCGAAACATTAAGCCTGCCCTCGCTGGCAACCTGGTGGTGCGGCGAACAGGCGGTGATGCAGGACGTGCTGGCGCAATTAAAGGATTGCGTCATCAAACCAACCTACCCCGGCTCGGGCATGGAATCAGTCATAGGCCGCACGCTGTCACGGCGCGCGCTTGACGAATGGGCTGGCCGCATCGTGCGGCGCGGCGAGGACTACACCGTCCAAAGCTACCTGCCGTTATCACAAACACCGACCTGGCAAGGCGAACGCATCGCACCACGCTCGGCCATGCTGCGGGTGTTTGCAATACGAGATGAAGCGGATGGTGCCGGTGGCTGGCAGGTTCTGCCCGGCGGGCTGGCGCGGCTGGCTGGCAAAAACGAAAACATCGCGTCCATGCAGCACGGCGGCAGCAGCGCCGATGTCTGGGCGCTCGGGCAAGCTATGCCCGCACCGGAAAGCCTGGTTGCCGATCACAGTGAAGAACCCGGAACCGGCAGGGCTACGGTTGCCCACAAGCGCCCCGTCACCAGCCGCGCCGCTGAAAATCTTTTCTGGCTCGGCCGCTACACCGAACGATGCGAAAACGCAATCCGCCTGGCACAGCTGACGCTGCACAGCCTTGGGGGTGAAGACCAGTCATCCCCGCCACTGCTGGCCTGGCTGACCGATATGGCCGTTGGCAACGGGCTGGTACTCGAAAGTGTGCCCTCAGCCGTGCAGGCGCGGCGCGTGTTTGAACGCTCGCTGATCGCAGGGCTGGTCGAGGTTGAACAGGGAGCCAGCGTGGGTTTTAGTTTGCGGGCGCTTAAAAGTGCCGCATCAGCCGTGCGCGAGCGCCTTTCGCAGGAACAGTGGCACGTGATCGTACGTGCCGAGGCTGATTTTTTCAGCCGCTGCGCAACTTTTAACAATCTGAATCAAGGCTCGCACACGCCCGAATATTCATCCGTCGAGGCCCTGCGCGCGCTTGAATCTGCCAGCAGTTTTCTGGCCGCCATGACGGGCGCGCAATCCGACCGCATGATGCGTGACGACGGCTGGCGGCTCTTGAGTATTGGCCGGCAAGTCGAGCGCCTGGGTACCTTGTCGAATGCCCTGGTGCAGGGCTTTTCAAGCGGTGCGGTGTTTGATGAAGGCGGCCTCAAGGCCATGCTGGCGCTGTTTGACAGCACCATCACCTTCCAGGCCCAGTACCAGCAGCGCCGCGACATGCCCGCGCTGCTGGATTTGCTGGTGCTCGATCGCGACAACCCGCGTTCACTCGGCTGGGTGGTGCAAACCTTGCGGGGCCGTATCGCCAAGCTGGCCGCCAGTACGCCCGATGATCTGACCGACCTGGCAGCCGACCTGCCCGAGCCGGGCAGTTGGTCGATTGCAAGCCTTTGCGAAAAACGCCCCGACGTACCCGAGGAAGATCGTTACGAATTACTGCTCAAACATCTGGAGCAATGCAATAGCGCTGCGTTTGAGATGTCCGACCTCATCAGCCGCCGCTACTTCAGCCACGCGACACCCGACAACCACAGCCTGGTAGGCTGACAGCGTCCCGCCATCCCCACATGCTGCTACACGTTATTCACGAAACCCGCTATGACTATCGCCCCGGTGTCGAGAACGCGCAGCACGTTGCCCACCTCAAACCCGCAAGCCGCGCGGGACAACGGCTGCTGAGCCACACCCTGAGCATCTTCCCCAGCCCGGCAGCGCTGCACGAATTACCCGACGTGTACGGCAACAACCGCACCTTTTTCTCGCTGCAAACCAGCCACGACGCACTGCGCGTCACAGCAGACAGCACGGTGATCACATCGGCCACTGGCGCAGGCATCGTTGATGCGCTGCCCTGGGAGCAGGTGCGCGAACAGTTCCGTTACCGTGCAGGCAGCGTCTACAACGCCGCGTCCGAGTTTTTATTTGCCTCGCCGTATGTGCCGCGAGATGATGCGTTTGTGCAGTTTGCACGGCCCAGTTTTGTGGCCGGTAAACCATTGCCCGAGGCGGCACACGACCTCATGACACGTATTCACGACACCATGGCGTATGAGAGCGACAGCACTGAAGTCAACACCCCGGCGCTGGTAGCCCTTAAACAGGGTAAAGGTGTATGCCAGGACTTTGCCCACATCATGGTCGCCTGTTGCAGGGGTATGGGCCTGCCGGCACGCTACGTCAGCGGCTACATGCTGACCAAGCCGCCACCCGGCCAAAAGCGGCTGATAGGCAGCGACGCATCGCACGCCTGGGCATCGGTGTACTGCCTTGGCGCTACGGAGGCCGAGGGCCAGTGGCTGGACTTTGACCCGACCAACAACCGATCACCTGGCGAAGACTACGTCACACTGGCCACTGGCCGCGATTTTCTGGATGTATCACCGCTGCGGGGGGTGATACGTGGCGGTGCGCAGCATGTGCTGAATGTTGCAGTGACAGTCGAGCCAGTTGGCGAGTCGCTACTTTTTTAATAGCTGGTCACGCCCGTATTTGTTGGGCTGTGGCTATTTTTAACCCTCGAAAACGATCAAAATCCAAGGAAAAACATGTCCATAAGCCAAATCACGACCAACGACATCTATGACAAGCTCAAAACCCTGGGCATCGCCCTGCCCGCTGTCAGCATCCCGGCAGCCGCGTACCTGCCCTTTGTGCAAACCGGCAAGCTGATTTTTCTCAGCGGCCACCTGGCCAAAAAAGACGGCAAGGTCATCGTCGGCCAGCTAGGCAAAAACACCAGCCTGGAAGAGGGCAAACAAGCCGCCAGAGCCATCGCCATCGACTTGATGGGCACCCTGCACGCTGCGGTAGGCGATTTGAATAAAGTCAAACGCATCGTCAAAGTGATGAGCCTCGTCAATTCAACCAGTGACTTCACCGACCAACACCTGGTCACTAACGGCTGCAGTGAACTCCTCGTAGAAGTGTTTGGTGATGCTGGCAAACATGCACGCAGCGCATTTGGTGTGGCGCAGATCCCGATGGGGGCTTGTGTCGAAATTGAGATGGTGGTGGAAGTCGGCTAAACCGGGCTTCAGTCCGCGCGTCACACAGAACATCATCCGTTTTGCGTCGCCATAAACAACTTGCGCAGGTGCGCGCCGGATGTCGTGGGCGGGTATTTGGCGGGCTCTCCAGGGATCAGGCTGGTTATGTTTGCGTCGTAATTGGGATTGTGAAAAAACACCAGTGACTGCCTGCGGCTACCAGCGCCCGCACCTATCGGTGGGTTGACCACGCGGTGCAGGGTTGACACCCATGTATCGTTGGTCCAAAGCGCCATCAGGTCGCCGATGTTGATGATGAAGCAATCGGGCGCGACAGGAACGTCCACCCATTGCCCCGCAGCGTTGCACACCTGCAGACCGCCGGGTTTATCTTCGGTGGCCAAAATCGTCAGGCTGCCGTAGTCAGAATGCGCACCAGCGCGTATTTGCCCCGGCATGGGCGGCGTTAGCTGCGC
>JBBRQQ010000096.1:0-9893 GCA_038226155.1 Burkholderiales bacterium
AATTGGCGGGCCTGCGGGGGCCTTCATCGTGATTGTTTACGGCATTGTTGAACGCTACGGCCTGGCCAACCTGCTGATTTCGACTGCCTGCGCGGGCGTGCTGCTGTTTTTGCTCGGTTTTTTAAAGCTCGGCACGCTGGTGCGCTATGTGCCGGTCAGCATAGTGGTGGGTTTTACCAATGGCATTGCGGTGCTGATTGCGCTATCGCAAGTCAAGGATCTACTGGGCCTGAAGGTCGACAAAATGCCGGCTGATTTTTTCTCGCAGATCAGCGTCATCAGCCAGCACCTGGACAGCCTTAATTTTTATTCACTCGGTGTCGGCCTGTCCTGCCTGCTGGGGCTGTTTGTCTGGCCCCGGCTTTTCAATACCAAGGCGCTGGAGAGCAAAGGCCTTACGGCGCGGCTGCTCAAGCTGGCGCACGCTACCGAGGGCATACAGCTGCAGCGGGCCACCCGTTTGGCGGCGCGTATGCCGGGGCCGATTGTGGCGCTGGTCACGTTGACTGCCATTGCCTATTTTTTTCACTTGCCGCTGGAAACAATAGGCACGCGCTTTGGCGGCATTCCACGCGCACTACCCGGCTTTGCACTGCCTGATTTCTCATGGGCAACGGTGCGCCTGCTGCTGGCCCCGACCATCACGATTGCGCTGCTGGGAGCGATCGAGTCGCTGCTGTGCGCGCGTGTAGCCGACCATATATCGGGCCTCAAGCGGCACGACCCGAATCAGGAGCTGATGGCGCAGGGCATCGCCAATTTTGTAGTGCCATTTTTTGGCGGCATGCCCGCTACCGGCACGATTGCCCGCACCGTGACCAATGTGCGCTCTGGCGCAACATCGCCCATCTCCGGTCTGGTGCACTGCATCACGCTGATAGCCGTGGTGCTGGCGGCGGCACCGCTGGCCGTGCATGTGCCGTTGGCCGTTCTGGCCGGCATTTTGCTTTACGTGGCCTGGAACATGGGCGAGTGGCACGAGTTTGCGCAAATCAGGCGGGCCAGCAGGCACTACGCGCTCATCATGCTGGGTACCTTTTTGTTGACTGTGATTTTTGACTTGACGGTGGCGTTGCAGGTTGGGCTAATTCTGGCCTGCGTCCTGTTTGTGCTGCGCATGAGCACGCTGTTTCAGGTGGTGGAGACATCGCGTACGCAAGAATCGGCGAGCTTTCAGCTCTATGGTTCGCTGTTTTTTGGAGCCGTGGCCAAAATAGACCCCATATTGAACATCGTCGAAAGTTCACCGCAGGCGCTGGTGATACGGCTCGATGTGCAATCACTGCAATCGCTGGACACCTCTGGCCTGGACGTGCTGGAGCAGCTTCATAAAGCCATCGTTCTGCACGGCGGGCGGCTGGTGCTGGCCGGGCTGAATGCCCAGCCCAGGGCGGTGATGGAGCGTGCCGGGTTTTTAAGCAAAATCGAAATGCTATAAAAACAGTAGCTGCTCACGCCCGTATTCAGGGCCTTATGGCTACTTTTAATGCCTGGAAATGGCGTGTTCCAGGTATTTTTGATGGGTTTTGGCGAGTTTGGCGGCTTTCAGCTGCCTTTCGGGCTTGCCAAGGCCTCTTCCACCGAGCCACTGCCCGTCACTCTCAGGTCCGCGTCAAAAATAACCGTGAAGATCATGGCCGTGTTTGGCGGATTCAGGTAGCGCCAGTCGTACGCCGTTTGCTGCCTCAAGGGATAAGGCGTGACCTTCATCGGCTTCCCAAGCATCTTGCGCACCGTTTCCATGGGCATACCGGGCAGCACTTTGGCAAAGGTCTGCGAATTCAGCACCTGGCGCAGCGCCGTCATCTTGCCGTCGGCACCGATCGTGATCATGTAGTTGGCCTTGCCTTCCGGCTGGCGGTTGTATTCAAAAGTCTTTGCACCGGGCTCAGCCGCTGCGCCCGGCAGCGGTGTCGAGGCCATATCGTCCGCCGACCAGATCTTTTCAGGCTCACCGAAGCGGGCCCTGACATCTGCCTCGGTGGCAACGCCCTCTTCCAGCTCGGCGATGCGTTGCGGGTCACAGCCGACCAAACCCAATAAAGCAGTGAGCAAACCCATAGCGGCAATCGTTTTTAAAAACGCAAAAAATTGTTTCAAGGCTGTCCCCGGTAAAATTGTGTGCAACACACACGTCCAACACAATTTAGGCAGTTTAGACCCATGTCCCTTCTCAGCATCTTCCGCCGTCCAGACTACACCTCTGAAGCCACGCAGTTTATAGACCAGCTCAAGGTCAACAGGCCAACGCTGGAAGCCGAGCAACGCGCAGGGCGCGCCCTGCTGTGGGACAAAAATCTCAATCGTGCTGACCAGGCCGAATACCTTGATGCTAGCGTGGCACAACAGCCCTATGTTTACGGCACCAGCGGCCACAGCAACAGCAAATAACGGCTATCCATCCAGCCGCAGAAAACACGCCCTTTCCGTTTACAGGGCGCAGTCATGTCCACCATATCCGTACCATTCGAGCAAAGCCAGCTGCCACCGGACGTGCCAGGGCCCGATACACCCGGCCTGCCCACCGTGATTGACCAGGTGGCGCTGGCGCGGCTGTATGGCGAGCCGCTGTTTGCGATGCCGCATGACCTGTACATTCCGCCGGACGCGTTACAGGTTTTTCTGGAAGCCTTTGAGGGCCCGCTGGACTTGCTGCTGTACCTGATACGCAAGCAGAACTTCAATATTCTCGACATCCCGATGGCGGCGGTGACGCGTCAGTACCTGGTCTATGTAGACGAAATCCGAGCCACCAATCTGGAGCTGGCGGCTGAATACCTGTTGATGGCCGCGATGCTGATCGAGATCAAATCGCGCATGCTGCTGCCCCCCAAACGGCAGGCTGAAGGCGTTGAGGCCGAAGACCCGCGCGCCGAGCTGGTGCGCCGCCTGCTGGAGTACGAGCAGATCAAGCTGGCGGCGCACAAGCTCAATGAAATGCCGCAGTTTGGTCGCGACTTTTTACGGTCACAGGTTTATGTCGAGCAGTCGCTGGCGCCGCGCTTTCCGGATGTGCATGTGGTGGATTTGCAAGACGCGTGGCAGGGCATCGTCAAGCGCGCAAGGCTGGTGCAGCACCACGTTATCAGCCGAGAAGAGCTGTCGGTACGCGAGCACATGAGCATTGTTTTACGCAAACTGCAAGGCCGCAAGTTTCTGGAGTTTGAAGACCTGTTTGATGCAACGCGCGGCATGGGCGTGCTGGTGGTGACTTTTCTGGCGCTGCTTGAACTGTCAAAAGAAGGCCTGCTCGACGTGACGCAGGCCGAGGCCTTTGCGCCGATATATGTTCGGCTTGCGTACACATCGACCTAGCCATTTTTAAAATACCCAACATGTTCCGTACCCTGCTCAAATCCAAAATCCACCGCGCCTCCGTGACTCATTGCGAGTTGAACTACGAAGGCTCATGCGCGATTGACGAAGACCTGCTGGACGCTGCCAACCTGTTTGAGAACGAGCAGGTGCATATCTGGAACATCAACAACGGCGAGCGCTTCATCACCTACGCGATTCGCGCCGAGCGCGGCAGCCGCATCATCTCTGTCAACGGCTCGGCAGCCCGCCGTGCTGCGGTGGGCGACCTGGTCATCATTGCAGCATTCGCGCAGGTGCATGAAGATCTGGTCGTGGGCTTTGCGCCCAAGCTGGTGTTTGTGAACCCGGACAACCGCATCAAGGAAGAGCGCTCGACCATTCCTGTTCAGCGCGCTTGAAGATTTCATTTGCGAGTTGGTTAGACTCGCGCTAATTTCACGAGGCCCGCCATGTCGCCAACACCTTCCAGCATGAGTTCCAGTCATTCAGCTACGCCTTACGGCACCTTGCCACCTTCGTCGGCAACGTCAGCGCGTAAACCCACCAGCCTGCCGCGTTTGCGCGAAATGCACGCCCACGGCGACAAAATCGTCATGCTCACGGCCTACGACGCAACCTTTGCAGCTGTAGCAGATAGCGCAGGCGTTGAATGTATTCTGGTCGGCGATTCACTCGGCATGGTTTGCCAGGGCCTGACCAGCACGGTTGGCGTGACACTGGAGACCATGCGGCATCACACCGAATGCGTGGCCAACGGCCTGCGCCGCTCACAGGCCAGCGCCTGGCTGATTGGCGATTTGCCTTTTGGCACCTATCACGAATCAAAAGAGCATGCGCTGCGCAGTGCCGTGACCTTGATGCAGGCAGGTGCCCACATGGTCAAGCTTGAAGGCGGTGGCTGGACGGCAGAGGTCGTGCGTTTTCTGGTCGAGCGCGGCATTCCGGTCTGCGCGCATCTGGGCCTGACACCGCAGACCGTACATGCCCTGGGCGGCTACCGCGTGCAGGGCAAAACCGATGAATCAGCTAGCGTGCTGCGGCGTGAAGCCAGCGCGCTGCAAGACGCAGGTGCGGCGATGCTGGTGCTGGAAATGGTGCCCGCCGCCCTGTCGCTGGAGATCACGCAGCTGCTGGCGCACTGCCCGACGATAGGCATAGGCGCTGGCAATGGCACATCTGGCCAGGTGCTGGTGCTGCACGACATGCTGGGCATGAACCTGGGCAAGATGCCGAAGTTTGTGCGCAACTTCATGGAAGGTCCCGACAACAAAACTGCCAGCGTCCAGGGGGCCATGGCAGCCTATGTTCAGGCGGTCAAAGGCGGCAGCTTTCCGGTCAATGCCACCCACGCCTGGTAAAAAAGAATCTGTTGAGGGAGATAGATACATGCACATCGTTCACACCATCGCAGATCTGCGCGAAAAGCTAAGCGGCTTCAAACGCCCATCGTTCGTGCCTACCATGGGCAACCTGCACGACGGCCACATCGCCCTCGTCAAACAGGCGAAGCCGCTGGGCGACGTGACTGTATCAAGCATCTTCGTCAACCGCTTGCAGTTTGCGCCGCACGAAGACTTCGACAGCTACCCGCGCACGTTAGATACCGATGCCCAGCGCCTGAAGGCGGCAGGCTGCAACGTGCTGTTTGCCCCGCGTGAAAAAGAGCTTTACCCCGAGCCGCAAACCTACAAAATACACCCTGCAACCGACCTCAGCGACATTCTTGAAGGCCACTTCAGGCCAGGGTTTTTTATTGGTGTCAGCACTGTCGTGCTCAAGCTTTTTTCATGCGTGTTTGCCGGTATGCCGAGCGGAGTGGCTGCCTTTGGCAAGAAGGACTACCAGCAGGTCATGGTGGTGCGCCGCATGGTGCAGCAGTTTGCGCTGCCGATTGAAATTCTGGCCGGCGAAACCCAGCGCGCCGACGACGGCCTGGCGCTTTCGTCACGCAACGGCTACCTCAATGCAGAGCAGCGGCTGGAAGCAGCCGAACTGGTGAAGGCATTGCGTGCTTTGGGCGATGCCGCCAAAGCAGCACCCGTCTCCAACATCCCCGACCTGGAAGCCCAGGCCATGCAGGCACTGGCCAGGCGCGGCTGGAAGCCCGACTACCTGACAGTCCGCCGACGCGCCGACCTGATGCCGCCCCACGGCGTTGCTGATGAGCCGCTGGTGGTGCTGGGCGCAGCCAAGCTGGGCAATACCCGGCTGATTGATAACCTGGAACTCTGAGCCTAAACCGTCTGTTCACCGCTGATTGGGCACTTTGTAGCTGAATTTTGGCTATTTTTGCCATTTTTAATGCCTAATTAAGGCTTCAGCCCAATCAATACGGGCGTAACCAGCTACTGAATTTGTAGCAAGCTCAATTCAAAATTACCAGGATTAGCGGTTTTTATCCTTGCAAAAAATGGAATGAAACTCCATAAATACAAGGATAAAGCTAGCGCCCATCCACCGATAACTCTGACGGCACGAACTTTGACTGATTGAACGCGATCCCGCTCGCCCAAAGATTTCTTGTCCCATTAACAAGCAGTTGGATGACATCTGAGCCTGGATTGCCTCTGTAAGATTAGCTCAATGTAGCCGTTTTTTACGTGAATCTTGCCGTCGTGTCACATACTGTCCACACAGTCACTAACGAATGGGCTTACACACAAAGGAGATCATCATGAAATCGACCACACTTCTCGCCTCACTCGCCATACTGGCAGCGGCTATCAGCACTCCCCTCGTAGCCCGAGATCGTGAACACGACTCTCAACGGGACCGCCAATACGTCACGGATAAGCGCGCTAAAGACGGGTTCGACCACGGCATGCAGGAGGTACGCCATGGTGCGTCTCCCAACACGCCGGGCAATGGGTGGCGTTATTTCACGGACCCCGCAGCACGTCGCGCGGTCGTAATTAGTCCGCAAGGGGACTATTACCACAGTCGCGGCAAGGGGCTGCAATGGATTGCCGCAGAGCAGCTATAAAGGTCCCGTCGATGACCCTGACTGCGTTTGCCGCACTTTTTTAAAGCGACCGTATGTCAGAGCCAATACCCGTGGATCAATCTCCAAAAAATACCATCGTAAAAAGGATCGAACCCGTATTTTTCGACCCAACCAAAAAACGCTGGCCGCGATTGCGACTGGGAATGACTCTGATCGGCATCACGCTCTCGATGCTATTGGGCGCGCTTATGTTCAGCATTCTTGTCACGCCAGTGCTGCCGGAACTACACCTGCCTAACGTCAGCTTCCTGCCGCATGGCGCGCATGCCATTCCAGAAGTGCCCGCGCTCAAGCCCGAACGCCCGATGACCCGCCGCGAACGGGCCTTGCATAGCGACGAAGTCAAAATTGCAATCGAACGTGAACGCAGCCTGCGCCAGCTGATGGAGCCATCAAAAAGAAAAGTAACCGGCGCAGAGACCCGTCCACTAGCCATCGGCTTCTTTGTCAACTGGGATGACGCCAGTATGAGCTCCCTCAAGGAGAACCTCGATAGTCTGGATACAGTGGTTGCTGAATGGCTGCATTTGTCCGACGAGGACGGCACCATTCGCGAAGACGATCCGATTCGCACTGCGCAGGTCACCAAATACATCCGCTCCCGCCGTCCCGATCTACCGCTCGTTCCACTGATTAACAACTGGAACGGTAAGACCTGGGAAGGTGCAAAGCTGACGCGCATGCTTGCCAACCGGGTGGCACGCAAGCACACCATTGACCAGCTACTGACGTTCGTTGAAAGTCATCACTACGCTGGCATCAGCATCGACTTTGAAAACGTCGAATCCAAAGCGCAGCCCGACTACCAGCGTTTTATCGCCGAGCTTTACGCAGTGATGCACCCCAGGAAACTCACTGTCTCGGTCAACGTACCGGCCTCCGACGCCAGTTTCGGTTACCGCCGTCTGGCTGAGAACGCCGACTACCTGATCCTGATGGCCTACGACGAACACTGGGCTGACGGAAAGCCCGGTCCGATTGCCAGTCTTCCCTGGTTCGCCAACGTTTTGCGCGAACGTCAGAAGGACATTCCGGCCAATAAGCTGGTCGTCGCCATCGGTAACTACGCCTATGACTGGGGGCCATCTGACCAGTCGGCCGAGGAACGTACCTTTGAAGAAGCGATGCTTATAGCCAAGGAATCGGAAAGCAAGCTGGCACTTGATCCCAACTCACTCAACCCGACCTTCAACTATGCCGACGACAACAACCGTATTCATCACGTCTGGCTTCTCGATGCAGTCAGCGCGTTTAACCAGTTGGTGGCCATTCGTTCGGTACAGCCCCATGGTGTTGCCTTGTGGCGGCTCGGAAGCGAAGACCCGGCAATCTGGAAGATATTCGGCAAGGAAGGCCCACTAGACGCAGCCCGCGCCACTCAACTTTCCGACATCCGCTTCGCTTACGGTGTTGACTACGAGGGCAAGGGAGAAATCCTCGACATCACGGCGCAACCTCAGGTCGGCAGCCGGGTTGTGGAATTCGACCCGAAGCGCGGCCTGATCTCGGCCGCGCGCTTCACCGCGTTTCCATCACCTTATGTCATTACACGTCGTGGTGCTGCCGACCGCAAGATCGCCCTCACCTTTGACGACGGCCCGGATCCGGTTTACACCCCACTCGTACTTGATGCCCTGCGCGAAGCCAAGGTGCCAGCGACATTCTTCATCATTGGATCAAGCGCGCAGAGGCATCCGGAATTACTGCGCCAGATGGTCAATGAAGGACACGAAATCGGTAACCACACCTTTACACACCCTAATATCTCGACTATCTCGCCGAGGCAATTCCAGCTCGAACTCTCAGCGACGCAGCATCTGCTGGCAAGCGAAGTGGGCCGCCATTCCATCCTCTTTCGTGCGCCCTACGCCGTCGATGCTGAACCCGAGTCCATCGACCAGGTGCGCCCGCTGGAAATTGCCGACAAGCAGGGCTATGTCAGCGTCGGTATGCAGATCGACCCGAACGACTGGCAGCGTCCTGGCACCGACCAGATCGTCAAACGCGTTATCGATGGAGCCGAGAGGGGTGAAGGTAATATTGTTCTGCTGCATGACTCAGGCGGAGATCGCACGCAAACCATCGAAGCCCTCCCGCGTATCGTTGAAGAGCTGCGCAAGCGGGGATTCGAGTTCGTTAACGTAGCCCAGTTGCTCGGGCGTAGCCGTGACGACATCATGCCCCCAGTCTTGCGCGACGACCAGCAGCGGATTTGGTTAGACGGCGCCGGCTTCACCCTGATTAACTGGGCGGGAACTGCCGTTAACTGGTTATTTCTTTTAGGTATCGTTTTGGGTATTGCCCGGCTGGTGTTCGTCGGAACTCTGGCCGTTTATCAGCACTGGCGCGAACGCAATGCGGTCTTCGATCCCACTTATTCGCCGTCGGTCGCGGTCATCGTTCCCGCCTTCAACGAAGAAAAGGTAATCGTCCAGACCATTTCGTCGCTGCTCGCCTGCGATACATCACGCGAATTCGAGATCATCGTCGTCGATGACGGCTCCAGCGATGGAACCCATCGCGTGGTTAGTCAAGCTTTTGTCAATGATCCGCGCGTACGCGTCTTCACAAAGGAAAACGGCGGTAAACCTGCTGCACTCAATTACGGCCTTACCAGGACGCAAGCTGAGGTCATCGTCGCCCTTGACGCCGACACCGTATTCACCAAAGACACTATCGTCAAACTTGTGCGCCATTTCAAGGACCCGATGATCGGCGCCGTCGCTGGAAACGCCAAGGTTGGCAACCGCATCAATCTGCTCACCCGCTGGCAAGCGCTTGAATACATCACCAGCCAGAATCTCGACCGCCGCGCCTTTGATGTGCTCAATTGCATCACGGTGGTGCCTGGAGCGGTAGGCGCCTGGCGACGCGAACTTGTTGACCGCGTCGGAGGTTTTAACCATTACACGCTTGCTGAAGACGCAGACTTGACACTGGCGATCCGCAAGCTCGGCTACACCATCGCCTACGAAGACGAAGCCATTGCCCTTACTGAAGCACCGGACACCGTACGCGGCTTTATCGGCCAGCGCTATCGATGGATGTACGGCACCATGCAAGCCACCTGGAAACACCGGGACGTGCTGTTTCGTCCCCGCTATGGCGCGCTCGGCTTCGTCGCCCTGCCAAACGTCATCATCTTTCAAATTCTCTTTCCACTGGTTTCGCCGATCATGGATTTATTATTGATTGGCTCAATCGGCTCGGCCACCTTCAACTATTGGCAGCATCCTGAGGAGTTCTCACCAGAAAACCTGTGGCGTGTGCTTTTTTACTATGCTCTTTTCGTTACCATCGATTACCTGGCCGCCATCCTCGCCTTCGCCCTCGAACGCAAGGAAAGCTGGTGGCTGTTGATCTGGCTGTTCTGGCAGCGCTTTTTCTATCGCCAATTGATGTATTACGTGGCCATCAAGGCAACATTCGCCTCTTTAAGAGGCGCGCTTGTCGGCTGGGGAAATCTTGAGCGAAAAGCTACCGTGCACTCGGGGACGTAGTTTGTAACCATTTGGCTGCCTTACGACTGCCCCCATTGCAATACCTGGGCATGAAATACTGCTAGTGAGAC
>JBBRQQ010000097.1:0-9689 GCA_038226155.1 Burkholderiales bacterium
GCAGCACTAGCATGTGCTCATGGCTCAAGCTGCGGCGGCTCAATCGCCACCCCTTTTATTACCGCTTCCGAAATATCACCGCATCTACCTGGTTCTGCGTGAGCAGCTTGGCGAGGGCCGTTTTGCTGCCGGACTGCCCGGCGAGCTGGCGTTGATGGCGCAGTTTGGTGTGGCCCGAGTCACCATTCGCCGCGCGCTGGAGCTTCTGTCGAAAGAAGGGCTAATATCCCGTGAACCTGGTCGGGGCACGCGGCCAGTAGATTCAAAACCGGGCGGCAGTGCCGCAGCAACAGAGCGCCGCGCCAACCTCACGGGACTGCTTGAAAACCTTGTCAGCATGAGCCTGAACACCTCGGTCAAGGTGCTGGAGGTCAAAGGCATTTCTGCATCAATCAGCGTCGCTGACGCACTTCAAATCGAAGCCGGCTCCGAGGTACAAAAAGCAGTCCGCGTCAGAAGCACGCGCGAAGGGCCGCTGTCATACATCACAACCTACGTGCCGCAACTGCTGGCGCGGTCATTTGGTCGCCGCGAGTTGTCCAAAAAACCCATCCTGGTGCTGCTTGAAGAATCAGGCATCAAGGTTGGTCGCGCGCATCAAACCATTTCTGCACGGCTGGCCGATACCGCCGTAGCCGAGCATCTGGATGTCTCTGTGGGAACCGCGCTGCTCGCGGTGCACCGGCTGATCTATGACGAAAACGACAAGCCTGTGCAATGGCTGCACGGTCTGTACCGGCCTGATCGTTATGAGTACACCATGGAGCTTTCCCGGGTTGGCAGCATTGACGCCAAGGTGTGGGTTAGCAAAGATTTGTCAGCACGTTTCACCTAAAGGAGTTTCTTATGTCTCAAAATGCATCTTCAAATTCTCGTCGTCAATTCATTGCGCAGACGGCTGCTACGGCCTCCGCACTGGCCTTTCCGCTGGTGGCAGGCGCGCAGCCCAAGCCGATCAAGGTCGGTGTGCTGCACCCGGTGACCGGGGCGCTGGCGTACTCTGGTCAGCAGTGCCGCGAAGGCGTGATGATGGCGATTGAAGACATCAACAAATCAGGCGGTATCAAGTCGCTTGGCGGGGCCAAGATCGAGGCGCTACTGGGTGACGCGCAATCGTCGCCACAAGCTGGCACTGCCGAGATCGAGAAGATGAACGAGGCTGGCGTTTGCGCCGTGGTGGGTGCTTTTGCATCAGCGATTTGCCTGGCCACCACGCAAGCTGCAGCCAAATACAACCTGCCGCATATTGTGGATGTGGGCGTGGCTGACCAGATTGTTGAGCGTGGCTTGAAAAACACCTTCCGCTTTGGCCCGGGCTACAAAAAATGCGCCGAGATTGCGGTCGCCAACCTGCATGTGCTCAACACGGCTGCGGGCAAACCGGCCAAAACAGTGATGATCATTCACGAAGAGTCGCTGTTTGGCACCGGCACCGCCAACCTGCTGGCGCGCGAGCTGCCCGGCTATGGATATGAAGTGAAAGAAATAATCAAGCACGCCAACCCGACGCGCGACTTCAACAACATTGTGCTGCGCATGAAGTCGATCAACCCCGACATCGTGATTCCCGCCAACTACTACAACGAGTACGCGCTGCTGGTACGCACCATGCAGCAGCAGAAAGTGGTGCCCAAGGCGATCTTTTCGGTGCTTGGCGGTGCGGCTTCAAGCTACAAGTTTGTGAAAGAGTTTCCAGATGCAGCCAACGGCATCATCGACTGCAACCACTGGTTCAACCCAAAGGACAAGCACGCGCAAGACTTGAAAAAGCGCGTCGAGGCCAAAAACCTGTTCTTCAGCTACGAGCTGTTCATGGCCTACACCGCGATGCGTTTGCTGGCTGATTCGATTGACCGCGCCAAATCGGTTGACCGCGCCGCCATCATTGATGCTTTGAACAAAAGCACCTTCGCTGACCACATCATGCCATATGGCCCGACGAAGTTTGTCAATGGGCAGAACATGGGCGCACAGCCGCTGATGACGCAGGTTTATAAAAACGACATCAAGGTCATCATCCCGCGCGACTACCGCGAGATTGATCCGGTGTTTCCACTAAGAGCCTAAAAATAGTGGCCCCACGGTTGCTCACTGCATGTAGCGCCCTGCCCCCCGCGGGGGCCGTCGCCTGCGGTCCGGCAAAGCCGGTCCCGCGGCTGGCTTTTCCCGCGGTGACAACTTTCTAACAATGCTCGACTTTTCAATCCTCTTCGCATCGGTACTCAACGGCCTGACGACCGGCGCAGTGTATGCGCTCATCGCACTGGGCCTGACGCTGATTTACGGTGTGCTGCACATCATCAACTTCGCGCACGGGGCGTCGTTGATGCTGGCGCTGTATGCCGTTTACCTGCTCAAGGAACGTTTTGGCATTGACCCCTACCTGGCGCTGCCGATTGTGGTGCCCGGCATGTTTGCGCTGGGCTATGCGCTGCAGCGCATCATCATCAACCGCTCAAGCCACGGCAAGGATGAAAATATTTTGCTCGTCACGCTGGGTATTTCCATCGTGATGGAAAACCTGGCCTTGCTGTTTTTCAAATCCGACACCCGCACTATCGACACGCCCTACACGCTGACCACCGTTGCTATTGGCTCGGCCATGATTGCGCTGCCCAAGCTGGTTGCGTTTGCGGGCGCGCTGGCGGTATCTGGTGTGCTGCTGTGGATTGTGGGCAAGACCGACCTTGGCCGCGCGATTCGGGCTGTGGCCAAAGAAAAGCATGGCGCAAAGTTGATGGGTATTGACGTAGACCATGTCTACGCCATGAGCTTTGGCATTGGCCTGGCCTGCCTGGGTGCAGCGGCCTGCTTTTTACTACCCGCCTATTACGTCAACCCGCAAGTCGGCAGTGGCTTTGTGCTGGTGGCGTTTACGGTGGTGGTGCTGGGCGGCATGGGCAGCTTCGGCGGCGCGTTGATAGGGGGCCTGCTGGTAGGTGTGGTGGAGTCGCTGGGTGGTTTGTACCTCGGTGAATCACTCGGGCAGATTGGTATTTTTGTGATTTTTATTGCTGTGCTGCTGTTCAGGCCGCAAGGATTGTTTGGAGCCAGAGCATGAGCGCGCCGATAAACATGAGCGCCTTTAACAGCAGCGCCAGGGAGTTAAGCCACATCGCCGTGTTCGTAGCCGTGGTGTCCAGCCTCGCCATACTGAGCGACTCTGGCGTTACGCTTAATTTTTTAATGATGGCGCTGTACGCCGCATTACTGGCGCAAGCGTGGAATATTCTGGGTGGCTTTGGTGGGCAGTTTTCGTTTGGCCATGCGCTGTTTTTCGGCACGGGCGCTTACATTCAATCCATCGCACAGGTGCATGGCGGGTTGAACGCGTGGCTGGCGTTGCTGCTCGCTGTGCTGGGTAGCGCGGGCGTGGGAGTGGGCGTGGGTACGCTGTCGTTCAGGTACGGCCTCAAGGGCTCTTACTTCGCGCTGGTAACGCTCGCATTTGCCGAAGTGTTTCGCATACTTGCTTTGTCGGTACCGTTTACCGGGGCGGGTGTGGGCTTGATGCTGCCGCTGCGCGAATCGTTTGCCAATATGCAGTTTGGTTCGCGCAAAGGCTATGTATTTTTGGTGCTAGGTTTTGTAGTTGTGGCGCTGTTGGTGACCTGCTGGCTGAAGCATTCGCGCTTTGGCGCTTATCTGCAGGCCGTGCGCGACAACGAAGATTCAGCCCGTGCGATTGGCGTTAACCCGTTTACCGTCAAGCTTGGCGCGATTGCCGTGAGCGGCGCTTTGATGGGTGCTGGCGGAGCGTTTTATGTGCAGGTGTTTCAGTACATAGACCCCGGCATCGCGTTTGGCCCCACCACATCTGTCGAAGCACTGGTGGCCGCGATTGTGGGCGGCATCGGTACGCTGTGGGGACCGATTTTGGGCGCGCTGGTGCTGCACACACTGGCCGATGTGACGCGCAATATGTTTGGTCAGTTGCCGGGTATCAACCTCGTGATTTACGGTGTGGTGTTGGTGCTGATTGTGATGTTTTTGCCGCGTGGCATCGGCGGGCTGGGCGCTACCGCCAAAGCACTTTGGCTAAAAGCTAAAACGGCAAATGACAAAAGAGGCGCATCCCATGACTGATGCACTGCTTTCAATTAAAGGTCTTTCCAAATCTTTCGGCGGCCTGAAGGCGGTACAAAACGTCAGCCTTGATGTACCCAAAGGAAGCCTCACCGCCTTGATCGGCCCCAACGGTGCGGGCAAGACCACGCTGTTTGCACTGATGTCCGGGTTTTTAATGCCCGACAGCGGGCAGGTGACCTTTGATGGCCGTGACATCACTGGCCAAGCACCGCACGTCAATGCACATCTGGGCATGACGCGTACCTTTCAAATCGTGCAACCGTTTGCTGCTCAAACCGTGCGTGAAAACATTGCCGTCGGCGCGCACTTGCACGTCGAGCACCGCGCTACGGCGCTGGCGCTGGCAGAAGCTGTAGCGCAGCAGGTCGGCTTGTTTGCGCAGCTTGACAAACCGGCGTCAGATTTAACCGTAGCAGGCCGCAAGCGGCTGGAGCTGGCACGCGCACTGGCTACCAAGCCACGGCTGTTACTGCTTGATGAAGTGCTGGCAGGCCTGAACCCGCAAGAGATTGCCGAGATGATCCCAGTAGTTCGCGACATTGCTCAAAGTGGCATCACCGTGCTGATGATTGAGCATGTGATGCAGGCCGTGATGAACCTGGCCGAGCATGTGTGGGTGTTGGCGCAGGGGCAACTGATTGCCCAAGGCTCGCCTGGCGAAGTCACGGCAGATGCCAAAGTGGTTGAGGCCTACCTGGGCCACGGCACCGCAGCGCGGTTGCGCAAGGCGGGACTTACTGGATCAACGCAATCAGCAGAATCACGAGCATGAGCGCGCTGCTTGACATCAAAAACCTGCACGGTGGCTATGGCCAGGTTGAGGTGCTGCGCGGCGTTGACCTGAATGTCAGCGCCGGGGAAACCGTGGCGCTGCTGGGCAGCAACGGTGCGGGCAAATCGACACTGGCCAACGTGGTGTGCGGCATTTACCCCGCGTGGGCTGGCACGGTGCGGTTTGATGGCCACGATTTAAGCGGCGCGCATTACCAAAGCGTGGTCAAAGCCGGATTGATTCAGGTGCCCGAGGGGCGCAAGGTGTTTCCCAACCTCTCGGTGCTTGAAAACCTGGAGCTGGGCTCGTTCACCCGTGCGCGCGAACGCCGTAGCGCCAATTTAGACAAAGTTTTTGCAATCTTTCCGCGTCTGAAAGAGCGGCTTACCCAGCGCGCTGGCACCATGAGCGGTGGCGAACAGCAGATGCTGGCTATTGGTCGCGGCCTGATGGCCGAACCGCTTCTGCTGATCCTGGATGAGCCATCGCTCGGCCTGTCACCCCTGCTGGTTGAAGAAATGTTTGGGCTTATCCAGCAGCTTGGGCGCAATGGGCTGGCGGTGCTGCTGGTTGAACAAAACGTCGGCCAGTCGCTGGAGATTGCAGGCCGCGCCTACGTGATGGAAAACGGCGGCATACGCTTTTCAGGCTCGCCTGCCGAGCTGCTGGGCAGCGACGCGTTGCGACGCGCGTATTTGGGCGTTTGAGACTCTTTCTTGACTAAAAACATGCTCTTTTCATCCCTAAAAATAGCCAGCGCCCTTTGTTCATGGGCGCGACCAGCTATATTTTTAATAGCATTCAGCTGCCAGGCGCAACTCGCACCACCCATTCGGATACTGGTGGGCGCACCCGCCGGTGGGAGCACCGACGCCATGGCGCGGGTGCTCAGTATTGAGCTGGGCAAATCATTGGGCCGAGTGGTGGTGGTTGAAAACCGGCCCGGCGCGGGCGGCAACATTGCAGCTGAAGCGGTGGCCAAAGCGCCGCCCGATGGCAACACCTTGCTGATGAGCTTTACCAGCCACGCCATCAATGCGTCGCTCTATCCCAGTTTGCCGTTTGACCCTGAGAAAGACTTCACGCCACTGACCATGGTGTCCGCATCACCCTCCATGCTGGTGGCCAATCCATCGCTCCCCGCCAATAATGTCAAGGAGCTGATTGCGCTGGCCAAGGCCAGGCCAGGCCAGCTCAACTTTGCGATTGGCGCGGTTGGCTCGTCGCTGCATCTGGCGGGTGACGCTTTCAAAATGGCCTCGGGAGCCTACATCGTCAACATCCCCTATCGCGGCACAGCGCCCGCGCTGCAAGACGTACTGGCCGGGCAGGTGGAAATGATGTTTGCTGCGGTCGGCAATGCGCAGGCGCAGGTGCGTGCGGGCAAGCTCAAGGCGCTGGGCGTGACCAGCCCCAAGCGCTTGCCCGCTTTCCCGGATGTGCCTGCGATTGCCGAGACGCTGCCGGGTTACGAGTCCAGCGCGTGGTTCGGCTTGTTTGGCCCAGCCCGTATGGCGCCCGAACTGGCCAGGCGCCTGAGCGATGCCGCGAGGCAAGCTATTACCTCACCCGAGGTGCGCAAACGCATTGAATTGGAAGGTGCAACGCCCGTGGGCAACTCGCCGCAAGAATTTGCGCAGTTTGTGCATCTGGAAATAGCGCGATGGGCCAAGGTCGTTAAATTTTCTGGAGCCAAACCAGAATGACAACACCACAAACTTTGGCGCAAAAGTTGATAGCCCGGGCTGCGGGTAGAACGCACGTCACGCCCGGCGACATCGTCACCTGCAAGGTTGACCTGGCGATGTTCCACGACTCGTCTGGCCCGCGCAGACTCAAACCCATGCTGGAAGAGCTGGGTGCGCAGATATGGGACAAGTCAAAAGTGGTACTGGTGATGGACCACTACGTGCCCGAGGTTGACGACGAGTCGCGCCGCATCGTGCGTATTGCGCGTGACTGGGCGCGCGAGCAAGACCTGCCGCATGTCTATGACAGCTTGGGCATCTGCCATGTGGTGGTGCCGCAGCACGGGCATATCCGCCCCGGCATGTTCTGCGTAGGCGGCGATTCGCACTCTCCGACTGGCGGCGCATTTGGCGCGTACATGTTTGGCATCGGCAGCACTGAGATGCTTGGCGTAGTAGTGACGGGCGAGATCTGGCTGCGCGTGCCGCAAACCATACAGATGGTGTGGCAAGGCGCGCTCACAAAAGGCGTGAGCGCCAAAGACATGATGCTGCACATGACGGGCCGCTTTGGCATGACGGGCGGCGATTATCAGGCGGTGGAATTTGCAGGCGGCGCAGTCAAAGCCTTAAGCATGCAGGAGCGCATGACGATGTGTAATATGAGCGCCGAGCTGGGCGCGCAAGTGGGCTTGATAGCACCTGATGCAACAACGGCAGCCTGGCTAAAAGCAGCAGGCGCACCGCTTGAAGACTATTCACCCTGGTTTAGCGATGACACCGCCCCCATGACGCGCCACGACTTTGACGCAGCCACCTTAGCTCCGCAAGTCGCTGCACCGCACAGCCCGGCCAACGCACGCGATGTCGGTCAGTTTGAAACTACGGCAATTGACGTCGCCTACATAGGCGCCTGCACCGGCGCAAAACTGGACGACTTGCGAGCCGCAGCCAGCGTGCTCAAGGGTCGAACTGCGGCGAGTGGCGTGCGCCTGATCGTCGCACCCGCCAGCGCACAAGACCAGGCCACCGCCGAGGCAGAAGGTGTAATGCAAATTTTGCGTGATGCGGGCGCAGAAATTGGCGCAACAGCATGCGGTGCCTGCGCTGGATATGGCGACTCACTGGCGGGCGCGAAAAATGTCATTTCCAGCACCGCACGTAACTTCAAAGGCCGTATGGGTTCTGTGGATACACAGGTGTATTTGGCGTCGCCCTACACCGTGGCCGCGTCAAGCGTGGCTGGTCGGGTGTGTGATCCGCGTGACATGCTTCAGAAGGTTGCGATATGACCTCCACAACACACAAGGTCTGGAAACTCGGGAGCAATATCGACACCGACGTGCTTGCTCCGGGCGCCTACATGAAGCTTGGCATTGAAGGTATTGCGCCACACTGCCTGGAATCCGTGCGCCCTGATTTTGCATCGCAAGTCAAGCGTGGCGACGTGGTCGTCGCTGGCGCTGGTTTTGGCATTGGTTCATCACGCGAACAAGCCGCCGCCGCGTTGGCTTACCTGGGTGTCTCGGCGGTAATCGCACCGTCATACAGCGGCTTATTTTTTCGCAATGCGTTCAACGTCGGCCTGCTGTTGTTGACCTGCCAGCAAGCTGATCTGCTACAAGAAAATGAGCATGTTGCGCTTGATTTGATTGGGCTGCAGATTGTTTCAGCTGCTCACGGCAAGCTTGCCATCGAGCCGATCCCCGATTTTTTGGTGGATATGGTCAATGCGGGTGGCCTTATGAAGCAGCTACGTGCGCGACTTGAAAAAGGCCTTGCATGATGCTTGGCAACTCACCCCCCATCAATTCGGCCGACCGTTGGCGAGAGCACTTGAACACCTTGCGGGCAACGGTTGCCTTGCATGCGGCGCAACAAACACCGTCAACAGCCACGCCTGCACTTGCACTGCAAGCCAGACGCATTGTGCTTGACACCCTGGGCTGCGCACTGGCCGGCCGACACGCGCCGCAAGTGCAGCGCCTGGAAGAGATCATGGCCAGCGGTGAAACCGGCTCATTTCGCTTTCCCGGAGGCAAGTCGCTGACCACGTACTGTGCCACTCAAATTCTGGCTATGGCCGCAACCTGGGACGAAGCCTGCGAGGGCCACGCGATGGCGCACGGCAGACCGGGTGTGGCACTGGCTGCTGCGCTGTGGCCGCTGGCACTGCACAAAGGTATGACTTTGAGCCAGTTGGTTGATGCATTCGTACTCGGTTATGAGGTCGGTGCGCGCGCGGGTATGTGGCTGCGTATCAAGCCCGGTATGCACGTTGATGGCAACTGGCCCGCGCTTGGTGTAGCGGCTGGTGCAGCGCGCCTGATGGGGCTGGGCGCAGCAGGCATCGAGCAGGCTATCAACATAGCTGCCTGCCAGCTTGCCAGCAGCCTGTACCTGCCGGTTGCAGCGGGTTGCACTGCGCGTAACACCTACCTGGCCCACAGCGCATCGCTGGGCTTGCAGGCGGCCATGAATAGTGCCGCAGGAATTGATGCACCGATGGATGCGCTTGCACACTATGCAGACCACTATGCGCAGGCCGCAGTGCTTCCCATGCCCCAGGCAAGTACAAACCTGCTGCTCGACGCGTACCTCAAACCTTTTGCCGCCGTTCGCCATGTGCACTACGGTGCCTTGGCAGCCTTGCGCATACGCGAGCGTTTGAAAGGCGACACAACGGGTATCGAGCGCATCGTGCTCAGTGTGTACGAAGAGGCCATCGTTTACTGCGGTAACCGTGCACCACGCGCGCCGATCCAGGCGCAATTTAGCCTGTCGTTTGGCGCGGCGGCCATGCTGCGTTTCGGTGTGCTGGACCCGTCGGTTTACGAAACAACCTGCTTCAATGACTCCGAGCTGCGCCGCCTCGAGTCACTGGTCGAGCTCCAGGTCGACGATGGTCTGAGCGCCCGTGGCGAGCGCGGCGCAAACTTGAAAGTAGTACACGCGCGAGGGGATTTCCAGGAATCAGTCACCTCTGTTTTGGGTGACGCATCACAACCGCTGGATAACAAAGCTGTGGCCACCAAGTTCCAGCATTACGCCTCACGCAACGTGGCCAAAGAAAATGCAGCGCTGTTTTGCAACACGCTTTTGGACGCGCCCGACATCGCCCTGCGCGAGCTGTGGCAGCA
>JBBRQQ010000098.1:0-9565 GCA_038226155.1 Burkholderiales bacterium
ACTGCGGCAAATATGCCAGGCACGATTTGCTCACCACTCTCGCTTTTTAACCCTTCCAGCGTTTCAGCGATAGATTTCGGCTGGCCTGGGAGGTTGATGATGAGGCTTTTGTCACGAACTACGGCGCATTGGCGCGACAGTATGGCCGTTGGCACAAAGCGCAAACTGATCTGCCGCATCTGCTCGCCAAAGCCGGGCATCTCCTTGTGCGCCACAGCCAGCGTAGCCTCGGGCGTCACGTCGCGCAGTGCAGGGCCGGTGCCGCCTGTGGTCAGCACCAGGGAGCAGCCTGCATCCACCAGTGCGACCAGCGCTTGGCTGATGCCTGCCTGATCGTCAGGGATCAGTCGCTCGTCAAACGTGATGGGGTTGAGCAGCGTGCGGGTAAGCCATTCTTTCAAGGCGGGCAGGCCCTTGTCAACATACACGCCGGTTGACGCGCGGTCGCTGACCGAGACGATGCCGATTCGGACTGCTTCGTGGGGTGTGCTCATTCGTCGCTGCCTTCAGCCTTGCTCTTCATGGCCGCCTTGACCAGCTGAAAAATCTCGCGGTACGACTTGCCGTGGCGCGGGGCTTCACCGGGTTTTTCTGGCTTGTAGTCTTTACGGGCCTGGCGGATCAAGGCGCGCAGTTGCTGCGCGTCGGTTGCGGGGTATTCGGTGAGCCAGGCGCTCAAGGCTTCGTCGTCGGCCGCCAATTTGTCGCGCCATTGCTCGGCCAGGTGCAGGGCCAGTGTGAGTTGCGCCGAACCATTGAGCTGCTCGTTGATGGCTTCGCGTATTGGCTCGGCATCCAGCGGGCGCATCAGCTTGCCGATGAACTGCATCTGCCTGCGTTTGCCTTCAAAGTTGGTGATTTTTTTCGCGCTGGCAATCGCGTCCAGCAGTTTGTCGGGCAAATCAAGCCGCGCCATCAGGTCGGCTCGCAGGGTCAGCAGCGCCTCGCCAAGCGCCTGCTTTTCGTCGGCGTCGGCTTTGAGTTGGGTTTTGCTGGGCGGGCCAACTTCTTCAAGCGCAATTTCTTCCGGTTTGACGAAGCGGCCGTTGGACCAGTAGCCTTTGATGGCCTTGGGAGTCTTGTTGTTCATGGCAGTCAGTATCATAGCTACCCATATGACACCAAAGACCCCCCAAACCGTTTCGCGCCAGCCATCCACAGCCCGACCATCAACCCAGCCCGAAAAAGGCTTCAGCTACCACCGCGATTTTTTCGAACACCTGGTAGACAGCGCACTTGGCCACGCCAAAAAATTGGGTGCTACCGATGCCGCTGCCGAGGCATCCGAAGGCTGCGGCCTGTCGGTCAGTGTGCGCAAGGGCGAGCTTGAGAACGTTGAACGCAATCGCGACAAATCACTCGGTATCACGGTCTACGTCGGCCAAAAGCGCGGCAACGCGGCCACCAGTGACTTTTCTGAAGCCGCCATCAAACAAACCGTCAAAGCGGCCTACGACATTGCACGCTTTACGGCAGAAGATAAATCATCTGGCCTGCCTGCTGACCGCGACATTTCACGCATTCACCCGGACCTCGATTTATTTCACCCTTGGTCGATTACCAGCGAAGAAGCGGCAAAAATTGCGCTGGAATGCGAAGCTGCCGCGCTGTCCACATCAAAACGCATCACCAACAGCGAAGGCGCTGGCGTGTCGGCGCAGCAGAGCCATTTTTTCAGCGCCCATACGCGGGGTTTCAGGGGTGGTTACGCGAGTTCACGGCACAGTATTTCAGTTGCGCCGATTGCCTCATCACCCGGCAAAAATGGCGACATGCAGCGCGATGCCTGGTACAGCTCGATGCGCGATGCCAGCGAGCTGGCCAGCCCGGTTGTTGTTGGTCGCTATGCCGCAGAGCGCGCGCTGTCACGCTTGAAAAGCCGTAAAGTCAAAACCTGCGAATGCCCGGTGCTGTTTGAATCCCCCCTGGCTGCAGGCCTGCTCGGCGGTTTTGTGCAGGCCGTCAGCGGCGGCGCGATTTACCGGAAGAGCACGTTTTTACTCAACAGCATGGGCAAGCCGGCTTTTCCCAGTCATATCGACATCACTGAAGACCCGCACCTCGCCAAGGGCAAGGGCAGCGCACCCTTTGACGAAGAGGGCGTTAAAACCCGTGCGCGTACGGTAGTTGAAAGCGGCATTGTGCGCGGCTACTTTTTAAGCACCTACTCGGCCCGCAAGCTCGGTATGCGCACCACCGGCAACGCGGGCGGATCGCACAACCTGGTGATGAGCAGCCGCCAGACCAAAGCGGGTGATGACCTTGACGCTATGCTGAAAAAGCTGGGCACTGGCCTGTTTGTGACCGAACTGATGGGCCAGGGCGTGAACTACGTGACGGGTGACTATTCACGCGGCGCGGCGGGCTTCTGGGTCGAGAAAGGGCAGATCGCCTTTGCTGTCGAAGAAATCACGATTGCTGGCAATCTCAAAGACATGCTGATGGGCATTCAGGCTGTGGGGGCGGATGCGTACAACTATGGTGCGAAAACCGTGGGGTCAATTTTGGTGAATCGGATGAAAGTCGCCGGATCTTGAAATGACTGGCGGCGCTCTTGAAGCGCCGCTCTTGTTTAGCCTGCCAGAGCTGCCTTGACGGCGCTTGAAACCTGTCCCATATCGGCCTTGCCAGCCAGTTTGGCCTTGACCGCGCCCATCACCTTGCCCATGTCGCCGGGGCCTGCAGCGCGACCGAGTTCTGCTCCTAACTCCACTACGATGGCCTTGACGGCCGCCGAGACGTCTTCTGCACTCAAACGCGCAGGCAGGTAGGCCTGCAGCACGACCAGCTCTGCCGCTTCCTTGTCGGCCAGGTCTTTGCGCTCGGCCTTCTGAAAGGCTTCGATGGAGTCTTTGCGCTGCTTCATTAACTTGTCGACTATCGCGATCACTGCCACGTCGTCAAGCACCACGCGCTCGTCCACTTCCTTTTGCTTGATGGCTGACAGCAACAGGCGGACAGTGCCCAGGCGTTCGCTGTCCCTGGCGCGCATGGCGGTTTTCATGTCTTCGGTGATCTGGTCTTTAAGAGCGGACATGGTGGTCTCCGTTAAAAATTCAGTGTCGAAAATACAAAAGCCCGCAGAAGTGGCTCATGCGGGCTTTGGCTTGCCGTGAGGCGTGTACTGACGTTACAAAAACTTAGTACAGCTTTTTCGGCAATTGCATGGAGCGGATACGCTTGTAGTTGCGCTTGACGGCGGCAGCCTTCTTGCGTTTGCGCTCGGCGGTTGGCTTTTCGTAGAACTCGCGTGCGCGCAGGTCGGTCAGCAGGCCGAGTTTTTCAATGGTGCGCTTGAAACGGCGCAGAGCCACATCGAAGGGCTCGTTATCTTTTACACGAATGGTCGTCATTGAGGGGGTGATCCAAAATTTTTGCGTCCTTAGTGACTTGATCAGAATCAGGCCGGACGCGGGTTTGCTAGCAAAGCCTGTGATTATAGCAGCCCCCACGTTCACCCACTTCGTGTGGTTCTCTGCTCCCCGAGGGGGCGCTGCGCCTGCGGCCCGGCTAAGCCGGTTCCGCGGCCCCTGCTTGGTAAAACGGGGTCAGTGCCTGTGCGCAGGCGAATCCACTAGCCCAGGCCCACTGGAAGTTATAACCGCCAAGCCAGCCGGTGACGTCCACCACTTCACCAATGAAATACAGCCCCGGCTGCTTCGATTCCATGGTCTGCGACGACAAATCGCGGGTGTCTACCCCGCCCGCCGTGACTTCGGCTTTTTTGTAGCCTTCGGTGCCGTTGGGTATGAGTTGCCAGTCGGCCAGATGTTCGGCCAGGCCAGACAGGGCTTTGTCGGTCGCATCAACAATAGGGCGCTGCAGGTCGGGGTCAGGGCTTGTCCATGCGTCGGCCAGACGGCTGGGTACCAAGGTGGCCAGTTCGTTGGCAATCAGCTTTTTCGATGTGGCCTTGGCCCGAAACAGTTTTTCAGCCAGATCAACGCCCGGTGCAAGGTTGACATGAATCGACTGCCCTTCGCGCCAGAAACTCGATATTTGCAATACTGCAGGGCCGCTCAGGCCCCTATGGGTAAACAGAAGGTCTTCTGAAAACGTCACGGCTTTTTTGCGTTGCTTCGGGCTTGCACCTTGGGGGCTGGTGTCGATCAACACCGGCAGTGCAAGCCCGGCTAGCCCGGCAAATGGCGCCCAGTCTGCACCGTCAAATGTCAGTGGCACCAGCGCCGCGCGTGGCGCAACCATCCTTAGCCCGAACTGCTTCGCGATGCGGTAACCGAAATCAGTCGCACCAATCTTCGGAATCGATAGGCCCCCGGTGGCAATCACGATTTGTGGCGTTTCGATTAAACCCTTTTCACTACTAATTTGATAGCTGCTAACGCCCGTATTTATTGGGTTATGGCTATTTTCAGGGGTGTTTTGAGCACTATTTTTAGAATTTTTGATGCTGTTAAGGCTTTTTATGCCGTCAACACGGCACGGCTGCCAGCGCGTCACGCCGCCTGCATCGCACTCGGCCAGCAGCATGTTGATCACGTCTTCTGCCGAACGGTCGCAAAACAACTGACCTTTGTGCTTTTCATGGAAGGGCACGCCATGCTTTTGCAGCAGCGCGGTGAAGTCCTGCGGCGTGTAGCGCGACAGGGCCGATCGGCAAAAGTGTGGGTTGTCGCTTAAAAACTGCGCCGGGGTGGTGTCACGATTGGTGAAGTTGCAGCGTCCACCTCCCGATATGCGGATTTTTTCGGCTACTTTTTCGCTGTGGTCAATCAGCAGCACCTTCAGCCCGCGCTGGCCTGCGGTGGCTGCGCAAAAAAGGCCTGCAGCGCCTGCGCCTATGACTACAACGTCGAATTGATGAGACTGCAAAATGAAAGACCTGGACGGATATTGTTCGAGCGAAGGAGTGTAGCGGTCGCTCGCATTCGCACTTGACTCTGAGTGGGAAGAAAAGCGCGATACAAAGTTTGTCTGGTAGCCTGAGAAGCTGACCGACACCTCTAAATAAAAATCTATGGAACTAAACCGGGAAATCATCACCACCCCGCCGCGTGCCGCCGCCACCGTCATGATGCTGCGCGACACCTTTCACGGCCTGGAGGTGTTTTTGATGCGGCGCCATGGCAAGTCTGACGTGCTCGGCGGTGCGTATGTTTTTCCGGGCGGCAAGGTGGATGCTGTGGATGCCGAGCTCGACATGACCGCGCACCTGGATCAAGGCCTGCACACGCTACACACCAGTTTGAACGAGCCGGACATTGACCCGCTCACGGCGGCTGGCTTGTACGTGGCTGCAATGCGTGAAGCGTTTGAAGAGTCGGGCGTGTTGTTTGCGCAGGGTAGCGTGGACCGCTTTGCTGCGAACTTGCGGGCAGGCCAGAGCTTTAACGCCGCATTCGCCAGCATGGCGCTGCGCCTTCAAACACGCCATCTGGTGCCGTGGTCACGCTGGATCACGCCCACCTCGCCGTCGGTGATGAACAAGCGCTTTGATACCCGATTTTTTGTGGCAGCCGTGCCAAGTGGTCAGGTGGCACGGCACGATGATTTTGAGACCACCGAAAGCGTCTGGTTGAGGCCCCGCACGGCGCTTGAGCAGTATTGGGCAGGCCAGATTGACCTGGCGCCACCGCAGATCATGAGCCTGGCGCACTTAACGCACTATGCCGATGTTGCTGGCGTGCTGGATGCTGCCCGGGCAAAAGGCCCCCGCTTGATACAGCCCGAGCCCTTTGAGCATGAAGGCACCCGCGTGATTTGCTACCCTGGTGATGAGCGGCATTCAGTCCGCGAGCGGGCCATGCCCGGCCCCACGCGTTTGCGTTACCGCAACAAACGCTTTGAACCTGATGGCGGGTTTGGGAAGTTCTTTAACTGAGGCGCACTCAGGCGACGCGAACCATATCAGGGTGCGTAGCTGCCAGAGCCACACCTCTGATCACATCGCCCACCACAATGACAGACGGGCTGGCCATGCCTGCATCAGCGATGGCATCTGCCAGCGTGTCGAGCGTGGTGGTGATATGGCGCTGCGATGCCAGCGTTGCATTTTGAATCACGGCCACGGGTGTGCTGGCGGGCAAGCCGCATAGCAGCTCGTTCTGTATGCGCTCTGCACCACTGATGCCCATATAAATCACCAGTGTGAGTTTGGCTTTGTGCGCAGTTGATGCTAGCAGCGGCCAGTCTGTGCCTTCGTCGCCAGGCTTGGCATGGCCCGTGACAAACACGACGCCATGCGCATGTTCGCGGTGCGTGAGCGGCACGCCAAGAGACGTGACAGCCGCCAGACCAGCGGTGATACCGTTGACGACGTTGACCTCAACGCCTGCCGCCCTTAAGTGCTCGACTTCTTCGCCGCCACGGCCAAACAAAAAAGGATCTCCGCCTTTAAGGCGCACCACGTTTTCACCTTCTCTGGCAGCCAGCAGCATGAGCTTTTCAATGAAAGCCTGCGGCGTTGATTTGCAACCGCCGCGTTTGCCAACGTGGACAATGCGCGCGGCGGGATTTGCAAAGGCCACGATATCGTCGCTGACCAGGTCGTCAACAAACAGCACTGTCGCGACCTGTATGGCCTTGAGTGCCTTGATGGTGAGCAGTTCCGGATCGCCAGGCCCCGCGCCGACTAAAGTTACTTTTCCGTTGTTCATAATTGCTTGATTACCTGCAAGATGTGTTCCACCTGCTTTGCTATCGACGCTGGAACGGGTTTTGTGCCCGCTATCACAGCGCGAATATAGGTTGCCGTTAGTTCGGCATCGGATGTGCTCGGCAGATCGGGCAGTGCGGCCAGCGAGCCGCTCTGTGCCTCTTGCAGCAAGGTGCGCTGGCCCTTGATGAAGGCTTCCATTTGCGGCATGCGGCGTGCATCGGCCACCACTTCGCCTTCGGTGCCGCGCAGCAGTATGGCATTGGCTCCGACCAGCTCAAAGGTCTGCGCCATCGACACAGCGTATTCAGGGTGTGTGTAGCTGCTGATAACCAGGCTAGGGCCAACACAGGGGTTCATGATCTTGACCAAGCTGTGCGCCGGGTTGCGCAGGCCGACGACGCGGCGCACGTCGAGCAAGCGCTTCAATGCCGGGCACAGCACCTCGGTTGGTATAAAGGCGAGTTCTCCGTCGGCTATTGAAGTGATAGCAGTTTGCGCCCGTATTTCAAGGGCTTCAAGTACTTTTGATACAAAAATACGGCTTGATTCAGTGGCCGTGCCGTGTATCAGTACCGGTAACCCTTCGCGTGCCAGCAGCAGCGCCAGCAATGGAGTCAGCAGAGGCAATTTGCGTGCGCCGTTGTAGCTGGGCAGCACCACGGTGGGTCGTTTCGATGATGCGGGCACCAGCTGCATGCGCTGCCGGGTAGCGTCTAAAAACCCCGCCATCTCGCTGGGCGTCTCTCCTTTGATGCGCATGGCGAGGCAGAAAGCACCGACTTCAAGATCGGTGACCTTGCCATCGAGCACCTGGCTAAACAAGTCAGCAGCCTGCTCGCGCGACAAAGCCCGCGCGCCGTCTTTGCCGCGTCCTATTTCCTTGATGTACTGCCCAATGCTCATAATGGTTTGCTTCTCCCCTGATTGTCCGCGAACCGTCGTAACTGGGGGTTATGAGCTTAAGCAGTGGTTCAGGCTACCTGCTTGATGGGGATGACAGGGCGCGGCGGAGTGTTGGTGACAGCGGCTACGGCAACACGGCTTGAGCGCACCATGCGCTTGAGTTCGGGTACGCACGAACCGCAGTTGGTGCCGCACTTGAGCGCGCTTTGTAGTGATGCCAGTCTGGCTTCGTCGGTCGCCAGAGAACCCATGCCACTTGCACCCAGGTTAATGCCCTGGCTCAAGCTGGCCAAGTGCTCGTCAATCGCCGCGTCGGTCACGTTCAGGCAAGTACAAATCAGCTTGCCGCGCTTTTTCATCGAGTCGCTCACTGCTGCGGGTGGCTTTGCGCCGGGTAGCAGCAGCAGGCGGCCATAGGCCTGGGCTGGCAGCTCATCCAGCAGCAGGGTTTTGATCCACGCCTCTGCGCTGGTGTCCCCCGACAGTGCGAAGCCCAGCAATTCGGCGTGGTCTTTTCCGTTCTGATTAACGCGTTGCAGCCGCACCGTACGGCGCTGGCCCTTTTTGCGGTCAGCGTAATGCAGGGTATCGCTGCTGTTCAACTTCAAAATACGTTCAAGGTCGGCCAACACCTCATCGCTCGGCGCTTGGTGCCCTGCTGCACGAAACAAAATACCCGTGCGTTCGCGCTTGACCGCCGCGTCCGCTTCGCCGGGGTTTGATACCAGCGGCGTGTTGTTGCTAAACGGCGTGCAACTTGTGAACGGAAAAGCCTTCATCAGGGCTTTTAGCCGCTCGCGTGCAGTCAGTGCCTCCGTGTCTGAAAGCCAGGCCATCGCCAGCAAAGACCAGGGCAATTCGGCTTTTACAATTTTCACCGCTGCGTGCTTGAGCTCGGGCTGCTTCGACGTGGGGCAGTACGACGATGTCGTGATGGCGTTGACCCCTGCCAGAGGCTCACCAGAACTTGACAAGCCGCTTAAATATTCTTCGCCCCAGTGCATGGCAATAAATGCCTGGCTGACGGCTATTTCAGGTGAAGCTTGCAGCGGCACCACAATCGTCCCGCGCTTGGACGAGACGTACACCAGGTCACCATCCTTGAGCAGTCTACGCGCCATGTCCTGTGCGTTCATTTGTACCGAGGGCTCGGCCACATGGCCAAACAAGCGGCCCAGCGTACCAGTGCGGGTCATGCCATGCCACTGGTCACGCAGGCGGCCTGTTGTCAATGAAAACGGGTAGCGCGATTCACGCGGTTCGGCTACTGGTTTGTAGATGGTGTTGACGAAGCGCGCCTTGCCATCTGGCGTGGGGAAGATGCCGTCTTCATAAAGCCGCACCTTGCCCGTGGTGTCACCCGTCTTGAGTGGCCACTGCTGGGGCCCGGCATCGAGCATGGCGTAGCTCATGCCGGTGATGTCGAGGTCGCGGCCTCGGGTTGATTCACGGTGTTCGTTCCAGATGGCTTCAACACCCGCATCTTCATCAACGAGCGAGTAGGGGAACAGCTTGGTGATGCCGACGGATGGCTTGAGCAGCTTTTCAAGCCGCTGCGCAAAATCAGTGGCTATCGCCCAGTCATGCCGCGCTTCACCTGGTGCAGCTACTGCTGCCCGCACTCTGGAGATGCGCCGTTCGCTATTCGTCACAGTGCCGATTTTTTCACCCCAGGTTGTGGCGGGCAGCAACAGGTCGGCATAGTCGCAGGTTGATGCGGTTGCAAAAGCTTCTTGCACGATGACGAGTTCGGCACGCTCCAGTGCACGGCGCACCGTTGCCTGGTCGGGCATGGACTGCGCCGGGTTGGTACAGGCTATCCACAGGGCCTTGACCTCACCGTCGGCTGCAGCCTGAAACATTTCAACCGCTGATTTGCCGGGCTTGTCAGGCACACTCGGTATGCCCCAGAGCGCGGCTACTTCGGCGCGGTGCTCGGGATTGGCCATGTCACGGTGCGCGCTGATCAAATTGGCCAGCCCACCTACTTCGCGGCCACCCATGGCATTGGGCTGACCGGTGAGCGAGAAGGGCGCTGCGCCC
>JBBRQQ010000099.1:0-9106 GCA_038226155.1 Burkholderiales bacterium
CAGCCGTACCTTGCAGCCCAAAAAGTCGGAAAACCATTGCGCCGCAATGCCGCCCATGTCAAAAGCCGCCGCCTCATGGCCCCATACCCGCACACGTACCGCTGCCTCGACCTCATCGAGCTTGACATGCAGGGCCAACATACCGGGCGCGCGTAGCACCATCTCGTAAGTTTTAAGCTGCGGCTTGATCAAAGCCATGCGCGGTAGCTCGCGCTGGGTCAAAAACTCGCTCTGCTCATCAACCACCATCCAGGCGCGGTCAAACTCAAGACCCGTCTCGGTCAATATAGCCTCTTGCACTTCGACTCCGGCGCATGATTTGATGGGGTAGACAAACAGGCGGGATATGGTGCAGGAAACGTCTGGCTGGATAAGGTCTGCGCTCACTTGGACATGCCCTTTACTTTCGATAAAAAAACGCTATTTTGCGCCGCCTCTTAAAATACGTCATGTCTTTGGCTTTTGATGTCTGTATTCGCGGCTGCGGCGTGGTGGGCCGCACCCTGGCTTTGCTGCTGGCGCGTGAGCGTCTGAAAGTAGCGTTGGTAGGAAAATTGGGGTCAGACTCCAATAACTCCGATGTTCGTGCTTACGCCCTGAACAGCGCTTCAAAAAAACTTCTCGAAGGCCTGCGTGGCTGGCCTGAAGGCGTCGCCACGACCCCGGTGCTGGCCATGCAAATCTGGAACGGCGAAGGCAGTGAACCCCAACTAGACTTCAGCGCACAAAACGCTGCTCAAGAAGCGTTGGCATGGATAGTCGATGTGCCCGCGCTGGAGCAGCAACTGGCAAATGCCATCAGCTTTCAGCCGCAAATTGAGCAGGTAGCAGCGCCCGTCAAGGCCGCCTTGCAAATCGTTTGTGAAGGCCAGAAAAGCACCAGTCGCAACGAATTCGGTGCCACCTGGAGCGTCAAGCCCTACGCGCAAAAAGCCATCGCAGCCCGGCTCGAATCGAACCAACCGCATCATGGCGTGGCCAGACAATGGTTTAAAAACGGGGAAATTCTGGCTCTTTTGCCAATAGATGGCCCTGATGGGAACTCTGTCGCGCTGGTGTGGTCTGTCTCCAATGAGCGGGCTGACGCGTTGCAGAAATTATCAAGCGACGAATTTTGCACCGCCTTGCAAATCGATTGTGGCGACAAGCCGGGACTAATGCGTTTGACCAGCGAGCGGGCCAGCTGGCCGCTGGCATTGGCAAGCGCTGATCGCTGGGTCGGCCCCGGCTGGGCACTTGCGGGCGATGCGGCGCACGCAGTACACCCGCTGGCAGGCCAGGGCTTGAACCTTGGCCTTGCAGACGCGCTAGCGCTGGCGGATGTGATTGCAAAGCGTGAGTATTGGCGCGGTTTGGGCGATGAAAAATTGTTGCGCCGCTATGAGCGCGTGCGCAAGGCAGATGTGGCGGCTATGGGGTTGGTCACCGACCAGTTGCACGGCTTGTTTGCGCAAACCGATACTCGCTGGCAAGGTTTACGTGAGTGGGGACTGAGAAGTTTTGCGAGAAGTGGCCCGTTAAAAACATGGGTTATGCGGCAAGCAGCAGGTCTTTAGTTTTTCAGCTTTTCAGGTAACAGGAATTCAAACATGACATTTAAAGAAACACATCGGGCGTTGGCGAAAACGGGGCTGTTGGCGTTAGTTGCGACCGGCTTTATGGCGCTGCTGGCAGCCCCCAGCTTCGCTCAGGAAGCCACCATCCGCAAAAACCTGCTGGAACGCCTGCCCGCTTTTTCAAAAATTGATGAGGTGAGCAAGACACCGATGAGCGGGCTTTTTGAGATTCGCGTCAACGACAGCGATATTTTTTATACCGATGCCGAGGGTAATTTTTTAATTCAGGGCAACCTGATCGACACCAAAGCCAAGCGCAACCTGACCGAAGAGCGGGTTGAAAAACTCAGCGCGATTGACTTCAACACCCTGCCTATTAAAGACGCATTCACCATAGTACGCGGCAACGGCAAACGCAAAATGGCGGTGTTTGAAGACCCAAACTGCGGCTACTGCAAGCGCTTTGAACGCGACATGCAGAAAGTCAGCGATGTCACGGTATACATGTTTTTGTACCCCATCCTCAGCCCCGATTCGACTGACAAATCCAAAAGCATCTGGTGCGCCAAAGACAAGGGCAAAGTCTGGCAAGACCTGATGGTGCGCGACCAGCCCGTACCCAAAGCCAGCTGCGACACCACTGCACTGGAGCGCAATATCGACTTTGGCAAAAAGCACAAGGTCACGGGTACGCCGACGCTGTTTTTTGCAGATGGCTCACGCGTACCAGGCGCGGTCAACGCGCAGCAGGTCGAGAAATTTTTGGCTGATGCGAAGTAGGGCTTTGGCGCCCTCAGTGCCTCTGGCGCTTTCTGTGCCTTCAATCCCTTCTGTACATTATCGCGTCGAGATCGGCAACCTGCATGCCCACACCTTCAGCGTCACGCTTACAGTTACCCACCCGGCAGCGCAGCAGCGCGTTTCGCTGCCCGTGTGGATACCGGGCAGCTATCTGGTGCGGGAGTTTTCAAAAAACCTGAGCGGCCTGCAGGCCCGCCAGGGCACGCGCAAGCTGGCAGCCATTGAGCAACTCGACAAATGCACCTGGCAAATTGAATGCTCTCCTGCAAAACCTTTGGTGCTGCACTACGACATTTATGCGTTTGACAACTCCGTGCGCACTGCATGGCTGGACGCCACGCGCGGTTTTTTTAACGGCACCAGCGTTTGCCTGCGCGTTGACGGGCAGGAAAATGCGCCGCACATGCTGGAGTTGCCGGAATTAAAAACGAGCAGCGGGTGGCAGGTAGCGACCAGCCTGCAGACACAAAAAATTAGCAAGCAGGGTTTCGGAACTTACACTGCAACCAGCTATGACGAACTGGTCGATTGCCCGGTTGAAATGGGGAGTTTCTGGAGCGGGAACTTTACCGCCTGTGGTGTGCAGCACCGCTTTGTGGTCGCAGGTAGCCCACCGGGATTTGATGGCCAGCGGCTGCTGGACGATGCGCAAAAAATTTGTGAAGCAGCTATCAAATTTTGGCATCAAAGCCGCGGAGCAGTCAAAAAACCGCCCTTCGAAAATTATCTGTTCATGCTCAATGCCGTGGATGACGGCTACGGCGGGCTGGAGCACCGCAACTCCACCGCGCTAATCTGCAAACGGCAAGACCTGCCATGCCTGCAAGTACCCGGTGATACAAAAATATTCAGGCCATCCGATGGCTACACCACACTGCGGGGCCTGATCAGTCACGAGTATTTCCACACCTGGAACGTCAAGCGCCTGCGGCCTGCAGAATTTGAAAATTATCAGTACGAGCGTGAAAATTACACTGAACTGCTCTGGTTTTTTGAAGGCTTTACCAGCTACTACGACGACCTGCTGCTGCGCCGCGCAGGGCTGCTCGACAACGCGGGCTATCTGAAGTTGTTAAACAAGACCATAAACCAGGTGATGCAAACGCCGGGGCGGCTGGTGCAGTCGGTGGCCGAGGCCAGCTTTGATGCCTGGGTCAAGTATTACCGGCAAGACGAGAACACGGCCAATGCAACGGTGAGCTACTACACCAAGGGTTCACTTGTGGCGCTGTGCTTTGATCTGACCTTGCGTGCAAATCATGCTGCTGCGCTGGATGACGTGATGCGCACCCTATGGGCAAACTGCAAGGGCGGGCCGATATATGAAGCTGATTTTTTGGCGGCATTAAACGAAGTTGCTGGCCGCTCTTTCGCGCCCGAGCTTGCCAGCTGGGTACACGGCAAGGGCGAGCTGCCGCTGGAAGGCCTGCTCAAACAACACGGCGTGTCCGTTCTTGAAGACCCGGCGCAACTGGCGCACCGGCTTGGTGTGCGCGTTAATGAGACAAATGGCCTGCACATCAAGACGGTGCTGCGCGGCGGCGCTCTTGAGAAAGCTGGCTTTGCAGCAGGCGATGAATGGCTAGGGTTAGACGTGGTGAAGCCATCGAAGCGCCGGGAGCCGGCCAGCAAGGCTGGTCATGCAAGCGGCTGGCGCATGAGTCGGCTTGACGACTTGCTGCTCTACGCGGGCCGCGCTAAAAAGGTAATCGCGCTGGTCTCTCGCGACAAGCGTTTGCTGCGCCTTGTGTTGACTGTGCCACCACCGCTGACCACCTGGCGGCTGATGGCGCAAGATGCCGCAAAAATAGACCTTTGGCTAGCCCCCCAAACTACATAAGACTCCCTAAAAATTCATCAAGGACATCTATGACTTTTGAAACCATCATCACCTCCACCCAGGGCCCCGACAGCCGCAAGGTCGGCATCGTTACCCTTAACCGCCCCAAGCAGCTCAACGCGCTGAACGACCAGCTCATGGACGAGCTCGGCACTGCGCTGAAGGCGTTTGACGCGGACGACAGCATTGGCTGCATGATCCTCACGGGCAGCGAAAAAGCCTTCGCAGCCGGTGCCGACATTGGCGCAATGGCCAGCTACGGTTTTGCCGATGCCTACGGCAAGGACTTCATCACCCGCAACTGGGAGCAGATTCGCGGTGTCCGCAAACCGGTGATCGCAGCCGTCAGCGGCTTTGCACTCGGCGGCGGTTGCGAGCTGGCCATGATGTGCGACTTCATCATTGCCGCCGACAACGCCAAGTTTGGCCAACCTGAAATTAAACTCGGCATCATTCCCGGCGCAGGGGGCACACAGCGCCTGCCACGCGCAGTGGGCAAATCCAAAGCGATGGACATGGCGCTGACGGGTCGCATGATGGATGCAGTTGAAGCAGAGCGCTCCGGTCTGGTCAGCCGCGTTGTGCCGCTGGACAAATTGATGGACGAAGCGCTGGGCGCAGCGCTCATGATTTGCGATTTGGGTCAGCTGGCCGTCATGGCCGCCAAAGAGTCGGTTAACCGCTCGTTTGAAAGTGGCTTGACTGACGGCGTAATGTTCGAGCGTCGCTTGTTCCACGCCATGTTTGCGACTGAAGACCAGAAAGAAGGCATGGATGCCTTCGTGAACAAGCGCAAGCCTGTGTTTAAAAACCGCTGAGGGTTTTTGGGGTCAGAGCCCAAATTCGCCGAGCCTTTGGCTCACCCGCAGGGTGCAGTGCTTGCACTGCAGCGAAATTGGTGTCTGACCCCAATAACCCGTGGTTATAATTCTTGTCGTGGTGATATAGCTCAGTTGGTTAGAGCGCAGCATTCATAATGCTGATGTCGGTGGTTCAAGTCCACCTATCACCACCAAATTTCTTGCAATTTTTCAGCCTCTGGACAAAACCATGAACCGCTGCAACACAAGCTACCCCTTGCTGGCTGCCCTAATTATTTTCGGGGCCTGCGCCAGTCTTCATAGTCTGTCCGCATCGGCGCAGACGGAAGAAGCCAAGCCCAACATCCGCAATTTTCCTAAAACGGCTTTTCGCGGCCAGTTGCAGGTAACGGGCGCGCCTGACGCCTTGATGGACGGGAAGACTGACCGACTGTCACCGGGCTCAACCATTCGGGATATCAACAACATGCTGGTGCTGCCGGGCGCGGTAACGGGCACCAGGCTGGTGGTCAACTACACGCGCGATAACACCGGGCTGGTACAGCGGGTGTGGATTTTGAACCCCGAAGAAATCAAACAAAAGCTGCCCAGCCAACTCGCAGCAGCCGCTAACGACAACGGCATTTTGAGCAATATCCGCTCACTGTTTGAGCCAACCCCCGCGCCGCAAGACGACGGCAAAACGCCCTACAACAAACTGCCTAAATACGGTCAGTAGCGCGGTTCCTGGTCATTTTTGGCTATTTTCAAACATCAAAAATGGCTGCAGCCCAATAAATACGGGCGTGAAAAGCTACTATTTGTATAGCAAACCATGAGCAAAAAAGTATTTATCAAAACCTTTGGCTGCCAGATGAACGAGTACGACTCCGGCAAAATGTCCGACGTGCTGCACGCTGCGCAGGGTTACGAGCCAACGCAAAACGTTGACGAAGCTGACCTGATTTTGTTCAATACCTGCTCGGTGCGCGAGAAGGCACAGGAAAAAGTTTTCAGTGACCTGGGCCGTATCAGGCACTTGAAGGAAAAAGGTGTGCTGATCGGCGTGGGCGGTTGCGTCGCCAGCCAGGAAGGCGCCGCCATTATCGCCAGAGCGCCTTATGTTGACGTGGTGTTTGGCCCGCAAACCCTGCACCGCCTGCCGCAGCTGCTGGAAAGCCGCGTACGCCTGGGCAAGCCGCAGGTTGACATCAGCTTTCCCGAAATCGAAAAGTTTGACCACCTGCCGCCAGCGCGGGTTGAAGGTGCCAGCGCGTTTGTGTCCATCATGGAAGGCTGCTCCAAATACTGCAGCTACTGTGTGGTGCCCTACACACGGGGCGAAGAGGTCTCACGCCCGTTTGAAGATGTGCTGGTCGAGGTTGCAGGGCTTGCCGATCAAGGCGTGAAAGAAGTCACCTTGCTCGGCCAGAACGTGAACGCCTACCGTGGACCTATGGGATCAACTTCAGAGATAGCCGACTTCGCCACGCTGCTTGAATACGTGAGCGACATCCCCGGTATAGAGCGCATCCGCTACGTCACCAGCCACCCGAATGAATTCACGCAAAGCCTGATAGATGCCTACGCCAAGCTGCCAAAACTGGTGAATCATTTGCACCTGCCGGTGCAGCACGGCAGCGACCGCATCCTGATGGCGATGAAGCGCGGCTACACGGCGATGGAATACAAAAGCACCATCCGCAAACTGCGCGCGATTCGCCCTGATCTGGCCCTGAGCAGTGACTTTATCGTCGGCTTTCCCGGCGAGACCGAAAACGATTTTGAAAAGTTAATGAAGCTGATCGACGACGTGGGCTACGACACATCCTTCAGCTTTATCTATAGCCCGCGCCCCGGTACACCGGCTGCCAATTTGGCCGACGAGACCCCGCACTCGGTCAAGCTCAAGCGCCTGCAACGCCTGCAAGCGGCGATTGACGAAAGCGTCAAATCCATCAGCGCCAGCCGCCTGGGCACCGTGCAACGCGTACTGGTTGAAGGCGCAGCCCGCAAGACCGCCAAAGCGCTTTTTGGTCGCACAGAATGCAACCGCGCAGTGGTATTTGAAGGGCCTGACAGGCTGATTGGCGAGATGGTAGATATCGAGATTACTGATGCACCGCAGCGGTCGCTCAAGGGCGTGGTGGTCACGCGTGATTTGGAACTCGCTTGAGAGGACGTGCGGTGAGGCAGCGCGTGCGTTTACCTGTTTTGCTTCGCACAGCCTGAAAATCTGTTTTTCAGGCCGTTTTTGACCTGTATTTAGACCTCTAGCCCAATCAATACGGGCGTGAACAGCTATTAAATTTGTAGCGTTTGATTTTATTTAAATCCAACCCGATCCAGCATTTGTTGTACTTTGGTCTGATTGGCGCCAATCACGCTGACCGGTATGGTTTCACTTTTGAATGCGCCGCCGCTCATAGCTTGCAGGGCCGGATTGTTGACCTTCACGCTGGTTACGGTGGGCCATTCATTGTTGCCGTCTGCAAAATAATTTTGCGCTGGCGGGGTGGCGAGGTACTCTAAAAATTTAATGGCGTTCGCAGAGTTTTTAGCGTTTTTGGCCATGCCGCCGCCAGCGATATTCACGTGCGTACCCCATGAGTTCTGGTTGGGGAAGACCACGCTTACTTTGTCGGCGATGGCTTTGTCCTCAGCAGTGGTCGAGCGCAGTATACGAGCCATGTAATAGGTGTTGGTAACTGCAATGGCGCACTCGCCAGACGCCACGCCTTTGATCTGGTCGCTGTCGCCGCCTTTGGGCGCACGAGCCAGGTTGTCGACGACGCCTTTGAGCCATTCTTCAGCCTTAACGGGACCGAGGTGCTCGGTTACCGCACCGAACAGGCTCAGGTTGTAGGGGTGTGACCCGGAGCGAATGCACAGCTTGCCCTTATTTTGCGGTGCGGCCAGCTTTTCATAGCTGTCCACGTCTTCGCGCTTGACTTTAAGCTTGTCATAAACAATCACGCGGGCGCGGGTTGAATAGCCAAACCATGGTGTACCCTCAGGCGTCGCCTTGGCGCGGTACTGGGCGGGAATCGCGGCTTCAAGCATTGGTGACTTGATGGGCTGGAACAGGCCGTCCACCTCAGCCTTGTACAGGCGGGCGGCATCGACCAGCAAAATCACATCGGCGGGCGATGCAGCGCCTTCAGCCTTGAGCCGCGCCAATATGCCAGCGTCGTCTGAGTCCACGCGGTTGATCTTGATGCCGGTGGCCTTGGTGAAGTTGTTGTACAGCGCCTCGTCGGTTGCATAGTGGCGGGCTGAGTACAAATTGAGCACTTGGTCTTGGGCCCATGCGGGGCTGGCAATCAGCAAGACCAGTGAGGCGAGCAGGGCGGACTTAAAGACGTTTTGCAAGTTTTTCAGCATGATTCCGGACGGGATTGAAGTAGTGTGAGCCTCATTCTAGACCACGAATAGGAATTATTCGTATTCACTGGAAAATTAAGGGATATGCCCTCCCGCCTGCATTTTGCATCCAGTGTTTTCAGCCCCGCGGAAAAGTAACCACATGGTCAACCTCGGCGCGTATTCCTATCCACTCACCAATCCTGTGGTCGTGGTGGCTGGGCACATGGGCCAATACCGTTTGCCCGCCTGCCATGCGAAGCGTGTATAAAAATTCGGATCCCCTGAAGGCCTTGCGGATAATCTCGGCTTTGACCGGGGCGTTGTCGTCATGCACGATGTCGTCGGCGCGCAGCAGTACATCGCATTCGCCGTTCGGGAAGGCTGCGGGCAGCGGGCATTCAAGCACGTCTGTCAGGTTGCCAAGCGGGGTTTGCACCACGACATCTGCGCCAACCTGCGCAATCGTGGCGGGCGCAAAAACACCGTGCCCGATAAAGCTGGCCACAAAGCGCGTGGCAGGGCGGTGATAAAGGCTGTAAGCGTCTTCCCACTGGTGCAGCTCACCAGATTGCATGACGCCAATCACGTCGCCCATGGCAAAGGCTTCAAGCTGGTCGTGCGTGACGAAAAGAGCAGTGGCCTGCGCGGCTTTCAAGATATTGCGTAATTCGTGCGCCAGGCGTTCGCGCAAATCCACATCGAGATTTGAAAACGGCTCATCCAGCAGCAGCAGGCGAGGACGC
>JBBRQQ010000100.1:0-8989 GCA_038226155.1 Burkholderiales bacterium
CCTGGCCGCTTAAAAACGCGACCATAGCCGCCGCGTCAACCCGCTCAAACAGTTGCATGAAGTACCACGAGCTTTTGCGCCAGTCGCGCGACAGAACTTTCAAAAAAACCGCGTCCATCCAGTCATCCAGAGCTGACCGGGTGAATGCCGGAGGCGCCCAGTTGGTCAGTTCGCCGATTCTGGCATGGCTTTTAAGGGACGCGGCTATGTGCTCTACATGCGCCAGCGTCTCTAAAAACGCGTACCCGGTTGAAGCGCGCAAGGTTCCAGCCCCACGCCCTAGCGGGGCTACATGCAGCGCATACTTTGTCGTAACGCGGCTCTGGCCCAGGCTCAGCGAACCTTTTTCTTCGTATACAACTTCATAGGCCGCGGATCCGGCAAGAGTTGCAATAAATTGCCGCAATTCAACGCCAAAGTCTGGCTTGAATGATGCCGGAGAAATCCAGGTCGTCTCAACCAAAGCGTGGCGCGGGCTGTAGGGCAGCACATAAAAAAAATGTAAACCCGAGGCGCTGGGATGGAAATGCATCAACTCAACCGTTGCAGCGTCGAACACATCGCGGTCCGTTTTTATCTCGTAACCCACAAATTGCTGCACCAGGCTGTTTGCGTTGTCTTGCGCGGGCGGGCGGGCGTCAAATACCCACGCGGCATGTATCACCTCACCTTCGTCGGTCTCTACGCTTGGCGAGTCTCCACCCACTATTTGCCGCACCGATGTGCCCAAGCGCAATTGAACATGATCGCTTTGCGCGATAGCGTGTCGCGCTGCTGCATAAAAAGCGTCGCCATCGAGTGTGCAATAACATGCCGCCTGACCGTCTTTGGCGGCAGTGGGAGACGCTTGCTGGTGGATGCGTGCGCCTTGCCGCACGCGCCATTGAGTCCACTGCTTTCGCTCTAGATGGCTGTAGCGATGTACCCCGTTTTGTGGCGTTTTCCAGTAGCTCCAAGTGCGGTCGCGCGAGTAGCTTTGACGCTGCTCCAGCACCAGCACACGCAGCTTTGAAAACTCTACTTGCGCCAGTTCAGCAGCCAGTGCCAAACCGCTTAAGCCGCCACCCACAATGACGATGTCAAACGTCATGCCCAATGCATCAAATGTTGGCCGGAAAACCCGGAACAAGCGCCAGGTGTTTCAAGTCATTGCCGACAACATCCCTGACCGCCGCGCGGGGCAATTTGTCCCCCCCCGCGTAGCAGGAAATGATTAATTTAACTTTTGTGAACCGCCCCAGCGATGTTCTGCCGTGCCAGTAGGCGTTACCACCGCCATCCAGAATCTTTTGACCAATACCCCGGTATAGAGCCGCGGCGATGCGTATAGCGCGACGATTACCGGCAGGAATATGTACGAATCCTTGCTGCGAGTAGGCGTAAAAGTCATCTGCCAGGTGCAGCAGTCTTGCAATGGCTGCAAAGCTCTGCATCGCTTGTGCTGCGTCATGGGGTGCGCGTAGCGCGTCAGCGCTCACGCCCCACTGTGCGGGAATGTAGCAACGGCCCCGTTCTGCGTCCTCAACCACGTCGCGCGCAATATTGGTGAGCTGCATCGCTACGCCCAAAGCTGTAGCGTAGGGCTGGGCTTTGCTGGCAGCTCCCAAAATGGGACACATCATTTGCCCAACCGTTCCAGCGACGCCATATGCAAACTGCAAAAGTTCCTCTGTGCTTTGGATACAGCGTGGGCCAGCGTCCTGGCTCAAACAGCTCATAAAGTGGCGAATCACCTCAGCGCTAACCCCTTTTAAAAGCAGTAGCTTTCCTACTTGATGCCCCAGCTCATTGCCTTTGTCAGGGTTAAGCGCACTGCTCTCCAGTACTTTCAGTTGCCCCATGCGTTCGGCCAATTCACCGAGTGACTCTTCGTCGGCGAGGTCGTCTGCCAATCGCGCAAACACGTACAGTTGCGCAGCATCTCGCCTGGCTTCGGGCGATAAAAACCGCGCAGCCCATGAGAACGACCTGGCATGCACATCCATCACGTCTTGCGGTGTCATTGCACAGATCCAAACATCAACCGCTCCACCACTTTTGCAGAAGTTACCACGCCCGGAACACCCGCACCTGGGTGCGTGCCTGCGCCCGTGAAGTAAAGGTTCGGGATAGTTGCCGAGCGATTCGGAAAACGAAAGCCCGCAGACTGCATCAGCGTTGGTGTAATGGAAAACCCCGCGCCCCAAGGAGACAGTAGCTCTTTTGAAAAGTACTCGGGCGTCACGTAAAAATCATCAACGACGTGGTGCTCTAGATTCGGCAGTACGCGCTGCGTTAACGCTGCTTGCAGCGCAGCTTTGAAAGTTTCTGCCACGCTGCCCCATGCGACACCGTTTCGCAGGTTGGGCACAGGTACCAGCGCATAAAAGCTGTCGTGGCCAGCAGGTGCGCAGGCCGGGTCCGTTGCACTGGGTCGGTGCAGGTAAATGCTCAAATCTTCAGGTAATTCAAGCGTGTTGAAAATTTTGTGCAGAACCTCCCTGTAGGTTTGCCCAAACAAAATTGTGTGGTGCGCAACGTCGGGGTAGGTGATGTTGGTGCTGAAGTACCAAACAAACAGGCTCATCGAATATTGCTTGTCTGTTACTGCATCACGCTTTGTATGGGGGGCTGGCAGCAGTTGGCTCAGCACATAGCCGGGGTCTGCATTGCAAACCACGGTGTCGGCTTGAACGATGCGGCCGTCACGCAAGCGCACGCCGCTGGCTACGCCCCCGCTCATCTCGATGGCGGCCACTTCAGCATTCCACAAAAACTGAACACCATGACGCTCTGCAAGGGCCACCAGGGCATCAACCAATCGCGCCATACCGCCACGCACAAACCACACACCCCACTTGCGCTCAAGATAATGAATAAGGCTGTAGATGCTGGTGGTGTCAAACGGGTTGCCACCAACCAGGAGCGGTTGAATGCTGAAGGCTCTGCGAATGTGATCGTGTTTAAAGTACCGCGCTGTCAGCGAGTAAACCGAGCGGTCTGCGCGAAGCCGCGCCATGGCGGGCAGTGCGCGTGCCATGGCCCACCAGCCTAAAAAAGGTTGAGTGCCCAATTCCTCATAGCCTTTTTCAAAAAGCTTTTTTGAGTGTGCCAAATAGGCCGGATATGCAGCAGCATCAGCTATTGAAAACCTGGCGATCTCTGCCTGTATTTGTTCAGTAGTGCCGCCGTAGTTGAAATGCGTGCCGTCGGCAAATCGCATTTGATACCACGGGGTTACCGGCAGCAAGTCCACATGGTCAGCTAGCCGCTCGCCAAACAGGGCAAATAGTTCTTCAAACAAAACAGGTGCGGTGAGCACAGTCGGCCCGGCGTCGTAACGAAACTGGTTGCTCGAATGGTTGCGTACAAACTCTGCAGCACGGCCACCCGGCACAACCAGACGATCTATAACGGTAGTGCGCAAACCGCGTGCGGCAAGACGTAGCGCTGTGGCAAGACCGCCGAAACCTGCCCCAACGACAACAGCCGAGTTGGTTACGGACGAAACGCCATCTTCACCGTCAGCGTTAGAACGCAAATCAGGTCTCAAGCTGTCTATGGCCACCTATCAGTGCCTCTAATTTTGGTCCGACTAAAACATTGCGAAGCTGATAAGCGTAGTCAGCCAATCGTTCTCCAGTGTTGTAAGGCAAGCGCTTCGCGAGCACGATAGCAAGATTAATCTTTTCAAGCCCGAGCAGCTTTGCTTTTTCTATACATTCGCCTTCTGAACTCGCTGCTTTAAAAACAGAAACGATGTTGTAGACGCTTTGTGCATCGACGCTGGACATATCGCTATGAGCGTCATGCAAATCGTCAACAATTTGATAGCCGATAGCAAAAGCCCCGGCGGCGTGCCATGCGTCTGGTAAATATTCTTCATGGCTTGATGCCATAAGCACCAACTCGACGGGTAAGCTCAGCAGCGCGCCCGATTTTGCCATTGCAATTTGCTCATACTGCGTGATAGCTGTGGCGTTGTTACCCAAAGTTGGCGTGCCCGCCGTCAGGTCGGCGCACTGCCCATCAATGGCCATAGCTGTTCGCTCATGTACCAATGAAATCATTCTGGCTAGTGCGTGCGATGCCTGCGGATCTTCAAGCTTGCAAAGCGTGGCGTAGGCGGCAGACAACAACAAGTCCCCGGCGCAAATGGCAATGTTGACGCCAAAGCGAAACCACACTGCCTGCTGACCGCGCCGTACTTCATCCCGGTCCTGAATATCATCGTGCACCAACGACGCGTTATGCAGCAGTTCTACAGTAGCCGCGATAGTGATCGCATCAGCAGTACTTAAGCCAACAGCAAGCCCCGCCTGAAGGGCTATCCTGGCTCTGACGCGCTGCCCACCGGCGCTCAAATGATAGGCGGCAGCATGTCTCGCTCCACCTGCTTTCTTTGAAGCACCCTGAGCGTTGGTGCCAATAGATGCAAGCATTCTGGCTTCAACCGCCTCCAGCAGGGGTGCTAACGAATCCGGTGCTACCGACTGCCGGGTTGCGATACGAGATTGCATGGTTAAGCGCGGTTAAGCCAGGTTAAGAGGCTGCAAAAACGCTGTGCGCGTAGACGAAGCTGGTTCTTCGCATGAGTTTTGCGTGTTTTCACAAATCCCATGCGTTAGAACTGCTATCTAGCTATTTAGCTGTTCAGCGATTCAATTACTTCTTTGCACTTTCAGATTCACTAACTGCGACTTGCCAAATGATTAGACCAAAAGCAATTTTGTTCAACACGTCAGCCAGGTTGTAAATGATATTCAGGGCGTTTGCGCTGTTAGTTGGGCTGCTGCCGGTCAGGTAGCCGAAGAAGTAACCGACCGGGTAAATGGCCCAGCCAAATGTGACAATCAAACGCATAGTGCTAAATGCAGATTGAACAGACGGTGGCGCGCTCTGGGCGTTAATTTTGCTGGCTTCGCCTGCGAAGATTTCGTACAGAATAAATGCCCAACCAGCCATGCCTATGATGAAGGCGATCCATGTATTGAGGTATCCCGCCTCACCGACATAGCCGCCCACCAACATCACTACAGTGCCCACCATCAAACGCCAGAATATGCCAGCCGGCACCTTGGCGATGGCTGACAAGATCAGGTAGAACTCAATCATCAGTAAAGGTACCGTGATCAGCCAGTCAATGTAACGAAATACGGTTGGAGTAGAGCCGGTGGTGACCCACACTTCTCGCATGTAGAAGTAGTGCACCGCTGCTACCAGCGTTACCAGGCCAGAAACAGTGAGCGATGTTTTCCATTTGGCCGATACCCTGTCGCGCTCTAAAAAGAAAAACGCGGTGGACGCGACGAGCGCCATGGAGATAAGCCAGAAACTGATTCCGACAAAGTCATCTGGCTTTAGTACGGCTGAACCAGCAGCGAAGGCTTGATTTGTTGTAAGTGCTAACAAAGCGCCAAAGGCAGAAATTTTGGCAAACTTCGATTTGATCGAATGAAATATCATGCGTGTCTCCTGAAAAGGCATGACCGGTTAATACAAAGAGTCTTGCGGCTCCTCCAAATCATGATTTCAGTGATCTTGTTTTGAACGAGTCCAGACTAATCATGAATAGTCAGTATAGCTTTGAACTAAGCGGTCTGCATCCGGGAAAACTCTCATATCTCTGATCTTGCTCGTATTCGACGCACCGCTTGGCCATCAAATTACACAGGCCGCAATAGCTGTGCCGCGTGACCGCCTCCGTAGCAGGATATTTAGGTGCTTTGCGGCTATCACTGTTGTGTTTTCAGGATCAGTCAGGCATATTGCGTTTGCGCCCATAAGTCAACTTCATGCCCAAAATGGCCAGCGCCAAAGCCAGTGTGACCGCGTTGGCCACCACGATGGGCCAGGCGCGCAGCAGCAGCCCGTAAGTCAGCCAAAGTGCTACCCCCGCCGTGAACAGGCCGTACATGCCGAGCGACACACCGCTGACATCGCGCGTCCTGAAGCTGTGCCAGGCCTGCGGCAGAAAACTCACCGTGGTCAGGCACGCAGCGAGCGAGCCGACGATGTCGGTCCAGAGAGCGCTCACCATCAGCGAGTGCCTTCTTTAACAGCCCATTCAAGCATCGCGTCTAGCGCAGGCCGTGCCTGGGAGGCATTCGGGTGGTTGATGAGGCCAACCACCACATACCGCGCGCCACTCTGGCCGTTGGCATAGCCAGCAACGGCCGCCACATCGCGCAGCGAGCCGGTTTTGACAAAGGCCTTGCCCGCCACGCCTTTGGCGCGCTCGCGCATGGTGGCATCAACCCCAGCAATGGGTAGCGAATCAGCCAAGTCGTTGGGGCGTGGGTTTCTTTCGGCGTGAATTAAGAGCGCCGCCAGGCTGTTGGCGGTGATGCGCTCGCTGCGGCTCAGGCCCGAGCCGTTGTCCATCATCGGCGGCGTATTGCCGGGCAAATTCTTGCGCCACCAATTGGCCAGCGCTGTACGGCTTGCCTCCAGCGTGCCACTTTTGCTTTGCCCCAGGTTGGCATGCAGACCCAGCGTTAAAAACACATGCTGCGCCATGACGTTGTTTGAATATTTATTCACATCACGCACTACGTCCGCCAGCGGCAGCGATGGGCCTTCAAACTGCGCTGCGGCTTTTGCGCCTGATAACGTTCCCGTCCGGCGCAGCATGGCCAGTTCCTGGGCCGTAGCATCACGCACCACGCCGGTCAGCAGCCCGCCCAGCGCTCGCCAGGAGCCCTCAACTGCCCGCGCGGCAAAGCTGGCCGGGTCAGCATAGGCGCTGGGCCAGACCCTCTCTCCGCAGGCCGATGAATAGCTGCCCAGAAAATCTATTTTGTTGGGGTTGTCAACGCTGGCGCGCAGCTCGGCTCGCCAGTCGCCGCAACGGCCAACACGTACCAGGGGCACGGTCTCGGCCACCTGCACGCCAGCCAGCGGTGGTTCAAAGCGCACCAGCGCGCGGTTGCCGGGCAAGTCGGGCGTGAAGGTCATCACCAGCGACTTGAAATTAATCAACAGCGCATCAGGCCGCGCGTTGTAGGGCCGCAGCGGCTCGCCATCAAATTCACCCGGGTCGGTGGCAGGCACTGCAAACGCACTGCGGTCCAGCACGATGTCGCCGCGAATGGCGCGCGCACCAGTGGCCTGCACCTGCATCAACAGGGCCTGTAGGCGCTCGACCACCAGCTTGGGGTCACCGCCGCCTTGCACCACCATATTGCCGTTCAGCAATGCGTTGTTCGGGCCACCGGTCACCACATTGCCATCCAGCGCGATTCTGGTTTTCCAGATGAAGTCCGGGCCCAGCGAGTCGAGCGCCGAATAGGTGGTGACCAGCTTCATCACGGATGCCGGGTTCATCGGCACATCAGCACGCAGGCTCAGACGCGGCGGCTGTTTGCCGGAGGCATCAATGACCAGCAGCGACACCGCATCACGCGGCACCTGCGCACGCGCCAGGGCTTTTTCGATGGCGGCTGGCAGGCGTGGCGCTGGCTGTGTTTGGGCATGGCTTGAGCTGCTTGAGAATGCGAACAGCGGCATCAGCATCATCAGTGCAGCGCGCCTGATAGGGGGTATCTCCAGCACGCGCCGGGCAAACAAGTCTTCAATCATGTGGTGATTATCAAGGCCGCACTCACCCGTTGACGACAGACGGCGATAATCAGGAGCAAACCCTGGCGACAGATTGCTATAAGTTTCGTAGCTGTTGGCGCCCGTAGTTATTGGGTTTTGGCTATTTTTAACCCTCAAAAACATGAAATTTCTGGCCTTTGACACCAGTACTGACGTGATGTCCATCGCCGTGACCGATGGTGCGCTCGTGTGGCAGCACACCGGGGCTGGCGGTGCCAAGGCATCAACCACCTTGATTCCTTCGATTTTGGCGCTGCTGGCTGAGTCGGGTTTGCTGCTGGCGGATATTGATGCCATTGTTTTTGGCCGTGGCCCCGGCTCGTTTACCGGCCTGCGTACAGCCTGTGCGGTTGCGCAGGGGTTGGCCTTTGGTGCGGGTGGGGGAGTAGGCATCAAGGCGCTGCCGATTGACACACTGATGGCTGTGGCTGAAGAAGCGCGCTTTCAGCAGGCGGTTACAGCCACTGATAGTGCGCCACTGCACATCACAGCGCTGCTCGATGCGCGCATGGACGAAATGTATGTGCAGCACTTTCAATTTGCGGGCAGGCATTGCACCGCCATTGACGCGTGCGAGTTGATCAGGCCTGAAAACCTCGCTGCTCATCTTGCTGAAGATGCAGCCGATAGCGTGCTGGCTGGCAATGTGTTTGATGTTTACAAAGGCACGCTGCCGACCTTGCCGAACTGTGTATACGCTTTGCCAACCGCAACGGCCTTGCTGCGACTGGCACCCGCGCTGGCCGCTAGCGGGCACTGCGTCGATGCCGCTTTGGCCCTGCCACTTTATGTTCGCGATAAAGTAGCCCTGACGACCGAAGAGCGAGCCATTGTTAAAGAGCAAAAAGCCCAGGCCGCGCTGCATGGTTGATATGTCACATGAACGCCATTTTTAAACCCGCACAGCCCCAGAGCGCCCTCGAAGCCCAGTTTCAGGCCATGACACCTGACTGGCTGGACAGCGTGGTGCGCGTGGAGCAAAGCGCCTATGCCCACCCGTGGACTGTCGGCAACTTCAGCGATTCGCTCAAGTCGGGCTACGAGGCGCAGATGCTGGTGGCGGGTACTTCGCCAGAGCAAAACGCGGCTGAACTTCTTGGCTACTTTGTCGCCATGAAGGGGGTTGATGAAGTTCATCTGCTCAACATCACGGTTGCGCCCCCACATCAGCGCCAGGGCTGGGCACGCGTGATGCTTGATGCGCTGACCATCTGGGCACGCGGCCACGGGGCGCAGTGGCTGTGGCTGGAAGTGCGGGTGAGCAACGCCAGAGCCAAGGCGATTTACGAACACTACGGCTTTCGTGAGGTCGGTGTGCGTCGCGAATACTACCCCGAAGGCGGCAACGCAGCAGGCCAGCCGCCGGAGCGTGAAGATGCCAGCGTGATGAGCTTTGCCCTGTGAGTCG
>JBBRQQ010000101.1:0-8927 GCA_038226155.1 Burkholderiales bacterium
GCTGCAGCCGTTTTTAGGGGTTAAAAATGGCCAAAATCGGCTTCAAAAGGTTGCATTTGGGCAAATCAGCACTCAATTGGCCCTGATATTGTTGTCCGCAGCAATCTGCTTCCACATCGGGATTTCAGTGGCGATGATTTTTGCGAACTCTTCTGGCGTATTGCTCACCGGAATCACCGACATGGTGGTCAAGCGCTTTTGCACATCCGGCATGGCCACTACTTTTGCTATCTCGTCTTGCAGACGTTTGATGATCTCTGGTGGCGTACCTGCCGGGGCCATCATGCCGAACCAGAGCGATATCTTCAGGTCAACGCCAAGCTCGCTCAATGTCGGCACGTTGGGGTAGTCCTTCAGCCGCTGCGCCGACGTCACTGCCAGCGCCTTGACTCGGCCAGTCTGCAAACCAATGGAGGCCGGGCCGGCATCGGCAATCGTCATACTCACGTCGCCCGACATCACCGCCAGTACCGCCTCGTTTGTGCCTTTGTAGGGGATGTGCGTGAACTTGGCCCCGGTCTTGCGCTGAAACAATTCATTGATGAGTTGAAACGATGCAGAGCTGGCACCGTAGTTGGCCTTCTCGGGGTTTTGCTTCGACTGGGTCACTAACTCTTGCACTGACTTGACCGGGTTGCCAGCGTTCACCAGCAAGATCAACGGCGCATCAGCGACAAACGAAATCGGCATCACGTCCTGCGGCGCATAAGGCAGCTTGGCGTAAATCGCATGGTTGAAAATAATCGGCCCCGGCGCAGCCATCATCAGGGTGTAGCCATCGGGTTTGGCTTTGGCCACAAAAGTCGTGCCCACTATGCCAGCAACGCTGGGCTTGTTTTCAACTACCACTGGCTGCCCTAATGCAGCGGGCAGCTTTTCAGCCACGATACGGGCGATGGCATCGACGCCCCCGCCAGCGGCATAACCGACGACGACGGTGATGGGTTTGGTGGGGTAGTCGGCTGCGAGTCCCGTGACTGACCAGAAGGCCGCAGCCGTACAGGCCAGAGTGCAGGCGATGCAGCGAAGCGTTTGTTTGATTGGCATGTTGTCTCCTAATTTGTTAGCGCACTAACAATATGCCGATATTAAACTTTATTAACCGGGATCTTGCAGTCGGCATGTCGTCGGCTTTGCCAGCAGGTTTCATGGCTTGTGGCTATCATCCCAACGCAGTTAGTGCCGCGGCAAGCTTGCCGACACTTCTGTATTCTCAAACTAGAAGGACCATTCAAATGATCAAGTTTTACTACCATCCATCGCCCAATCCTTTGAAGGTAGCGCTGTTTCTTGAAGAAGCGGGTATGCCGTACGAGCTGATGCCGGTTGATACCCGCAAGGGCGAGCAGCATTCGCCTGCGTTTCTCAAGATCAACCCCAACGCCAAGACCCCGGCCATTGTTGACACCGAGGGCGACGTGACTGTTTTTGACAGCAACGCCATACTGCTTTACCTGGCTGAAAAGTCCGGTCAGTTTTTGCCGGCCAACACACCGGCAGCGCGTGGGGAAATGTTGTCGTGGCTGATGTTTGTGGCCACCGGTATCGGTCCCTATTCAGGCCAGGCGGTTCACTTCAAGCATTTTGCGCCTGAGCCCAAGGAATACGCCGTTAATCGCTACACGTTTGAGGCCGAGCGCCATTACGGCATTCTGGATGCGCATCTGGCCAAACGCCATTACATGCTGGGCGACACCTACACACTGGTGGACATGGCGGTGTGGGGCTGGACGCGTGCCGTGCCGTTCATCCTCGGTCCTGATGCCATGGGAAAGATGCCGAATTTGAAACGTCATTTTGATGAGATCAATGCACGCCCCGCAGCCCAGCGTGCTGAGGCTTTGAAAGCGAAGTTCACATTCAAGGCGGAAATGGATGAAGATGCCCGCAAGCAGCTGTTTCCGCAAAACGCGCGACTGGCGAAGTGATTTTGAGCAAGCGCTAGCTGCCCGCCTGCGTGCGCAGTTGCGCGCGCAGGCTGCTTAGCTCATCCATCAATTGCAGTGCCAGTGCAGCACCAGCCAGGTTGACGCCCAGATCTCGCTGCAGGCGCACTGCTGTTCTGGCCCGGTGCATGTGCAGCCCTGTAAAGCGCCATTGCTCTGGCGTGTTGCCTTGCGGCATCAACACGCCTTCATCAACCAGTTCCACAATCAGGGCCACCTCTGCTTTGCAGGCTCTGCAAAGGTCGCTCAGTGTCAGCCCTGTCTGCTCTTCGAGTAAGAATGCCGATACGACAGTTTGGTAGGTTTGGCTTGTATAGCTGCTCATCTCTAGCCTCCGATGTCTTTGCTAATGTCACTTAATGCAGCACGCGGATCAAACGATTTAAACGCGTCCGCCATACCGGAATACGATTTTTTCGCCTCGTCACTGTCGGCAGCAGGCAGCACCAGCTTGAGTACAAAGTAAAAATTGCCGGGCGTTTTACCGGGCAGACCGCGCTCTTTGAGGCGTAGCTTGCGCCCTGCGCCCGAGCCGGATGGTATTTTGATTTCTACCCGCCCCGTTGGCGTAGGCGCTTCAATTTCTGCGCCCAGCGCGGCCTCCCACGGGCTGACGGGTAAGTCCATATAAACGTCACTGCCTTCTGCGCGAAAGTGCGGGTGCGGCAAAAATTCAACGTCAAGATAAAGGTCACCGGGGCTACCCTGACCGAAGCCTGGCCCGCCCTGTGCAGCCAGTCGAATGTGCTGGCCTGCGCGTATGCCCTTGGGGATTGAAAACTCAATCGTGCGGTCTTGCATCGAACCATCAGCGCCCTGTATGCGCAGTTGCAATGAGCGCGCCGCGCCCCTGTACGAATCTTCAATGTTGATCTGGATTTTGGCGTGCTGGTCCTGACCATGCATGCTGAACTCGCCCTGGCCCGGTTGACCCTGGCTGGTTCTGGCACCACCTCGGGCGCCGCCCATACCTCGAAAGAGCGAGTCAAAAAAGTCGCTTTCACCTGATGCACCGAAATCCTCAAACTGCTGGCCGCTCTGGCTACGCTGTGCGCGCTGCTGCCAACCCGGAGGCGGCTGAAAGTCTTGCCCAGCCTGCCAGTTTGCTCCGAGCTGGTCGTACTTGGCGCGTTTTTCAGGGTCTTTTAAAACTTCATACGCCTCGGCCACTTCTTTAAAGCGTGCCTCGGCATCTTTTTCCTTGCTGACATCCGGGTGGTACTTGCGCGCCAGCTTGCGGTGAGCACGCTTGATGTCTTCAGGCGTGGCACTGCGCTCAATGCCCATGATCTTGTAGTAGTCCTGATATTCCATGCGTAGCCTTCGAAGGCAATCTGCCTTCTGCGAAGGTTAGCGCAGGTTGTGGATTTGCGGTGTAAGAAAATCGCTTGAAGCGCGTGGTTCACACAGAACCAGCCGCTACGCAATCAATCTGGAGCCCGCCCTCTACTGCAAACCAGTGCTGCCGCCTATCATCGCCCCATGACCTCACCAGAACTCCCAATCCATTCCGCTTCCACTGACTTTAAAGCCCTGTTTGCCGCGCAGCACCTGGCCAGCCGAGCGCAGATCGACGTGCCGTTTGCTGTGCGCTGTGACCGCTTGCTGCGTATGCGGGCTTTGCTGGATGAGCATGGTGATGCCCTGGCCCAGGCGGTGCAGGCTGACTTCGGCGTGCGCTCGCTGCAACTGACCGAGATTGCCGACTTGTTTGTGCTGCGCACCATGCTGTCTCACACGATCAAGCATCTTAGAAAATGGATGAGGCCAACGAAGGTGCGCACGCCGTTTTACCTGCTACCGTCACATGCTTATTTGCAGCGCCAGCCGCTCGGCGTGGTGGGTGTGGTGTCGCCGTGGAACTACCCCGTGCAACTGTCCCTTGGACCAGTGATTACCGCGCTGGCTGCGGGCAACCGTGTGATGCTCAAGCCCAGTGAATTGACCCCGCAAACATCGGCCCTGATGGGCGAACTATTGGGTGATGCTTTCGCGCCGGACGAGGTTTGCGTGGTGCTAGGTGATGGTGAGGTCTCCAGCGCCTTTTGCAGCCTGCCGTTTGACCATCTGTTTTTCACGGGCTCCACTGCTGTCGGGCGCATCGTTGCGAAAGCGGCTGCAGCCAACCTCACGCCAACCACGCTGGAGCTGGGCGGCAAATCGCCGTGCGTGATAGATGCCTCGTGTGATCTGGATAAAGCCGCCATCAAAATCGCTCATGGCAAGTTGCTCAACGCCGGGCAAACCTGCATTGCGCCTGACTACGTGTTGCTGCCCCGTGGTATGGAAGCCGCGTTTGCCGATGCGTTTGCAAAAGCTGTCGCGCAACTCTTCCCGACAATTGCGGGCAACCCGGACTACGCCGCCATCATCAGCCCGCGCCACCACGAGCGTTTGCAGGGGCGGTTGGCGCAGGCGAGCAGCGAAGGCGCGCGCTTGCAGGTGGTCGACCCTGGTGGTAATGGTGGTAATGGTGGTAATGGTGGTAATAGGGAGGGCGCCGCAAGACAAATGGCACAAGTGCTTGTGTTCAATGCATCTCCCTCATCAATGCTGATGACAGAAGAAATCTTTGGCCCGGTGCTGCCAGTGCTGCCCTATGACTCGCTCAGTGATGCCATCACCTACATCAACGCCCACTCGAGGCCATTGGCGTTGTACTGGTTTGGCACCGACAACGCATCGCGCGACAAAGTATTGAGTCAAACCGTGAGCGGCGGTGTTACCGTTAACGACACCCTTATGCACATTGCCCACGAAAATCTGCCCTTCGGCGGTGTGGGTGAAAGCGGCTGGGGTTCATACCACGGTGAGGCAGGGTTTTTGCGCTTGAGTCAGCAAAAGCCCGTGATGGTGTCGTCGAAATGGGCGCGTGGCGACTTGTTTTACCCACCCTATGGCAAGCGCTTTGACCAGGTGATGGGCTTGCTGAAGCGGTTTTTGTAGTCTCCTTCCGCTGGTTTGGAAATTGCTTGTATAACGATGAATGTGCTTAGGTGGTGCAGAATTTCATTGCACACCGTTCGCGTTGCAATCAACCTGGTATTCAGCACATGACTTTGAAACGCTCTTCGTCACTTCTCCCCATTGCGTTTTTCGCCATCGCCCTGTTCGGCGCTTTCATGGGCGATGCGGCACAGGCGCAACCGGTTTATCCGAGCCGCCCGGTGACACTCGTGGTGCCCTACCCGGCAGGGGGCTCGGCGGATATTTTGGCGCGCCTGGTGGCGCAGAAGTTGGGTGAGCGTTTGCAACAAGCGGTGGTGGTTGACAACAAAGCCGGTGCGGGTACAGCCATTGGTGCCAAGGCCGTCGCCAGTGCGGCGGCGGACGGCTACACCTTGCTGCTGGGCACGGTCAGCTCGCAGGCCATCAACCCGGCGATGAACAAGGTCGGCTATGACCCGACGAAAGACTTTGTCGGGATCGCGCCCATAGCGGCCATACCGTTTGTGCTGGTGGCCAACCCGGCGTTTGCCGCCAATACGCTGGCCGAGGTGGTGGCGCAGGCCAAAGCCAGCCCCGGCAAGCTCGCTTACGCCTCAGCCGGGCCGGGTACATCCAACCATTTGGCGGGTGAGTTGCTGGCCAGCGCCGCCAACATCAGTTTGCTGCATGTGCCATACAAGGGCAGTGCGCCCGCCCTCAATGATGTGCTGGCCGGGCATGTGCCCTTGATGTTTGATTTGCAAGCCACCGCGCTGCCGTATGTGCAGTCGGGCAAGCTGAAGGCGCTGGCGGTGACCAGCAAAGACCGCAGCCCCTTGCTGCCGCGGGTACCCGCCATGCGCGAGGCGGGGTTGCTTGAGTATGAAGTCAGCGCCTGGTTTGGCGTGTTTGCCCCCAGCGCGGTACCTGGCGCCATCGTCGCCAAACTCAACGCTGACATCACCGCCATCATGCAGGCGCCGGATATGCAGAAAAAGTTGCGAGAGCTAGGCGCAGAGCCCGAGACCAGCAGCGTTGATGCCTACGCCAAATACACGCGTGACGAGGTAAGCAAGTGGGCAGCGGTCGTTAAGCGCGCAGGGCTTGGACCTTAGTTTTTTTTCTTTAACAGCGGCTGATTTGCCTGAAACCTGCTGCAGAGCCCTGAAAAAGGCCATTTTTAACCCCTAAAAATAGCCATAACCCAATGAATACGGGCGTAAGCAGCTATCAAAAAAATAGCGTCAGTGGTGCTTTTCTGGCAGCAAACGGTGAGCCTTCGGTGGCTGTGCTTGGCACAAAGCAGTCCTGAAGGCTTGCTGACATTCTCTAAATCCGCTGATCAACGCCCTGTTCAACCAGATCTCGCATAGCTTTCAAGCTTGCGTCCAGTAGCGCTCCCATAGCACCGTCAAGGCCAACCTGTCCCGTACGCATTGCAGCAATTGCAACGGCAATATGCTCAATGTGATAGTTCATCTTGGCTAACCCGTCCAGCCGCGCATCGTGCGTCAATTTCGCGGCCTTAAGGCTCTGAGCGTCTGGAGGTGCAGGCGTGGTGAAGGCGGTGACTGCTTGCGCCATCGCTTCATCAAGGCACCAATTCAAGGTTCGGAATTCAGCAGGGTCAATGGTTGCATTTACTTCGACCGCGTAACCTGTTATGGCTTGGCAAACACTACCGTAGTTGCGAACGACCGCTCCAATCGTCAGGTTCGATTCGCGTAGCTCGCGGCCATGGCCCAGGGCAGACTCAGACAACTGGACTGCAGGTGCCGGGCTCGTCGTTCTTTTGCTCGTCTGGACCGATTCACCGGGTGTACCGTGCTCAACGCGCAGTGCGTCGGTCAATTGATCGAAAAAAATGGAAACGTGCCCAAGTGACGCGGTTTGTGAGTCGCTGTGACCACCGGTTTCCATTGACAGGTTTGCGCTTCTAGAAAGCAGCAATTCTCTATTTGCTTTGATGAGTTCGTACAACATACTCGCAGGATAGCTCGGCACATTCAAGCTGTCTGTTTGGTACCGCACATAGGAGAACACGAAAAGCAAAGACTTTTTTCGCAGCAAGCTCGCCAGTGGAGGTCGGATTTTCGCGTTGACTGATAAATTGATCTGTTTGTAGGAGGGGCCAACTATATTGCGAAAAAACCATTGGCATCTACCGCTTCTCGCGCGAGCTGGGCGACGGCATCGGCGCTCTGGGCCCGGGACTGGCAGCGCACTATTCCAGCCAGATGTACACCCCCCGTCTGGTTTGTATCTCTGTCCATGTTCACTTCAGGCGCGGTGCTCTTGCGGCTTGGAGGGGAAACTCATCGCGGCTTACATCCAGCAGGCATCCACCTGCGCTTTGGAAATATGACTGCATAAGAGAGTGACGGTGATCCTACGTATCAAGGGATGAACTGCTTTTATTTCGGGGGTACACCAAATGCCCTGGCGGCCTTTTTGTCAACGACCCCCGCAATGTCCTGAGTGGGTCGGCCAAACTTGCCTTTCAGGTCGTCGACTCCGGATTGCGGCTTAGCCAATCGCTGCATGTCAGCGCGGTCCTTGCGGATTTGCGCTGTGTCTAGCCCCATCTTCTCATCACGCTTTTCAACCAGGCCGGGCATGTCTTCGCCGTCGCGGTTGAAAGACCAGGCAAGCATGGGTTCTCCCAAGGGCAACTCGTCCGGTGTTTGGCCTGCATGCCCAGTATTCCAGACATGCCATGTTTTGCCGTAGCTGTTCATCTTCGATTTCATTAGGGCCTTCTCTGCGGCCTTTGGGATGCTAGGCGCCACAAGTTGACCGGACAGGATTTCGCCGTTATGCGGATGCCAATACTTCTTCTCGACCTCAGGCAACGATTCAAATATCTTTTCCGAAATGATGTATTCGACCCCGTTCATCTTGGCGTCCTTGGTATTACCGTCGAACAGGACACATTGTGCAAAGTCTTGGTTCATCTGATGGCAGTAGTGGTGTGCCTCCAACTCCATCTCCGGGTGGTCCTTCATCGGATGAAAGCCGACGAGGTAGATGTCAAAGCCCTTTACCGGGAAATTGCGCTGTAGCATTTTCGCGCTGTCCTTAAGAGTTTTAACCTTGGCAGATTTCGATTCACCGACCGCCGCCGCTTTCGGCTGGGCAGCTTCTTGCGCGTGTGCCAGCGGTGTTGCAACACCGGCAACTAAAAAGCAAGCGCTGGCGAGGGCAGCGGAAAGCGTGATGAGTCGAAAATACGCCATGACAGACTTTTGGTTAGGTAACGCTTGAAACAGCGAGAGGAAATGTGGAAAGAGGGGGCGCCTATCCTGATTTATTTGCCGCGTCCCTTGAAAATTAAAACGACGAGAGCGACAACGACGATAACAAGCAAAATCGGCATCCATGCCCCGCCGTATCCCTCCATCATCCCGCCGCCCCAGGAACCACCGTTCATCATATTTCCGCTCTGCGCTAACGTGACGCCGGTGGACAGCAGAGTTACCGTACCAACAACCATTGCAAGCAAGGATTTCATAACGCCGCCATCTTGCGGCACTCTTCAGCGCACTTTAGGCAGGCTTTGGCGCATTGTTGACAATGCGCCATCTGGTGTTTTGCACACTCGTCGCCACAAGATTGGCAAATATCGGCGCATAGCGTGCATATGGCTTTGCTGTGTTCACTGCCGCGGGACATTGCTGCGGCTGCAAATGCGCAGATTTGGGCGCAATCCATGTCCAGCGCAATGCAACGCGCCATCATCTTGAAGTCCGACTCGTGGAGACATGAAGCTGCACAGTGGTTACACGCTACTGCGCACATGTTGCATGCTTCTATGCAAGCGTTGAATTTGTTGGGGTGCATTTGAATTTCTCCTGGATTGTGGGTGGATGAAAACTAAGAACTTCGTTTTTTATACTCCCTGCATTGCTATAGGGCATGCTGTAGGTCTTCATCCCGTCTCCTTTTCATCTTTTGGCTCTGTCGCGTTGACCGCAAGCTGACGAGTTCATGCTGCCAACCGCGTTCGCGCCAAAATTTCGCCGACACAAGTCATCAGCCCGGTACCGTATTGCC
>JBBRQQ010000102.1:0-8768 GCA_038226155.1 Burkholderiales bacterium
CAGTGCCATTGATGGATAAACGGCTGCCATGCAGCATGGACTCTTGAGCGGGTTTCAGGCTGCCGGGTAGTGAGCTACCGAGCCGTTGCGCCGATGGCAGGGTTGGGGCTGTTGTAGCAACAGTAGGGGCAGTCCGATGTTCTGGCAGTTTGGCGAGCGAAGCTGCCACCGGGCGGCTGATACGTGTGGCATCGGGTTTAGTTGCCTGCACTGCGTCGTTCGCTGATTGCGGTGGGTACAGCAGCGGCTCAAACCATTCAAGCAGTGGCTCCCATTGCTGCAAATCAGTGGCGGCAATGGCTTGCGGTAAATCAAAAATCGTCATGCCACGCTCCAGGCTGCGCACATAAAGCTGGGTTTCACGCAGCGCACCGAGAAAAGGGACGCCTAAACTTTCAGACCAGTCGCCCAGGGTTTTGGCTGCATTGGTACGCCCGTCAATCCGCATACCCATGGTTGCGAGGCGGCAGCGGCCACTGGCTATGCGGGGCAGTGTCATCAGTTCAGCATGGCATGCGGTGGCCGACTCGCGGTCAAACATCGAGTTGCAGACTGGCATGATGATGGCATCGGAAAACATCACTACCCTGGCCAGCTCAAAGCCATGCAAGCCACCGGGGGTGTCCAGCACGACGTGGGTGATGCCGGTAGGCACGCGCAGCATGTTTTTCTGGTCCACGGTCCAGGGTGCGATGGTCGGCAGCGAGGCATCGCGGCGCTTAAGCCAGGCCCGCGCGGATTGCTGGCGATCCACGTCACCCAGCATGACCGAGCTGCCACGGCGCGCGACCCAGGCCGCAATATGCGCGGCCAGCGTGCTTTTGCCGCTACCTCCCTTGCGGTTGACGACTGCTATGACTGGCATGGGTACTCCGAGAACGATTTAATGAAATGACCAAAGTACAAACTACAAAAACGCAGTTTGATACAAATTTCATTGAATGTCCAGAAGGCCCAGTCAGACCGGGAGTGGGTAGCTAGTATTTTTGTAGCAAAAAGACCTAATACGCTGAAGGTATCAGGCAACGACAACCGCAGGGCCACCTGCAAGCGGCGCAATCACACCAATCGTATAAACCTGCTCGCCAGCATCACGCAAGGTTTTTGCAGTCGCCTGAGCATTGGCAGCATCAACGACAACGACCATGCCGATGCCGTTGTTGAAGGTGCGATTCATCTCGACATCGTCAATACCAGCGGTTTTTTGCAGCCAGGCAAACAGCTCGGTTTGCGGCCAGCTTCCTTTGATGAGGTGGGCAGCCGTACCTTCGGGCAATACGCGTGGAATATTCTCCAGCAGGCCGCCGCCGGTGATGTGCGCCAGCGCCTTGATGGGATGCGTTGCCAAGGCTGCCAGCACGGTTTTAACGTACAGGCGTGTCGGCTCCATCAGCGCCTGTTTGAAAGGCTTGCCGTCCAGCGTGGCGGGTAATTTGCTTTCGTCGCGCTCGATGCCCGTGCCGCAGGCGCGCTCGATGCACTTACGCACCAGGCTAAAGCCGTTGGAATGCACACCGCTGCTGGAAAGGCCGAGCACCACGTCGCCGGGTACAACGTCTTTGCCCGTCAGGATTTTTGATTTTTCAACCGCACCGACCGCAAAACCGGCCAGATCGTACTCACCAGCCGGGTACATGCCGGGCATTTCAGCGGTTTCGCCGCCTATCAGCGCGCAGCCGCTTAATTCGCAGCCCTTGGCGATGCCGCCAACTACGGCTACGGCCGTTTCCACGTCGAGTTTGCCGCAGGCAAAGTAGTCGAGAAAAAACAGCGGCTCGGCACCCTGCACCAGCACGTCGTTGACGCTCATGGCGACCAGGTCAATGCCCACCGTGTTGTGCATATTCCACTCAAATGCCAGGCGCAACTTGGTGCCTACGCCGTCGGTGCCGCTGACCAGCACCGGTTCCTTGTAGCGCTTGGGGACTTCAAACAGCGCGCCAAAGCCGCCGATGCCGGCCAGCACGCCCTCGCGCATGGTTTTTTTGGCCAGTGGCTTGATGCGTTCAACCAGCGCGTCGCCCGCGTCAATGTCAACGCCAGCGTCTTTGTAGGAGAGGGGGGAATTCGTCATATGGGGGATGGATACAAGCAGATTGAGCCGGATTCTTGGGGAGTGCTGGCTTGCAATCGACTGTGAAAGCCACACCGCCAAGCCCGATAGAATTGAAGCACTGATTCTAAAGGCTGGCCTGCCCAGACCTTCGCAAGCATCTTCCACACAAGGCCTTATGCAATTTACCAACACCCAAAAGCGCGCGTCGGCCTGGTGTCTTATCGCGGCAGTGATCGTTCTGGCGCTGTGGCTGCTGGGCCCGGTTCTGACACCTTTTGTGGTGGCCGCCGTGCTCGCTTACGCTCTGACACCGCTGGTCAACAGTATCGATGCGTGGGGAAGAGGGCGAATGCCAAGGGTTATGGCGGTGATTCTGGTGGAACTGCTTTTCATACTGGCGCTGTTGGGCCTTGTACTGCTCATCATCCCCATCATGGCGAAGGAGCTGCCGATGATGCGTGATCAAGTGCCTCTTCTGGTTGAACGCCTGAACACCGGTCTCACGCCATGGCTGGCGCAGTTTGGCATCAAGGTGTCGCTTGATGTTGCCAGCATTAAGGCCGTAGCGCTGAAGTACCTCAATGCCAACTATGAAGAGATGTTTGGCTCGGTGCTGTCATCCCTCAAGCTCGGCGGTAGCGTTGCCCTGGCTGTGATTGGCAATACGGTGCTGATCCCTGTGGCGCTGTTTTATTTGTTGATGGACTGGGATAAATTCGTAGCCCGCCTGCTGGAACTGGTGCCTCCACCACTGCGCAAGACCTTTGACAGTTTTACTGGCGAAGCCGATTCCGTGCTCGGCCAGTATCTGCGCGGCCAGTTGCTGGTGATGCTGCTGATGGCTGCTTTCTACGCGGTTGGGCTGGCGCTTTTCGGGCTTGACCTGGCCTTGCCGATTGGCATTTTTACCGGACTGGCGATGTTTATCCCATACCTCGGCTTCGGTATTGGTTTGATACTGGCTGTGCTGGCCGGGTTGTTGCAATTCGCATCTGTCAAGGCACTGGTCATGGTGGCTGTGGTTTATGGCATAGGCCAGGTGGTTGAAAGCCTTTTCCTCACACCACGGCTGGTGGGCGAGCGCATTGGGCTGCATCCGCTGGCCGTTATTTTTGCCTTGCTCGCCTTTGGCCAGGTGTTTGGTTTTGTGGGTGTACTGATAGCGTTACCGGCCAGCGCTGTGCTGCTGGTGGGCATACGCCGGATCAAAGTCCGCTACATCGCCAGCAAACTATTTAAAGGGTCATAGGACTTATGGCGGGCATGAAGCAGATCGCACTCGATATCGGGCTTGCCTCAGCACCTTCGTTCTCCAATTTCTTCGCAGGCCCCAATGAGGCTGCGCTCAAGCACCTTCAACTGTGGGCCGGTAATTCCTTGCGTTCACCCGTGCCAAGCTATTTGTGGGGCGAGCCAGGCAGCGGTAAAACCCATTTGCTTAAAGCTGTCGCTGAGACCTTGCGCGAGCAGGGTGCGCGTGTGGGCTGGCTTGATGCGTCCGTGATGGAGCCACCCGAGTTCAATGAGTCGTGGGCCGGTGTGATTCTGGACGACTGCCACCTCTACACCGCCGTTCAGCAGCAAGGTGCCTTCAACTGGTTTGTCAATGCACTCAATTCTGCCGATGGTCATCCGCGCTGGGTACTGGCGGCGGGTGCTTTGCCGCCCGCTGATCTGGTGTTGCGGGAAGACCTGCGCACGCGCCTGGGCTGGGGCCATGTGTTTGAACTGCATGCCCTCACCGAACCCGAGCGGCGCGCTGTGCTGCGAATTGAGGCTGATACACGCGGCGTGTTTTTAAGCGACGAAGTGATGGGCTTCATGCTGAATCGCTTCTCGCGCGACCTGAGCAGCTTGATGCACTTGCTCGACCAACTCGACGGCTATGCGCTGCAAACCCAGCGCGCCATCACCATTCCCCTGATTAAAGCCATGCTGGATAACGAATGACGGTTCTCAAAAAAGTTACTCTGTTTGACCTGGACCACACCTTGCTTCCGATTGACTCGGATTACGAATGGTGCGAATTCACCATCGCTCTGGGCTGGCGAGAGGGCGATGAGTTCCAGCGCCGCAATAACTGGTTTTTTGAGCAGTACAAGGCAGGCACGCTCGACATCCATGAATACGTGCGCTTCGCCACGCAGGCTGTTCGCGAGCAGGGCGCTACAAAATCAATAGCTGCTCACGCCCGTTTTATGGGCACTGTGGTGCAAAAAGAGATTAAAAAACAGGCTTTGGAGCTGGTTCAAAGTCATCAAACGGCGGGGAACGAGGTGGTCATCGTTACCGCTACCAATGAATTTGTGACCCGGCCAATTGCAGACGCATTTGGCGTCAAAGAGCTGATCGCCATTGAACTGGAGCGTAACGACAAACCAGGTGGTGACGGCTGGTTCACCGGCGAGATCAAGGGCACACCATCGTTTCGTGAAGGCAAGGTGACGCGGGTCGAAAGCTGGCTGGCCGCCAGGCACCTAAAGTGGGGCGACGTGGAAACCACCTTTTACTCCGACTCGATGAATGACCTGGCCTTACTTGAAAAGGCTACGCACCCGGTAGCCACCAACCCCGACGATCGCTTGCGCGCGATCGCCACAGAGCGCGGATGGCGCATACTTGACCTGTTTCAGTCTTAGTACCTAATGATCAAAAAATTCATCGACAAACTGTTCGGCAAATCAGATGCTTCGGGCCCCTCTGAAACCACTGCCAAGCGTGTCAAAAAATCCCCTTCCTCTCCCTTGTCTCCGTTCGGCACCCGCCACGACATCACTGTCAAAGAACACGGTATCAACCCGAAGCTGGTAGATGAGCGTGCCATGGATGTGGTGCACACGCTCAAGCAGGGCGGGTTCAAAGCCTACATCGTCGGCGGTGCGGTGCGTGATCTGCTGGTCGGCTTGCGCCCCAAAGATTTCGATGTAGCCACCGACGCAACGCCCGAGCAGGTCAAGCAGCTTTTTCGTCGTGCCTTCATCATTGGCAGGCGCTTTCGCATCGTGCATGTCATTTATGGCCGTGGCCGTGAGCACGAGGTCATTGAGGTGTCGACCTTTCGCGCCCACCTCGACAGCAGCCAGGCCGAGCAAGTCGGCGGCAACGAGCGCACCAGCAAAAGCGAGCTCGCAGGCATGAAGCACGCCGTTGATGCCTCTGGCCGCGTGCTGCGCGACAACGTCTGGGGCCCGATGGAAGAAGACGCTGCCAGGCGCGACTTCACCATTAACGCGATGTACTACGACCCCGAAGCGCAAATCGTGGTCGACTACCACAGCGGCATTGCTGATGCCAAGAAAAAAATCATTCGCATGATTGGCAACCCGGCGGTGCGCTACCGTGAAGACCCGGTGCGCATCATTCGTGCCGTGCGTTTTGGTGCCAAGCTCAGTGCACTGGGTTTTAAATTTGAAAGTAAAACGTCCGCGCCGCTGCGTGAAATGTCCAGCCTGCTGGCAGACGTTCCGCAGTCGCGCCTGTTTGATGAAATGCTCAAACTCCTGCAAACCGGTCATGCGCTGGCCAGCATTGAGCAACTCAAAAGCCTGGGCCTTCACACCGGCATTTACCCCTTACTTGACGTGGTGGTTGAAGCCGCGCACGAGCCGTTTTTAAATCTGGCCTTGATGGACACCGACCGCCGCGTGGGCGAAGGCAAACCGGTAGCGCCCAGCTTTTTGTTGTCGTGCGTGCTGTGGGTTGATGTGCGTGACGGCTGGGAGCGGCGCTTAAAGCGCGGCGAGCACACCATGCCCGCGCTGCAAGACGCGATAGACGATGCATTCAACGCCAAAATTGGCGACGTATCAGGCCGTGGCAAATTGGGTACCGACATGCGCGAAATCTGGGCCATGCAACCTCGGTTCGAGAAGCGCACAGGCGCCTCGCCGTATTCGCTGCTGGAGCAACCGCGCTTTCGCGCCGGTTTTGACTTCTTGCGCCTGCGCGCGCAAACCGGCGAAGTTGATGTAGCACTGGCCGAGTGGTGGGAAAAGTTCAGCACTGCGTATGACGACGAGCGCCATGAAATGATCGAAGCTGCGCGACAAGAGCAAATGCAAAAACCGCAGCAGCCAAGGGTGCGTGTGAAGCGAGTTGATGCACCAGCAGCAGACGTGCGCTTTGCAGAGCCGACAGACTCAGCGCCACACTCATCACAAGATGCAGACCAGCCACAAGGTGAGTTTGATCAAAACGCCCCCGCCAGAAAACGCCGTCGTCGCCGCAAACCCGCAAACCGGGCTCCAGGCAGCGACAGCAGTGACGGCAGCCAAGGCGGGCCACCCCCCGAGGCCTGAGTTGTATGGTGACGGCCTACATCGCGCTGGGTGCGAATCTGGGCGACGCAGCATCAGCCCTGCGCCAAGCTGTCAAAGCCATTGCCCAGTTGCCGCAGACCCGGCTGGTCAAAACTTCCAGTATCTACAAAACCACGCCACTTGCCTCTGGCGGCGATGTGCCTGCTACTGGTGAGCTCGCTGAACTGGGAAGTGACTACCTCAACGCGGTGGTGGAAGTTCAAACTTCGTTAAACGCGCCGGCATTGCTTCAAAACTTGCAGCAACTAGAGCAAGCCGCAGGCCGCGAAAGGCCATACCCGAATGCGCCGCGCACACTTGATTTGGACTTGCTGCTGTACGGCAACGCCAGCATTGATTCAGCGCATCTGACCGTGCCGCATCCCCGCATGTGGCAGCGCGCTTTTGTGCTGGTGCCGCTGGCTGAGATTGCGCCTGAATTGGTGGCTGATTTGCGTATACAGGCGATTCAGAGCCAAAAAGTAGCTGTTTTTGATGCCAATTTGGGGCTGTAGCCTAATGAAATCGGGCGTCAGCAGCTATTTAATTCGTAGCAATTTCATGCGCGTGAAAAGCCCAGCGGACTCGCCGTACCGGTCGCCAAGCGCCGTAAGTATCAACCGGGGTTTGCGGGATACATTACGCTAAGACTAACTGGAGAAGCGCATGAGCATTCGAAATGTCCGAATCGTTTTCATTGGCAAGTTGCTGCTTGCGGCACTTTCGCTTGTGGCGCTTGTCGCGTTGCCGGCGAGGGAACTGATGCCTTCCGTCTCGCTTGGCCTGCTACTGCTGTATGTAGCGGCTGGTGTGGTTGGAGTGCTCGCGCTATTGATCCTGGGTGCCATTTGCTCGCTCCAGTTCTCGCAGTTCATCCTGCGCGCAGGCGGCACGGACCCGCAGTGGCTTTGGTTTTCTAGCGAACCTCGGGGCCTGGTCGCTCTGCGCAAGGGAAAAGTTGTGGACGTTGCGGAGACTCACCGTGCATCTTGAAGGTTCGTGTCATTGCAAAAAGATCAAGTTCACGGTTGAGTCCAGCGAGCCCGTGCCTTTCATGCGTTGCTACTGTTCGATATGCCGCAAAACGGCAGGAACAGGCGGCTATGCCATCAATCTGGGTGCTGTCACCAGAAGCATGAAAGTCACTGGCAAGCGTTATCTGCGAATTTACCGTGCGCATCTGCCCGATGAGACAGGTACTGGCACCCACATAAGTTCAGGCCACCGCTACTTTTGTGCAAAGTGCGGCACGGCGCTTTGGCTCTGGGACCCGACCTGGCCTGAACTGGTCCACCCACACGCTGGTGCCATCGATACCGCACTCCCGATTCCACCTGATAACGTTCATTGCCTGATCGATTCAAAGGCCTCGTGGGTCAAAGTTGAAGGCAAGCCTGACGACCCACACTTTGCGCATTATCCTGACATGTCACTTGAAAAGTGGCATGAATCGAAGGGCCTCAAGTCTGCGGTCAAAGAAGTGCAGGCTCAGCGCGCGGAAAAGTGACGCCCAATAAATACGGGCGCGAACAGCCCGCCAGACGCACTACAACTCGCTCTGTCTCATGGACCAGAAAAATTTGAGCATGCCCAAGCCCGGCGGGGAACTGGGCGAAAACGTACTGGCCGCGTTGGACGCGTTCCATTCGGCAGTCGCGAGAGTGAGCAATTCGGACGGGGTCGGCGTGGCGCAACCCATTGCCCAATCGTCAAAGGTACGCACTGGCACCGCCGAGTCCATGTAAACGACCAAATCTTTGTGCATGCGGCTGCGACGGATTCGGTCATATGTTTCCTGCACCGCATCAGCCGGGCCTTCAAAGCATTGCAAGAATTGCTCGCCGCTACAAAGCAGCACACCAGTAATGCCATTTTGCAGATTTTGACTTCGAGAGATCATGAGCAACGCCTCCAGGTCCTCGGTACTCATGGCGACCTTCGCCTCGCTGGCATAAACAATCGAATGAAGAGCTTGTGTGGGTGACATTGGCGGTCGGACGCGGTTTGGTTGGAATTCGGCGAATGTTTTTACGCGAGGTGGTGCCCGTTTAGATGAAACCTCGCTACGGCAGGTAGCTGCGACTTGGTCTGTTAATCCGCAGGCATCACGATCGCATTGCAGTGTCTGTTACTTTGGGGGTTTTGTCAATTCGCCCAGCGCATGATGCCCAATCATGCTATACGTTATAAGTTGCGCTATCGCTTCTTCACTGGAAGTTTCGTTGCGCCCGTCTGCGACAATCGAGGCAGTCTATAGTTCCCAGTGGCTCATGAGTATCTTTAAGCAAATGGACCCAAAACAAAACGCATTGCTGGCGGCCCTTCCCCCCGAAATTCTGGAACGCTGGCTGCCCTTTTTGGAGCCAGTAGACCTGCCGCTGGGGACGGTTTTATCCGCATCAGGTGCCACCACG
>JBBRQQ010000103.1:0-8692 GCA_038226155.1 Burkholderiales bacterium
GAGCATCTTGGCTTCGTAATCATTGACAGTAACCCAGGTAGCCAGGTCCACAAAGTGCGCCAGCTCTTTGCCGTCAAACATTGGCAGGCCCTGACCCGGATCAAACACAAACGGAATATTCGCAGCCTTGAACTGCTCGGCGTGCTGCAACATGGCATCGCGCCCGTCTGGCGAGATGATGCCGAGTTTGATGTCGCCACGCGCTGAGATTTTGGTCACGTGGGCCTGCATCATTGCGCCTGGATGAAAGGCCGTGATCTGGTTGTTGTCGCGGTCTGTCATGATCATGGCTTGGGCCGTGTAATTGTCAGCAACCTCGCGCACAAACTCGCAACTGATACCCATACCTGTCATGCGGGCGGCGTATTCGGCACCATCGCTGCCCACGGTGGCCATCGGCAAAGGCGCGCCGCCGAGTTGCTTCAAGGCATAGGCGATATTGCCAGCGCAACCTCCAAACTCGCGCCGCAAGGCCGGCACGAGAAAAGACACATTCAGAATATGCAACTGATCGGGCAGGATCTGCTCGGAGAAGCGCCCCTCAAAAGTCATGATGGTGTCAAAGGCAAGTGAGCCACAAATTACAGCAGACATTTATTTTCTCTATAGGTGAATGAACGGAAAGAAGAAAGGAAGAAAAGGAAAAAAGGATCAACTCAAGGATAAAAAATCAGTACCCGATAGCCCGCTACGCGAAGCGGTCCTTGCGGTGTCGAAGCTGCCGCGGTATCAGCACCAAGCACTTGCATGACCACAGCACCCACGAAATCAGCACCTGCCCCCAGCAGGCCATTGGTGCTGCCGAACTGTGCAGGTGTAAGGACGCGCCGTACCAGCGCCTGATCTTGCGTATCTGTGAGCGTGACTTCAAGCGAGGGCATCGCTACCGCAACAGCGCTGGAATTTTTTAGCGTGAAAGTAAGGCGGTATGAGTCGGCACTGACCTTGTTGAAAGACGAGCTGTCGATGACCAGCGACTCCATCTTGCGCAGGGGAGCCACTTCACAATGAAGCTGATCGCACAGTTTCTGTACCCACGGTTTGAAGGCAGGCTCAAATGCGGCCAAGCTATCGCGGTACTGAACCAGAACCTGCAAAACGAGCAAGGCCACCAGCACGATGCCAAACAGGCCAAGCGCAACACGCACAGCTGGCTTGCGCCAGAAGGCCCGCCGCCTTGCATCGCGGACAAACGAGACATCCTTCGCCGCATCGGGCGTATCCAGCGGGAATTCACTTAGTACGCCGCTATCGTCGCTATCGTCGCCATCGTCTCTATGGTCGCTGCGTACAGTTGAATCTGCCTGTACGTTCAAGCCTTCCTCGTAGCCTGCCTGCGCCTGGACAAGCTCTGCCCGCACCGCCTCGCTGTGTTCATCAACATGCAAACTATCGGGTTCGTCCAGTGAAGGATGATGAGCATGATGCGGCGGCGGCTCCGTCACATCGCCATTGCCTGGGGCCGCGACCACATGGCCGTCTGCAAAAAAAACACCCGGCGACCATTCACTGTCCTGCTGCTCCACTACGGGTTCCGGTGAAAAAACGGGAGCTGGCGGCTGTATCGGTAGAGGGGTGGGAGTTAGCTGCGTGGCCTGCAGATGCAGCGATGCATCAAAAACCTCGGCACAATGCCCGCATCGCACCCAGCCCTGAGAGACTTTGAGTTGATCGGTCACGACTTTGAACATCGTGCCGCATGCGGGGCAACGCGTAATAAGGCTCATTTAGCGCTGCATTGTAGGTGGTGGGTTTTTGGGGTCAGAGCCCAATAACCCATTTTAAAACCTGGCGGTCATCAATATCCAGCCGTCTTCGCTATCGGCCACCTGCAGCGCGCACCACGGCGCGTAAGCGACTTTCAGCTCGTCAGCCTGGCGCGCCAAAATACCCGCGAGCACCAGATTTCCGCCCTTTTCAACATGGGCACACAGCAACGGTGCCAGCACCTTGAGCGGAGTTGCGAGAATATTGGCGAGCACTGTTTGATACCTGCCCTGAGCTTTGTCGGGCAAGCCCGCTTTGAGCTGCACATGATTGGCCTCGGCGTTGGCGCGGGTTGACTGCACGGCCGCGTCGTCAATGTCAACGGCATCAATGTCCACTGCGCCGAACTTGGCCGTACCGATAGCCAAAATGCCAGAGCCGCAGCCGTAGTCGAGCACCCGCCCGAAGGCGCCAGCTTTCGAGATCCAGCGCAGGCACATGCGCGTGGTCGGATGCGTGCCAGTTCCAAACGCCAAACCTGGGTCCAGTCGAATCAACTGTTTGGCCTCTGCGGGAGGTTCGTGCCAGGTCGGCACTATCCAGAACTCGGGCGTGATCTCGACTGGCGTGAACTGTGATTGCGTCAGCCGTACCCAGTCCTGCTCGGGCACTGGTTGAACGGCTATCAGCTCACAAGCAGCAAAAAAATCCTGTTCCTGTAGCAAGCTAGAGACCTCAAGCGCCAGCGTTTCAGTCTCAAACAGCGAGACCACACGCGAGCGATCCCAGCCAGCCTTGGGCGGCGGCATGCCGGGCTCGCCAAACAGCGCCTGCTCGGCAGGGGTTTCGGCATCGGCATCTTCAACCGAAACACTCAGCGCGTCCAGCGCTTCGAGCGCCTCGCTGACAGTTTCAACGCTATCGGCTGGAACAAGCAACACGAGTTCAAACATGATGATTGGATTCACACTGAATAAGTGTTGAGACCGCTCCAACCAAGTAGGGGCCGCGGAACTGGCTTTGCCAGGCCGCAGGCGCAGCGGCCCCCTCGGGGGGCAGGACGCTACACGCAGTGAGCAACCGTGGGGGCCACATCACCGGACACGCTTTGACAACCACTCTTCAAGGTAGTGAATGTTGGTACCGCCATCCATGAACTTGGCATCCACCATTAGCTCGCGATGCAGGGCGATATTGGTGTTGATACCTTCAACCACGGTTTCGGCTAGCGCGCCCCGCATCCGTGCCAGTGCCTGCTCACGCGTGTCACCGTGCACGATGATTTTGCCGATCATCGAGTCGTAATTCGGCGGCACAAAATAATTGGCGTAAATATGCGAGTCAACCCGCACGCCCGGCCCGCCCGGTGTGTGCCAGGTCGTGATGCGGCCCGGCGAAGGCGTGAATTTGTACGGGTCTTCAGCGTTGATACGGCACTCGATCGAATGCCCTTTCAGTTGAATGTCACGTTGGGTAAACGGTAGCTTTTCGCCAGCGGCCACCATGATCTGGGTACGCACAATGTCGATGCCCGTGATCCACTCCGTTACCGGGTGCTCGACCTGCACGCGGGTGTTCATTTCAATGAAATAGAACTCGCCGTTTTCGTACAGAAACTCGAAAGTACCGGCCCCGCGATAACCGATTTTTTTTACCGCCGCCACGCAGCGTTCGCCGATGCGCTCGATCAGTTTGCGCGGAATGCCGGGCGCTGGCGCTTCTTCAATCACTTTTTGGTGACGGCGCTGCATGGAGCAATCACGCTCACCGAGCCAGACCGCATTTTTTTGTTGGTCGGCCATGATCTGGATCTCAATATGCCGGGGGTTCTGCAGGAATTTCTCCATGTAAACCTCCGGGTTGCCGAAAGCGGCCCCGGCTTCAGCCTTGGTGGTTTGCACCGCGTGCAGCAAGGCCGCTTCGGTGTGTACCACGCGCATCCCGCGCCCGCCACCGCCGCCCGCCGCCTTGATGATGACCGGATAGCCCACCTGCTTGGCGGTGCGCTTGATGACGACCGGGTCGTCCGGCAACGCACCTTCAGAGCCGGGTACGCAGGGCACACCCGCTTTGATCATGGTCTGCTTGGCCGAGACCTTGTCGCCCATCATACGAATTGACTCCGGCGTGGGGCCGATAAACTTGAAGCCACTTTTTTCAACCCGTTCGGCAAAGTCGGCGTTTTCGCTCAAAAATCCGTAGCCTGGGTGAATCGCTTCCGCGTCGGTCACCTCGGCTGCCGAAATAATCGCCGGCATATTGAGGTAGCTGTCTTTGGACGGCGCTGGGCCGATACAGACAGACTCATCGGCCAGCTTGATGTACTTGGCCTCGCGGTCGGCTTCCGAATAGACCATCACGGCCTTGACACCGAGCTCCCGGCAGGCACGCTGGATTCTCAAGGCGATCTCGCCGCGATTGGCGATCAGTATTTTTTTAAACATGGGTCGGTAATCCGTCTGGTCTGTCTTGGAATGGGACGGAACCCGGTTACTCGATCATGAACATCGGCTGTCCATACTCCACGGCCTGGCCGTTTTCGCACAGAATTTTGGTGATGGTGCCCGACTTGTCGGCCTCGATTTCATTGAGAATTTTCATCGCTTCAATGATGCAGATCGTCTCGCCTTCCCTGACCACGCTGCCGACTTCAATGAAAGGTTTGGCACCGGGGCTGGCCGAGCGGTAAAACGTGCCGACCATCGGCGACTTGACGGCATGGCCAGTGGGTGCCTCTGCCACGGGCACAGCGGGTGCGGCTGCCACAGCTGCGGGAGCTGCTACCATGGCAACAGCAGGTTGCTGCATGACCACCGGCGCGCCGCTGGATTTAACGATACGTACCTTGCCTTCGGCTTCGGTAATTTCAAGTTCCGACACATTGGACTCTGATACAAGGTCAATCAGCGTCTTGAGTTTTCTTAAATCCATGGTGTCTCCAACGAAGGTTTTGCGAAGGCTTGGGCACTGGTCAGCAGCTTTTCACCAAGTTTCGTTATCTGAATGCTTAATGAAAGCTTCTAGGCGTTAAAGCATTTATCGTGTATCTAAATGGTAAATCGAGAAACAAAATTCTTGCAGCTCAATCTCGGAAAGCGCAGAGTGTACATCAAGGCGCCAGACCTGAACTCAATAAATGACTTACCAATTAACTTTATGAAACCGCCTTTAACGGACAGTTATAAGTAGATTAATGTCATTTAAATACATTTAAAAGAAGTTATAGATTCGACTCACCTTGGACTCTATTTCAGCGCAGCCCAAAGCTTCAATTCATCCGGTGTGACCTTACCCGTCTTGCGATGCAACAATTGACCGGAGCTGCCAAACACCACCGTGAACGGCAAGCTCCCAGCGGCATTGCCCAGCGACTTGCTCAGTTCTGTCCCGCTCAAGCCCGCCATACCCACCGCAAACCCCAAAGGTTTGGCCTGTAGCCATTTGCGCACAGCGCTGGGCTGGTCCACCGCCAGACCGAGTACCTGCCAGTTGTTACCCTTGTTGGCACTATAAAAGCTGTCGATCAGGGGTAGCTCTTCAATGCAGGGTGGGCACCAGGTGGCCCAGAAATTAACCAGCAGGGGCTTGCCACGAAAACCGCTCATGGCGATTACTTTGCCGTCCGGCGTATCAAAACTCAAGTCCCAAAACGGATCAGCCTGTTGCAGCGGCGCTGGACGCGCCTGGCTTTTCCACCAGGCTGCACCGGCCCCCGCCAAGCCGGCGGTTGCGGCAACACCGCCGTAGAGCATTGTTCTGCGTTTCATTTTTCAATCTCCGGGGCGGTTTGGATATTTTGCGGACTCAAGACGATTAATTTTTGCACGGCCACAATATTGCCTCGCGGCGTGCGCCCCCTGGCGTCCGGACGTAAGGCACCGCGCAAATCGTCGTGGTCATAAACCATGTAGTGAACGCCCACGTGCGCATTCAGAGGTTTGCAAAGGCTGCTCAGGCTCAGCGCCTCTACATCGCCGCCGGTGAAACCCTTGACGGTACGCGGCTCATAGTCCGCGTTGTGCTCTATCAAGGCAATTTCCGCCGACTTGGGGTCATCGCAAAACAACTGGATATAAATGTCGGACAGCTTTGTCGCCGTGCCGTGCCAGACTGCCCCGGTCAAATAGGGCCGGAAAGCGGCCATGCGATGCATCCAGACCAGCGCCAGCTCACGCAAGGCGGCCAGCTCAAACGGCTGGGTATCGGCGCAAAACACGCTGATGTACTCGCGCACCGCATCATCCAGCAGCTCGTTATCGGGCAGTTCAGTGCGCGCTGGCAAACCCATTTGCTTGACGGCACGTCGCTTGGCGGGGCCGTATTCAAGCCCTTCTTCAACCACCAGTGCGGCGGCGGTGGCGGCTATTTCAGATTTGAGGGTGTACACGTTGATTGCCGAAGCGCCAGGAAAAGCAAAAGATGAGTTTAGGCCACCATGGCCTGCAAGCCACAGGCTCCTAGAATACCCGCCATGCACATACATATTCTGGGAATTTGCGGCACCTTCATGGGAGGCCTGGCGGCGCTGGCGGTAGAGGCCGGCCACAAAGTCACGGGCTGCGACACGGGCGTCTACCCACCCATGAGCAACCAGCTGCGCGCCCTCGGCATTGAATTGATTGAAGGTTACAGCGCCGACCAAATGGCGTTTGAGCCTGACGTGTTTGTGATCGGTAATGTGGTGTCTCGCGCGCGCTTGCCCGATGGCTCTGAAAAATATCCGTTAATGGAAGCGATTTTGAACAGCGGCAAGCCTTACACCAGTGGCCCGCAATGGCTGTCCGGCCATGTGCTGCATCACCCGACCCACCACGCCACCGGCCCGCGCCATGTGCTGGCAGTAGCGGGAACCCACGGCAAAACGACGACGACAGCGATGCTGACGTGGATACTTGAAAGCGCAGGACTGAAGCCCGGCTTTCTGGTCGGTGGTGTGCCGCTTAACTTTAGCGTATCGGCAAGGCTAGGCGACGGCAACACCTTTGTCATCGAGGCCGATGAATACGACACCGCCTTCTTCGACAAGCGCAGCAAGTTTGTCCATTACCGTCCGCGGACGGCAATTCTGAACAACCTTGAGTTTGACCACGCTGATATTTTTGATGACCTGGCCGCAATTGAAAAGCAGTTTCACCACCTCATACGCACCGTACCGTCCAGGGGTCGCGTCGTCGTCAACGCACAAGAAGCCAGCTTGAAGCGTGTACTTGACCAAGGCTGCTGGTCTGAAGAGGTCCGCTTTGGCAGCGACGCATCTAACATCACCGGCTTTACAGCTGAGGGTGAGCCGCATGACTTCACCGTCCTGAAAGCCGGCAAAGTCGTCGGGCAGGTTCAGTGGGCTGTCAGCGGCATGCACAACCAGCTCAACGCACTCGCCGCCATTGCTGCCGCAGAGCATGTAGGCGTTGCGCCAGAAGTCGCCGCCAGCGCACTGGCCAGCTTTCAAAACGTCAAGCGCCGCATGGAAGTTGTGGGCAGCATTAAAGCAGCGGGTGGCGACATCACCGTCTATGACGACTTCGCCCACCACCCCACCGCCATCCACACCACCGTAGACGGCTTGCGGCGCCAGCTCAAAAGCACAGGCAAAAGTGATGAACGAATACTCGCCATCTTCGAGCCGCGCAGCAACACCATGAAGCTGGGCACCATGACAGCGCAACTACCCTGGAGCCTGGAGGCAGCAGACCTGGCCTTTTGCCACGCAGGTGGTCTCGACTGGGACGCAGCCGCAGCGCTAGCCCCCATGGGCGAACGCGCGCAGGTCGCTGTCAACATCGAAGAGCTGGTCGCGCAGGTCAAGGCGCGTGCCAGGCCTGGCGATCATTTGCTGTGCATGAGCAATGGCGGTTTTGGTGGCGTGCATGCGAAGTTGCTAGCTGCGTTGAACGCATGACAACCAGGAAAATGCTATAAATTAAGTAGCTGCTCACGCCCGTATTCATTGGGCTACAGCCGTTTTTATGCCTGAAAATTGCCCCAAAAAGGCAAATCAGGCATTCAAAATAGCCAGTTTTACCAAAACGTCTTCCTTGGTGCGGTAGCTGCCAAAGGCTTTGGTGTCTTGCTCACGCACGATGGGGAAGGTGTCCATGATGTAGGACGCGTCATCAGCGCTTAAGCCGTAAAGGTAAAAGAACAGCGCATCCAGCGCGGCCAGGCGGGCGCGGCGCTCCTCGTCGTTCCATATGAACGGCGGCAGCACCTGGCCCGCTGAATCGACGTAACCCAGGTCATGCGCAAACGGGGCCATGTCGTGGGCGGTGTAGGTTAACGCCAGCACTTGCGGAATGACAAAGTCAGCCACCGTGGGATGGGCGTGGTGACCGTTCATGAGCTTGGCGGCGCGCATGGCTTGGGCGAAAGCGGCAGGGAGTGGATCCAGGAAGCGGGCTGGGGTGATGACCGGGAGTTGCTCGACCACAAACCAGTTGAGATGTTGGCCCTGGACTTTTTGTCGTGCCACGTAATCAAAAGCCATTGCGGAAAGATTTGCCAAAAGGAGCGGCGCAAAAGCGATGTACTCAGCGGCATCCAGGCCTGTTTCTGGTCTTAGTATGGGAAGCGTATTGCCATAACCTGCGAGCGGTAATACCGCTGCAATCATGGTGCGCATATTGGTGGGGGCTGTCACATCTTTGTACCCAATCGACCATTCCGGGCTCTTGGTATCGGCAGCTGTTCGTAAGACGTGGTATTGAGGAAGCGGATAGCGGCCAGAGTCAGCTTTGGCGCTATTGGCAATATTTTCGGGCTGTGCTGCCCGGTGCAGGTTTTCGTTGTTAACCACCACGTCAGCCGCCCGGTGGTCATACATTTGAACCATCTTGCCTTCATAAAGTGGCAGGGCTTCGGTCCCATCCGCTTTTTGCCACCGATTCATTGAGACAGGTTTAAACCCATCGGCCAGGAGTTCGCTGACTTTTAAAAACGAACCCGAGTCGTTGGTCATGTGCAACATAGTCACGTACTTCACAGGCCA
>JBBRQQ010000104.1:0-8407 GCA_038226155.1 Burkholderiales bacterium
CGGTGATGGCGCTTTCCCATCCGCCAGATTGCTCCATGCGGGCGTAGGCCTGCCGCGAACCCTTGCGCGCCTGAATGGCCTTGACAGTTGGGGTAAAGGCAACGTCACTGGTGTAGGCTGGCGAAATTTGCATAATGGTCTTTCACAAATGTGCCCATAAATGGAGTTGGCTGAGTGGGGGATGGTCGTCCGGCCGGAGTGGAGTGCCTCGATGGACGTGACGATCAAGCCGCGCGCTTGGCGTTAACCTGGGGAAAGTCGATGTCCGTCAGGGCCACGTTGTTGACATAGTTGGTTAGCACATTCAGCGCCACATTCACGACGATTTCGACTACAGCGGCCTCGTCAAATCCGGCCAAGCGCAGGGTGGCCAGTTCGGCGTCCGACACGTGGCCACGCGTTTGGGCAACCTTCAGCGCAAAGCGCAGGGCCGCTTGCGTTGGAGCATCTTCAGAATGACCGTCACGCGCAGCGTCCAGCTCCGAGCGGCTGAGTTTGGCCACGTTCTGACCCAGGTAATCGTGGGCCGACAGGCAGTAGTCGCAGCCGTTGTATTCGGCAATGGCCAGCGCAATGCGCTCACGCAGTTGGGCCGACAGCTTGCCCTTGCCGACGGCAGCGTTGAGCGACAGGTAGCCTTCAAGAGCGGCTGGGCTGTGGCCCACGAGCTTCATGAGGTTGGGCGTCACGCCCAGGGACTTTTGTACTGCGGCCAGTAACGGTTTGGACGCTTCAACGGATTGCAGGACGGTCGGGATGCTGATACGGGACATAGTGATTTCCTTTGGATTGTGAAAGAGTGGCAACACGCATTCGCTGGTGACAGAAGATTCATCCCGGCGAATGGGTAGACTGTATTTGTATTGCTCAAAGAATAGAATCACTAAAATTTTTAATTCATAATTCCACAAAAAGGAACAATATGGATCGCTTTCACTTGATGACTCTCTTTGTGGCGGTGGTGGATGCCAACGGTTTTGCCGGGGCCGCCCGCAAGCTGTCTATCTCTCCGCCTGCCGTCACGCGCGCAGTTAACGAGTTGGAAAACCATCTGGGCTTGCGATTGCTGACTCGCACCACGCGCACTCTGCGGGTGACGGACGCCGGTGAGCGCTACGTGCAGGACTGCCGCCGTATCCTCGCGGAGATGGCCGAAGCCGACGAGTCCGTGACGGGGCTTCACAGCGCACCACGTGGCCGATTGACGCTCTCCGCACCCGTGCTATTTGGTAGGATCTTTGTCACCCCCATCGTGACCGAGTATTTGCAGCGTTATCTAGAGGTGGCGGCGACTTGCCTATTCCTGGACCGTGTGGTGAATTTGCTGGATGAAGGGGTTGACGTGGCCATCCGAATCGGGGAACTGCCCGACTCAAGCTTGCAGGCCGTCCGTGTGGGTCAGGTGCGCCGACTGATTTGCGCATCGCCTGAGTATTTGAAAAACCACGGCTGCCCACTCACCCCAGATGACTTACACCAGCATGCCATCGTGTCAGCCAGCAGTGTGACGCCCCATCCAGAATGGCGATTGGTAGACAAGGGCACGGTGCGCTCAGTCCGCTTGCAGGCGCGCATGACCACCACAACCAATGACTCGGCAGTGGCGGCGGTCGTTGGCGGGTTTGGACTGACGCGGCTGCTCTCCTACCAAGTCGCAGCCCATTTGCGAGAGGGGCGCCTCAAGGCGGTACTCAGCGAATATGAATCGACACCACTACCCGTTCATGTAGTGCACAGGGAAGGCCGTCAGGCCTCGCAAAGAGTGCGGGCTTTTATTGATTTGGCGATAGAGCGGCTCCGGTCTGACGGGTATTTGAATACGTTTTAACCGGAATTCTTTTCAGGTACTGGTCTTTCCTGGGACTTGAATACTCTGCCTCGGATACCAAGCTTCATACGCACGACACCGCCATCTCTTACAAGCACACCATGCCCTTCTATCCGATTGTTTTTTTGCTGGCGCTGCTGCATGCCTATGTAGGCTGGCGCATAGCGCCTGGCCTTGGCGCTTACCCGCTGGCGCAGGCTTTGCTGGTTTTGCTGCTGGTGCTTTCACCGCTGCTGATGCCACTTGGTTTGATGGCTGGCCGGCGCCTGCGTCAGCCCTGGGCGGATCGCCTGAGCTGGCTGGGATTTTTGGCAATGGGTTTCTTCTCAACCCTGTTTGTATTGACCGTGGCGCGTGATGTGGCGCTGCTGCTGTTGTGGCTTGCAGATGTTGTTTTTTCGGCCTCCATGCCGCTAACGCAAATCAGCATGGCATCCAGCGAAGCGGTGCCGGTGCTGGCGCTGCTGGTAACCGCACTTGGTTTTTTGAACGCTCGCCGTACGCCCGCAGTGGTGCGGGTTGATGTACCCATCAAGCGGCTGCCAGCGGCCCTGCACGGCTTTACAGTGGCGCAGATCAGCGACATTCATGTCGGTCCGACCATCAAGGGGGCTTACGTGCAACGCATCGTTGACAAGGTCAACGCGCTGCGTGCCGATGTGGTGGCGGTGACGGGTGACCTGGTCGATGGCACGGTGGCGCAATTGCGCGCGCAGGTGGCTCCACTGGCCGGTCTTGCGTCACGCCACGGCACATTTTTTGTGACTGGCAACCACGAGTATTACTCGGGTGCCCATGCCTGGATTGACGAGTTGCGGCATCTAGGCCTGACGGTGCTGATGAACGAGCATGTGGTGTTGCACCATGGCAAGGTTGGCCAGCCGAAAAATAGTCACGACGCGCAGGATGACTCACAAATCATGGCCCCGCTGGTGCTGGCCGGCGTTGCCGACTACAGCGCGCACCATTTTGATGAGGCCCATCGCAGCAATCCGCAGGCTGCCCTGAGCGGCGCGCCGCCATCTGCGTCGGTGCGTGTGCTGCTGGCGCACCAACCGCGTAGCGCGGTAGCAGCGGCAGAGGCCGGGTTTGATTTGCAGCTGTCAGGCCATACGCATGGCGGGCAGTTTTATCCATGGAATTTGTTTGTGAGGTTTCAACAGCCCTTCACCGCCGGCCTGCACAAGCTGCAGGACTTGTGGGTCTACACCAGTCGTGGCACTGGCTACTGGGGCCCACCCAAACGCTTTGGTGCGCCGTCTGAAATCACGCTTTTGACTTTGGTGACGGGATAGAGGTAGCGGTAGCGCCTGTCATACCATGGAGGTACAAGCAGTAAGGTGTGCTTGAATCAACTTCCAGATATGACACATGAAAACTTTCTTGAATTCCGTCCTGTACGTTGCTGCTGCCGCGTTGGTTGCAAGTTGCGCGAGTGCGCCCGAGCCGCCGGGCACAGTCACCATCAAGATCTTGGCCTTCAACGACCTGCATGGCAACCTGCAACCGCCGCGTTTGTCGATTGCTGCACCAGGCCCGGCAGGCACAACAGTTGCCGTTCCTGCGGGCGGCGCAGCTTATATGTCCAGCGCCATCCAGAGCCTGAAGGCGCAAAACCCGCACACTGCGGTGGTCTCTGCAGGCGACATGATTGGCGCGTCACCGCTGGTGTCAGCGCTGTTCCTCGATGAGCCGACGATTGAGGTGGTCAACGCCATCAGGATAGATTTCAATGCCGTGGGCAACCACGAATTTGACAAAGGCAGCCAGGAGTTGTTGCGCATGCAAACCGGTGGCTGCGAAAAATACACACTGCGCCAGCCATGCCTGCTGAACAAGTCGTTTCCCGGTGCCAACTTTGGCTATCTGGCTGCGAATGTTTTTAAAGCGGATGGCGGCACGTTGTTCCCCGCAACAGGCATCAAGGAATTTACCGGGCCGGGCTATCGCATCAAGGTAGGGTTCATTGGCATGACGCTGCGCGGTACGCCTGGTGTGGTCACTCCCGCCGGTGTGGCGGGCTTGCGCTTTGCCGATGAGGCCGCCACTGCCAATGCCTTGATTCCGCAGCTTAAAGCCCAGGGCGCTGATGCGATTGTGGTGGTAGTGCATGAGGGCGGCATGACCACTGGCGGCTACAACGACAAGTCATGCCCCGGCCTCGCGGGCGACATCGTGCCGATTCTCGACAAGCTGGATGCGGGCATTGACGTGGTGGTGTCGGGCCACACACACCGCTCATACATTTGCGACTACAGCACCGTCAACCCGGGCAAGCCGTTTTTGCTGACCAGCGCCGGACAGTACGGCACACTGCTCACGGACATTGCCTTGACGATTGACGTGCGCAACAAACGAGTGGTGGGTAAATCAGCCAACAACGTTATCGTACAGAGCGAAGGCTTTATGAATGCGGCAGGTGTGGCGGTCGCGATCACACCTCTGTACCCCAGCTTTCAGAAAGATGCGGTGGTGGAAAAAATCATCGGCCTATACGCCGCCGCAGCCGAGCCATTGGCACAGCGCGTGGTGGGTAGCCTGTCAGCATCCATCGTGCGGGCTACTTTGCCTTCGCTGGAAAGTCCGCTGGGTAATCTGGTGGCTGACTCACAGCTTGCTGCAACGCGCGCGTCTGAACGTGGCGGCGCGCAAATCGCCTTTATGAACCCCGGCGGTGTGCGCGCTGACTTGTTGGTCCCTAGTAGTGGTGGACCGATCACTTACAGCCAGCTTTTTCGCGTGCAGCCGTTTGGCAACAGCCTGGTCGTCAAGAGCATGACGGGCGGGCAAATCAAGGCGCTACTGGAGCAACAGTTTAAAAATGTTGCCACCCCGCGGGTGTTGTTTTGTTCTGCTGGCTTTAGCTACAGCTACGACCTCAAGCGTGCAGCAGGTTCGCGGGTCAGTGAAATTCGGCTGGCAGGCGTGGCAATTTCACCGACTGCTCCTTACCGCGTTGCAATGAACAGCTTTCTGGCCAGCGGGGGCGATGGTTTTTCTGCTTTTGCGGAAGCTCGCGATGCGCTGGGCGGTGAGCTGGATGTGGATGCGCTGGAGAGCTACCTCAAGAGCAAGCCAGGGTTGCCGCCGCCAGCGACGGATCGCATCACAAGGCTCTAAATTAATGGCCCCTACGGTCGTTGACTACAGTTGAATTTCAGCTGCCAAAGGCGCGTGGTCTGATAAATGCGACCATGGCTGGCTGGGCAACACCACGGGCGCATGGCCAATGGCGTTACGCACATAAATGCGGTCCAGCCGCAGCAGCGGCAGCCGCGCGGGAAAGGTTCTTGCCGGTTTGCCATGCGCCTGCACAAACACCTCATGCAGGGCGGCACCTTCAGCCAGCAGCTTGCAAGCACGGTGCCGCCAGTCGTTGAAGTCACCCGCAACAATCAGTGGAGCCTGCGCAGGCACGCTTGACTGGACCAGATTGCACAGCTTGCCCATTTGCTGCACGCGGTGTGATTCGGTCAGGCTTAAATGCACGCAGATGGCATGCGCGTTCACGCTGCGGCCGGGAATTTGCAGTTCGCAATGCAGCAGACCGCGTCTTTCAGGGCCGCTAATGGACACGTCGTGGTTTTCAAAACGCACGATGGGAAATTTAGACAGCACCGCATTACCGTGATCCCCATGGGTGTAGACGGCGTTGCGGCCGTATGCAAATTGCGGCCAGATACTGTCGGCCAGAAATTCGTAGTGCGGCGTTTCGGGGTATTGGTCAAACTTCTCAAGATGCTTTTCGTTGCTGCCCGTGACCTCCTGCAAAAACACCACATCAGCACCGACGCTGCGCACAGCTTCACGCAGCTCCGGCAGGATGAACTTGCGGTTGAAAAAAGTAAAGCCCTTGTGGATGTTGACGGTCATTACCTTTAAGGAAAACGTCATGGCTGCCGTGGCCAAGGCATCTCGGGCTTCAACGATGGCATCTTCATCCGGGCGAAACGGCTCCTTCACAGGGACGGTCTCAGTGACAGTAATAAGGGATTGAGGTGTGGACATAAAACACTGATTGTGGCGCTGGTAGCAATTTGTGGCTGTAGGCGCACAAGCTAATTTTGTGTCTTCCAGAATTTGTGGCGAGCCTGAGCGCCAAGGGTCTGCATCAGAAGCGGGTTCAGGCGCGATGTCCTACGCACCACAACGGGGCTGGCCGATAGGGCAGCTTTGCCTGCGGGCCTAAATTTAAATATGCGAGGCCGCTCCAGGAGGCCTCTCACAAAAGGTTCTCCAGAGCTTTATCTACATTTTTTAAAGGATATCCAAATGACCAAGTCAACCATGTCAATTCTTCTGGCCAGCATGATGGCCTTCTCCGGCTTTGCTGCCGCACAAACTGTCGAACTGAAAGCAGGTACGCAGGGCGGCGCAGGCCCAACCGGTGCCAGTGGTAGTGGCGATAACGGGGCATCGGTAACGACCCGCGCCGCCGTAAAGGCAGAGATCGTACCGATGAAGTCCGGCACCCAGGGCGGTGAAGGTGCCAGCCCCAATGCAAACCCCAACACCATGAACAATAGCTCGGGCATGGCAACTCGCACTACAGCGGCAGAACGCCGGGCAATGGCCGACGAGCGTCGCGCAGCCCGTAAGGCACAGCGCATGTCCAAAACCGATGCCAGCATGGGTGCCAGCAGCAGCGTAAGCGGTGCTATTGGAGACACCACAGTGATGGGTGGCGGCACGGGATCGACAGGCCGCACGCTTGGCCAGGGACAGCCGGGCGTCAAGCAGGGCAATTCGTCGAATTAATCGGCTAAGTGGTTGTGATTGGCGCAGGCCAATCCGATGTGGCGGCATATTGGCCTATGCCGCCATGTAAAACCCTCCTACACCATCAAAGCTTGCGTGCTGATGCTAAAAATGACGCAAAGAATTCAAATTTGAGGTGTGGGGTTACTTATGAGGCCTCCCAAAAAGTTTTCTTGAATATTTCAAAACCCTCCTCACTACATCAAAGTTAAAGGAAAATTAAATGACCAAATCAGCAATGTCCCTTCTTCTGGTAGCCATGATGGCTACTTCCGGTTTTGCAGTTGCACAAATGAAGTCCGGCACTGACGGTGGCGCTGGCCCTACCGGTGTCAGCGGTATGGGCGATGGCGGCAAGTCAGTCACTACGCGCGAGGCCGTCAAGGCGCAAGCAGCTCCCATGAAATCAGGCATTCAGGGCGGCGAAGGTGCCAGCCCGGCAGCCAACCCCAACACATCAGCCAAAATGGTCAAGCCCATGATGACGGCTGCTCAAAAGAAGGCTAAACGCGCTGAAGCACGCGCAGCCCGCAAAGCGCGTCTTGCAGCTGAAGCTGGAAACACGCCAATGAAAGACGGCAAGACCGTCAACTAAGCAAGGTGTACTGGTGACATGCCCGTTGTGCGGGCATGTTGAAAAACCCGAAGCATGAAGCGCCTGATTTGAAAAAGTCAGACGCTTTTTTGCGTTTTAAATTACTGGTTGGCTTAAAGTGAGACAACCAAAAATGTAAGAAAAGCCTTGTAACGCCGACCAAAGCGAACATCCAGCATGAATAGCCGACTTGAGTGAGTTTTTCGTGCTGGGTTACATTTAGGTGGGAGTATTTAAAAAGCCCCTCCACAGAGTTCCCCAGAGTTTCAAAATATCTACGTTAATTTAAAGGAAAACCAAATGACCAAATCAGCAATGTCTCTTCTTCTGGTAGCCATGATGGCTACGTCCGGTTTTGCAGTGGCACAAATGAAGTCCGGCACTGACGGTGGCGCAGGCCCTACCGGTGCCAGCGACGGCAAGTCAAACACCACCCGGGCTGCTGTCAAGGCTGAAGCTGCAGCTGATCCCATGAAGTCGGGCAACCAGGGCGGCGAAGGTGCCAAGCCTATGGACAGCAGCTCGCCAAAAGCCGCACCAAAAATGACCGCTGAAGAGAAAAAAGCCAAGAAGGCTGAAGCAGCTGCAGCCCGCAAGGCCCGTCTCGCAGCCAAAGCTGGCAACGCGCCAATGAAAGACGGCAAGTCGACCAACTAAGCAAGATGTACCGGTGACATGCCTGCCCTGCGGGCATGTTGAAAAACCAGTAACCGCCAAGCGCCTGATTTGAAAAAGTCAGGTGTTTTTTTATTTGCGGAATTACTTCGGACGTGGGCGCTTGAGCAGCTTGTCGGGAGCAGACAGCATGCCAGCGCGCAACTCTTTGACCGCAATTGCGACGGCGCTGGCCACATTGCGGACCTCGGCCTGCACATTTTTATCGGCATCGAGGGTGTCATGGCTTGTGGCATACGGCTCGTAATAGCCAATGAATCGGTCCAGCCGTGCCTGATTGCCTGCATCTATTAGCCCCATCCAGTCGAGCCAGTCGCACAAAGCGCGGCGCGCACCTTCAATGCCCGCCACGTCGCCATGCACTACCACGCCATAGGTGCGGCCGCTCAGGTGTTTGGGATAGTCCCAGTCTTTCAGCTCAAGTGCCTTGGCTTCTAGTGGCTTTTTGCCATGCGTGGCGGTGGGGTCGGGGTTGCCGCCGTCGGCACAGACCAGGCGGTCAATCATCAGCTTGAGCGGGCTGGGCGACTGGTACCAATACACCGGGGTGA
>JBBRQQ010000105.1:0-8387 GCA_038226155.1 Burkholderiales bacterium
CTGGCCGTGCTGTTTGGTACGCCAGACCGCAGCTTTTATGCCAATGAGGTGATTGCGCTTGCGCGCTCTGGCACGGGGGCTGTGCAACGCGAGCTTGCGGGTTTAGCTGCGGCTGGCCTGCTGACCATACGTAAGCAGGGCAACCAGAAGCATTACCAGGCCAATGCCAGCGCCCCCGTGTTCCACGAACTGCGTGGCCTGGTTCTTAAAACCATGGGGCTGGCAGATGTGCTGTTGGCCGCATTGGTGCCGCTGGCTGGTCAAATTGACGCGGCCTTTGTTTATGGCTCCGTTGCGAAGCAGCAAGACACGGCGCAGAGCGATGTAGACGTTTTGATTGTCAGCCACGGCCTGGGCTATGCAGATGTTTTTGGCGCACTCGAAGCAGCCAGCACCACACTTGGCCGCAAGATCAATCCCACGCTCTACACGCCTGCGGAATTGAATAAGCGCCTTAACAAGCACAATGCTTTTGTTACCCGCGTTCTACAGCAACCCAAAATATGGCTCATCGGAAACGAAGAGGATCTGCATGTCACAAGCGCTTGATAACTTATGCGGTGCAGGCAAACCGCTCAAGGTCGAGGCACCTGATACCAACGAGATTGAAGGCCTGATGCGCACGGGCAAGGCACGGCTGCTGGATTCACGCAACACAGACTTGGCACTGGAGAGTCGCTTTGACCTGGCTTACAACGCGGCCCACGCTTTAGCCTTGAGTGCATTGCGCCGCGAGGGTTACCGATCAAGTAACCGCTACATCGTTTTTCAGGTCTTGCCGCACACCTTGGGGCTGGGCCCAGAGGTATGGCGCGTGCTGGACAAATGCCACAACACCCGCAATCTGGGGAATACGAAGGCTTGCTTGACGTTGATGAAGGGTTGGTCGCAGACTTGATCACGGCAACTCAAAAGGTGTGTGACGCACTACATCTATAGCCTGAATAAGATGTCTAAACGCTATAAATTCAATAGCTGCTCACGCCCGTATTTAAAGGGATAGAGCCATATTTAGCACCCCAAAACAGGCCAAAACAGCCCAAACCAGCTCCAAAACAGCCAAAATACCCATGCAAGCCCAAGACATCCTTCACTTCTGGTTTGAAGAGCTGACAGACAAGCAGCACTTCGCCAAAGACGCTGCGCTTGACGAGATGATCCGTATGCGCTTTGGCCTAACGCTTGAAGCCGCCGTGCGGTGTGAACTGTTTGCCTGGCGCTGTACAGCTGAAGGCGCTCTGGCTGAAATCATTGTGCTGGACCAGTTCTCACGCAACGTCTTTCGCGACACGCCGCGCGCATTTGCGCAAGACAGCCTGGCGCTGGCATTGGCGCAGGTGTTGGTGGCCAGTGGGCAAGACCAGCTTTTAAACCCGGTGCAGCGGCGGTTTGCCTACATGCCCTACATGCACAGCGAGTCGCCGCTGATTCATGCGCAGGCCGCGCAGCTGTTTGCGCAGAGCGGCCTTGAAGATGGGCTGGACTTCGAGCTGCGCCACCAAACCATCATCACCCGCTTTGGACGCTACCCGCACCGCAACGCCGTGCTGGGGCGCGCATCAAGCGCGCAAGAGCTGGCTTTTTTAAATGCGCCGGGGTCGTCGTTTTAACCCGGCATAGGGCAAAGACCACTGCACCAAAAATCCAACGACCAAAGACACCACATGCTAGAAAACTGGTACGACCGCCACATTCTCCCGACCGTGCTGGACCTTGCCTGCGGCATGCCCATGATCAGCCGCATGCGCCAGCTGGTGGTGCCGCAGGCGCAGGGGCGGGTGCTGGAAGTAGGCATAGGCACCGGATTGAACATTCGCCATTACGACAAGCAGCGGGTCACGCACATCACCGGGTTAGACCCTGCGCTGCAAATGCACCCGCTGGCTCTGGAGCGTATTGCCGGGGCCGGACTGACAGTTGATCTCATCGGGCTTTCGGCAGAAAAAATTCCGTTGCCCAATGCGAGCTTTGACACGGTGCTAATCACCTACACGCTGTGCAGCATTCCCGACGCGCACAGCGCCTTGCTGGAGATGCACCGCGTGCTCAAGCCGGAGGGCAAGCTGCTGTTTTGCGAGCACGGCCATGCGCCCGATGCGTCGGTGGCCCGCTGGCAAGAGCGGCTGCAGCCGCTTTGGGGCAAGGTGGCTGGGGGCTGCCACTTGGGCCGCGATATTCCCGCACTGCTGCGCGGGGCTGGCTTCAAGGTACCAGGCTTCGAGGCCGGTTATTTGCCAGGCCCCAAACCGTTTACTTTCCATTACTGGGGCGAAGCACTGCCGGCCCAGGCTAGCCTCCCAGTAAACCAAACACCCAAAAACCTTGCCAGCTAAACCCTCCCTCCCCCGCCTGATCTGCTTCAACAAGCCCTACGGCGTATTGAGCCAGTTCACGCCTGAAGGGCGCTGGCGTGGGCTGAAGGACTTCATTGATATTCCCGATGTCTATGTGGCCGGTCGCCTTGATGCCGACAGTGAAGGTTTGCTGCTGCTCACGGGTGATGGCCAGTTGCAGGCGCGCATTGCAGACCCGCGCTTCAAGATGGAAAAGACCTATTGGGTACAGGTTGAAGGTATGCTTGATGAAGCAGCACTCAGCGCCCTGCGCGCGGGAGTGCAGCTCAATGACGGGCTGACGCTGCCGGCGCGTGCCGAGTGCATGCCAGAGCCGCCTGCGCTGTGGCTACGCGTGCCGCCCATCCGCGTGCGGCAAACGCAATCCACCTCGTGGCTGGAACTGGTGATTCGTGAAGGCCGCAACCGGCAGGTACGGCGAATGACGGCGGCGGTGGGCTTTCCAACGCTGCGACTGATTCGCGCTGCGGTCGGGCCATTTTCAATCGACAGCCTTGCGCCGGGCAGTTGGTGCGATGCCAGCGACAAGATCGACAGCATCGACAATATCACCTGATGCAGCCCCATCCCGATTACAGCCCAGCCGCAGACCGCAACAAGCAGGCCATTCTTGACATGCTGGTGAAGGTTTTGCCTGAGCGTGGAAATGCCTTGGAGATTGCAACGGGCACGGGCCAGCATGTGGCGTGGTTTGCATCTGGTTTGCCGGGGTGGAACTGGCAGCCTAGCGATGCACAGCCAGATGGGTTTGAGTCAATCAACGCCTGGGTGGCCGAGCAAGGCGTGCGCAATGTGCGCGCGCCCGTGGTGCTTGACGTGATGGCATCAAGCTGGTTGCCAGACCAGAGTCTTTTCGATTTGATTTACTGCGCCAACATGCTGCACATCTCGCCGTGGGCCACCTGCGCCGCCCTGATGCGCGGCAGCGCGCTACACCTTGCGCCCGGTGGCCAGCTCATCACCTATGGCCCCTACCTGGAAGATGCCGTACCCACATCGCCGGGCAACCTGGCGTTTGACCAAAGCCTGCGTGAGCGCAACCCGGCATGGGGTATTCGCCACCGTGAAGACGTTGAGGCACAAGCGGCTAAAGCGGGGCTAAAACTGCTGGCCAGGTACGCGATGCCTGCCAATAATTTGCTGCTGGCTTGGACGCATCTGGGCAGGCCGCTCTAACCCGCTAGGTTGCAGCCCCTAGTAGAAACCCTGATGATTGGGTGTTCGCTAACCCAACCTTGAAAGAAACACCATGAGCGCCAAAAATCTGTCTACCGTTACCAGCGACCTGATCGAGTCCTATGGCAATACCGCCAAAAACTTTATTGAGGCCTATCAGGCTGGCGGCGAGCGCGTAGTGACGATGTTCGAGAAGCGCTGGAACACCGCACTGAAACAATCGCGCCCACAATTGGCAGCTGACGTCGCCAAAAACGCTTCTGCAGCGCAACTGGCCTTCACGGTCTGGTGCAGCAAAGGCTTGACGCAAACCAGCCGTGGCGCACACCATGCAGTAAACCAACTGGTCAAGCTGGCTGAAACCGGTGTTGAGCGCGCAGCCGCCAACGCCAGCCTGTTTGAAGACAAAACCGGTATCAGCACTTTGAGCACCCTGGCAAAAGCGACTGCACCGGGCGCATTGGTCTTGAGCCAGCTGGCCAGCCAGATCGAGCAGAAAACAGCCGCACTTGCCAGCAAGATTGCTGGTGACGACGTGACCATTGCCAGCGTCAAGCGCGCATCTGCTTTCAGGCAGCAGCGTGCTGCCAAAGCGGCCTAACTGTCAGCCGTTCAACTCTTCACGCCTTCAACCTGAAAGGGTTGAAGTCAGTGTTGCGGTCGTAGAAGTCCTCGTTTTCTTTGCGCTTTAAAAAGCCCACGACCTTGTAGGTTACGGGAGTCATCAAAATCTCCCACGCGGTTTTGAGCAGGTACTGCGCCAGCACGACTTTGACCAAGTCTGCGGTTTGCCAGATGCCGTAAAACGCAATGACGTAAAACAGCGACGAGTCCACCGCTTCGCCGACGATGGTTGAGCCTATGGTGCGGCTCCATAAGTGTTTGCCATTGGTCAGCAACTTCATTTTGGCCAGCACGTAGCTGTTGGCAAAGCTGCCGCAGGTAAACGCAATGATGGAGCCTGCTGCAATGCGCCAGGCGTTTCCAAACACCGTTTCAAGCGCGGGCTGGTAGCTTTTCATATAGTCGCTCGGGCCGGGCGGCAAGCTCACCACCACCCACGCCATGAATGAGGCAAACACCAGCGCACCAAAGCCAGCCCACACCACACGCCGATCACGCGCGTAGCCGTACACCTCGGTCAGGATATCGCCAAAGATATAGCTGATGGGGAAAAACAGAATGCCAGCGCTGAAAGGTATGGGACCAAAGAGGGGTATATCCAGCACCGCCTGCTTCGCCGCGCCTATGAAGTTGGAACACAGCAGCACGCAGACAAACGCCGCCATGATCCAGTCGTAGTAGGCGTAGCTGCGGGCCGCAGACTTGCCTGGCGGAGAGTAGGGGCGGGGGTTGGGCGACATGGATTGATTGAATAGGAGCCGAGCGCTGCGGTTGCGATGCGGTAGCGTGCCTGATTATTAGGCTAATGTTAACTTGAGGGTTTTCAGGATCGGCAGCTAACATGAGAGCGCCATAACCTACCAGCAACCTTCATGATCGTCTACCCTTTTACCAGCGCCGCCGACCTCGCGCATGCCATTGCGACCCGGCAGGTATCGCCAGTTGAAGTCATGCGCCAATGCCTGGCGCGGCAAGCAGCGCTGGAGCCGGTGCTCAATTGCTTTGTCACGGCCACACCCGAAAGCGCTTTGGCGGCGGCTAGGTGCGCGGAGCAGGCCGTCATTAGCGGCGCGCCGCTAGGCCCGCTGCACGGTGTGCCGATTTCGGTCAAGGACCTGATTGCCGTGGGCAGCATCCGGCAGACCTTTGGCTCGCGCACGCTGGCCGACAACATCGCGTCAGCCGATGCGCCTTCAGTGGAGCGCGCCAAGGCGGCAGGCGCCTGCATCATCGGCAAAACCACGACGACCGAATTTGGCTGTAAGGGTGGCGGCCCTTCGCCGCTCACAGGTACCACGCGCAACCCCTGGGATTTAAGCAAAACGCCGGGCGGCTCCAGCCTGGGCGCGGCCAGCAGCGTGGCCGCGGGCATCACGCCGTTCGCGCTTGGTACGGACGGCGGCGGCTCGGTTCGGCTGCCCAGCTCCTTTTGCGGCCTGTTCGGCATCAAAGGGCAATTTGGCCGCGTACCGGTGTTCCCGGTGTCAGCCACGCCAACGCTGGCCCACGTTGGCCCCCTGTCCCGCACAGTACGCGATGCAGCCCTGTTGCTCGGCGTGATTGCAGGTCATGACAGGCGCGACCCTTTCAGCATGACCGGCGCGGTGCCAGACTTTCTCGGCGCCTGCGACCTTCCGGTCAAGGGAATGCGTATCGCATGGTCGGCAACATTGGGATATGGCCGACCCGAGCCAGAAGTGGTCGCGGCCTGCGAGGCGGCGGTCAAGGTGCTCGAGGGTCTGGGCTGCGAGATTGTGGATTGGGACGCGGCGTTGGGTGTCGGCAACGACGACATCACGCGGCTGGATCCGATCGACTTGTGGATGGCCGAGTTCTATGCCGGTGTGGGTACGCGGCTTAAAAACGCCATGCGCGATTCACGCGATCTACTGGACCCAGCCGTTGCGCGCATGCTTGATCCGGCGCTTGATCAACCGATTGAAGACTATTACGCCAAGGTTTTCAGGCGTTATGAATTCCGCGAACGCATGCGCGCCAGGTTTGAATCAATTGACCTGCTGCTCACGCCAACCACGCCGTGCACCGCTTTTGCAGCCGATGCGGACGCGCCGCCCTGGTCAGCCAACAACATCATTTCGTGGATGTCTTACACCTACCCTTTTAATTTGACCGGGCAGCCGGCCGCGTCCGTCCCCGTAGGGTTCAGCAAGTCAGGGTTGCCGATAGGACTGCAGATGGTGGCAAAGATCAACCACGAGACAGATATCTTTCGCGCGGCTGCGGCTTACGAGAAGGCGCAGCCATGGGCCACGAAAGTCCCCAGCACGTGCCCTGCTTAACCCATCGTGCCGCCCATTCGGATGCCATATCAACTGCCGGATAGCGCTTTATAAAAATTTATAAAATCCAGAGTGCGGTCGCAAAACCCGGGACATCTGATGGTCTCGCTCGAGACACTGCCCGTCGAACACGCCTCAATGCCGAATGCGGTGTGGGCGGCCTGCCCCGTGCGAGTGCGGGCAAGCGCCATGCTGCTTGCGAAACTCGCGTGGTTCAACAGCAGCCTGTGACCACAGGCCACGCCCTGTTGCCCTGGCCTGGGTTTCTTCAGCAGCGTAGGGGCCAAGGTTGCGGCGGTAGTGGTAGCTCCAGGCGTGGCCGTTGACGACCATCCAGCGGCCAACATCGTCACCATTCAACGTCACAGTGGCCAACATTCGGCCGTAGTCGTCCCTGGCGCGGGTGTTGAGCTGCACAGTTTTAAATTGCACACGTTGTGTCAATGCGGCAGTGGCCTGGGTGCCCCAGGCCTGGCAAGATTCCGGCGCATCGATACCCTGAAAACGTACTTTGCGCGGCTCGCCATGCGTTGATGTGCGTACCCAGAACGTATCGCCATCGGTGACGTGGGTCACAACCCCGTTGTAGATGCGGGCCTCGGCAACCGTTGTAAAGACTTGCAGGCTAAAAGCCGCAAGGGCCAGCGCGATGTACACGCGATAGTTTTGAAGATCCATGCAAAGTTAACGCCTTGCCGAAAGAAACGGACGACGTGACGTAGCATTTAAAAAAAACTTTTTAAACGTAGCGCTCACAAAAAAGCCGCTTGGTGAAGCGGCTTTTTATTAATGTTGCTGTATCTAATCAGCAAGCGCTTAGCGACCCAATAAGATCTGAAAAATGATGTTGCTCGAATTCGCAACCAGCACGTAGTCACCGCCAGTTTGTACCCAGTGGTAGCCAGCTGGGGGGGCGCTTAAGCGGTGACCACGCCAGTCGTCAACCCAGTAGCCCCGATCACGGTAGTAAATGGGCAAGCGCTCGCCTCGATAAAAGTTGTGGTCCGGCCCTGCGCCGCGCCGCTCGGCCCGCTCTTCGCGCTTGTCCTCGCGCTTTTCGAACTTGTCCTGGCGCTTGTCCTCGCGCTTTTCAAACTTGTCACGCTTGAATTTATGTCCATTGTCACGGTCACCATCGCCGTCTTTGTCCTTGGCGAAGGCAACCCCGCTAAACGCAATAGCCATCGCAGTAATGGCGGTCATCAGGGTGCTGGTTTTCATACGATGCCTTTGTAGTTAGAACCCCGATTGTTCGACGCGCAATAGACAGCCGTCTGTAGGGAAAAGGCGCTTCTTCGGTATCGCATTTAGCTTGTTTGCAGGGCAGGGGCTGCGTTTTTTCGCATTCGTTTTTAACAGCGGCGGAGCTTGAAAAATCGCCAGCAAAGCACCATTTGCAACCAATGAGCACATCAAACGCCCCCCTCCACATCGTCTGCCCGCACTGCCACACCACCAACCGCGTGGGTGCAGACCAGTTGGGCAGCGCGCCGACTTGCGGCAGCTGCAAGAAGGCTCTTTTTACCGACCACTCAACCGCGCTGGATGAGGCGGCCTTTGACAAACACATCGCGCGCAACCAAATACCCGTGCTGGTTGACTTCTGGGCACCGTGGTGCGGGCCATGCCGACAGATGGCACCCGCCTATGAGCAGGCTGCGGCGCAACTCGAGCCACAAGTTCGGCTTGCCAAGGTAGACACAGAGGCTGTACCTAACCTGGGTGCGCGCTTCAATATCCGCAGCATTCCAACGCTCGTCCTGTTTAAAAACGGCAAGGAAGTTGCACGCCAGGCTGGGGCGATGGGCGCATCTGACATCGTGCGCTGGGTGCAATCACACTAGATTCAAACTCGCTGCGGTGCCAGCGTTTTGGAGTAGAGCGAAGCGCCTGTCAAATCCTTCAGCATCACTGTCATGGCTTTGGTCCTGGC
>JBBRQQ010000106.1:0-8298 GCA_038226155.1 Burkholderiales bacterium
GACCCGGACGGTAACAAACTTTGCGGCCTGCATCGGCCTGCAAAATAAGGAAAAAAAGGCACCCCATGACTGAAGACTTGAATCGCCAAAACGAATTGAAAAAGATGGTGCTCTGCGATTCGTGCGCTGGCATTCAACGCAACTGGCGGCGCGCGCCAGGCCATGCCGAGCTGCTGCAGGGCAATAACCGGCAAGAAAAGCGCACCCATGGCCTGGTCACCGTCACAAGCTATCGCTGTGACCGCTGCGGCACGGCCTGGGAATACGAGAACAACAAAGTAAACCTCCACGCTGGCTGGTCGGTGGTCGGTCGCTGACAGATTGATGCGCGGGGCTGGGCGATGCGGCACTCATACACGTCAATCGCGCCAGCGCTTGCCAAAGCTTGTACCGCAGCGGCGCTGCTGGCAGCGTGCGCTGGCGTGCAGGCGCAGTACTGGCCAGCGCGAAAACTCGTGTCTGAGGTGCAGGCCGAAACGATTGTTGGCAAAGATCAAAATGGCGCAGAAATTGACCGTTTTCAGCTCGTGTCGGTCAGGCGCGCCATCATGGTTCTTGACCGGTTAGCCGCGTTTTATGAGCTACCAGCGCCAGCGCTTTTTATAGGCAAGGGCGCGGGGCCGAATGCCTCGGTCAGTGGGCCAGTCAGTGCGGCGCTGGGCAACACGCAAACCACCTCGATGTTGGTCATCAACACCGACATGCTGCGCCTGGTGGGTGACAGCGACGACATGATGGCTGCTGTTATCAGTCACGAGCTGGGTCATTTGAAAGCGCAGCATTTGTCAAAGCGTGCCGATGCGGCTGCAGCCAACGGGTTTTGGGGTTCGTTTTTGGGTGCGGCGGTAGAGGTGGGCACGGCGGTGCTGGGCATCGGCATCCCCGGCATGGCCACTGCGCTTGGCAATGTGGGCGCTGAAGTGGCTACTGCCAGGTTTTCACGTGACCAGGAGCGCGAGGCCGATGCGCTGGGCGTTCGGGCAATGGCCGCTGCCGGGTATGACCCCGCATCGGCCGTGCGCTTCTGGCAATTGATGGCGAACCAAACGCGATCTACAGGTTTATGGGCCGGCACGCATCCGCCCGCTGGCGAACGGGAGGCGGCGATGGACACATTGGCACGCTCTCTGGCAGCGACGTATGCAGCCAACAAACTCTCACCGCGCGGCCTGCCTCAATATCCTGATCCTTTCCCCGCTGCCCGCTACCCAGGCTTCGAGCCCACAGCCGTCGAAGTAGCTGCGCAAACGTCCTACGTACGCGGCAGGCAGGCTTACAAAGACAAATCCGACAGTAAAAATTTTGCTGCGGCACTTGCGCTTTTGAATCAAGCCGCTGATTCAACAACCGATGCTGACGAGCGTGCCATGACCTTATTGGGCGACGTGTTTCAGTACGGGCTTGGCGGGCAGGCGGTCGATGCGGCGCGTGCGCAGACCCACTACACCAGGGCCGCAGCCAAAGGCTTTGGCCCTGCCATTGGCTCGCTCGGACTAATGGCGTTTAATGGAACTGGCGGCAAGGCGATGCCAAAAAATGTACCGGAAGCACGTCGGCTTTTTGTGTTGGCCGACAGTAGAGGCGACGCACACAGCGCCGCGGCGCTCGGCATGATGCATATGGAGGGTGTTGGCTTTGCAAAAGACACCTTCAGGGCCCGTGAGCTGGCCCAGCGCGCAGCGGACGGTGGCGACCTGCTGGGCCAGGCTCTGATGGGGGTTTTGTTGCGCGATGGCCTGGGCGGTATGGCCGAGCCCACGCGTGGATTTGCGCTCTTGACGCAAGCCGCCGCCACATTGCCATGGGCCAGTTATCAATTGGGCGTGGCCTACGAAAAAGGCACAGGGACAACAGCCAGCAAAGACAAGGCTATTGCAGCCTATGAGGTCGCACGCACAGGCGGCGTGACCGCCGCTGATGACCGGCTGAAGTTTCTGGGGTCTACAGGCAAAATAAATGAAAGAGGTCCATCATGAATCTATCCCGCCGTTCAGCTGTGTGCCTTATGGCCGTCGCAATTGCTGGTAAAGGCAATGCGCAGGCCAGTCGATATACCCAGGTTAGCCGCTCGCCAGACGGCATTGGCAAAAGTTATATGGGCCGCGAAATCGCAGGCGTGATGGGCTGGCAGGGTGCAGCCTGGCTGGAGCGTGATGAGCGCGAGCAGGAAGAGCGCGGTGACCTGCTGTTGCGCGAGCTGGCCATCAAACCCGGTATGACGGTAGCGGACATTGGCGCGGGCACCGGCTACTATTCGCGCCGCATGGCGCCGCTGGTTACCTCAAGCGGCGTGGTGTATGCGGTTGACGTGCAGCCTGAGATGATTCAAATGCTGAACGACGCCGCTAAAAAGGCGGGTCTCACCAACGTCAAACCGGTGCTTGGCCAGGAGACCAACGTCAATTTGCCGGACAGCAGCATTGACCTGGCCATCATGGTCGACGTGTACCACGAGCTGGCTTTTCCGTATGAGGTGATGCAAAGCCTGGTGCGCGCGTTAAAGCCCGGTGGTCGGGTGGCCTATGTCGAGTACCGCGCCGAAGACCCGCGCGTACCCATCAAGGCGCTGCACAAAATGAGCCAGATGCAAATTCGCAAAGAGGCCGCTGCACATGCGTTCGTGTATGAACGTACCGCGACCACGCTGCCGTGGCAACACGTCGTGATTTTCAGGAGGGCTTGATCGATTACGGTTTGTCAGGCGTCAGCATGGCAGCTGTAGCGGTGTGGGCCGATTGGGCTGCCACGGGCGCGTCGAGTACCGTTGGGGCTTCGTTTTGCCGCTGACTGAGCTGGCCGGTGATTCGCCAGGCAACCGTGATGGCCAGCAATCCAAAAATCGACGCGCCTGCGGCTTGGCCTATCAGCACGCCCGCCGGGCCATAGTGCGAGCCCCACCACACAAATGGCATCGTTCCCAGTAGCGCTCGGCCCCAGTTAAAAACGGTTGAAAGAATGGGGTAGCCAAGGTTGTTGAAGGCCGCGTTAGCCACAAACAGCGCGCCTACAAACAAAAAACTACCCGCTATATAAGTGCAAAAAAGTGCTATCAACTCTGCCGCAACGCCCTCTGCAGAAAAAGCCCGAATCAAAAGCCCTTGTGTAAGCGCTAACACCAGCCACGCCACGCTAACCGCTACCGCCATAAAAACGAGACTGCTGCGCATGCCTTCGCGCACGCGGGTAAATTTACCCGCTCCAAGGTTTTGCGCAAGAATAGGCCCCACCGCGCCACTGAGCGCGTAAATCAACCCAAACGCCACCGGGCTGACCCGGTCTATCGTGGCAGTGCCGGCCACCGCCGACGGGCCGAACTGCGCGATCGAGTGGGTTACAAATGCAGCCGCTACCGGCGTCGCCAAATTGGTCAACACGGCCGGTCCGGCTACCCGCATCAAAGCACTGGCGTCGTGGCTAAATCGCGCACTCTCAAACTGCCCCAGCATGCGGTACCGCAGCACAACGCCATGCAGCGCTACGCCGACCAGCACCAGCCGCGACACCACCGAGGTAATGGCTGCGCCGTCAAGGCCCAGCTTGAAGCCAAAAATTAAAATCGGGTCAAGCACTGCGGTTACCAAAGCCGCAGCCAGCGTAACAGCCATGGCGCGTTTAGCGGCGCCAACGGACCGCAGCAAGGCGGCACAGGCCATGCCCAGCCCCAGCAAGGGCAAAGAATGTACCGTGATGGCCAGGTACCCTTGCGCCAATTGGGCGACGTCCCCTTCTGCGCCCAGCGCGTGAAGTATGGGGCCCAAAAACAGCGCCGTACCACTGCCTATCACCGCGGTAATGCCGACCATCAGCACCAGGCTGGCGGTTGCAATGCGGCGAGCGTCGTGACTATGCCCAGCGCCGACCGCGCGCGACACCACAGCCCCGATACCTATCGTTAAACCAATCGCCAGCGAAGTATGAAAAAACCCCACCACGCCCGCAAAGCCGACCGCTGCGGCTATCGATTTTTGGCCCAGTAACGAGATATAAAACAAGTTGATCAGGTCGACCGCAAACACCGCGACCAGGCCAATCGCACCCGTACCGGCCATCACCACCACATGCCGCATGAGCGAGCCGGTGACAAAGCGCGCTGACAAGGCGGTGCGGGCACGCTTGGACTTGTCAGCGTTAGAGGTGATCGGTGCGGGCATGGCGGGCGAAGGTCCAAAAAGGCGTGCTGCGGTGCACTTGGTGGCCATTATTCACAATGGCGGCCGTGGCATCACCGCTGCGCGGACTGGCTTTGTACACGCGCTGTTTTGCATTCAGGCGCGCCAAAAAAAAACACTTTTCAGGCCATTTCCGATGCCTATTTCGGGATGTAGGCCAGTAAATACGGGCGCGAATAGCTATAAAAATTATAGCGTTTCGATTGTCGCCAACCATTTGGCATTCAGTTAGGAGCAATCCTTCCCGCCATCACCAGCGGACCACCCCTGTGTTGGAACAAACCAACAGCCGACCCACAAGGGCGGCTGTTGTCGAATAGTTCGTGCGAAGCACGTCCTTCGGGCTAGGCCCAGCCTGCCAGAAGGCGACCTGATTGATCTGCCCATTGCGGCAGGTTATCAGGCCTTCGTGCTATCAGGATGTTACTCCTGGCAACTTATTTCGCTGGAATGATGACCAGCGTGTCGCCGTCTTTACCCGTTTTGCCCATCGAGCCGGTGGTACCGGTGGTACCGGTAGCACCAGTAGCGCCCGTGGCACCGGTATAACCTGTTGAACCAGTTGCACCGGTAGCACCAGTAGCGCCGGTTGCGCCAGTAGCACCAACGCCAGAACCTGTGGCACCCGTGGCGCCCATGGAACCAGTAGAACCTGTAGCACCCGTCGCACCATCAGCGCCCGGAGAACCAGCCGGACCTGGAACCGCGATGACGGCGGGCGTTGGCGGAGCGACTACCGTTTTTTCGCAGGCGGCCAAGCCTAGGGTAGCAATCAGTGCAGCTGAAAGTAATGCGTATTTCATATTGATCCTTTTGGTGAGATATTCGCACCAGGGCGGTGCGTCAAAAAACTTTTTGAATACCGACCTTAACGGGCCACTTCATACCAATATGTAGGACGGGTGCATGAAACGCTGTCCCGTTTGAGCGCCAGGCACGGCGAGCAAACGAGCCGGGTCATAAAAATGCGCTCGAAGGCGCTTTTTATAGACCGTACAGCGCATGTGTGGCGAATTACTTCGCCACCACACGAACCATCTCCAGGCATTTGTTTGAGTAACCCCACTCGTTGTCATACCAGGCCACGATTTTGACAAACGTGCTGTCGAGCGCAATGCTGGCATCGGCATCAAAAATCGAGGTGCGCGCATCACCACGGAAGTCAGTGGCAACAACCTTGTCTTCGGTATAACCGAGGATGCCCTTGAGCGCGCCTTCGCTCTGCGCCTTCATCTCCGCGCATATTTCTTTCATGCTCGCGTCTTTGGTCAGCTCGCAGGTCAGGTCAACCACCGACACGTCAGACGTTGGCACGCGGAAAGACATGCCGGTCAGCTTTTTGTTCAGCTCGGGGATCACCACGCCGACCGCCTTGGCTGCGCCTGTGGATGATGGAATGATGTTTTCTAAAATACCGCGCCCGCCCCGCCAGTCCTTGTTACTCGGGCCGTCAACGGTTTTTTGCGTGGCGGTAGCAGCGTGTACTGTCGTCATCAGGCCGCGCTTGATACCCCACTTGTCGTTCAGCACCTTGGCAACGGGTGCCAGGCAATTGGTGGTGCAGGATGCATTGCTGATGATGGCCTGGCCAGCATAGGTCTTGTCGTTCACGCCGAAGACAAACATCGGCGTGTCGTCTTTAGACGGGGCTGAAAAAATCACTTTTTTAGCGCCGGCAGCCAGGTGTTTTTCACCCGAGGCTTTATCCAAGAAAAGGCCTGTGGCCTCCAGCACGATGTCAGCGCCAATCTCGTTCCATTTGAGTGCCGCCGGGTCGCGCTCTTGCGTCAAGCGGATTTTTTTGCCATTAACAATCAGCGTGTTGCCGTCAACCGCTACATCACCCTTGAATCGGCCATGTACCGAGTCGTACTGCAACATGTATTTCAGGTAATCAGGCTCCAGCAAGTCGTTGATACCCACGATTTCGATGTCGCTGAAGTTGTGAACGGCTGCACGCAAGACGTTGCGCCCGATGCGGCCAAAGCCGTTGATACCTAGTTTGATGGTCATGATGTCTTTTCTGTCAAGGTTAAAAAGTTGACGGGTTTGCTTATTTCTTCAAAACTTTGCGCACGGTATCTGCCACGTTTTCGGGCGTAAACCCAAAGTGCTTGAACAGCACTGGCGCAGGCGCTGACTCGCCGTAGGTGTCAATGCCGACAACCGCAGCACAGCCGTATTTCCACCAGCCGTCGGTCACGCCCATTTCAACTGCAATGCGCGGAATGCCGTCGGGCAATACTTCTGATTTGTAGGCTGGCTTTTGTTTGTCGAAGGTGGTGTTGCTGGGCATGGACACCACGCGCACAGCAATCTTCATGGTTGCCAGAAGTTCTTGCGCTCTCAATGCCAGTTGCACTTCAGAGCCCGTTGCAATGATGACGGCCTGAGGTTTTTTATTCAGGCCCACTTCGGCAGGTTCAGCCAGCACGTAAGCGCCCTTGCTGATGTTGCCCAAGTCGGTCTTGGGTGCGTAGGGCAGGTTTTGGCGGCTGAGCAACAACGCTGTTGGTTTTGTTTTGTTTTGCAGTGCAACAGCCCATGCCACGGCGGTCTCGGCGGTGTCGCCCGGCCGCCATACGTCGAGATTCGGGATCAAGCGCAGGCTGGCCGCGTGTTCGATGGACTGGTGCGTCGGGCCGTCTTCGCCGAGGCCGATGGAGTCATGCGTGAAGACATGAATCACGCGCAGCTTCATCAGTGCGGCCATGCGAATCGCGTTGCGGCTGTAGTCGCTGAACGTGAGGAAGGTGCCGCCGTAGGGGATGTAGCCGCCATGCAGCGCCACGCCGTTCATGATGGCGGCCATGCCGAACTCGCGCACGCCGTAGTTGATGTGGCGGCCAATGACGCCAACGCCGTCGGCGTTCGGTGTCACAACGACTTCGCCGTTCATGTCAAAGCGCAGCGCAGGTGTGGATTTGGTGTTGGTGAGGTTGGAGCCGGTCAGGTCAGCCGAGCCACCCAGCAATTCAGGAAGACCAGCGGTGAAAGATTCGAGTGCGATCTGCGAGGCCTTGCGCGAAGCAACCGTCTCGGCCTTGGTATGCGCGCCAATCACGGTATCTACCGCGAGCTGTGAAAACCCTTTTGGCAACTCGCCCTTCATGCGGCGGGTCAGCTCGGCTGCCAGATCGGGAAAGACTACTTTGTACGCGGCAAATTTTGCGTCCCAGGCAGTCTCAAGTGCCAGGCCTTTGGCTTTTGCATCCCATGCGTCGTAGGCTTCCTTGGGAATTTCAAACGGCGCGTAAGGCCAGTTGAGCGCTTCGCGGGTCAGCTTGATTTCGTCGAAGCCCAGCGGCTCGCCGTGCGCCTTGGCGGTGTTGGCACGGTTCGGTGAACCCTCGCCAATGTGGGTTTTGCAGATGATGAGGGTGGGCTTGTCGCTGGACTTTTTCGCGTCTGCAATCGCCTGGCTAACGACGGCTGCATCGTGCCCGTCAAGCGGGCCAATCACGTTCCATCCGTAGGCCGCAAAGCGCAGCGCTGTGTTGTCAATAAACCAGGGCGCAACCTGGCCGTCGATGGAGATACCGTTGTCGTCATACAGCGCAACCAGCTTGCCCAGGCGCCAGGCACCGGCCATTGCTGCAGCTTCGTGGCTGATGCCTTCCATCAGGCATCCATCACCCATGAAAACGTAGGTGTTGTGGTTAACGACCGTATGGCCTTCGCGGTTGAACTCTTTGGCCAACAGCTTCTCAGCCAGCGCCATGCCAACCGCGTTGGTCAGGCCCTGACCAAGCGGGCCGGTGGTGGTTTCAATGCCGGGTGTGTAGCCGACTTCAGGATGGCCAGGCGTTTTGCTGTGCAACTGGCGAAAGTTTTTCAGCTCCTTCATTTGCAAGGCGTAACCCGTCAAATGCAGCACGGCATAAATCAGCATCGAGCCGTGACCATTGCTTAAAACAAAACGGTCGCGGTCAAACCAGTGTGGGTTGTGCGGGCTGTGTTTGAGATGGCTACCCCATAGCGCAACGGCCATGTCGGCCATGCCCATGGGTGCACCGGGGTGGCCGGAGTTGGCCGCCTGCACAGCGTCCATGGCAAGGGCGCGGATTGAGTTGGCCATGAGCAATGAGGGGAGAGCAGCCATTGGGGAAAGTCCAGAATAGGGGAAAGA
>JBBRQQ010000107.1:0-7862 GCA_038226155.1 Burkholderiales bacterium
CGGGTGCTAAACGAATTGACGAAATCGCAAGGATGTTGGGCGGGATTACGATCACGGCCGCTACGAAAAAAGCGGCGGCAGAGATGCTGACAAATGCGGCGAAGGTTTCTGGTTGAGAGGTTCGGCTCAATTTGAACAGGCCTAGACATAAATAATGGTGTCTGACCGCATTTATATGGCCACTAGACGACCCCCGGCCTGCTCTTCAAACGCGAGGGCGGCGGCTTTGCCTGGCTCGACAAACTCTTCAAAGGCCAACTCCAGCCTGTGCTGGAAGCCTTTAACGACGCACTCTGGGCCGACAAGCAAAAGTTTGCCTGAAAACTCTAAAAATTTATGACCCAAGTGAACCCCGCAGCGTCTGACATCGTTGCCAAGCTGTGGAACCTGTGCAACCTGTTGCGCGACGACGGCGTGACCTACCACCAGTACGTGAGCGAACTCACCTACCTGCTCTTTCTGCGCATGATGCAAGAGACAGGCCAGGAAGATACGCTTGTCATCGACAAAGCACCCATGAAAGGCGAGCCAAAAGTAAGAATGGATGGCACCCGTTGGGCTGACCTGATGTCCGCATCCGCCCCCGAACGACTAGACCTGTACAAAGAGCTGTTGTTGGACTACGGCCTGCACGGCAAAGGCAGCGTGCAGCAAATTTACGCCAACGCCAGCACCTTCATTACCAAGCCCGCCACTCTATCCAAGCTGGTAGTAGAGATTGACAAGCTCGACTGGTACAGCGTGCAGCGTGATGACCTGGGCGACCTGTACGAAGGCCTGCTGGAGCGCAACGCGAATGAGAAAAAAAGCGGCGCGGGCCAGTACTTCACTCCGCGCGATTTGATCGACAGCATCGTCACTGTCATGCAGCCCACGTTGAACGACGTGATTCAAGACCCGGCCGCTGGCACCGGCGGCTTTTTGATCGCCGCCAACAACTACCTGCGCGCTAAATACCCGGCCGACCAGCGCACCGAGGCCCAGCAGCGCAAATACCGCAGCAGCACGTTTTACGGCATGGAGCTGGTGCAAGACACCCACCGCCTGGCGCTGATGAACATGCTGCTACACGGCATTGAGGGCGGCATTCAGTTTGGCGACACCTTGGGCGAAGAAGGCACCCGCTTGCCACAGGCCACACTCAACCTCAGCAACCCGCCCTTTGGCACCAAAAAAGGCGGCGGCCTGCCCACTCGCACTGACTTTACCTACCCCACCACCAACAAGCAGTTTTGCTTTTTGCAGCACATCTACCGCAACCTCAAATCCGGTGGCCGCGCCGCCGTGGTGCTGCCCGACAACGTGCTGTTTGAGAGCAACACAGGAGCAGACATTCGCCGCGACCTGATGGACAAGTGCAACCTGCACACCATACTGCGCCTGCCCACCGGCATCTTCTACGCACAGGGCGTTAAAACCAATGTGCTGTTTTTTACCCGGGGTGCCAAAGACACCGGTAACACCAAAGCCGTGTGGGTGTACGACATGCGCGCCAACATGCCCCAGTTTGGCAAGCGCACCCCCTTTACCCGTGACTACTTTCGCACCGCGCCCGATGCGCCGGCCAGCACCCCGCGTGACAAGTTTGAAGACGTGTTTGGCGCAGACCCCTGCGGCGGCCCCGCTGCGCTTGCCCTGCGCGTAGACACGGGTGAGGCTGGCCGCTGGCGCCAATACAGCCGCGAGCAAATCAAAGCGCGTGGCGACAACCTGGACATCAGCTGGCTCAAAGACGACAACGCAGAAACCGCCGAGGCCCAGCGCGACGAGCCCGCTCTGGTGGCCCGCTTGGTCATGCGTGAGCTGGATGGCGCCATGGCCGACCTGCGCAGCCTGCTGGAAGAGCTGGGCGAAGACCCTGATGCTATGTTTGACGACCTACTGCTTGAGGTTGCAGGTGATGAGTGAGTTGCCAGGTAGTTGGGCGCGCGTTCCCCTTGATGTGGTGGGTTCGTGGGGGAGTGGCGGCACTCCCACGCGAACCAATGACCAGTACTACGCAAAAGAAGGTATCCCGTGGTTGGTGATCGGAGACTTGAACGACAGGGTTGTTTTCAAGTCTTCAAATTTCATCACTGAATTGGGATTGGCCAACAGCTCAGCAAAGCTTGTGCCTGCTGGAACCTTATTGGTTGCAATGTACGGTTCTATTGGGAAGCTGGGTATTACTGGCATTGAGTGCGCGACCAATCAAGCTATTGCTTTCTGCAAGCCGAATGAATCGATTGTCAGTTTGCGGTATCTCTACTATGCGATGTTCAATGCGAAACCCGATCTCTTAGCTTTAGGGCAAGGTGGTGCGCAACAAAATATCAGTCAGTCGGTACTGAAAGAATTCGACATTCCGCTCGCTCCCAAGAACGAGCAAACGCGAATTAGCATCCAACTCGACACCCTGCTCACCCGCATCCAGTCCTGCAACGACCGCTTCGACGCCATCCCCGCCTTGCTCAAGCGGTTTCGGCAGACGGTTTTGGATGCTGCATTGAGTGGCGCTTTTAGCGAGTCCGGGGCAGAGGAAGATGCATCAAAAGTTTCAATATCGTCGATCGCATCTGTCGGAACAGGGTCAACACCCTTGCGTTCCAACAGCCAGTTTTTTGCCAGCACTGGTACGCCGTGGGTGACCAGTTCAGCCACGTCCGAAGCAATCATTGTGCGAGCCCATGAATACGTCACACCCGCCGCCATTTCTGCGCATCGCCTCAAGGTGTATCCCAAGGGGACCTTGTTGGTGGCGATGTATGGCGAAGGAAAAACACGCGGGCAAGTGGCTGAGTTGGGGATAGACGCAACTATCAACCAAGCATGCGCTGCGGTTGTCGTTGACGGTACAAAGGCGCTGACTGCTTTCGTCAAGTTAGCCTTACAAGCCAACTACCTCAACATGCGGGAGCTTGCTGAGGGTGGAAATCAGCCTAATCTCAATTTGTCTAAGGTCAAGGATTTTGAAATACCGCTGCCAGCACTGGCGGCGCAAACCCAAATAATCCAGCGCGTAGAAGCCCTGTTCACCTTGGCCGACCGCATAGAAGCCTACGCCACCGCTGCCCGCGCCCACGCACAACGCCTGAGCCCATTGGTACTCGCCAAGGCCTTTCGTGGCGAGCTGGTGCCGCAAGACCCGCAGGACGAACCCGCCAGCGCGTTGCTAGAGCGCATCGCCGCGCAACGCGCTATGCCCGCTGAAAAAAAACAAACAAACAAACCGCGCCAAGCCCGTACCCCTCGTGCCCCGAAGGAGGCCGCAGCCATGACCAAAAGCCGCCACGACGACGATGTAAAAGACAAACCCTACCTTGCAGATCATCTGCGTCGCTTGGGGGTTGCCACCACCGCAGAGGTGCTGTTCAACGCATCAGAGCTGCCCGTAGCCGACTTCTACAAGCAACTAGCTTGGGAAGTTGCGCAGGGTCATATTGCAGATGGAGGCACTACTTTGGAGGCACGTCATGCGGCTGGATAGGGTTTACATCGACGGCTTCAAGAACTTGAAGCAATTGGAGGTGGACTTCGACGAGACCAAGCTCACCACGGTGCTCATTGGCCAAAACGGGGCGGGTAAGTCCAATCTCATTGAGGCGTTGGCGCAGGTATTTGCGCATGTTGATCTGCGCAGCGCGCCTTTGCGCTTCAAGTTCCGCATAACTTACCGAATACAGGCTCGAAAGGCCAAAGCAGGTGAGCTGACGCAGGCGGTATTGAGCAACATGCCTGATGAGGCTGTGATTCTGATAGACGGAAAATCCGTGTCTCGCGCAGAGTTTGAGCGAAACAAGTCTGAGTGGTTTCCTGACTTGGTGCTCGGTTATTACTCGGGAAGTGGAAGGCGACTTGAACAGGTGTTCGACCGCCACCAGAGTAATTACTACAAAGCGATTGCGCGCAACAATGATGAAGAAGCCTGCTACCAAGCGCTTCTGGCTCGTCGGCTTTTCTACTGCCGTCATGTTCACGGGGTGATGGCCTTGCTGGCTCAATTCGCCTTCCCGGATAAGGCTGCGGATGAGTTGCTCAAAGATATTGTTCGCATTACCGGATTTCACTCTGCACTCGCATTGTTTCGGGAGCCTTGGTACGCGAAGGGTGGACGCAGCAAAAAACAAGAAGATGCTGAGAATTTTTGGGGTGCTGATGGGCCGGCCGGTAGAGCCGCGAAGCTGCTGCAGTCCATGGCTTTTCATCCCTTTGGGCTAACGGGAAACGCTATTGACGACTATCGCGACAAGCGTCAGGAAGAAGCGCAGTTCGCCACGTTCTTGCCGAACCAATCCGTCATTCCGCATTTGCGAGAAGCCTTCAGCGATGACGCTGATATGTTCTACGCTTTGGAGTCTCTGGACGTTTCTGACCTAGTACGAAGCTTGAATGTGTGGGTGACACGGGATAACGATACTAGCGGAGACATTGAATACAGCGATCTTTCAGACGGCGAGCGCCAATTGCTGATGGTGATGGGCTTGTTGCGTATTGCACGAGGAAAGCGAGTGCTTTTCTTGCTGGATGAGCCAGACACCCACTTGAATCCGCATTGGCAGCTCAGGTACCTGCGCCTTATTGAGCAGTGGACTGGCACGGCAGCGGATGCGGAGAACTGCCACATTTTGCTGACCTCGCATAACCCGTTGACCATCGCGGGCTTGGAACGCAGTGAGGTTCGCGTTCTATATACCGATGAGGCAACGAATCAGGTGCTGGCATCGCCGCCATTCGTTGATCCTAAAGGCTTGGGTATTGGCGGGGTACTTACAGATATCTTTGGCATGCCTAGTACCTTGGATGAGCCGACTCAAGTGTTGATCGACAAACGCAATAAGTTGGCCCGACTTGAGAGGCTGAATGTTGCACAGGCCCAGCAACTGGAAGTTATCAGCGAAGAATTGAGCAAGCTAGGCTTCATGTACGAAGAGCGAGACGAGCTGTATCGAGAGTTCTTACGCAAATTGGATGATGTCGAGTTGGCGGATACGGAACCGCTGACACCTGAACAACTGGCGCAGCGCGATGAGACTACCCGTGAGTTGATTGAGCAACTGTTGAAAAAGCAATGATTTACGTTTATCGGAACTGGGCACTGATCCCGGAGCAAATCAAAATCGATCTAAAGCAAGCTGCTGCCGATTTGGATGCCATTGAGGATCCGGATGCACGTAAGGCTTACATCAAGGCAAACCAAGGTACGTGGTCTGCGGTGCGGGACTACTTGGGTCAGATGTCTCACCGGAAATGTTGGTACTCCGAGGCACCGGAGAGCGTGTCGCGTTATCAAGTAGATCATTTCCGACCTCATGGCCGAGCCAAGCAAGCTCTGCGTGACCTGTGCGATGGCTACTCTTGGTTGGCATTCGATATTGAAAATTTCCGGTTGGCCGGCATGCTGTGCAACACGTTGAATCAGGAGTACTCTGAGGAGACGGTGGGCAAGGGAGATTGGTTTCCGCTACTGGATCCGATTAAACGCGCTCATTTGAAATATCGAGATTGCAGCGCCGAATCTCCGATTCTGTTGGACCCGGTGGATGCTGACGATCCGAGCAAACTTTTGTTCAAGGACGACGGCACCGTATGGCCGCATGACCAGTTGTCGGATGAAGATCAGAAGTATGTAACGACCGCTATCGAATGCTTGGGACTGCGGCAGAGCCAGCTCAATCGTGCGAGACACCGCGTTTGGTCTGCTTGCACAAAGCGAGCGAGGCAATACAGCCGTATTGCGGCGAAGCCCAAGGGTCAACGAACTCCGGACGAAGTTGAAATGCTCCAAGAGCTAGCGGGGGAGTTGATAGCTATGGGTAAGTCTGATAGTCCGTTCGCCGCAGTTGCCCGCACCTGTCTGATCGCAAACCGATTGGCTAGGTTCGTCGTCGCGGATGAGTTGCTGCACCTAGCTGATAAGGAGTAGCGCCATGAGCGACATCAAACTTTTCCGCCTGTCTGGCGGTACTGCGTCCGAACTGCAAGGCCGCGCCTCCGACCTCGAAAAGCCGCTTCAAACGCTGATTGAGCGGCAGGCCACGCGCAGCCGCAAACCGAGGGAAATCACCCATGCGTGATGTGCAGTATTGGGCCAGCCTGGTTCGCGAGCTGTGTGCGTTGCCGCAAGAAACCGGCTGGTTGGAGTTCAAGCACAACGATGCCGAACCAGCGGAAATTGGCGAATACATTTCTGCGCTGGCCAATGCGGCTGCCTTGGAGGGCAAGGCGCACGCATATATGGTCTGGGGTGTGAATGACGCTACGCACGCATTGCTGGGCACTTCGTTCAACCCTTTCAGCAAACGCGTGGGCAATGAAGAACTAGAGAACTGGCTGCTGCGCCAGCTCGCCCCCAAAATCGGCTTTCGGTTTGTGCGGGTTGAGCTTGATGGTGTGCAGCTCATGCTGCTGGAGATTGACTGCGCTTTCCGTCATCCGGTGCAATTCGGCGGCACCGCATTCATTCGGGTTGGCACTTATAAAAAGCGGCTGAAAGACTTTCAAGAGAAAGAGCGCGCCCTGTGGCGCACGCTAGATGCCATCCCGTTTGAGCGCCTGCCTGCAGCGGAGAAGCTCACCGGGGATGAGACGCTGAAATTACTGGATTACCCCAGCTACTTTGATTTGGTAGACCGGGCCTTGCCCGATGGACACAGCGCCATTCTGGAAGCGCTGGCCGCAGACAAATTGATTGAAGCTGCCGGTGGTGGTTATTGGAATGTGTCGAATGTGGGCGCCATCTTGCTGGCCAAGCAGTTGTCGGACTTTGGCGGGCTACAACGCAAGGCGGTGCGGGTGGTGGTTTACAAGGGCAAGGGCCGAGTCCATACCCTGCGTGAACAGACCGGGGCCAAGGGCTATGCGGCGGGCTTCGAGGGCTTGATAGGTTTCATCAACAACCTACTGCCGGTGAACGAGGTGATTGGGCAGGCGCTGCGCAAGGCGGTGCCGGTGTACCCAGAGTTGGCGATTCGTGAGTTGGTGGCCAATGCGCTGATTCACCAAGACCTGTCTATTACCGGCAGCGGGCCGATGGTCGAGATTTTTGACGACCGCATGGAAATCACCAACCCCGGCGTGCCGCTGGTAGAAACCTCACGCATGCTGGACAGCCCACCCCGCTCTCGCAACGAGGGGCTGGCTTCGCTGATGCGGCGTATGGGCATCTGCGAAGAGCGTGGCAGCGGTGTAGACAAGGTGGTTTTTCAAACAGAGCTGTACCAATTGCCCGCTCCCGCTTTTGAGGTGATGGGCGATAGCACCCGCAGCACCCTGTTTGCGCCGCGCACCTTGACCAAGATGGACCAGGCCGACCGTGTGCGCGCCGTGTACCTGCACGCTTGCCTGCGCTACGTAGAGCGAGAATTTATGACCAATACGTCGTTGCGCGAGCGCTTTGGCATCGACACCAAGAACAGCGCCACGGCGTCCCGCCTGATCAAGGAAGCGCTTAGCGCAGGCGTCGTGCGTTTGAGTGACCCCAACGCACCGCCCAAAATGCGACGCTATGTGCCGCGCTGGGCTTGAATATGCTTGCTGGGTACTTGATGGAATGGCCAAATCGGTCGATGGCGCGGGGGCAAGCCTATACAAAACAATAGCTTGCAGGCGTTGGTCTACTTGATGGGTAGTTGCCAAGCGCTCGCACCGATGGGCGCGATGTTGGCTGCCAATGAAGGAAGTCGGCACGCACGCTCTGCTGCGGAAGTGAACCAAGCAACACATTTCACTATGATTTTTGTAGCTGCTCACGCATGTTCCACGAGGGCTAGAGGCCAATTTGGCACCTAATATTTCGCGTACGGCCGCAATTTGTTCCGAAATCATGCTATTCGCTTGAAGTTAACGAATAAACGGAACATACTCCCACCCATGGCGACCGACAC
>JBBRQQ010000108.1:0-7746 GCA_038226155.1 Burkholderiales bacterium
CCTGTTTGACAGCGGCGGATGACGTCGCCTTGATGGCTTTTACATCCGGCACCACCGGTAAGCCCAAAGCCGCCATACACACGCACCGCGATGTACTGGCAGCTTGCGAGGCCTGGCCGCGCCACACACTGCAGGCCGTCCCTGGCGACATCATCATGGGTTCGCCACCGCTGGCATTTACGTTCGGCCTGGGTGGTTTGCTGCTGTTTCCAATGTGGGCGGGTGCATCGGTTTACTTTCCGTCCATCCCGTACACGCCCGAGGCGATGGTTCAGCTAATCAAGCAGACAGGCGCAACCATCTGCTACACAGCACCCACGTTTTACCGGCAAATGGCGGCCTTTGCCAAACAGCATGGCGCACCGACACTGCGAATTTGTGTCAGCGCGGGTGAAGCCTTGCCCGATGCAACACGCCAGCTCTGGAAGGACGCCACTGGCATTGACATGATTGATGGCATAGGCGCTACCGAGATGTTTCACATTTTTATCTCGACTGCGCCCGGCGATACACGGCGCGGTGCCATTGGAAAAGTGGTGCCCGGCTACACCGCAAAAGTAGTTGACGACAGCGGGCAGGAAGTACCCAGAGGAACGATTGGCAAGCTTGCTGTAATCGGGCCTACAGGTTGCAAATATCTTGAAGATGCGCGGCAAGCCAGCTATGTCAAGAACGGTTGGAACTACCCCGGCGATGCCTTCTTGCAGGACGCTGATGGCTACTTTTTTTACCAGGCCCGCGACGATGACATGATTATTACCGCTGGCTACAACGTCGGCGGGCCGGAGGTTGAAGACGCACTGCTCAAGCACTCGGCGGTTGCGGAGTGCGGTGTGATTGGGCTACCAGATGCCGAGCGCGGCATGCTGGTAAAGGCTTTCATTGTCTTGAGACCGGGATATGCGGCGGGCGATGCGACCGTAAAGGCATTGCAGGATCACGTCAAGGCCACGCTGGCACCTTTTAAATACCCGAGGCAAATTGAGTTTGTCGATAAACTGCCCCGCACTGAAACCGGAAAGCTTCAGAGATTCAAATTACGCGCACCATGATATTTTCCACACCCAAAAAAATCCGCTTTCATCACTGTGACCCTGCTGGCATTGTTTTTTATCCGCAATTTTTTTATTTGCTGCATGAGGCGCAAGAGGATTTTCTGGCGTACATCGGTTTTCCGGAGCACGGCATGATTGCGTCGGGTTACGGCGTGCCGATTGTTGATTTGAAGACTGAATTTCTCGGCATGTGCAGAAATGGCGACGACATCAAGATCCACCTAAGTTTGTCAAAAGTGGGCTCCTCAAGCATTGGTATGACGTACATGATTACCGGCGACGACGAAAAGGTGAGATTGCGGGCCAGCGGTGTGGTGGTTTACTCCACCGTACCGCAGGGCAAGCCCATGCGTATTCCAGACGATTTGCGCCACGCACTTGCGCCTTACCTACAAAATCAACAGGAAACACCATGATAAAACTTCAGCCTCCAGACTGGGACGAACCCAAGGGCTACGCCAATGGTGTGATGGCACGCGGGGCACTTATATTTGTAGGCGGCCAGATTGGCTGGAACGCGACCCAGCAATTTGAGAGTGACGACTTTATTGTGCAGACGCGCCAGGCCTTGATCAATATCGTGGCGGTACTCAAAGCCGGTGGTGCAGGACCAGAGCACATGGTGCGCATGACCTGGTATGTGACTGACCGTGCGGAATATCTGGCGCGCCTCAAGGAACTGGGCGCTGCTTATCGGGAAGTCATGGGGAGAAATTTCCCGGCCATGACTTGCGTTGAAGTGTCGGGGCTGGTTGAGGACCGCGCCCGTATTGAGATTGAAGTGACTGCGGTGTTGCCTGACTAACACCTTCAATCTTCGTGTCTCGTCAATAAAAAAGGCAGCTCAAGGCTGCCTTTTTTATTTGCGGAATGAACAGCTGTTTATTTTGCGGTACCAGTCACCTCAATCGTCACGCGGCGATCAGGTTGCAGGCATTGGATCAGTTGCTCGCGGCCAAGGCTGGCGTTGCAATCCTTGCTCACGGCATCGCGCTTGCCTTTGCCCTGCGCCAGACTTAATGCAGACCTGACACCCAGTGACTCCAGATAGGCCTGCACGGTTTTTGCACGCGCTTCAGACAGCTTGTCGTTGTAATCATCAGAGCCGAGACGGTCGGTATAACCAAACACTGTAAGCGTCTGAATGGACCTGTATGCTTTCAGGCGCTGGGCCACATCTGCCAGGCGCTGCAGGCCGCCGGGGATCATGTCTTCACGCCCTGATTTGTCGAACCTGAACAAGGTGTCCGTTAGCAGCACATAGGTCTCCTTGTCCACTACGACAGTAAGTGCCGTTGCAGCGCGGCCTGCGGACGTGCCAGCAGCAAGCAGCGCAGGCTGTGCACATTTGTCTGCTTCAATTTTGGCAACGCGCAGCGCATCTTCAACCATTTGTACATGTGGCGTCGCCTGGCGCCAGCCGGTCTGCTCATCGGCATGCCCGGCACGAACCAGCCGCACCTCGGCGCAAGCCACAGTGCGCGCGTTGCAGGCCATGGAGGCTGGCTGATTTTTGAAATTGCTTAACTGGGTCCACAAATCGTCCCGGAGCTTGGTGCTGCGAGCCACCAGCGGGGTGTCAAAGCCAGCACGGGCAGCTTTGTCGGCTTCAAGTGCCTGGGCAATCTTGACAGCTTCGGTCAGCGACTCCTCAATGTAGCCGGTACGGTCGTTTTCGTGGTACTGGCTTTTGGCTGTGTCCAGCCAGCACTGGGCTTTGGCCAGCGAGTAACTGTTTTGCGGTATGCCTGCTTCGCTGAGCTTGCGCAGACGCTGCTGCACGCCCTCGATGGTCTGGCGGTCCTGCAAGATGCGTTCGTCGGAAATTCGGGCCTGCTGGGGGTTTAGTCCAGTGGCTTGTGCGTAGGCAGCAGGGGCTTCGTTTTTGACACCGCCCGAGGAGCAGCCAGCCAGGGCAATGGCGGTAAAAAAAACCAGCATTACATGGCTGCGAGGAGCGTTGGGGTTGATCATGGCCATCCTCATCGGGGTTAGGGTTTCATCACGTTGGGATCAAGGGTTTTATTGGTAGCTGGTTCGTTCTTGCGGAACAGGTCTTCATCAAACTTGTAGCGCAAGCCAAGCACCCAACCACGGTTGGTGTAGTCGTTCCCGGTCAGTCCAGCCGCAGCGCCCGAAGACGCAAAGCCGCGCCAGTTATAGCCCAGCGTTGCGTAGAGGTTGTCCATAACGACGTAACCCACTTCGACACCGTAGGCATACTGCTTGTCGCCACCTGTACCCCGGAGCATAGAGAAGATTCCGCCGACAGACCATTTGTTGGTGACATCGTAGGTCACCCGGCCACCGACCAGCTGCGCACGGTAGCTGTCCTTGACGGTTCCGAGCAGCAACTCGTTCACGTTCTTGTAGGCAAAGCGTCCAGACAGCCACCACACCCTGCTCGGGTGGTAGTTACCACGGAAGCTGATGATGTCGGTCTTGCTGTCCAGGAGTGCGCCAGGTGTCAAATCTCTCTGGTCTTTGCGCTCATAAAGACCAAGGGCATCAAACTTGTTGTTATCTACCGGGCGATAGGCGAAGCCAACCTGGAATCGGCTCTGCAATTTGTCAGACCCAAGCGCAGTACGCGGCTTGACAATGCTGGCGTATTCGCGCGCCAGAAGGGTCCAGTCGCTGTCCAGTTTGCGTGCAGCACCAGCTGTAACAAGATAGTTGGTGTTGTTATTGTCTTCGCGCCACTCAATACGTCCGGAGGATTTCCAGAGCGGGCTGGCGGTGTACTCCAGCCCGACAGCCGCAGCGCTGGAGTTGCCGCTGGTGCTGGCAAGCCGCTCGACATTGGTGGTCACGCGTATGCCCTCTGCCACTCGCCAGCCATTGCGCAGGCCCAGAGCACGTTGCACGTCCTTGCCGGAGGCAGAATCACGCAGGCGATATTCGCTGTAAAGCGAGCCATCTTGCATGTACTGGGTATCAATACCGACGGTAAATGCGTCGCTGACGGGACCCACGCCAAGGCCGTAAGCTCCGCTGTATTGCGTGCTCCGCTCATATCGGCTGTACAGCCTGGTTTTGTCGGCTACGCGCCAGTCAGCGCCCAAACGATAGAGACCAGAGCCGTTACTATTAAACGCGCGCTGGGTTTCTGCCGACAGATTCAATCTATCAGTGGCAGCCCAACGCGCTCCAAGACGATATAAATTGGTAGGGTCTGTGCCGGTCACGTTTTGCAATTCGCCGTCCAGAGTCAGCGAATCGGTGACTTTGTAGGCCGCACGCGCAAAGACAGAAGTGCGCTCAAGACTGGTGGGTGCCGCCGGGTTTGCGTTGATGGCCAGGTTGCAAAGAATCGGCAACCCTGTGGCCGGATCAATCGACTGATTGCCCACCTGACTGATGCCATAACCTGTGTTGTAACCGGTAATGGCGCCAGCTGCGGTGGTGGTACCCGCCGCATTGTTTGCACAATTGACCGCTGTGGTTTGCGTCAGACTGACGGAGTTTTGCGTGACTTGGCGGACACCACCACCCAACGTCAGGCGGTTCGTAACTTTAAGATCAATGGCCACGGAGCCCTGCTCATTCAGGCTGCCGATAATGTTGTCTTTGGAGCTCAGGTACTCGCCAGTAACGCTTAATTTTTCATTGAATTTATAAGCGCCGGAAGCACCCAATTCAACCTTGCCACCGGTAACACCTGAAGATGCATTGTTGAAGTCAGCACTCGACCGTAAACCATAGGCCTTGAAGCGCAGGTCTTCGTCTGCATGCCGGATCTCGACCCGGGCTGCGGTGCCCTGTACTTCGCCTGACTTGCCGGCAAAGTTTGAGCTGACGTTCGTATTAAAGCCGCTGGCCGTGGTGTTAACGACGCTGGTTGTGCGCGCCACCTCCGCCATCACCTCTGTGTTCTTGCTGAGTTTTAGCGTCAGGTTTGCACCCGTCACCTCATAGGGCGCAATCGGGTTTTCATCGCGCGCACCGGCTAATCCGATGGAAATGCCTTCGGTTAATTTCAGACGAACGTCACCGCCGTAAACAAAATACTTCTCCCCACCCTGGTCAACCTCGTAAGTGACGCGAATTGAAATCGGGTTGAGCTGGTCGTCGAAACTGGGAACTGGCGCGCGGAAGAGTATTTGCCCCGAGAACGGCTCAAACTCGTAGTCCAGGTTTCGCGACACCGGTGTGACTTTGAGGATATTGGTCGGACGAAAGCGATCCCGGGTCAATATCGAAATTTTTTCTGAACCCGCTACACCGTTTGGATTGGAGACTGAATACGGCCCGGACACCCCCCGCGCGGGGAATTCGTCTGTGACTTGTGCCAGAGACTGCTGGGCTACAAACCCATTGGCGGTTACCTTGCCTTCTTCATAGTGCCCACGAATGCCCGGGAGGGAGCGACTGTATTGGCTCAGGGTACGCGCGGGGTTTTTGTCGGTGGTTGTGTAGTCACCAAACAGCAGGTAACTCAGCTTGTTGTCAATACGGACGTACAGCTTGCCCGAGCTTTGCGCATCAACGCCGCGCACACTTGAATCGCCATAAACAGGGTAGAACGAGTTTGGATCAATGTCCTGAAACAGCTTGATCCGGACATCTTTATCCGAGTCATAGGCAAGCGTCAGCAGGTATTCCCCTTTGACCTTTCCTTTTAAGTAGACAGCAGCTCTGGCACCCAACTTCGTAGCGCCACCATTGAATTCTTTGGTGAACCCTTTGAGCTCGTTGTCAAAACCGTCATTTTCACGAACGGGCGTGATCTGTTTAGGATCAAACTTGTCTGATCGCAAGCGACCCTCAAGCAATCCAACCGCAATAAACTCACGCAAATCCGGGATATATCGAATCACTACTTTCTCGGCAACACCTCTCACCGAGACTTTCAAAGTCACTGCATCAGGTTTGTAAGGTGCAATCAGCTTGAACTGCAGAGCTCCATTTTTGACAACTTGCTGTATTCCAGGGGTGATGCGATCAATATCCCCGCGATCCGCGCCGGACTCAGACGTCAAACGACCCGGCATCAGGACGCGTGCACCACCGTCTACTTCAATCGTCACATCCACATCAGCAGTAATGCGCTGGCCGTTCTTGTCTAGCAGGCTTAGCTGCACGCCAGTCGGTGTCACACCATCTGCCGGCAGGTTTTCACCATCAACCTTGAGAATGATCTTGTCTACGGGTGAGGTCAGCCGTTCGAGGAAAGAAGTGAAGGGGCGCGGACCTATGCCGGGCTGTCCTCCGGTTTCGAAAAGGCTCTTTGCTTCCGGTACATCTGCGCTTGTAGTGTTGAGCGCGGGCTGCGCCAACGCAACACCCTGAGCCATCAGAATCGCCAGCGCTATCGGTGTCCGGCGCGGCATCACACCATCCGAAAAGCCGATGGTTTGTGTACGCCTTTTCATCGTACGACCCCCGGAATAGCGGGCAGCGCATCTTGCTGACGGGTATTTGGCAGGATTTGCTGCTGTGCTTCGCCTGGGCGGTTTTGAATGGTCAACGGCAGGGTTTTTTCTGTCTCAGGGGCGGTGACGCCACCCTGAGCACGACGCGCCTTGACCTGATCGAGAACTTCAGGACTGCACGATCCTTCGATGAAGTCTGCACGTCCCAGTTCACCGCCTTTCAGGTCTACAAAGATACTGTCACCAACACCGGCATTGCGGTTGCTTGACGGTACGAGGCGTGAACCTTTAGGCAGCGTAGTACGGTCCACCTTAATCACATGGGTTTGCGACTTAATGCCGCAAATGCTGTATTTACCTTCGGAGTCGGTCAGGATAAACGTGCCGTCCAACATGACGAGACGTACGCCCGGTATGCCCAGCTCGCGGCTTCCGCCCGAGTTGTTCTGAACTGCATTGCCGTCGCAATCAACATATACCTTACCAATAATGCAGCCTTCGTTGCTGAATACGCCGCCCTGCACACTGACTTTGAAGGTCGCGATGTTGGATCGCACCGGCGCAGTAGTGAATGCGCGGTTAATGCCATCACCCTGTTGCGAGCCAACACCCAAACGTACGAAGTACGTCAACTCTGCGGTAGCGTTACCAGCAATGGTGCCGATATCGAAGCTGAGGTCGCGTCCGATTCCACCGGCTGGATTCGGTCTAACTACACCACCGAGGCGTGCCGTTTCGAGAATGTAGCGGAAACCAACTGGCAAGGTATCGCCGAGCACAATGCGCGAAATAGGCAGTGCTGTCGTATTCCGGATACGAATGGTGTATTGCACCGAATCACCCAGTTCGGCCACTGTTTTATTACCCGTTTTACTGACCAGCAGTGCGCCTGAAACAAGCTTTTTATCCAGCGGTATGTGGTTATTCAGCGCTTCCATAAAGCCGCCAAAACTGAAGTTGAACCGGAAGAAATATTGCGTACCGACGCCGCCAGCAAAGCCGGTGACGGGTGTGACACCGTTTACCCCAACAGCAGGTGCTGCATTCGTCGGTTGAATAAGGGTCGATGCACCCACGCCGAGCAGCAGTGTTCCCTGGTCTGGAGCGACTTCACCTTGGGTACTATTCGGTGCGTTGTAGTCAGCCGGTGGCGTGACATCAAGCCTGTATACGCCAGGCGGTGGATTATTAGCAGTATTAAACAGGAACTGGTAAACACCATTTAAACCGGTGACAACAGTGTCCGAAGCACCAACAAGTTGCGAGGCAGGATTAAAGACGCCAGAACCCTCGTAAACAAGCCTGACGGTTGCTCC
>JBBRQQ010000109.1:0-7412 GCA_038226155.1 Burkholderiales bacterium
TCAATGCAAAAAGGCTTCAAAACCGAAGTCCTAAAACCTTTTAAGCGTCTTCAGCGCGAAGCTGAAGACAAGTATTAGCAGGGCTTAGTAGCCGCCGCGTCCACCGCCGCTACCGCCGCCGCCGCCGTAGCCACCGCCACCGGAACGACCACCGCCGCCGCCGCCGTAGCCGCCGCCACCGGAGCGATCACCGCCGCCGCCGCCACCACCACCGTAGCCACCACCACCGCCGCCGAAGCCGCCGGTACGTGGAGGACGAGCCTCCATCGGACGGGCTTCATTGACGGTTATTGCACGGCCGCCAAGTGACTGGCCATTCATGCCAGCGATTGCAGCTTGCGCTTCAGCATCGTTGCCCATTTCGACAAAGCCGAAGCCTTTGGAGCGGCCGGTGTCACGTTCCATCATGACCTTGGCGCTGGTGATAGAACCAAATGCGCCGAAAGACTGTTGCAAGTCTTCGTCGCGAACGGTGTACGGCAGATTGCCGACGTAAAGTTTGTTGCCCATTAGGGACTCCTCAAAAACACATAAAACAAAAAGCGATGGGGTCCCGAAAGCACAACAAATCCAAAAGTACCGCCGTAGCGCGCGAAACTGACCGATCACCTACTTGTGCAGTAATTACCGCACTCGTGAATTATGGCCTTGAAAAGCAGGTTTGGGGCTTAAAAAGGTGTGTATTTCTGCAAATAGAAGCCCAAGAGCAGATATTTCGGACTTTATGGCAACAAATACTGGTGGGGACCTGTCCAGCTTACCGATTTCGCTACGCGGAGCGCGGCTCACAAACAACGCAAACAATGTTCCTAGGGTTTAGCCGGGTAAGCGTCAACGGTGCGGTGCCTAAACTGCAGGCTCTCTCACTACACGCTTAAAGGTCGCCCCATGAAGAGCCAAATCGATCACCGTTGCCCACCTGAAACCGCCAATGGCTTGCAAGGAGATTGCAGTTGCAGCCCTGCGGGCACAAGCCCATGGGCCAGCAGGCGTGGATTTGTGCAACTGCTGGGCGCAATGGGCGCTCTGGGTGCAGCGTCTGCCCTGCCCGGGTGCACGACGATGGCCGCGCGGCCTGACCTTATCGACACCCATCACCACTTCTATCCGCCCGAATACCAAAAGGCGTGGCTGGACTGGGAAGACCAGCGCAAGATTCCGCACTTCACGCAGCAGGTGGGCTGGTCTGTGCAAAAAGCGCTGGCCGATATGGACAAGGGGGGTGTCAAAACGGCCATCCTGTCGCTAGCTTCTACGCCCGGCGTGTGGTTTGACCAGGGCCCAGCCGCTGCTGCCGTGATGGCGCGGGCCTGCAACGACTACGGCGCAAAAATGGTCAAGGACTACCCCGGCCGTTTCGGCTTGTTCGCCACGCTGCCGATGACTGATGTCGCCGCCACATTGAAAGAAATTGCCTATGTGTTTGACGTATTGAAGGCTGACGGTGTGGGCCTGCAAACCAACTATGGTGACGTCTGGCCCGGCAACCCCATGTTCAACCCCATCTGGGACGAACTCAACCGGCGCAAGGCAGTGGTGTACTTTCATCCACTGGTGGCGGCCTGCTGCGACCGCCTCTCAGTCGGCACCTTCCCGGCCGTGATTGAAGTGCCACACGACACAACGCGCGCCGTGACCAGCCTGATGCTTGCAGGCACGCTGGTGCGCAACCGCGACATCAAGTGGCTCTTCAGTCACGCCGGGGGCACCGTGCCCATGCTTGCGGGGCGCATGGCGTTCTTCTTCAAGTTCCGGCCCGATGCAAAGGCGATTGCACCGGAAGGCTTCGAGGCAGAGTTTCGCCGACTGTATTACGACACAGCCAACGCCACAGACCCCTCGCCCATGGCGGCACTGCTCAAGCTTGTTCCGGAGTCTCAGGTCGTCTTCGGATCGGACTACCCCTATGTGCCCATCGATACGCAGGCTGCAGCATTGCGGCAGCTCGGGCTTGCTGAATCCACGACGCGTGCGATTGAAGCCGGCAATGCGCGGCGGCTGCTACCCGCGATAGTTCGATAAAGCTCGAAGCCCAGGTTCCAGGGTGTGATCTCTGGCCGGGTACAGTTGCCAAATCAATTACCGCCGGAAAAAGGAGCAGCCCATGCAGATCGGGAAATACGACGTCGTGGCGAATGTGACTGGCAGCCATGAAGGCGGCTTCAAGGCGAGCATTACCCGCAAATGGATTGAAAACGGCGGGCAGAAAGAGTTGACCCACACGATTGACGACCGCATACACGGCACGATGGAGCAGGCCAGAGACCATGCCTACGAACACGCAAGACTACAGGTGGAAGAAGGCTTCTGGTGAATCGGGCTTAACACCCTGCCTGATCGCCCTGGTTAGTCACCCTGGTCCGGCTCAAAAGATTCAGTAGTGGGCTTGGCCATCCGGTGTCCATGCCTGGTTACCACCTCAACATAAAACGATTCTGCGCCCTCTTTGGCCAGCGTGTCCACTGCGGCAATCAGCGCAGCAAAATGAATCGGGGCGGCTGTTGCGTCAGTGCTACCAAGCTTGCAATCAAAGTCCCAAAAATCAACGCCTGTGGGCAGTTCCCTTGCACGTTCGCGTTTGGCGTATTTGCGGATGTCGTGCTTGGCTGCGTCCAGCAGGCGATCCCGGTTTTTGCCTTCGAGGTTGAGGCGGTAAGTTTTTTTCACTCGCCCTTGGCCTGCTTCTCAAGAATCAAATCAAGCTCCTTGCACGAGGGTGCGCACACTGCTTGCGATTTACCGAGCACTTTGCGGGTGCCCATCAATGAGCGTGCGCGGTGCTTGCCGCACATAAAGCACGACATGGTGGCAGCACCAAACGAGGTGGTGGCCGCAAACGGGGAACCCGATACTTTGGATTTGTAACGCAGGCCGTCAGCGAGTACGGCGGTTTTAGCATCAGCTCTTGCCATGTTCTGAATCTTCCTTGGAGGGGTGGATGTGAGGTGGGTCAAGCGTTGAACGCTATATTTTTCATAGCGGACTGTGCTTGTCTACTATGGCTTGGAGTCTATTTTACGCCTAAAAGCTGAAAGGTGGTTGGTAGGGACGTTGCAGGCTGCCGTGGGGCTAATTTGCTCAAAACCGGCTGAAAACCGCTTGAAACAGGCCGATTTGATGGCTGGAAATAGCCACAAGGACCTGTTTACGGGCGCGACCAGCTACTAAATCTATAGCAATCAGCCCGACAACTGGCGGACAAACGGTGGCTAAAGTCCTGATTGAAGGGCTGGCAAATCAATCGCTTTTTGCAAACCGGGCTGAAACGCGGACAAAATACAGGGCTGCAACCTGCGCAACTACACCGCGCGGCACATCAAACTCACAAAACGAAAGAACACCCTCATGGCACGTCTCGTTAAATGCATCAAGCTCGGTGTCGAAGCCGAAGGCCTGGACTTTCCGCCCTACCCCGGCCCGCTGGGCAAACGCCTGTGGGAAGAAGTCAGCAAACAGGCCTGGGCCGACTGGATGAAGCAGCAAACCATGCTGGTCAATGAAAACCGCTTAAACCTGGCCGACGCGCGCGCGCGCCAGTACCTGGCCCGGCAAATGGAAAATCATTTCTTCGGCAGCGGCGCAGATGCCGTGCAGGGCTATACCCCGCCAGCAGCCTGAGCAGGCCGCGCAGGCCTCAGTTGTGGCAGAGTGAGCATGGCGGAGCGCATCGACTGGCCGGACGACGGCACCGCCAGCGGCGCGCCTTTCAGCCCGCGCTTTGGCGACCGTTACCGGGGTGAGCTGGGCGGCCCTAATCGAACAAGCCAGGCGCGCGATGTATTTTTGGCAGGTTGCGGTTTGCCCGCAGCCTGGAGCGGCCAGCCAAGCTGGAAGAGTCTTGAAACCGGCTTCGGCCTGGGGCTGAATTTTCTCGTCACCTGGGCTGCGTGGAAAGCCGACGCAACGCGGCCACGGCTGCTGCACTTTGTCTCCTGCGAGGCCTATCCGGCGGCGGCCTCCGACGTGCTGCGCAGCGCCACCGCACACCCTGAACTTTTGCCACTGGCGACCGAGCTATACGCGCAGCTTTGGGGCTTGTTGCCGGGCTTTCATCGGCTGGTGTTTGAGGGTGGTCACGTGCTGCTGACGCTTTGCATAGGCGATGCCAAAGCCATGCTGCGCGAGCAGCCGTTTGAGGCGGATTCGGTTTACCTCGATGGCTTCAGCCCGCAAAAAAATCCGGGTATTTGGGATCTTCATACCCTCAAGGCCGTAGCTCGCTGCTGCAAGCGCGGCACCCGCATCGCCACCTGGACAGTGGCCCGCCCGGTACGCGATGCCTTGGTGCAATCCGGCTTTGTGGTTGACAAAACACCGGGCATGCCGCCCAAGCGCGACAACCTGGCTGGCGAATACAACCCGCCGTGGACACCCAAAAAGCCTGACCGCGCCAAGGCATACCAATCCAGACCAGCCACCAGCTGCGTCGTCATAGGCGCAGGCTTGGCGGGCAGCGCGGTTGCGGCCAGCCTGGCACGGCGTGGCTGGCGCGTGACGGTACTGGACGCAGCCGATGCGCCTGCCAGCGGTGCGTCCAGCTTGCCTGCGGGCCTTTTGGTGCCGCATGTGTCGCCGGACGACAGTTTGCTGTCAAAGCTGTCGCGCAGCGGCGTGCGGCTAACCATGCAGCAGGCCGAAAGCCTGCTTGAGCGTGATGCCGATTGGGCACCTAGCGGGGTATTGCAGCGTGATGTGAACGGCCTCGGCCCCCGACTGCCAGCAACATGGGCACAAGACTGGCCAGACGCCGCCGCCGACTGGAGCGGGCTTGCCAGCACCGACAAGCTGGCGCAATGCGGCATGGACGCATCGAGCAAAGGCCTGTGGCATGCGCGTGCGGGTTGGATCAAACCGGCGTGCCTGGTCAAGGCTTGGCTGCAAGCCAGGGGCGAGGCAACATCGATTGAATGGCGCGGCAACGCCAAAGTGACGCGCCTGCTGCCTAACAGTTATGGTTGGCAAGCCGTCAGCGAATCGGGTGAAGTGCTGGCGCGCGCTGATCTGGTGGTTCTGGCAGCGGCCTACGACAGTCGTGCGCTGGCAGCGAGCGTGAACACCGCCGCACTGGAGCTACAGCCGATTCGTGGGCAGGTGTCCTGGGGGTTAAACCCCTCAACCACCCTGCTGCCGTTCCCGGTCAACGGCCATGGCAGCGTGATTCCGGCAGTACCGATGCAGGGCGGCGCAGCGTGGGTGGCCGGCGCGAGCTTTGAGCGCGATTGCGCTGTACCGCGCATCGACCCGCAAGACCAGTTTGAGAATCTGGCACGCCTGCAGAAGCTGATGCCAGAAGCCTCCGCATCAATGACCATTCAATTTAGCCAGGGCCAGGTACGCGACTGGGCTGGCATACGCTGTGCAACGCCGTCGCGGCTACCGCTGGTGGCGCGTCTGGCGCAGCACAGCACGACGGGTGCAGAAGTCTGGGTCTGCGCGGGCATGGGCTCACGCGGGCTGACGTTTGCGGCGCTGTGCGGCGAACTGCTGGCAGCCAGGCTGCACGGTGAGCCACTACCCATCGAGCAACGCCTGGCGCTGGCAATGGGCCTTGCTAGCCAGCAAACCCAAATGGCGGCTGGTGAATAAGCTTATTCGCATAAAGGAAGAACAAATTTGTAGTTTGTTTTCATAAGCCGCCCCCTTACATTCGTCGGCTATGCATGAATACGCTTCTTTCGCTTTTGTATTGGCCGGCTTTGTAGTCGGCCTGGTGGTGGGCCTGACTGGCGTGGGCGGCGGCTCGCTGATGACCCCCATACTGATCTGTGCCTTCGGCATCAAGCCACACCTGGCCATTGGCACTGACCTGCTCTTTGCCGCCTTCACCAAAATGGGTGGCACCGTTAACCTGGCGCGCTCCAAAGTGATTGACTGGCGCATCGTGGGCCAGGTCGCGCTGGGCAGCATTCCGGCTTGCCTGGTCACTTTGTATGTACTTCAGCTGGTTGGCCCGGCCAACCCGGCAACCCAGACGGTCATGACCACCACGCTGGGCGTTGCGCTACTGCTGACGGCTGTGGCGACCTTTTACAAAGTGCTTCGCGGCAAGGTAGCGCCTAAAGTTATTGCGCCTGAACTCTTGAGCCAGGCCACGCGCGCAACCCACTGGTCTTTGCCTGTGCTGTTTGGTGCGGTCATCGGCACGCTGGTGACCCTCACGTCGGTCGGTGCCGGTGCCATTGGGGTGATTGTGTTGATGCTGCTTTACCCCGCCTTGCCGCTGCCGCGCATTGTGGGGGCCGACATTGCCCACGCGGTACCGCTCACGCTGGTGGCGGGCCTGGGCCATGCGTCGATTGGCTCGGTGGACTGGTCTTTACTGGTTAAACTGCTGGCCGGTTCGCTCCCCGGTATTTGGCTGGGCACGCACCTGGTGCATAAAACGCCAGACCGGGTGATTCGCTCGCTGCTGTCTGCGCTGCTTGCTTACGCGGGCTTCAAACTTATTGCGCTTTAATTTATAAAATCCTCCGTATCTCCGCTTACACCGCCCGATAAAGTCATGTACCAATACACAGAATTTGACCGCCAGTTTGTCAAAGCACGCGCCGACCAATACCGCGACCAGTTGACGCGCTGGCAAGGCGGCACGCTGCCCGAAGACGAATTTCGCCCGCTGCGCCTTCAAAACGGCTGGTATGTGCAGCGTTACGCGCCCATGCTGCGCGTGGCCGTGCCCTATGGCGAGCTGTCGAGCGCACAGATTCGCGTGCTGGCCAAAATTGCGCGCGACTACGACCAGCCGAACGCGGCGCTGCTCGATGAGGCGCAAGCCAAGCAGGACGAGCTGGGCCCGGTCAACTTTAAAAGCGGCCTGTCGGTCGCGTCCAAACTGACCAAGGGCTATGCCCACTTCACGACCCGCCAGAACGTGCAGTACAACTGGATTCCAATCGACAAGTCTGCCGACGTGATGGACCTGCTGGCCAGCGTGGACATGCATGGCATTCAAACCAGCGGCAACTGCATCCGTAACATCACCAGCGACGAGCGTGCCGGTATTGCAGTTGACGAGATCGCTGACCCGCGCCCGTTTGGCGAAATCATGCGCCAGTGGAGCACTCTGCACGCAGAGTTCGCGTTTTTGCCACGCAAGTTCAAGATTGCCATCAGCGGTGCCAAAGAAGACCGCGCTGCGATTGGCTGGCACGACGTGGGCCTGCAACTGCTGCGTGATGAACAAGGTGAGTTGGGTTTCAAGGTATTGGTAGGCGGCGGCATGGGACGCACACCCGTGATTGGCACGGTGATTCGTGAATTTTTGCCATGGCACCAGATCATGAATTATCTGGAGGCCATCGTGCGCGTGTACAACCGCTATGGCCGTCGCGACAACATCTACAAGGCGCGCATCAAGATTCTGGTCAAGGCCGAAGGTCAAAAGTACATTGACGATGTTGAGCTTGAGTACA
>JBBRQQ010000110.1:0-7381 GCA_038226155.1 Burkholderiales bacterium
GCAGGCAAGCTGCTGGACAACATGCTGCGCGCGGCGGGTTTGCACAAGGCGGGCACAGCGCTGTTGGCGCCACTGGTTCGGCAGCTTGGCGCCGACAGCGCAGCCGACCAACTCGCCCGTACGCTGACTGACCTGTTCGCCTCGGTGCGGCCTGATGTGGTGCTGGTCATGGGCCGCCTTGCATCGCAAGCGCTGTTGCAATCAAACGAGCCCTTCGGCAAGCTGCGCGGAAGAGTGCATTCGCTGCACGGCATGCAAGCCGTCGTCACGCATGACGCGGCTTACCTGCTGCGCAATCAGCTGGATAAAGCCAAGGCGTGGGAAGACTTGTGCCTTGCGATTCATACAATCAACGTATGACAAGTCAAGCGACAGCCCCCAAATTCATCGACATGCTGGCCGCAGCCGGGCAGCAAAACCAATCCATGCTGTGCGTTGGCCTTGACCCTGAGCCGGCCAAATTTCCTGCAACATTCAAGGGCGATGCCAGCAAAATTTACGACTTTTGCGCATTAATAGTTGATGCAACGGCTGACCTGGTGATGGCCTTCAAACCGCAGATCGCCTACTTCGCTGCGCAGCGCGCCGAAGAGCAGCTTGAGCGTTTGATAGCGCACATCAAACGAGTAGCGCCGCACGTGCCGGTCATTCTGGATGCCAAGCGTGGCGACATTGGCGCTACCTCCGAGCAATATGCCATCGAAGCGTTTGAACGCTACGGCGCGGATGCCGTCACGCTCTCGCCCTTCATGGGTTTTGATTCGGTTGCGCCGTATTTGAAGTACCACAGAAAGGGCGCGTTCCTGCTGTGCCGCACGTCCAACCCCGGCGGCGACGATCTGCAAAACCAGCGCCTGGCATCGGTTGATGGCACGCCGCTGCTGTATGAATACATTGCGCAACTGGCGCAGGGGCCGTGGAACCTCAATGGCCAGTTGGGCTTGGTAGTCGGCGCAACTTATCCAGCCGAGATCGAGCGTGTGCGCGCAGTAGCACCGACTTTGCCCTTACTCATCCCGGGTGTCGGTGCGCAGGGCGGTGATGCGGTCGCGACCGTCAAGGCGGGCTGGCGGCTTGGTGCACCTATTGTTGTGAATTCTTCGAGGGCGATTTTGTATGCCTCCGGCGAGGGCGATTTTGCCGCCGCTGCGCGTCGCGAGGCCTTGCGCACGCGGGATCTGCTGGAGGCCGCAAGGCCATAACCCATCACAATCAAGCCATGACGCTGACAGAACTCAAATACATTGTTGCCGTCGCCCGCGAAAAGCATTTCGGCAAGGGCGCAGATGCCTGCCATGTGTCGCAACCCACACTTAGCGTGGCCATCAAGAAGCTTGAAGAAGAGTTGCAGGTCAAATTGTTCGAGCGCAACGCCAACGAAATTACCGTCACGCCGCTGGGGGAAGAAATCATCCGTCAGGCGCAAAGCGTGCTGGAGCAGGCCGACAACATCCGTGAAATTGCCAAACGCGGCAAAGACCCGCTAGCAGGCGCTTTGCGTCTGGGCGTGATCTACACCATAGGCCCGTATTTGCTGCCCGATCTGGTGCGCCAGATGATTGCGCACACCCCGCAAATGCCGCTGATGCTGCAAGAGAACTTCACCGTCAAGCTGCTGGAAGAACTGCGCAACGGTGAGATTGATTGCGCGATTCTGGCCGAGCCTTTTCCTGATACCAATCTGGCGATTGCACCGCTCTATGACGAGCCTTTTATGGCCGCAGTGCCAAGTGGTCATGCCCTGGCACTGCGCAGCAGCGTGACCGCCGAAGAAATGAAAAAAGAAACCATGCTGCTGCTCGGCAACGGCCACTGCTTTCGCGACCATGTGCTCGAAGTTTGCCCCGAGTTTGCGCGGTTTTCTTCTCAAGCTGATGGCATCAGCAAAAGCTTTGAGGGCTCGTCACTTGAGACCATCAAACACATGGTGGCAGCAGGCATGGGCATCACGCTGGTGCCGAGGCTGGGCGTGCCCAAAGAAGCGCTGATCGAGCAGTCGGCGAAAAAGAAACCCAGTCGCTCAAAAGTCGCAGCCGAGCAGCCATCCTTCATCAAATACCTGCCCTTTGAAGGCCACATACCCAGCCGCCGCGTGGTACTGGCCTGGCGCCGTAGCTTCACGCGCTATGAAGCCATTGCAGCGCTGCGCAATGCGATTTACGCCTGCGAGTTGACGGGTGTGACTCGCTTATCTTGATGCATTCTTGATATTCGCGTTCTCAGCGTTCAAAATACTGAGTTGATTTTTTCTCTTTAAAAACTGAAAGAAAACCATGGCCAAAGCCACATCAAAACCTGCTCCATCGATCAACATCGGCATCAGTGAAAAAGACCGTGCATCAATAGCCAAAGGTTTGAGTCGCCTGCTCGCCGACACTTACACGCTCTATCTCACCACGCACAACTTTCACTGGAACGTGACCGGGCCGATGTTCAACACCTTGCATCTGATGTTCATGGCGCAATACACCGAACTCTGGGCAGCGGTTGATCCGGTGGCTGAACGTATTCGTTCGCTGGGGTTTCCTGCACCCGGCTCTTACGCGCAGTTCAGCAATCTCGCGTCACTGCCTGATGCACCGGGCACACCGCCCAAAGCACTCGAGATGGTGCGTATATTGGTACAGGGCCACGAAGCGGTTGCCCGCACGGCGCGCGAGCTCTTCCCCCTTGCCGACAAAGCCAGCGACGAACCAACGGCCGATTTACTGACCCAGCGCCTGACGGTGCATGAGCAGACGGCGTGGATGCTGCGCTCTCTATTGGAAGAGTGACGCGGCGCGCTTCTGCTTGACGACCAGATTCAAACTGTGGCTCGAACTCATCCGCTGGGATCGCCCGGCGGGTTGGCTGCTGCTGCTGTGGCCCACACTGTCGGCGCTATGGGTGGCGTGGCATGGTTTTCCGGGCTGGCACATGGTGGTGGTGTTCACGCTGGGGACTTTTTTAATGCGCAGTGCAGGCTGCTGCATCAATGATGTGGCCGACCGCGACTTTGACCGTCACGTCAAACGCACCGCGCAGCGGCCCGTGACCAGCGGCAAGGTGTCCAGCCAAGAGGCGCTGGTGCTGGGTGCGGTGCTTGCGCTGCTCGCCTTTGGTCTGGTGCTCACCACCAACCGCACGGTCATCGGCTGGTCGTTCGCTGCGCTGGCCATCACGCTCATCTACCCGTTTGCCAAACGCTTTGTAGCCATGCCGCAGGCGGTGCTGGGCGTGGCTTTCAGCTTTGGCATTCCGATGGCGTTTGCAGCAGCGCAATCGCGTGTGCCGCCCCTAGCTTGGGTGCTATTGCTGGGAAATCTGTTTTGGGTAATTGCCTACGACACCGAATACGCGATGGTTGACCGGGATGATGACCTTCGCATCGGCATGAAAACATCGGCCATCACGCTGGGCCGCTTTGATGTGGCCGCGGTGATGTTTTGCTATGCGGCTTTTTTGTGCATCTGGGTGCTGGCTCTTTGGCCGCAGGCCTCGTCATGGCGGTCGTGGCTATTTCTGTTGGGGATTGCAGCCGCGGCCCTGCAAGCGCTCTGGCACTTCACTCTGATTCGCAAACGTGAGCGTGACGGCTGCTTCAAGGCTTTCAGGCTGAACCACTGGCTGGGATTTGCGGTGTTTGCCGGTATCGCGCTGTCATCGTGGTGGCCGACGCTCTGATTTTTGTATGCGAGGCGTAAAAAAGCCCGCTTGCTGCGGGCTTTTGCAGTTCAGGCCGGGACTGATTACTTCGTTGTCATGGCAGCTTTTTTAGCTGCTTTTGCCTTGCGTGAGCCCTTTTTGGCGACGCGCTTGGTTTTTGCAACAGCTTTTGCAACTGGCTTTTCAGCAGGTGCAGCGGCTGGAGCGGCAGCAGGTGCAGCGGTTTGGGCAGCCACTGGCGTGGAGATCACGGCCATTGGCAAAGCCAGAACAACAGCGCTGACGAGGATAGAGAGAAATTTTTTCATGGTGAACTCCAAAAAGTTAAAGACACTTGCTTTTGCCTCTGTCGCTAACTCTAAGGGCTAACGGCGGCAGCAGGACACACCCATAACGCCTGCCCCTGAATTTCGGTTGACTGTGGTTTTTATTTCAAGCTGCCCCAAACTCATCGCCTAGTTCGCGGGCGCGTTGCCTGGCGGCGTGCATGGCCCGCATAAACAGGGTTTTTACGTTGTCCTGCTCCATCGAGGTGATGGCCGCATAGGTGGTGCCACCCTTGGACGTCACCCGTGCGCGCAGGATTTCCGGCGGCTCGTCAGAGGCCTTGGCCAGTGCCGATGCGCCAACAAAGGTACCCACTGCCAGCTTGTGCGCCTGCTCCCGGCTCAATCCCATGGCTACGCCGGCCCCAACCATGGCTTCGATGAAGTAAAAAACATAGGCCGGTCCTGAGCCTGACAGCGCGGTCACGGCATCAAGCTGCGCTTCATCATCGAGCCAGACGAATTCCCCCGTGGTTTTAATCACGCTCTCCACCGCCAGCTTGTCAACAGGTGAGACGGCATCACGCGCATACAGCGCTGTCATGCCCTTGCCTATCAACGCGGGTGTATTGGGCATGGAGCGGACGATGCGCTCGCACCCCAGCCAATGGGCAATGCTGCTTGATCGTATGCCTGCAGCCACGCTTAAATGCAGGGCTTTTTTGGTGTGAAAGCGGGTGTCCAGCGCGGCCTCCTTGAAGGTTTGCGGCTTGACGGCCCAGACAACTATGGTTGCGCTGGCCAGCGCCGTGCTGGGCGCCGCTTCAGCCTGCAGGCCAAACTGTTGCTGGAGCCTGGCGCGCTGCTCGTCAAAAGGCTCAACGACCTGAATCTGGCTGGCAGCGGTGCCGCGCTTGATAAGCCCGCCAATGATGGCGCTGGCCATGTTGCCGCCGCCAATGAAGGCAATATTTTGATTCTGCTCTGGTGTGGTGGTTGTCATGTGGGTGCTCCTGAAGCCCTGATGGTATATCCGCACGCCGGGGCCAGATTGATTGCGTTAACCTTCGGTAGATGAGCTACATCCTCGCACTCGACCAGGGCACCACCAGCTCTAGAGCCATGCTGTTCGACCGCGCGGGGGCTGTGGTGGCGCAGGTTAGCCAAGAGTTTGCGCAAATATTTCCGCAGCCCGGCTGGGTGGAGCATGATGCGCGTGAAATCTGGTCCACGCAGCTCGAAGTAGCCAAAAAATGCCTGAAAATGATGCCAAATAAGGCTGCAGACCAATCGATACGGGCGCGAACAGCTACTGATTCAATAGCATCTACATTCCCCATCAGCGCCATCGGCATCACCAACCAGCGCGAAACCACGGTGCTGTGGGACCGCAAAACCGGCCAGCCTGTCGCCAACGCCATCGTCTGGCAAGACAGGCGCACCGCAGGCCGCTGCGACGAGTTGGCCCGCGCGGGTCATACAGGCATGATCCAGCGAAAAACCGGGCTGGTGCTCGACGCCTACTTCTCGGCCACCAAGCTGCAATGGCTGTTAGACAACGTGCCTGGCGCGCGCGAAAAAGCCGAAAAAGGCGAGCTGGCATTTGGCACGATAGACAGCTGGCTGGTGTGGAACCTGACCCAGGGCAGCGTACACGTTACCGATGTCAGCAACGCCTCCCGCACCATGCTGTTTAACCTGCACACCCTGCAGTGGGACGATGAGCTCCTGGGCCTCTTCAACATCCCCCGCGGCGTGCTGCCTGAAGTGGTGGCCAGCAGCGGCGTGGTGGGCGCAACGAATGCCGAGCTGCTGGGTACGGCCATCCCGATTGCAGGCATTGCGGGCGACCAGCAGGCGGCCACCTTTGGCCAGGTTTGCTTTGAGCCCGGCATGGCCAAAAACACCTACGGCACGGGCTGCTTCATGCTGATGAACACTGGCAGCAAACCGGTGGTATCTAAAAACAAGCTGTTGACGACGGTCGGCTGGCAGCTTGATGCGAAGGCAAAGGTGAAGCCGCAGGCCACGTATTGCCTGGAAGGCAGCGTCTTTATGGGCGGCGCCACCATCCAGTGGCTGCGCGACGGCCTGCAAATCATCCAGTCAGCCGCAGATGTGCAGCCACTTGCCGCCAGCGTGCCCGATACCGGTGACGTGTATCTGGTGCCCGCCTTCGCAGGCATGGGCACCCCCCACTGGGACCCGTATGCGCGCGGCGCGCTACTGGGCATGACGCGCGGCACAACCAGGGCGCACATTGCCAGAGCCGCACTGGAGGCCATCGCCCTGCAAAGCGCAGACGTGTTCAGGGCGATGAGTCTGGACGCGGGCTTGCCCCTCAAAGCCCTGCGAGTGGATGGCGGTGCCAGCAAAAATGATTTGCTCATGCAAATGCAGGCTGACTTTTCAGGTGTCGTCGTAGTGCGCCCCAAAGTGCTGGAGGCCACCGCGTTGGGCGCTGCGTATCTGGCGGGGCTGGCGGTCGGCTTTTGGGCTAGTTGCGACGAGCTTGCTGCGCTCTGGAAAATCGACAAAATCTTCGAGCCAAAAATTAGCGCGGATGAACGCAAGGCCAAGCTGGCGCGCTGGTATAAGGCGGTGGGGCAGGCTGGGCACTGGGTTGAATCGTAAAAGTTTTTGCTATGGATTTAGTAGCTGGTAACGCCCGTATTTATTGGGCTAAAGCTCAAAAATGACCTCAAAAATGGCGTAAAAACTACTTTTGAAGCGCCCAAAGCTTAAATCAGCGCGAAAACAGCGCGGTTTTACACTTGTGCCATGAAACCCACCAACAGAGCCGACTTGATCCAGCAATTGGCGCGGCCGGTCGCTTATGACGTATCCGTAATTGGCGGCGGCGCGACTGGGCTGGGCGTGGCGCTGGACGCTGCGGCGCGGGGGTTTTCGGTGCTGTTGGTCGAATCGCATGACTTTGCCAAGGGCACGTCGTCGCGGGCGACCAAGCTGGTTCACGGTGGTGTGCGCTACTTGGCGCAGGGCAACATTACGTTGGTGCGTGAGGCCCTGCACGAGCGCACGACCCTGCTGGCCAACGCGCCGCACCTGGCGCAGCCGCTGGCCTTTGTGATGCCGTCGTACAAGTTCTGGGAAGCGCCTTTTTATGGCGTGGGGCTGAAGATCTACGACGCGCTGGCGGGCAAGGCGGGCCTGGGCGCGACCGAATTTTTAAGCCGTGACGAGACGCTGACGCTTTTGCCAAACAGCAAACGCAATGGCGCAGTTGGCAAATTGTGTGGCGGGATCAAGTACTGGGACGGTGAATTTGACGATGCGCGGTTAGCGCTGGCGCTGGCCCGCACCGCCGCAGAGCAGGGCGCGTTGCTGGTCAACTATTGCAGCGCTAGCGGCTTGCTGCACGACGCTGGCAAGGTCGTTGGCCTGCAGGTGAAGGATCAGCAAACCGGTCAAAGCTACCCCATTAAATCTGGCTGTGTGGTTAACGCTAC
>JBBRQQ010000111.1:0-7316 GCA_038226155.1 Burkholderiales bacterium
GGCGGATTTCGACGCCGCCATCATCGACCTTGATGGAACCATGGTCGATACCCTGGGTGACTTTGTTGCTGCGCTTAACCTGATGCTGGGTGATTTGAACCTTCCGCATCATCCGCAGCTTGCGCGCAGCACAGTTGAGCCTATGGTCGGCAGGGGCTCTGAAAATCTCATAAGGTCAGTCCTAAATCATCTTGAGGCCCAGTATTTGCGGGCGCAAAAAGCTCCTGAATTAATAGCAATCAGCAGTGTTCAAACATTTGAAGCAGCATTCGCCAGCTATCAAAAGCACTACCTCGCCATAAACGGGCAGCATTCGCAGGTCTACCCTGGCGTGATCGAGGGCTTGCATGGTTTGCTGCGGGCCAGACTCAAGCTGGCCTGCCTGACCAACAAGCCATTGGAGTTTGCCCAGGCGCTTTTAAAGCGCAAGGGTTTGGATGGTTTTTTCAGTCAGGTGTTTGGTGGCGATTCATTTGAGCGTAAAAAGCCTGACCCCATGCCATTGTTAAGAACCTGTGAAGCATTGGGCAGCTTGCCTGCGCGTACCCTCATGGTCGGGGACTCCAGCAACGACGCGCAAGCGGCGCGTGCTGCTGGTTGCCCTGTGCTGCTGGTGACTTACGGTTATAACCACGGTGAGCCAATTCGCAGTGTCGATGCCGACGGATTCATTCATTCGCTGGCCGACTTGCCCTTGCTGGCGCAAAACTTAGCCCGGAGACGTGGCAGCTGAGCCCATCAAAGCGTCCTTGAGCCTGAAATCTGCCGGGTGGGGACCAAGCCAGATGCGCATCAGGGCATTGAAAAACTCAGGCTCTTTAAATGGTTCGCCCTGCGGTTTGCCCTTCACGCTGATAACCGTGCCGATGCCCGGAATCCAGTCGATGGTGAATACATCACCAGCCACCAGCTTTTTCTGGTCGGAAAACACCTGGCCCATGCGGATGAGGCCAGGAATCAGTTTAGACATTTCATTTTTAGGAGCGTTTTCCTGAAAGCCTTTGGTAAAGGCCTTGCCAAGCTCGTTTGAATCGATTTCGCGCAGCATGGTCATGCTCATGCGTCTGGGGCTGGTAGTGGTGTAAACATCTTCAGGCACAAACGTTTTTTTACTTACATAGAGCGCTGCCACATAAACCTTGAAAATCGCCTTGTAACGAACGCCCGCGCCATTAAGCTGAAGTTTGGCACCCTGTACGTCCACCGTGTCTTCAAGCTTGACACCCGCGACATCAATGGTCGCAGCCAGGGCATTAAAAGACAGCACTAATCCCGCTGCAAGGGCGAGACACTGATTTTTGAAGGTCATGGAATGGATTTCCTGAACAGGGTTGTTAAATAGAACGACCGTTCTATTTTGTAGGGCTATTCTGCGGCTCATTCATTGCGCACACAATAGGGTTTTCGAGAAGTGCTCTTAGGGCGCGCGGGTTTGATACACTTCGAAAATCATGTCTATTGGTCACCTTCAGCACACCATTCACACGGGGCATACAAGCCGGGGAGCCTGGCTGTGGCGTCGCTATTTATCAACAGCCGCCTGATGCCCGCAAGCTGACACTGCTCGGCTTGAATCCATTCAGCAGCTACCCCCCCCCTTTTTTTTCTCATATCGCCACCGCTTGGCTTAAGCAGTGGTCACCCGGCCTTGATGCCCAAGCCACTGTGAATGATGAGCGGGCACTCCAACACAGCGCTGCCCACCCTTGCTCCCGTGAAAGGATGCTTTCGTGATTACCGAACTTGAATTCAAAAGCCTTGCCAGCCAGCGCTACAACCGCATTCCGTTGATGGTGGAAGCTTTTGCCGATCTTGAAACTCCGCTATCGCTTTACCTCAAACTTGCGCACTCCAAGGACGGTGGCAAGTACAGTTTTTTACTCGAGTCAGTCGTCGGTGGCGAGCGTTTTGGCCGCTACAGCTTCATCGGTTTGCCAGCGCGCACTTTGGTTCGCGCATCGGGTTTCGGCCTTGATACGGTGGTCGAGGTTGTCACCGACGGTCAGGTGGTTGAAACCTCGAAGCAAAACCCGCTGGACTTCATTAGCGACTACCAAAAACGCTTCAAGGTGGCGCTGCGCCCTGGCCTGCCGCGCTTTTGTGGCGGCCTGGCCGGCTACTTTGGTTACGACGCGGTACGCTATATCGAGAAAAAGCTGGAGGCAAGTTGCCCGCCCGACACCCTGGGCTGCCCCGACATCCTGCTTCTGCAATGCGAAGAGCTGGCTGTGATTGACAACCTATCGGGCAAGCTCTATCTCATTGTTTACGCCAACCCGGCGCTGTCCGAGGCCTATGCCAACGCGAAAAAGCGCTTGCGTGAGCTGAAAGAGCAGCTCAAATATTCGGTCAGCGCCCCGGTCGTCAAGCCATCGCAGGGCTACCCCGCAGAGCGCGATTTCGCCAAGGCCGACTACATCGCAGCCGTAGAGCGGGCCAAAAAAATGATTGAGGCGGGCGACTTCATGCAGGTGCAGGTTGGCCAGCGCATCAAGAAGCGTTACACCGAGTCGCCACTCAGTTTGTACCGCGCGCTGCGTTCGCTCAACCCTAGCCCGTACATGTACTACTACCACTTTGGCGACTTCCATGTGGTGGGAGCATCGCCCGAGATTTTGGTGCGGCAAGAGCAGCTCACGGCCGAGCAGGGGGGCGGTCAAAAGGTGACCATCAGGCCGCTGGCCGGCACGCGCCCCCGGGCATCTTCGCCCGAGGCAGACAAAGCCGCCGAGCATGAGCTGGTCAATGACCCTAAAGAGCGCGCCGAACACGTCATGCTTATTGACCTGGCGCGTAATGACATTGGCCGCATCGCAAAAACCGGCTCGGTCAAGGTCACCGAAGCTTTTGCGGTTGAACGCTACAGCCATGTGATGCACATCGTGAGCAATGTCGAGGGCGAGTTGCTGGATGGCATGTCAGGCATGGACGTGCTCAAGGCCACCTTCCCAGCGGGCACATTGAGCGGCGCGCCCAAGGTGCATGCCATGGAAATCATCGACCAGCTGGAGCCCACCAAGCGCGGCTTGTATGGCGGTGCCTGCGGTTATCTGAGCTATTCGGGCGACATGGATGTCGCCATCACCATCCGCACCGGCATCATCAAGGATCAAATGCTCTATGTGCAGGCAGCAGCAGGTGTGGTGGCCGATTCGGTGCCCGAGCTGGAATGGAAAGAAACCGAGGCCAAGGCGCGGGCGTTGCTGCGGGCTAGCGAGCTGGTTGAAGAAGGGCTGGAGTGAAATGACATGAAAATCATGAAAATCCTAATGATCGACAACTACGACAGCTTCACCTACAACATCGTGCAGTATTTTGGTGAGCTGGGGGCAGAGGTTTTGACCTTTCGCAACGATGAGATCACGCTAGAGGCCATCGCAAGCCACAAGCCAGACCGGCTGGTAATTTCACCCGGCCCATGCTCGCCGAAGGAGGCGGGTATTTCAGTCGCCGCGATTCAGCACTTTGCGGGCAAGCTGCCTATTCTTGGCGTGTGCCTCGGCCATCAGGCCATAGGCGCCGCGTTTGGTGGCAACATCGTGCGCGCCCAGCAACTGATGCACGGCAAAACCAGCGTCATCAGCACCACTGGTCAAGGCGTGTTTGCGGGGCTACCCAGGCAGTTCACGGTTAACCGCTACCACTCGCTGGCGATTGAAAAATCAAGCTGCCCGGAGGTGCTTGAAGTCACGGCGTGGACTGATGACGGCGAGATCATGGGTGTGCGGCACAAAACCCTGGCGATACAAGGCGTGCAGTTTCATCCGGAGTCGATACTCACCGAACACGGCCACGCGATGCTGAAAAACTTTCTGAAACCTTGTGGGACAGACCGCAACTACACGAAGTGAGTCAGCTCTGTCCCCAACATTTCAGAAGCAAGCACCATGAACGCTATTAAATCAGTAGCTGCTGACGCCCGTATTCATTGGTCTACAGCCAAAAAATAGGGTAAAAACAGGTCTTTTTTTATCGTTTGAGCGCAAAAATAAGCAAAACAGGAGCCAACATGTCCAACACCCACAAGATCACCCCGCAAGAAGCCCTGCAGCGCACCATCGAGCACCGCGAGATTTTCCACGACGAGATGCTGCACCTCATGCGCCTCATCATGAGCGGCGAGATGTCGCCAGTGATGATGTCTGCGCTGATTACCGGCCTGCGCGTCAAGAAAGAAACCATTGGCGAGATCACCGCCGCCGCGCAGGTGATGCGCGAGTTTTCGACCAAGGTGAATGTGGCGGACAAAACGCACCTGGTCGACATCGTCGGCACGGGTGGCGATGGTTCGCACACCTTCAATATTTCGACCTGTTCGATGTTTGTCGCGGCAGCGGCGGGTGCCAAGGTCAGCAAGCATGGCGGGCGCAGTGTCAGCAGCAAGTCGGGCAGCGCCGATGTGATCGAGGCGCTGGGCATCAACATCAACCTTTCACCGGAAGCGATTGCACGCTGTATTGATGAGGTCGGCGTGGGCTTCATGTTTGCGCCCAACCACCATCCAGCCATGAAAAATGTCGCACCTATCCGCAGGGAACTGGGCGTGCGCACGATCTTCAACATCCTCGGACCGCTGACCAACCCGGCCAGCGCCCCCAATATTTTGATGGGCGTGTTTCACTCTGATCTTGTCGGTATCCAGATTCGCGCGTTGCAGCGCCTGGGCGCTGAACATGCGCTGGTGGTGTACGGAAAAGACGGCATGGATGAAGTCAGCCTGGGCGCGGCCACAGTGGTGGGCGAACTGCGAAACGGCGAGATCACCGAATACGAAATCCATCCCGAAGACTTCAAGCTCAATATGTCGAGCAACCGTGCGCTACGGGTCGAAACGCCCGAGCAATCCAAAGCCATGCTGATGGGCGTGCTAAACAACGAGCCCGGTGCTGCCAGAGACGTCGTGATTTTGAATGCAGGCGCTGCGCTGTACGCGGCGAATGTGGCTGAATCGATTGCTGAAGGCATAGCCAAGGCGAAGGTGGCGGTGGAGTCGGGCGCGGCCAAGACCACGCTGGAGCGGCTGGTGCGGTTCTCGTCAATTCAAACTATTTAAGATTCTTCCATGTCCGACATTCTCGAAAAAATCCTAGCCGTCAAGCACCAGGAAATCGCAGAGGCGATTCGCCGCAAACCATTGGCGGTAATGCGTGAGGATGCTGAGTCCCGCGTGTTGACGCGTGACTTCGTCGGCGCGATGCGCGCAAAAATTGCCGCTGGCAAAGCCGGTGTGATTGCCGAAGTCAAAAAGGCCAGCCCGTCGAAAGGCGTGCTTCGCGCTGACTTCATACCCGCAGATATTGCGCAAACCTATGCCGAACACGGTGCCGCCTGCCTGTCTGTGCTGACTGACAAACAGTTTTTTCAGGGAGATGTTGATTACCTCAAGCAGGCGCGGGCGTCGTGCAGCTTGCCGACGTTGCGCAAAGATTTCATGGTTAATAACTACCAGATTTACGAGTCGCGCGTGATGGGTGCTGACTGCATTCTGCTGATCGCCGCGTGCCTCGACGACAGCCAGATGAAAGACATGGAGGCGCTTGCAATGTCGCTGGACATGGCTGTGCTGGTTGAGGTGCATGACGAGCCTGATCTAGACCGTGCGCTCAAGCTCAAAACGTCGCTGATCGGCATCAACAACCGCAACTTGAAATCCTTTGAGGTTTCACTAGACACCACCATCCGGCTGGCAGGCAAAGTACCCGCGGATCGGTTGGTGGTGACTGAATCAGGCATTGCAAGCATTGATGATGTGAAAAAGCTGCGCGCCGCCAACATTAACGCGTTTTTGGTTGGCGAAGCTTTCATGCGCGCCGAAGATCCGGGCGTGGCGCTGGCGAGCCTGTTTGGCCAGTAGCCGGCACGGAGTCGCCATGAGTGCCATTAGCCAGATGAGCCAGATGAGCCAGTTGATGCGTGCAGACCCTGCGAGCTGGCCGGTCGCACTGAGCTGGAAGGCCGGGGTAGACGGTTTTTTTGCAGGCAGCAAGGGCCAGGCGCTGCTCGAATTTTTAGGACAACGACTGGCGCAAGGCGCGGTGATTTTCCCGCCTGAACCTTTGCGTGCCCTCGAGCTGACCCCACCCGAGCAGGTGCGCGTCGTCATACTCGGACAAGACCCGTATCACGGACGCGGCCAAGCCGAGGGACTCGCGTTCTCAGTCGCATCCGGTATTGGTTTACCGCCGTCATTGCGTAATATTTTTAAAGAGCTGCAGCGTGACCTCGGTACGCCGCTTCCCACATTTCCAGCACCCGGCGGCAGCCTGGTGAGCTGGGCGACGCATGGGGTGTTGCTGCTCAACACCTGCCTGACGGTGGAAGAAGGGCTTCCAGCCAGCCACGCGGGACGGGGTTGGGAGGTGCTGACCGACGCGGTGATTCGTCAGGTAGCTGATGGCGATCACCCGGTTGTTTTTATGCTTTGGGGGGCACACGCGCAAAGTAAGCGCACGCTAATCGATGCGAAGCGACACAAGGTTTTGCTGGCCAACCACCCCTCGCCGCTATCGGCCTTGCGACCGCCGCTGCCTTTTATCGGTTGCGGGCACTTTTCCGAGGCCCGGGCGTGGCGGGACGAGCACCCCAGAGCCTGATTCCACCGCTTAGCACGCGGCAAGAGGACTTAAAAACATGGCATAATCCGAGGTTCGCTCGAAGGATGGGTGGCCGAGTGGTTAATGGCAGCAGACTGTAAATCTGCCCTCTAACGAGTACGCTGGTTCGAATCCAGCCCCATCCACCAGTGATATTGATTGAAGGTTGGATGAGTGACTCTCGGCGAAACATGTTTTGCGGGGTTCGTATAGTGGTAATACCTTAGCCTTCCAAGCTAAAGCGAGGAGTTCGATTCTCCTACCCCGCTCCAATTGGGTCAGTTTTTGTGGTGTGAAGAAATTTCCTTGAGTTGGATTCGGTGAGTTGATTTTTTAGGTTTTAGGCCCATTTGGCTCAGTGGCAGAGCACTCCCTTGGTAAGGGAGAGGTCCCGGGTCCGATTCCCGGAATGGGCACCATATTTAAAGTCGGCGCAGCACAAAATTGTGTCATTGGCGACGGTCGTCAAGTTGTAGTGAACGTGAAATAACTTTCATGATTTGGTGTGATTCAAGGAATCATGAAAGTTATCTGGTTTGTAACTCTTTATAAATTTTCGGAGTTTGAAAAATGGCAAAAGGCAAATTTGAGCGGACCAAACCGCACGTCAACGTCGGCACGATTGGCCACGTCGACCACGGCAAGACCACCCTGACCGCAGCGATCACCACTGTGCTGGCAGCAAAGTTCGGCGGCGAAGCCAAAGGCTACGACCAGATCGAC
>JBBRQQ010000112.1:0-7193 GCA_038226155.1 Burkholderiales bacterium
CCGCCAGCGGTGCAAGCCCCCTCACTTCGCCAATTCAACCCGCATGGCATCGATCACGCCCTTGTAATCGGGCTTGCCAAAAATCGCACTGCCCGCCACAAAAGTGTCGGCCCCGGCTGCGGCAACGCGGGCGATATTCTCCAGCTTGATGCCGCCATCGACCTCCAGCCGAATGTCTTTGCCCGATGCATCGATGCGTTTGCGTGCGTGTTCGATTTTGCGCAGGGCGGACTCAATAAAGCTTTGCCCGCCAAAACCTGGGTTGACACTCATAATCAAAATGAGGTCAATATCTTCAATCACCCAGTCAAGCACGTCCATGGATAACGCGGGGTTAAAAACCAGTCCTGCCTTGCAGCCTTTGGACTTGATAGCCTGTACGCTGCGGTGTACGTGGACTGATGCGTCGGGGTGAAAGCTGATGAGGTCGGCACCCGCATCTGCAAAGGCTGCTGCAAGGCTATCGACGGGCTGTACCATGAGGTGAACATCAATCGGAACTGCACTGCCGTCGGCTTTTTTGGCATGGGGTTTAAGGGCGCTGCAAATCATCGGGCCGAAGGTCAGGTTGGGTACGTAATGGTTATCCATCACGTCGAAGTGAATCCAGTCGGCCCCGGCGGCAATCACGGCTTTCACCTCGTCACCCAGGCGGGCAAAGTCGGCTGACAAAATAGAGGGGGCAATGTTGTAGGCGGGTTTGTTTTTGCGCATGGCGAGATTGTCGCAGCAAGCCATCAAATTTCAATTTGGGGTTTTTGGGGTCAGAGCCCGGTCAAGCGGCACAGTTAAGATCACCCAACACTTTTTTGTACCATGCCGAAATATCAATTCTCCTGTGAAGTCGTCCCGCAATACATACCCGAGCAATCTTCGCCAGCGGACTCTGTGTATGGCTTTGCCTACACCGTCACGGTTACCAATACGGGTGACATCACTGCACAGCTGATTTCACGCCACTGGATCATCGTGGATACCAATGGCCTGCGCGAAGAAGTGAAGGGCCTGGCAGTGGTCGGGCACCAGCCACTGCTTAAACCGGGCGAATCATTCCAGTACACCAGCGGCACGCGTCTGCGTACGGTCAGTGGCACCATGCATGGCAGTTATTTTTGTGTGGCTGAAGATGGTGAGCGCTTTGAAGTGGAAATACCCATGTTTGTGCTGGAAGCCAACTCTTCAGGCCCGGGCAGCCATGACGGCGGCAGCGCCGCCAGCAGCCGCGTGCTTCATTAGCGTTCCTGTTGCTGATGACAGACCTCCGCACGCTGCTTGGCACGCTTGACCCGCAGGCAACTCTAGCCGCACGCCACGTCTGGCTGATTGAGCTGTTTGCATGGCTGCGCGGCGATGAAAGCTCTGCCCCTGCCTGCGCCTCACGTCTGCAGTCGTTCATCGTCGCTGTTCAGGCGCAGCCCGAGCTTGAGGCGAAATTAAAAGCCTGGTGGCTCGCGTTGGTGCAGACGGTAGACATCACCACACTGCTGGCTGATTTCGGTTTTGCGCCGCGTACTGCTTTCGTCAGCGAGCTGGCAGATCGCCTGCGCCGCAAGATGCTTCCCGGCACACCTGAAACCATAGACGCATCAGAACTTTTCCCGCTGGTAGCGCCCACCCGCTTTGATGCGCAGTGGATGAGCGTTCTCGATGAAGTGCAGGTGGGTCAGCTGGCGCGTCTGCTGTCGACCGAGCCAGCGGCCGACACGCTGCACTGGCAACACAACCTGATGGATGCCATCAGCTACAGCACGGCGCAAATCCGGGCTGCTGGTTTTTCACCTGAGCTACGGCTGCGCATGGACCGGGCTGCAGGCGACATCAAAGCCTTTCACGCGCTGCCAGCAGATGTAGAAGAGCTTCGCACAGCGCTCTTCAATGCACAACATGACGAAGCACAACTGAACGCTGTGGTAGCCCGGTACCGAGGTCGCCTTGATGCGTGCCGGCAAGCCATCAACAGCATCTACACGCACCTGGAGCAAAACGGTATTTCAATCGGTATGGTGTTCAGGTTGCGCCAGATGCGCGCGCGCATCATGCGGGTCCGCGAGCTGCTTGATGCCCTGCTGTCACCCGCGCCCGCCATGGCCGCCATCAAGCTGCTGTCTCGCCGCGTCATCATTGCACAGGAAAGCAAAAGCATAGGCGCGCTGATCAGCGCCAACTCCACCTTGCTGTCGGCCAAGATGGCAGAGCGCAGCTCAGAGGTCGGCGAGCACTACATCACCCGCGACCGTGGTGAATACAAACAGATGCTCGGCAAGGCCATGGGCGGCGGTGCGGTCACGGCACTGACGACGCTGCTCAAGTTCATGGTGGTGGGCGTTGGCCTGTCAGCTTTCTGGAGCGGTTTCTGGGCCGGCCTGGCTTACTCGGCGACCTTCATCCTGATCCAGCTGCTGCATCTCACGTTAGCTACCAAGCAGCCCGCCATGACAGCGCCCGCCATGGCGGCCAAGCTAAAAGACATCAACTCGGCAGATGCGGTGAGTGAATTTGTCGATGAAGTCACGCATCTGGTGCGCTCTCAGGTGGCAGCGGTTTTTGGCAATGTTTTCATGGTTGTGCCAGCCGTGCTGCTGGTCAATGTGCTGGTGCTGTTGCTGCTTGGCCGCCCAATGATCAGCCAAAAAGAAGCCGCGCATGTTTTGCATACACTCACGCTGCTCGGGCCGACACTGCTCTGGGCCGGGTTTACCGGGCTCATTCTTTTTGCCGCCAGCATGGTGGCAGGCTGGTTCGAAAACTGGTTTGTACTGCACCGACTTGACTCTGCCATCCGCCACAACCCACGCTTTACCGCCGCGCTGGGCTCTGCGCGCGCGGCGAGCCTGTCAAGCTTCATGCGCGAAAACGTCTCCGGCTTTGCGTCCAACATATCATTAGGTTTCATGCTGGGCCTGATACCTGCATTCACCGGATTTTTTGGCTTTGAGCTTGAGGCACGCCACGTCACGCTATCGACCGGGCAACTGGCAGCGGCCGCCGCGGCAATTGGTCTCGACGTTTTGCGTCTGCCGATTTTCTGGTGGTGCGTGGTCGCCATTCCGCTGATTGGTGCGCTTAATTTAGGCGTCAGCTTCTACTGCGCGTTTCGCTTGGCCCTGCAAGCGCACAACGTAAGCGGCGTTGACCGCGCCCGTATATCAAGCGTGATCTGGGAGCGCTGGCGTAGTCATCCGCGCAGTTTTTTCGTGCCAAGCTAGCTGTGGCGCTAATATTGTCGGCGCGAGCAGCTCCTAAATTAGCAGCATGTAAGTTTTGTTTAAAACAGTATCGCCACCGAAGCATAGTGGCGTTTACGTAGTTTTCACACCTAGACTGGCAGCATGAACGAACTCTCGGGCTTCTGGGCTGAATGGATTAAGCCGTCGGCGGGTCTGCCAACGGTACAGTGGTCACTCTTGCTGGCCTTGAGTGCGGCGGCGGGCCACCTGGTACATCGCTACACAGGTTTGCCAAAGGTCATTGGTTACTCGGTGGTTGGCACTGTAGCGGGGCTGGCCGGCTTTACCGGTGCAACGGGCGCGGTTTGGCCTTTGCAGGGCATCGGTTTGTTTTTGCTGGAACTGGGCGTGGCCGTTGCGCTGTTCGAGGCCGGTAGCCGCATCAACCTGCGCTGGTTTCAGCACAACCCGATGGTGCTGGTGCAAAGCTTCACCGAGTCAGCGCTGACCGGCGCGGCGGTTTACTGGGCCATGCTTTACCTGGGCGTGCGTGATGCCGTGGCGCAGCCGCTGGCCTTGCTGGCGATGGCCACGTCACCCGCCGTACTGTCCCGTGTGCTGGCAGACACGCGCGCGTCTGGCCCGGTAAGTGAGCGCGCGATGGTGCTATCCACCCTGAGTACGCTGTATGCCATTGGCCTGTGCAGCGCCAGCGCAGGCATCATGAGCCGGGGTGGCAAAAATCTGGAGCGCTTGAGCCTGCTGGATACCGTGTACCCGGTGCTGGTGGTGCTGGGCCTTTCAGTGGCGGTGGGCGCTGTACTGGCACTGACACTGCGTACTGCGCTGCGGGTGATGAGCCCCACCAGCGAAAACACGGCTATTGTGCTGCTCACCCTGATTGCCGCTTGCGCTGCGCTGGCGGCCAATTTTGGCGGCTCTGCACCGCTTGCTGCGCTGCTCGGTGGCCTGCTACTTAAACAGCTCAACCCGCGCCCGTGGGCATGGCCCCAGCAAATGGGTACCGCATCCAGCATGCTGACGATGCTGATGTTTGTGCTGGTTTCTGTGGTGGCGGCGCAGGCCGATTGGGGCGGCCCGGTTACAGGGCTGGTCCTGGGCCTGATTGCAGCGCGTGCTTTGGCCAAAATTGTGGGTGTGGCGCTAGGCAATGTGGGCAGCGGTGCCAGCTGGCGACAAGCGCTTTGGGTGGGCTGCGCAATGTCGCCCATGTCGTCTGTTGCGCTGTTGTTGGTGTCGCAATTTGTCAGCGCGTCGCCAGTCGTTGGCCGGCAAATTGCAAGCGTTGCGTTGCCCGTTATTTTGCTGATGGAAATGTTGGGCGCGGTATTGGCCACCTTTGCCATTTACCGCGCCGGGGAAAGCTCAAGACCGCTCCCCTTGCTACGACGAACCACGCCGCGGCCGTTGCCGAAAAAAGCATCGCATGGCGCTTGAACCTTTTCACCAATCGGCAGCGCTGTCGCTTGGCGTTGAGCTGGAGTTGCAACTGGTCAACACGCACAACTACGACCTTGCGCCCTATGCAGAAGACATGCTGCGCCTGATGGACAAAATACCACTGCCCGGTGCGGCAGTACCCGAGATGACATCGAGCATGATTGAGGTGTCCACCGGCGTGTGCCGCTCATCATCAGAGGTGCTGGGCCAGCTCTCACAAATTCGGGATGCGCTGGTGAAGTGCGCTGACAAGCTCAACATTGCCGTGGTGGGCGGCGGCACGCACCCGTATCAAGCCTGGCACGAGCGGCGCATTTACGACAAGCCGCGCTTTCGCGAACTGTCTGAGCTCTATGGCTACTTGTCAAAGCAATTCACGATTTTTGGCCAGCATGTGCATGTAGGCTGCCCCGATGCGGACACGGCCCTGCTCACGCTGCACCGCATGTCGCGCTACATACCGCACTTCATTGCACTGTCGGCGTCTAGCCCCTACGTGCAGGGGATAGATACGGCATTTGACTCCGCCCGGCTCAACTCGGTATTTGCCTTTCCGCTGTCAGGCCGCGCACCCATGGCTTTAACCTGGCGTGACTTCACCACCTACTTTGACAAAATGGCGCGCACCGGCGTTGTCAAGAGTATGAAGGATTTTTATTGGGACATTCGGCCCAAGCCAGAATTTGGCACGATTGAAATACGCGTGTTTGACACACCTCTGACCATTGAGCGCGCCGCTGCGCTGTCAGCGTTTGTGCAGGCGCTGGCCAGCTGGTTTATGCAGGACCAGCCCTTTGTGCCCACCGAAGACGACTACCTGGTCTACACCTACAACCGCTTTCAGGCCTGCCGTTTTGGCCTGGATGCCGTGTATGTGGAGCCCGCCACGGGCGAGCATCTGCCGCTGCGTGACCATCTATTGCACACCCTCAAGCAGATCGAACCCCACGCCAAAGCGTTGGGCGCGAGCTCGTTTATTTACATGCTCCAAAGCAGCGTGGCAAACAGCGAGAACGACGCGCGCTGGCTGCGCGAACGCCAAAGCGAAGAGGCGCTGCTGGCTGAGGTCATACGCCAGGCATCGCTGCGGTTTAGGGGTGGGGCTGCGCGCGTGCAGGAGAGAGAGAGATAAAAGGCGCCCGAACGAGTAGGCTATCGCCACAGCCTGTATGCTCGGCAGTCCATGAATGCCAGTACAGACGATTCAATGGGTGAGTTCGACTTGATCGCCCGCTACTTCACGCGTCCCGCCAAGCGGGCAGTGATAGGGGTAGGCGACGACTGCGCCCTTTTGCAGCCATCACCTGGTATGCAATTGGCGATCTCCAGCGACATGATGGTGGAGGGTCGACATTTTTTTACGGATGTTGACGCTGAGGCGCTGGGTCACAAGGCGCTGGCCGTCAATCTCAGCGACCTCGCCGCGTGTGGTGCGACACCGCTTGCATTTACGCTGGCGCTGGCTTTGCCCAAAGCAGACGAGGCGTGGCTGCAGGCATTTTCAAAAGGCATGTGGGCGCTGGCCGACGCGCACCAGTGCGAGCTGATTGGCGGCGATACCACGCGGGGCCCACTCAATATCTGCATCACGGTGTTTGGCGAGGTGCCTGTGGCAAACGGTAAAAGCCAGGCCTTGCTGCGCTCGGGCGCGCGAACTGGTGACGACGTCTATGTCAGCGGCACGCTGGGCGATGCGCGGCTGGCCCTTGAAGCTTTACGGGGAAATTTAGGTGGCAACATGGATCTGCCAGCTGACGTATTTGCCAAGGCCAGGGCTCGGCTTGAGCGGCCCACGCCGCGCGTCGCACTCGGGCAAGCCCTGCGCGGTATTGCTAGCGCAGCCATAGACATCAGCGACGGGCTGGCTGGAGACCTCGGTCATATCCTTAAGGCATCCGGTGTGGGCGCAACGATTGACACGTCGCGCGCTATTAATTTACTAGCTGCTCGCACCCGTATCGATTGGGCTAGAGGCACTTTTAAGGGTAATAAAGAGCTTCAAACCCCACTTTTTTACGTGTTTTCAGGCGGCGATGACTACGAACTGGCATTTACAGCGCCGCGCGCCGCACGCAGCGCAGTCGAGGCGGCATCCCTCCAAAGCCAGACGGTCGTGACGCGCATAGGCCGCATTGACCAGGTAAGCGACAAGGGCCCTATGCTGCGGCTTGTGGATGCGCAAGGCCAGCTGGTCGAAAATACATTCGCGTCGTTTGACCATTTTGCCTAGTTGTCACACGAGCGTACAAATAAGCTTATGCAGATTCAGCTACTAGCGAAACGCTAAACTTTGCCAGTCCCTGTTTACTGACTGCACCCACCATGAGCGCCTTTAACGAAGAAAAAGTCCTGTCCGTCCACCACTGGACCAACAAGCTGTTTACCTTCACCACCACCCGTGACCCCTCATTGCGCTTTAGCAACGGTCACTTCACCATGATTGGCCTGCGCGTCAATGACAAGCCGCTCTTGCGGGCCTACAGCATCGTCAGCGCCAACTACGAAGAGCACCTTGAGTTTTTAAGCATTAAGGTAGCCGATGGCCCACTCACCTCACGCCTGCAG
>JBBRQQ010000113.1:0-7190 GCA_038226155.1 Burkholderiales bacterium
TGCTGCGTAATGTTTAGGGCAGGTGCAGGCAAGATCCAGGCAAACTTTTGTGGTTCAGAGCTTGTCCGTCGGGGATGTTTTGCCTTCTTCCGAGTCGTTTTTTAACTCACCATTTTTGCGGCCCGAGAACATCGTCCACCACACAATGAACACCAGCAAAACCAGCGCCCCCAACGCTTCCAACAACAACAGAGTCATGACACACCTTAAAAAAATCGCCCAAGCCAGTGTAGTCATCGTTGTTACCTGCATGTTGTGGTCGTGTGCAGTTAACACCAGCCTTCCGTCGATGCAGCGCCAGGCAGACGCGCCGCCAGGTGCCAGCACGCCGCGCCGCATGGACGACGGCGCAGCCTTGCCGCCAACACTGGGCAAGGGTAAAAGTCGTTGGGTGGCGGTACGCTGGTCTGATTTGCCCGGCTTTGATGACGATAAATTATTCGAGGCCTGGAACGCATGGCTGAAAAACTGTGAGCGGCCTGGCACCACCTTCGCTCCTTTGTGTGCCGACGTGCGGCGCCTGAGCATTGCCTCTGGTGACGAGCAGCGTGCGTGGATGATGTCGCGGCTGCAACCGTATCGGGTTGAATCATCGCAAGGCGTGGCCGATGGCCAGCTCACCAGCTACTACGAGCCACTGCTCAAGGCCAGTCGGCAGCCTGGTAATGGCTATGACGTACCGCTGTACAAGGCACCCGCAGCTTCAAGCGGGTTTGGCACACGCAAGCCCTGGTTCTCCCGGCAAGAAATTGACACCCTGCCTGAAGCCAGGGCCGCGTTGAGAGGCCGCGAGATTGCGTACCTGGCTGACCCGATTGATGCCATGCTGCTGCACATTCAGGGCTCAGGCCGTATCAGCATTGTGGAAGCTGATGGCTACCAGCGCACCACGCGGGTATCGTTTGCAGGTTCAAACGATCAGCCGTATCGCAGCATCAACCAGTGGCTGCTGAGCCAAGGCGTTACCAAGGTCAACCCGTGGCCTGACGCGACCAAAGCATGGGCTGCACAAAATCCGCAGCGTGTGCCGCAACTGCTGTGGAGCAACCCGCGCTACATCTTTTTTAGAGAAGAAGCACTCAATGATCTGGATGCCGCCTTTGGCCCAAAAGGTGCGCAAGGGGTTGCACTGACACCTGGCCGCTCGATTGCCGTAGATCCGGCCAGCATTCCCTACGGCACGCCGGTCTGGCTGTCGTCGCGTGGGGCTGCGGCCAACCTGCAAAAACTGGTGTTTGCACAGGACACGGGCAGTGCAATCGTCGGTGCCGTGCGGGCTGACTACTTTGCCGGCACAGGTTTTGAGGCGGGCGAGTTTGCTGCCAAAGTCAATCAGCCGCTACGCCTCTGGGTTCTCTGGCCTAAATAAAGGGAAATACATGAACAAGCTGCTTTGCGCACTGGCTGCGCCGATCGTTTTGCTAACCGCCTGTGCCAGCAAAGGATGGCAGGCTGAAGCGCCGCTGTACCGCTGCGAGGCGGGTGTCGAGTTCAGAGCACGTTTTATCGACGATACCGCCGTGCTCGATGGCACGGGTGCCGCCAATGGCTATGACGTGCTGTACCGCGACGCAGGCGGCACTGGCAGCCAAACTTTCTACCGCAACCCCAGAGTACGCGCCGAGTTTGGCTTGGGCCCCAGCGGGCGCGAGGCGATTCTGCGCTACCCCTTGCTGCCACTGGTGGTGCGCTGCGTTCGGGACTGATGGGATCAAAAAGCAGCTAAAAACACGGTTTTCAAGCTATTTTTAGCATTATTTCAGGCTCTAGCCCCATAAATACGGGCGCGAGCAGCTATGTTATTTATAGCAAATTGGAGCTTTAACGGTAGTTCAATCTCGGCGCATCGACACGGACGGGTCAATCTATTTTGAATCGGACCCGGTCAATCGGGACCGCATTTTGGGGCTGATGTCCTCCACCCGCACAAACACCAGACCATCCAGCGTGCTATTAAAGGCAGTGTCAACACTGAACCCCGCAAAGCGCCCTTTCAGCTCAATGTAATGTTTGATCAACATGGGCAGTTTTAAACCGTGTTCAATTCGCTGCAGAAATTTCGACAAGCGGCCTGGGTCTGCCAGCCCTGAACTGATTTCCATCAGCCGCTGTACTGACTGCTGGCTGGTGCGGTGCGCCAAACTTCGCGGCGCATTGCGAGGCCGTACCAGTTGCTTTAGATCTGCATCCATATGGTGCAGCTGCAGCGCGGTCATGATCAAAAATTTCCCCACATCACTGAATTGTGGACTTACGCTGACAGGCCCAAAAAGATGCCGTATGGCTGGATGCCGATCCAGTAAAACAGCAATGCCCGCCCATAAAAGACGTAATACCCGCGTGTTGCCCTGCCATGATGGATGTACAAAAGACCGCCCCATCTCCAAACTGGGTCCAAGGCGCTCAAACAATAACGTATCAAATTCAAACAGACTATGGGTGTAAAGCGATGTCACACCACTGGTGGCTATGAGTTCTTGGGTAAACGCCATACGGTAAGCGCCCACAATCTCACTTGAAGCCGCATTCCACACAAAAAGGTGGTGGTAGTGAGGGTCAAACTCATCCAGGTCAAGCTCCCTGCCGGTACCTTCACCCACAACGCGAAACGCTATTTCCCGCAAGCGCCCGATCTCGCGCATCACATGTGGAAGCTTGTTTGCGGTGGCGCAATAAACAACATAACCGCCCAAAGCTAGTAGTCGATCAGATGCATTGAGCTCGCTGACATCGAGCTTCAGTAGCTCCTTTGGCACAGCAGCAATGATGGGCTGACTTTGAGCACCATATATGCGCTCGCCGATCACCGAAGGCATGAATTTCCCCAGGAAATGGTTTCCTCTAGTTCGCCTTTGAATCCGTTTGTATCGAAGCATCTCTCCGTAAACTGGGCGACTCGATGCTTGATGCGTATGACGCTGGACGCTCTGGTCCCATAGTCGGGTGTGCGTATAAAGGCAGCCGACAAGACACGTTCTCTGTCCAGTGAAATGCCCGTTTGGGGCAGGGCAGCGTCATGCGCCATGCGGGCATCAGACAGCAGTTCAAAAATTTTTTCTTTCAACAAAGCTTCATCATCGTTAGCTGCCAGTGTTTGTTCAAAAGAATTACGGAGGTATTCAAGCTTGGGCCAGGGCGTGTTGAAGTCAGCGTTCGAAACTGAAGTGATGCCTGCTGGTAATGCAAACATGCGTGCATGTCGGCTCTCAAAACCCATCAAATCCTGACCATCAAACAAGATCAAATTAAACGGGTTGTAAAGATGGGTATTTGTGGAGAGCGTCTCCAGGTAATCTTTCGCGCTTACAGAGCTGTTGAGGAAAGCGGCTGTGAGGTGACCCCTGGACGCGGCGTCCGATTTTTGACTTGTGACATCGCGGTAGTTGGTCAATGCTGCCATCCGAATTTGATTCGCACCCTTACCAGCACCCAAACCAAGCCACGTGCCGCCTGCCAGCAAATCCTGACCGGCAAGAATGCCCTGTCCAGGCCAGTGGTGCAAGCCCAGAGCCGGGCGGGCATAAAACTCATCGCGATTTGCAGCAATGAGCAAGGGCACGGGTTTACCTGGCTGCCAGTTCAAGGTGATGAGGCACATGGCATTTCTTTGATGGCATCAACAATAATTTGCGGCTTTTCCCACAACACAAAATGCGTTTCGTTGGGCAGATTTTTAATCTTAAGCCAGGCAGCAGGCGCACGCTTTGCAAACTCGTCAACCGTTTCAGGCTCGACCAGAGAATCCTTTGCGCCCTGTATCAGTGTGACGGGTATGCGTAGTTGGCCCACGGCCGCTTCAAGTTTGCCCAATTCACCTGACAAAGTCATCATCTCCTGGTTTGACCAGATCATTTCAGCAGGTACAGCCCAGCGCACCAGAACGGAATCAGCCAACAGGTTGTACCAGCGTGGCTCCTCATAACGTGACGACAACGAGCCCGCAATAGAAACCACACCGCAAACCTTGTTGGGCGAGTCGAGAGCCATCCAGACAGCCAAAGGCCCGCCCAGTGAGTGACCCACCACAATGGCTTTTTGGCCCTTGGGAATCAGCGCAGCAATCAGCGCTGCCTGCTGCCGCAAATCGGTCAACACAACGCCTCGGCCAGAGTCACCAAAACCCGGGCGATCAATTGCAATCCGGTTTGCAAAGCCAGCCAGCTCAGGCGTTTTAAGGTAGTAAGACCAAGCCTTCCAATCGCCAGGCGAGCCGTGCACAAACAACAACAGCGAACTGCTTTTAGGCAGACCGGTTACGGCGCTCCCTTTCACGCTGGCCATATTGATGCGCTGGCCCTGCACGACCTGCTGGCTAATTGTTGGTAATGTGCTCCCCGCAAACAGTTGCTCTGTCGAGCCGCGAGGGTAAGGCGGGTTGCCACAGGCTGTAAGACCACTGGCAACCAGCAGGCAGAGCAACACCCACCTAAAACTATGTCCTGTCGAACCTACACCACAGCAAACTTTCATTGGCCGATCAGCTTCTTAATCAACGCCAACCAGACATCGCGTCTGATCCACAACAACCAGGCACACGAAACCCACACGCCACAAGCCAGCGTAAAGAGCTCACCCCCATCGCTGGTGCCGTCCGTGTTGATGACTGCAATACCCAAAGGCGTGAAGAGATGAAAAAATATGGCCCCGCTGATGACACTCAACCCAAGCGCCGCGCCTGCCACCTGCACCAGCCGCTGCCGGGAAATAAAAGCCCCCGCCAGTAACAGTATCGAAGCCAGCAACTCCATCGTGCCGACTACCTTGGCTGAAAAAATGCCGCCTGGTGCAAAGACACCTTTAAAGCCAAGGCTGGCTGCCCAAGGGTCTAGCTTGCCCTCAAATATGTAAACCGTCTCTGGCGAACCTGTGAATTTGAAAAACAGGGACTGGATGAAAACAAAGGCCACAAACAGCGTCAGTATCCAGTGACCGTGCTTTTTTAGAAAGTTCATGATGTAGCTCCTTCAGAGCGAAGTGTTATCTGGCAAGCAGCGATTGAAACTTGACATCGGCCTTTCGAATGTATCCCGGTATGTCTTTCAACCAGTCTTTTTGAATTGAGGCGTCATAGTTCAGGTAAAGCTTGCCCTCATGAATGGTGAATTGGTCTGGGTCAACCTTGACCAGGCTGTCAGTCGCCACACCATAAGCGCAATAGCCACCGTACTGCGGCGCATATTTTTCAGGATTGTTTTTGAACAGTTCCAGATTGGCCTCGCTAGAGAACTTCCATTTGGCGCCTTTCCATTCGTAGATATGGGCATCCAGGCCTTTGACGGGTGCATTCCTGGCGAAGTAGGCCACGCTGTCATAGCCATTGATGGCAGTGTCGGTCTGGCTTGAAAAGAAAGAATTTTTCAGAGTGTTAACCGGCTTGGCAGCCAGCGCGCTGAAGCTGACAGCCACCAGCGCCAGCATCAAAAGATGGCGTAAAAACGAGATGGCTGAGAAGTTGTAGGTGTTGAGCATGACGAATTTCCGTTAATGATTGACTTGATAAAGCTTTTGTGTGGACAGGAAAGTGAGGCGCTAAAACCAAATCTCGCTGCGGCGCAGGTCTTGACGGAACTGGCGCAGCAATTGAACAGCTGAGGTAGTTGCCACGCCCGACCTGGCGTAGGCGGCACCGATCTCAAATGCGATTGACCATTGATGAAACATCGCACGGTAACCGTCCAGTAACGGCGTGCCAGGGTGATAGATGTGTGCGCTTTCAGCCGATACGCCATTGAGCTCAAGCACTTTGATGCCAGTGCCCTGGCGGAAATCATGGATGTTGGGAACGCGAACATCCACGCGACCAAACGCGTAGCCCGGCACCGCGTCCAGCAAGCGGCTAAATGTGGCGACCAGTTCAGGGGTGGCATGCGCGCGCGCATCCAGAAACAGACTGCCCCTGCAATGCGCACCAATTTCAACCAGTTTGATCGCTTCGCCCGCCGCTGGCACACGGCTTAATTCTGCCGCCCAGCGCTTGAACAGCAAGCCCGATATCAGCTTGGCACGTGCATCGCTCACTATCAATTGCTTCAGGTTTTGCACCCCATCGCCCAGAACGCGGGGAAATGTCTTGTGAACGATGGACAAAATTTCAGGCAGTGATTCGCCAGGCATGCGTGCCACAAAAATACCAAACTCTTCACCTTCAATGTGTTTCTGGACAATCACCCCACCTGAAAATCGCAATAGATATTCGTTAACCTGTTCTGGTGTGCGAGCCACAAAAACACCACGCCCGCGCTGGCCAACATCAGGCTTCAAGACAACAGGCAAGCCATGCTTTGCGATAAATTGCGCCGCCTCGGCAAATCGCTGTCCTACTTCTATCGCAGTGATCAAGCTGAAATTTGCGACCAGATCAGGCGCGTTGTCCTGCAAGGGCTGCAAGGCGAGGTGTTTCTTCTCACCCACCATGCCGCCTGATTCCAGTCCGGGGTTGGCTGCCGTAAAAGCCATCGGGCTGCGGTGCTTCAGCCCAAGCCACAGAATCCACACCACGATGGGAGCGTAATACAGCCACGAAGGCCAAAATTCCCAGCGCGAAGAACGCTCCCAGAAGATGCTTAAACGGTGGCGCAATGTCAAAGCTTGTGAGTCGGCTGCAGGCTGTTCCTGCCATGGCAGCGTCGCAGGTTGCAATCCTCTGGCATTCAGGCTGACGTCAGAGTTCATGCTGCCTCCTGACTTTCCCGCAGACGCTGCTCATGCGCCACTGTCGCTGGTGCCATGCCAACGCCCACCCCCAGGGTCTGTCCGCATTCCCTGGCATAGCCTTGCAATATGGCAAAGTGATGGGTGGCGTGGCTATTCAAGAACATGAGTTCCCTTGCCAGCGTAGACGGGGTGCAAAAGTTGTGCTCGCCTTTCAAGCCGCCACGGGTATACACGTGGACGCTCTGAAGCATCATGGCGTCGTCCAGGCCTGCGGCGCTGCCAAAAGCGGTCTCAATTAAAGCGATGCGCCGAATCGCCTCTAGAGGGTTAGATTCAACCTGAAGATTGCGTTCACGCGCGTCATAGTCCGCTGTAAAACTCGCGTGAGTGTCTGCTTTAACCACCGTCAGCGCTTTTACCAAAGTGTCGTAATGCTCAATGATGTGCCGGATATGTGCACCAATATGCGCTGCATAGTCAGACTGGTTCGCTCCTATGTAAGGTTGAACTATGGTGACCATTTGGGCCAGTACACA
>JBBRQQ010000114.1:0-7149 GCA_038226155.1 Burkholderiales bacterium
TAGTCGGCGGCTTCAAAGGGTTTAATGCCCAGTTGGGCGGCAGCGGTGGGGTTCATCCAATTACTCCTTTAAAAGTGTGACCATGTCTTGGGCCTTGGCAATATCGCGCTCCTGGCTGGACTTGTCGCCACCACCCAGTGCAATCACCACGGTAAGGCCGTCCTTCCAGCAATAAACGCGATAGCCTGGGCCGCTATGAATGCGCAGTTCAACAACATCGCCGCCAACTGGCTTGCAGTCGCCCCAGTGCCCCAAAGACAAGCGGGCCAGCCTGACCAAAACCTGTTTTTGCCCAACTTTGTCTCGTAATGCACACAGCCATGCATCAAAGTCGGCCGTGCGGAGGATTTGAAGCATGGGCGAACTGTAATCTATGGTTTACAAAATTGCAAGGGAATGGGGAGATTGGAGAAACTGGCGTCAGGCTTCAATTGGAGCCAAATTGCTACAAATAAAGTAGCTTTTTGGGCCCGTATTTATTGGCTTAAAGGCCGATTCTGCACCTAAAAACCGGCCCTCTCAAGCCTCCAGCAGCCGTTCCGCAGCCCAACCCGGCGCTGTTTTGCCTCAAACATCGTCTAAAAGGTGTTTGTGTATCGTTTTTGATGCTCTTTTCAGGCTGTAGCCCAATAAATACGGGCGCAAGCAGCTACTTAATTAATAGCGTTTAGTCACACTGATTATGAGAAGTACCCCGCGATCTACACGCCGCAGCAGGCACTCAGCCCTGTACCGGCCGCGCCCCCAAATTGAACTGCAAGCCAAGCGCGTGCATGACTTTGACGTCCGTTGCAAAGCTGGGGTTGCCTTGCTCGCCCAGCGCTTCGTGGAGCCCTTCGCGGGTAATGCCGGTGCCCTTCAAAAGAATTGGGGTCAGACTCCAATTAAATCTACTTGACACATCTTTGAGCCGCATTTCTAAAAATACGCATCACTTTTTGAGCCGTATTGCTTAAAATACGCCTCATGTCCAAAACAATTACCGCCAAACCACCCCAATACCTTTGGCAACACCGCGCCTGGCCCGCACTCACTTTTGACTCGCCTGCGTTGATGCAAGACCTGAGCAATGCTCGCCTCGAGCAGGGCAAGTTGCTGGGCTTGCTGGAAGCCATTGGCCTGGAGAGTGGCCAAGAGATAGCGCGCGAGCTGTGGGTGCAAGAGGCTATAGCCACAGCGGCCATTGAAGGCGAGAAGCTTGACCTGGCGGCTGTGCGCTCGTCTGTCGCCCATCGCTTGGGTTTGGCGGATTTGCCAACGGTTGACCGGTATGTGGACGGCTTGGTGCAGGTAATGGCGGATGCTACCCAGCAATACCAGGTGCCGTTGACGCAAGAGCGGCTGTGCCTGTGGCAGGCAGCATTGTTTCCGGGGGGTAGCGCCAACCTGCGGCGCATCGCGGTGGGGCGCTACCGCGACCACACAGATCCCATGCAAATCGTCAGCGGCAGGCTGGGGCGTGAGGTGGTGTATTACGTGGCACCACCATCAGCTCAAGTACCGCAAGAGATGACGCAGTTTTTGGCGTGGTTTGCGCTGCCGCCTTCAGTGCCAGTTACAGAACCAAGTACCGCCTCAAACAACGCACCCGGTCTTCACGGCCTGGCACGCGCAGCATTGGCGCACCTGTGGTTTGAAACGATTCACCCGTTTGAAGACGGCAATGGCCGCTTGGGCCGCGCCATTGTGGACATGGCTCTGGCGCAAGACATGGGCGCAGCGGTGCGCGTGTTTGGCATGGCCCGGCAGATGATGCGCACACGTACTGCGTATTACGACGCGCTCAACCAAGCGCAGCGCAGCGCGTCTGGCACGACTCTGGATGTAACGCCGTGGGTGCAGTGGTTTGTGCAGGCGTTTACACAGGGGTGCATCACCTCGAAAGCGGTGTTGATGCAGGCGCTGGAGAAAGCCGAGTTTCGCCAGCGTGCCGCAGAGTGTGGGGTGAACGCACGGCAAACCAAGGTGCTCAATCGTCTGCTGGAGGCCGGCAACAGCACTCTGGGCGGGGGCTTTTTGGGCGGCATGACCAGTGACAAATATTGCAAGCTCACTGGCACATCCAAAGCCACCGCCACGCGTGATCTGACTGACTTGGCGGACAAGGGATTGCTGCGCGTTGAGGGCGTTGGCAAGGCCACGCGCTACGCCATTGCGATTGACCAGTGGGTACAGCCTGCGGTTTAGTGCCATTACCATCACCGTATGCCTACCAACACCGACTTCGCCAACTACTGCTGCGACCTGCTGGCAAGCGTGGGCCGTTGCGTTCCCAAGCGCATGTTTGGCGGCTTCGGCATCAGCACGGACGGGCTGACGATTGCGATTCTGGCGGATTTGGGTGATGGTGAAAAGCTGTGGCTAAAGGGTGACGCCAGCACCCGTAGCCGGTACGAGGCGGCGGGCTGCAAGATGTTCACCTACCCCATGAAGGGCGTGCCGCGTTCGATGAACTACTTCAGCAGCCCTGAAGAGGCAATGGACTCGCCTGATGCGATGCGGCCGTGGGCGGCGCTGGCGCTCGATTGCGCTTTGCGTGCGCAGGCTGGCAAGCGTTTGGCCAAGCCGAAGAAGCGATGCAGGTAACCGCCACGCGTGATAGGTTGGCCGCTGCCCTATTTGACCAACAAGTACCCCGTACTCCGCCCCCCGCCCTCCAGCCTGCCTAACACCCCACGCGCCAGCAAATCATTGATATCCCGCAGCGCGGTATCCGCAGAGCATGTGCCAATCGCCGCCCACCTGGCATTCGTCAGCTTACCCTCCATGCCGTCCAGTACGCGGTTCAGAACCAGGGTTTGCCGCAAGTTCATGGGGGTGCCTGCCCAGCGCTGCCAGAACTGGGCTTTGTCTAATACGCCAGCCAGCAAACCATCAGCCCCCCGCACGGCGCGCAGCAGGCAGCCTAAAAACCAGTCCAGCCACGGCGTTACGTCCAGCGTGCCGCGCTGGGTGGCTTCCAGTTGGTCGTAGTACTGTTTTCGTTCGCGCTGTATCTGGGCGCTCAGGCTGTAGAAGCGTTGCGCTGTACCTTCTGCGCGGGCCAGCGCCATGTCGCCAACGGCGCGGCTGATGCGGCCGTTGCCGTCGTCAAACGGGTGCAACGTGACCAGCCACAGATGGGCCAGCCCGGCATAGATGAGGGCATCGCCTGCGGGGGCCGCGTTAAACCATTTCAGGAAGGCCGCAGTTTCCGTAGGCAGCGCAACGGCAGGCGGGGCTTCGTAATGCACCTTCTCTCGACCCATGGGACCAGACACCACTTGCATGGGGCCTGCCGCGTCGTTGCGCCACGCGCCGATCTGAATGCGCACGCGGCCGCTGTAGCCGGTCGGGAACAGCGCCGCGTGCCAGCCGAACAAGCGCTCGGGGCTCAAAGGCTGATCAAAGTGCTGGGTTGCGTCCAGCACCATGTCTACCACGCCGTCCACGTTGCGGTCTGCCGGTGCCAGTGCGCCGATGTCCACCCCCAGTCTGCGGGCAATCGAGGAGCGCACGGCATCGAGGTTGAGCGCTTCGCCCTCTATGGCACTTGTGGTGATAACTTCTTGAGTGAGCGCTTGCAAAGTAGCCTGGTCCCGCTGCGCCAGCCCCAGCTCGGCCATGCGGCCCATCAGATGACCCTGTGCGCGGTGCACCTGTTCCAGTGGCGCAGACAACGCGGCTGCTTCAAATCGCCACTTCGGCCAGTCAGGGCGCTGCCAGAGGTAGGTGCGGCGGCGTTGAGTCTTGTCAGGGGACATACGATGATTATGCCCCTTATTCGCCGCATATATTGCGGTGAATGTAACGAACAATCACCGCAAACCTCGCGAGTGACGGATTGGCGCCCCGCCCGCATCACGCACAATCGCTAAATGAAAGCTCCCCCCAGACTCCAATCGCTCATCGAAGAAGGCCTTATCGACACGGTGGTGCGCCAGCTCATGAGTGGCAAAGAGGCCATGGTGTTTGTGGTGCGCAGCGGTGCCAACACTATGTGCGCCAAGATCTACAAAGAGGCTAACAACCGCAGCTTTCGCCAGGCGGTGGACTACACCGAAAACCGCAAGGTCAAAAACTCGCGCTCGGCCCGCGCCATGGCCAAGGGCAGCAAGTTTGGCCGGCAAGAGCAAGAGGCCGCCTGGCAAAGCGCCGAGGTCGATGCGCTGTACCGCCTGGCTGCCGCGAGCGTACGCGTGCCGCAGCCGTACAACTTTCATGATGGGGTGCTGCTGATGGAGCTGGTGACCGACGCCCATGGCGACGCAGCCCCGCGTTTGAATGACGTGGCCTTCACGCCCGCACAGGCCCTAGCCCACCACGCCACGTTGATAGCTGAGGTGGTGCGCATGTTGTGTGCGGGGGTGGTGCATGGGGATTTGTCGGAGTTCAACATCCTGCTAGCCCATGCCGACGACATTGATGTTCCCGTGATCATCGACCTGCCGCAGGCGGTGGACGCAGCGGGCAACAACCACGCGCAGCGCATGTTGCTGCGCGACGTGGGTAATTTGCGTGATTTCTTTGGCCAGTTTGCGCCCGCGCTGTTAGCCACTGACTACGGCCCCGAGATCTGGAGCCTGTACCAAGCCGGCATGCTGACCAACGAGACACCCCTGACTGGCCGGTTCGAACGCAAGCATGCCGACGTAGACATGCAAGCCGTGCTGCGCGAGATAGACGATGCGCGGGCAGAAGACGCCGCAAGGCGGCTGCGCATGGCGACGACAAGCGCGTCGTGATTGGCCATGCTGTCTCGCGCCTGCGAGCTGCCCGATTGGCCCGCAGCGCCAAACCCTTTCTGGCTAGGGGTGGACCGCGTGGTGAGCGCTGTGCGGGTTGCCGATTAGTACCCAGCCACTGCCTGTGTGCCTTGCGCCCGCAGGTAGCAACGCGTGCCGGGGTGTGTCTGCTGATGGCTGATATTGAACCGCTCAAGCCCAGTAACACCGGGTGGCTGGTAGCTGATGTGGTGCTTGACACGTTTGCGTTTGGCTGGGCACGTACCGAGGTAGACCCTGCGCTGCTCGCCATGCTGGCCGACCCTCAGTGGCAGCCGTATGTGGTGTTTCCAGGAGAGTTTGTCGCGACTGAGCGGGTGGTCACAAACTTGCTGCCCATCGACAGCAACGCAGGGCAACTTTCCGACGGGCCGCCCCTAGGAAAGTTAGCCCCCCCGGGGGGCAGCGACCCGCGCAGCGGCGGAGCGTGGGGGCCAAAAGCCAAACGCCCGCTGTTTTTGCTACTGGACGCCACCTGGCCAGAGGCGCGCAAGATGTTTCGCAAAAGCCCTTACCTTGACCACTTGCCGGTGCTGAGTTTTCAGCCAGAGCAGTTGTCACGCTACAAATTGCGCTGTTCGCAGCGCGAAGACCACTTGTGCACATCAGAAGTAGCCGCCTTGTGTATGGAGCTGGCTGGGGAGTACCGCGCGGCGCAAACGCTTGAAGCTTATCTGGATGTTTTCACCAACCACTACCTGCAAGCTAAAAACCAGTTGCCAGCGGATGTGGAGGACGCGGCCCATCGACGCCTGCGAGGTTTGGCGTCACTCGATGGCGCTGTTAATGGGTTGCATAGACTTACACAACGATAGGCTACTGACACATGCCGCGTACAAACGTAGGGCAAGATAATTCCAATATGAAACGAAGAATCTTTCTGACGCGCCCTCTCGACATGGCACTTGTCGGCGTGGTTGGCCTGGATTTGCTGACTATGCCGAGCGCCTTTGCTCAGCCAGGCTATACCGTGTCACTCGACCAGTTACAAAAAGCCGTTTTCCAGCGTTTTCCGCTGAAGCGGCAAGCGGCTGGGCTGGTCGAGTTCAGCTTGCAGGCACCGCAACTGCGCCTGTTGCCCGAGCAGAACCGCCTGGGCGCCGAGATGGTGTTGGGCGCTGCAGGACCGGCGCTGCGGGACAGCTTTGCCGGCACTTTTGATATTGACTTTGCGCTGCGTTACGAAGCCAGTGACCAGACGATTCGCGCGTACCAGCTCAAGGTGAATTCGCTGAAGATGACCGGCTTGGCACCGGGCCCGTCGGCGTTGCTGGAGGCCTATGCGCCCAGCCTGGCGCAGCAGGCGCTGCTTGAGGTGGCGATGCACAAGCTGCGCCCGCAGGACCTGCAACTGGCCGACACCATGGGGCTGGAGCCCTCGACCATCACCGTGACGGACAAGGGCCTGGTGATTGGCTTTGTGAACAAGGCCTCGCGTTAGCTCCACCTGAAAGCGGGCTTTGCTGCGATGCGCCGGAACAGGAAGCTTTTACCAGCCGCCCGATCCGGGCTCACCCCTTAACGGCTACGCTTGTTATAATATTGTTATTATTTTTAAGGACGAGCCATGCTAACCACCATGCGCCAAATAGGCAACTCAAGAGGGGTGCTGATCCCTGCTGCGTTTCTTGCATCCTGCAATATTGAAGACGCCGTAGATATGCAGCTCAAAAACGGGCAAATCATCATCACGCCCGTCATCAGCAAGCCGCGTGTGGGCTGGTTTGACGAAGCCGCAAATGTGCCAGCCTTGTCGAAAGCCGCACAACAAGCTGAAGCTAAAGCCCTGCAGGATTGGGTCAACCCGGCATTGGCTGACGACAGCGAGTGGGTATGGTGAGTCCGCGCGGGGCGGCTGCAAGTAAATTGAGCGTAGTACGCAGCAAGAGTCAGGTTTTGCGTGGTGAGGTGTATTGGGTCAATCTGGACCCGACTGTGGGCACGGAGATTCAAAAAACACGCCCGGCACTTGTCGTGTCACCCGACGACATGAACGCAAAGCTGCCCCGCGTCATCATTGCGCCCATCACCAGCGGTGGGCAGCCGTTGGGCTGTCGGCCAGAGGTCGCCTTTAAAAGAAAGAACGCCCGCATTTTGTTAGACCAGCTGCGCTGCGTAGATAAAGAGCGGCTCGGCCCCAAGATGGGCAACATTGACGAGAAGCAGTGGCACGCGGTGTTGCTTGAGATGTTGGCTTAGCAGGTACTACGGCGATGGCGCATTAGTTTTTTTGCATGCCTCAAGCCCCCAAAACCGCACCGCCCTTTTATCTTTTCACATCAATTACCATTTCATCTTTCCCAAACAAACCCTAAAAGGACGAAGCGATGTTCAGTCATGTAATGGTCGGTGTGAATGACCTTGAGGCCTCGAAAAAGTTTTACGA
>JBBRQQ010000115.1:0-7132 GCA_038226155.1 Burkholderiales bacterium
CGCGCCGGGTTGTCGATTTGCGGCGAGCTGATGCCCAGATCCATCAACAGCCCCATTGCGCTTGACGCAGGTAGGGCCACGAGCTGGTTGAAGCCTTCGTGGCGGATTGAAAATCGCGCGTCCTGGATGGTTTGCCCGTCGGCGATGGCTTCCAGATCCTTGTCGAATGCGGTCAATCGGCCAGCCGTTGACAACTGCGAAAGGATGAGACGTGCGTGACCCCCGCGCCCGAAGGTCGCGTCGATGTAATGCCCGTCCGGTTGGATATGAAGCGCTGCGACTGCTTCGTTCAACAAGACGGTGCGATGTGTCCATGTTTCTTGCACCGCCATCTCTCAGAACGAAAAATCTCTGAAGATATCGGGCATCTCGCCCTTCATCTGTTCGGCTTCCTGTGCCGCATAGGTTGCGGCATCCCACAACTCAAAGTAACTGCCCATGCCGAGCAGCACGGTATCTTTGCTGATGCCGGTTGTGGCACGCAATTCAGGTGACACCAGGACGCGGCCAGTGGCATCCATCTCGACATCCATGGCGTTACCCAGAAACAGCCGTTTGGACCAGTGCGCCTGCATCGGCAGTGATGCGATGCGGTCGCGGAATTTTTCCCACTCGTTGCGCGGGAAAATCATCAGGCAGCCGTGCGGATGTTTGGTCATGGTGAGCTGGCCTGATGCAGTTGCGTTGAGCACGTCACGATGCCGGGTTGGCACAGACAGCCGACCCTTGGTATCGAGAGCTACAAAAGACGCACCTTGAAACACAGCAAAACCTTTAGAAAGCACTTTTCACCACTAAATTGCACTTTCTCCCACTTTATCAGGAAAGATTTCACACGCAAGTCATTTGAAACAAATTTTTTCAATGAAATCAATGACTTAGAAGCGAATTTAGATGCATCTAAATATCAAAATACGTTCTAAATTAAGCACTTAGCACACGCAGTGAAAGTATTGCTTTAAGCGTCGCCAGGAAAGGTGCTGATTTTCGTTTCGGCAAGTAGCTCTGATTTTGGTCGCTCGAGATGATGCAGAAACAACCCGGTAGAGCCTGGTGCGCACAAAGCGCTATGCGGCGCCCATGCGTGAGGTCCGGTCAGTCGACCCGCGTGGTAACGCGGGCATATTCAGTGATGCCAATCACATTGAAAAACGCAGCCACCAGACGGTTGACATCCGAGAACTGTACAGAGCGGCTCTCAGCCTGGCGCGCAGACACCCAGTTGAGCAGCGTACCGGCAGCAGAAAAATCAACTCTGATGAGCTTGGCACACGAAATATGCATGATGTCGGCCCCCATAAGCTTGGCCTCCAGTTGGTCAAGCACCGCAATCGCATCGCCCTGTATCTGACCAGAAAGCTCAATAGAGAAAAGGTTGTTGGCCATTTGCGAGCTCATTGCATCCATCTGGGTATCGCCCTCCTGGCCGTTGATGCTTGACAGCATGGAGTCACGGTACACATCGCCAATAATCGTGTGTCCGTCCAGCACTCCACCGTCCTGGTCTATGGATTTGTAGTCGGTTCGCGCGATTTCCCATGCGGGTGGCGAGACTTCGTAGGTGACGCAAAAATCAAGCGCGGCCAGCTCGAATTCATCGGGCCGGTGCGTGACGCGAAAGGCTTCCATTCTTAACTGCCACCAGGCCTGCGGCGTCTCCTGCTGGCCTGAAGGCGTGGCGTTCTGCAACACCTGATGCAGTTGGGCAGCGCCCATAAAACGCAGTTGCACGGGCTGCGCAGACCAGCTGTTAAAAACCTTGCATAAAGGCTCAACCGCAGTCACATCTATGGTCTTGAGATTTCGCCAGTCAAGGCGCCAGGGCATGGGCGCCTTCGCCAGCGCGGCCTTGAGTGCGGCAATGGTCTGAACCCCGACTACGGAAGGGCAGATCCAGTCAGCGGCAGAACTGTTGCCAACGCCTTTTTCCTGCGTTACCAATTGCCTGACCATATCGGGCATCGAATACCACTGTGGCGCAGAACGGTTGAAGAGTTCGACAAACCGGATGGCTGCAGTTTCAAATTTGTCCTGTTGCCCGGTGGCACGGTACAAATCAAAAAGTGCCATCCAGGTTTCCGAATGCCCGGCCCGCGACCCCTTCGGTGCCAGCATCTCGATCAACCCGGCTTCTGCGCCGGCATCGTCACCATTGGCAAAGCGGATAGAGGCCTCCTCAAGCTCGGCATCGTGAGCGACTTCAGAGACATCCATGGCCACCATGCGGGACGGCGAGAAACCGGAAGGCGTGTTGTCATCGCTGACACCAACCCCCGAAAGCCCGCCAATCCTGGCTGCCTGCACCGGCGCGTTGATGACCATGGGCCTATGCGTTGGTGCGTCTGCAGGCACCGTAAACGCCAGCATATCGCCATTTCTAGGAGGCGCCGCAGATGTCTTTTTTGCCTCTAGCTCTGCACTTGCCTGCAAGCCGACAGGTTTGGTTATCGCATAACCGGCTGGCAAAGCCTGACTTGAAGGAGGCGGCGTTCCCAGAGGCGGCTGCGTGATCGCAGGGTTGACACTGAGCGGGAAGGCAGAGCTATTGATGGATTCGGCACTGCCGGTTCCATGCTTGGTTTTCCACCACTGCATGGACATCTGGGCTTCGATCTCGTCAATTTTCTTGATCGTGTTGGCGCGGTCATCCGGCTTGGATGCCATACTGCTCTGGAAAAATGATGGCCTTGCGGATGGGTCATGCCCAACCATGGCCTCACGCTTGCGCATCTTGCGTAACATGTCAAATTCGCGCTTGCGCACAAAGTCGTTGCGACGCTTGCGTTCTATCATTTCTTTGAGCAACTGCTTGCTCAAAGCCTCATCGCGGTCAGTTTCCTTATTGTCCAGCTCAGACCAGCTGGTCGCCGGATTTCGGACGAACTTCACCACCTTGGCAAGCAGGCCCGATGTGGTGTCTTGTTTTGACATGTCGCGCGTGTTGGAATATCTGAAGGCTACAAGCGACTATCAGTCACCAAACATTTTCTGCTTGAGCTCGCGGCGTTGCTGCGCTTCCAGTGACAGATTGGCTGTCGGTCGGGCAATCAGACGGCCCACGCCGATGGGTTCACCGGTTTCATCACAATAGCCATAGTCGCCTGAATCGATGCGGGCAATCGACTGCTCGATCTTTTTCAACAGCTTGCGCTCACGGTCGCGGGTACGCAACTCCAGCGCATGCTCTTCTTCAATCGTGGCGCGGTCTGCGGGGTCTGGCACCACGACTGTGTCTTCGCGCAGATGCTCGGTGGTTTCACCGGCACTGTTGTGTATGTCCTGCTTGAGGATGGAAAGCTTGTGACGGAAAAAAGCCAGTTGCTTGTCGTTCATGTACTCGGCGTCGGGCATGGCTTTGACTTCTTCATCGCTAAGTTCTTCCGCCGTTTTGCTCTTCCAGTTGTTCGCAAGTTTTGGGTCTTTTTTGGCGGCCACGTGCGGCGGCGGTGCGATCACCCGTTCAGTGATTGTTGAATAACTGGCTTTGGCTGCGTCGGGTGCATGGGTAGGCACCATCGGTGCGGGCGGAGGCATGTGTGCGAGGGCGCGGGCCGAACTTCTTCGACCCGGCTTGAGCGCTGGTGGCGCGGGAATAAGCATTGATTTTTCTACAGGACGGGGGGCAATAACGGTGGCCGGGGCCACTACGGGAGCTCCGGTTTTTACCGGCTTTTTGATCGCTTTCTCAGGCAGTGGCTTCACGGCCTTGACAGCTTTTTTCACTGCTTTTTTTACAGCCGGTTTAACGATTGGTTTTGTGGTTGGCTTAACCCCTGGTTTAACGACAGGTTTAACCACTTTTGATAACGGTTTTACCGCTTTTTTGGTATTCGTTTTAAGACCTGGTTTGACCACAGGTTTGGCGGCCACTTTGGCTTTCACCGCTACAGGTTTGACCTTGACCGCAGGTTTTTTGACAGCGACCGGCTTGCCAGTCTTTTTGGCGGAAGGCTTTACGGCTTTCACGGCTTTCACGGCTTTTACAGCTTTGGCAGGGGGCTTGGGCGCAGTTTTTGTTTTCACGGCTGATTTATTCGCTGGCTTGGCACTGGATTTGGCCGCTGTCTTGGCAAGCGCCTTTGCAGGCATCTTGGCTTTTTTTGCTGGAACTTTCACTGTGTGTCTCCTCTGAATGCCGCCGCTGGAAAATCCAATGGCTGAACTCCGGGCAAATGACCCGGTCACCCGCCCGATAGCCTGAACCTCGCACAACACCGGGCCAAAACCCCGATGTTGCACTCGGCGCGCGATTGTAGCGGTACATCTGCACCCTGGAAGATCCTTGTCGCAAACCGTTGGGGAATCGATACAAACATCAAACCAGACACTGCTCAAGTCCCTGCATGAAGATATCTTTCGGCAAGTCGATGCCAATAAAAACCATCTTGCTGTTTTTCTTTTCGCCATCGGCCCAGGCCGGGCCAAGGTCGCTGCCCATCAACTGGTGTACGCCCTGGAAAATCACCTTGCGTTCGGTACCTTCCATGTTAAGCACGCCTTTGTAGCGCAACATGCGCGGGCCGTAAATGTTAACCACAGCGCCCAGAAAATCTTCCAGCTTGGCGGGGCTGAAAGCCTTGTCGGAGCGGAAGACAAAGCTCTTCACGTCATCGTCGTGACGATGGTGGTGGCCTTGATGCGCATGATCGTCATGGGCGTCTTTTGCGTGGGAGGGGTGGTCGCAGTGCTCGCCCTCTGCGTGGTCATGGGCAGCGTGATCGTGGTCTGAATGGTCCTCTTCTTTCAGAAAGTCCGGGTCAATATCGAGCTTGGCGTTGAGGTTGAAGCCGCGCAGGTCAAACACATCCTTGATGGCGACTTCGCCAAAATGCACGGCTTTTTGCGGTGCGCGCGGGTTCATCTGCTTGAGGCGGTGCATCAGCGCATCCACCTCATCTTTGGCGACCAGGTCGGTCTTGCTGATGAAGATTTGATCGGCAAAACCAATTTGCCGGCGCGCCTCCTGCCGGTCGTTGAGCTGGCCTGCTGCGTGCTTGGCATCGACCAGCGTCAGGATAGAGTCGAGCAGGTATTGCTCGGCGATTTCTTCATCCATGAAGAAGGTTTGCGCTACCGGGCCGGGGTCGGCCAGGCCGGTGGTTTCGATCACCACGCGATCAAAGTCCAGCAGGCCCTTGCGCTTTTTGGCGGCCAGCAGTTGCAGCGTTTCGCGCAGGTCTTCGCGGATGGAGCAGCAGATGCAGCCGTTGTTCATCTGGATGATGTTTTCCTGGGTGTCGTTGACCAGGATTTCGTTGTCGATGTTTTCTTCGCCAAACTCGTTTTCGATCACGGCGATTTTCTGGCCGTGGGCTTCGGTCAGGATGCGTTTGAGCAAGGTGGTTTTGCCCGAGCCCAAAAAGCCGGTGAGGATGGTGACGGGAATCAAGCTCATGGTGTGTGCCTGGAAAGAGGAGTGAAGAGTGAGAAGTGGATGTCGCAGCCACCCAGCGGGGCTTAACTTTGCAAGGTGGGGAGTTTAGCGGGGAACGCAAGACAACACGGCTTGCCCAGTCAATTGCTATTAATTTAGTAGCTAGTCACGCCCATATTTATTGGGTTTCAGCCATTTTTAGGGGGTAAAAATCGATCAAAACCGCCGTTTTTACGGCTTTTTAAGCAAAACAAGGCCCTTGAGGTACTCACCCTCGGGGAAAGTCACCGTCATCGGGTGATCGGGTGCGCCGCCCATGCGCTCGGTGATGAAGGCGTCCACGCCTGCGTCCAGCCCGGCGGAGGCGACGATTTTGTGGAACAGGTCGGCACTGATGCCGCCGGAGCATGAGTAGGTAAACAGCACACCGCCCGGCTCCAAAATCGTCAATGCCAGGCGATTGATGTCTTTGTAGGCCCGGGCCGCACGCTCGGCGTGGGCCGCAGTAGGGGCAAACTTGGGGGGGTCGAGCACGATGGCATCAAAGGTTTGGCCAGCCGCGATGTACTGGCGCAGCGAGGCGTTGACATCGGCATCCAGCATGGTTGTGCGGGCCGCATCAAAGCCGTTGAGTGCCACGTTGGCAACAGCGCGTTCAATAGCCGGGCCAGACGAGTCAATCGACGTGACGTGCTGCGCACCGCCGCTGAGGGCCGCAACAGTAAAGCCGCCGGTGTAGCAGTAGCAGTTTAGGACGCGGCGCAGCTGCATACGCCGCACATAACTGGCAAATTTATAACGGCTGCCGCGCTGGTCGAGGTAGAAACCGGTTTTATGGCCTTCGGCGATGTCCAGGCTTACCTTCCAGTCGTGCTCTGTCAGCGTGAGACCGGTACTGCCTGATCCACTTAGCCACCCAGTCGCTTCAGGCAAACCTTCAAGTGACCGCACGCTGGCGTCAGAACGTTCATAAAGCCGCGTCAAGCCCGTCTGCGCCAGCAGGCTATCTGTGATCACGCCTTTCCATTTTTCGCTGCCGCAGCTTGAAAACTGCGCCACCAGCGTGTCGGCGTACCGGTCAACCACCAGCCCAGGCAGCCCATCAGACTCCCCGTGAATTAGCCGCATGCTGTTGCCTTGAATATCAAACAACTGCCGCGAAGCGATGGCACTGGCGATGCGGCGCCTGAAAAATTCTGCGTCGATGCGCTCGACTTCGTTAAAGCTCCAGGCGCGAGCTCGAATTTTGGAGGTTGGGCTGAATGCCGCCCACGCCAAAAAATCGCCCTCGTGGCTTTCGATGCGCACCGTCTCGCCGGCATCGTCACCGCCGCTGGCAATGGCGCCATCAAAAATCCACGGGTGGCGGCGTAGCAATGAACGTTGCTTGCCGGGCTTTAGTCGAATTACTTTCATGCTCGCATTGTTTCATGCGCCGATCTATCAACCGCCCTTCTCGGTATTGGTCAACTGACAACGCCCGAAGGTTCGCCCGTCACAAATTTGGTGCATTTTTCCTGAAAGCAGTCACAATCATTTCATGGTTTTTAGAAGCTTAAAGGATTATTTTTCAGGGTTGGATGCTTGGCTAGGGTCAAGTTCGAACGCCGCGACTTTATTTTTGCAACTGACCGTCGTGGGGCTGCTGGTTGTACTGGCAGCCACGCCCGCACAGGCTACCCCCATGGTGGAACTGGATCTTGAAAAACAACCCATCGCACTCAATGCGTCAGGTGAATACTGGATAGACAGCACCTC
>JBBRQQ010000116.1:0-6980 GCA_038226155.1 Burkholderiales bacterium
AGACCAATGATGTTGAGCAAGGTACTTTTGCCCGAACCAGATGGCCCCATCAAGGCCACAAATTCGCCATGGTCCACCCGCAGATTTAATCCATGCAAAATTTCAGCTTCATTGGGCAAGCCCTGGTTGTAGCTTTTGCGAACGTCTGCCAACTCAATCAACGGGGCGTTCTTGTCGCGGGTGATCTTGTCGGGGTCCATAGCCTGCGCCTTAAATCCGGATGGCTTGAGCCTGGTCCATCGCGGCGGCGCGGCGCGCAGGCGCTATGGCGGCCAGCACGCTGCAAATGGTAGCAATCACCGCCACCTGCACAGCAAGCGTGGGTGAGAGGCTAATGTCAAACAGCGGCAAACCGTCGGTGCCGCGGACAAAGCGGGTAAATAGCCAAATCATGACCACCGCCAGCACAATGCCCAGCACCGAACCCAACGCGCCCACCACAGCACCTTGTACCAAAAACAGCCGCAAAATTTGCGCGCGTGTAGCACCCATGGCCCGCAAGATACCAATCTCGCGCTGCTTTTGCACGACAGACACCACCAGCACGCTGGCAATACCCAGCACTACCACCACCATGACTACGCCGCGGATCAGCGCGGTGCTGACCGACTGCGCATTGAGCGCAGACAAGAGCTGCGTGTTATTTTCTTGCCAGCTTTCTATCTTGTAGGGAAACTGGCTACGCAAACCTTGTGCAAGCGTTTCGGCCGCCCATACATCGTTCACTTTCAGGTCGATACTGGTGGCGCCACCCGGCAAGCCCAACAAGTTCTGTGCAGAGCGCAAAGACACAATCACGGTGCGCCGGTTCAGGTCTTTCACACCCAGGTCAATCAGGGCCGTTACACGGGCCGAATCAGTCACGGCGGCGGTTTGCAGGCTCAAGCGGTCGCCTACCCTCACGCCCAGGTCGCTGGCCAGTTCGCGGCCCACAATCGCCTCGCCCGGCAACAGGCGCGCGGTGCCGCTGACCACCTTGCCGCGCAGGTCGATGATGCTGTCATAGCGGTTCAAATCCACGCCCTGCAATGCGATGGCCTGCGTCGCTTCGCCGCGCAAGGCCAAGCCACCGCCCGCTGCCATGGGCGACACGGCGGTAATGGCCGCATTGGCTTCCAGCAAAGGCACCAGAGCTTGCCAGTTGGCAATGGAGCGTATGCGCTGGGCACGTGGCTGCGTCTCGCTGAGCACAAATGCGCCCGATGGGTTGGACATGGCAGGCGTCACGATATCGTCAGGCACACGCACGCTGATGTGCGCCTGCGTACCCAGTGTTTTGGCTATCAAATTGGATTGCAGGCCACTGATCAGCGCTGATATGTAGGCGATCACGGCCACACCAGCTGCCACGCCCACAATGATCAACACCGTCTGCATGCGCCCCTCGCGCAAAAAGCGTACGGCCACCCGCCATTCAAAACCCAGGTTGAATGTCATCGCCTTGCAGCCTGTCAGCGCCCGATGGCGTTTGTCAAGGCCGCCCCTGCATCTGACGGACGCGCACTGGGCGCTGCCGATGCACTCGGCGCTGGTGGGCCAGGCGCTACAAGTGCGCCAGGCCCTGCGGACACGCTGGGCTGCCAGGCTTGCATTTTCACGCGCACGTGTTTGTCCGGTTTAGCTTCGCCACCCAGCAGCACTATGTCGCCTTGCGCCAGGCCTTCCAGCACCTCTGCAGCATCCAGCGTGCGCAAACCCAAGCGCACAGGCCGCATTTGTGCACGACCCTCTTGCACTATGAGTACGGTAGCGCTGGTGCTGCTTGCCTGGCTGCGCAGGACACCCAGCGGCAATACCAGGGCACGCTCGCGTTTGGCGGTTTCTACCTCTACCGACAGTGTCATGTCTTCGCGTAAAAAAGCAGGCGGCGCCTTGTCCAGCGAAAACTTCACCTCGATCGCGCCGCGCTGCGCATCCACCGCAGGCGCAATCGACAGCACATGCGCGGTAAAGCGCTGGTCGGGAAACGCATCTGCCACCACCACAGCAGATTGCCCGGTTTGCAACTGGTCTAAAAACCGCTCATCGACCTGCGCGTTCAACTGGGTCGGCCCGGCCAACGCCAGGCTCAGCAGTGCCTTGCCCGGTTGCACAATTTGTCCAGGCTCTACCTGGCGGGTCAGTACGCGGGCGTTGGCCGGGGCTATGACCTGAGTTTGTGCCAGCCGGGCCTGCGCCGTAGTGATAGCCGCGCGGGCCTGGTCTAGCTGTGCCTGTGCCTGCACGACTTCGGTACCCATGTCCGCGTTGGCCAGCACCTGAGCTTGTGCGCTGGCTTGCTGGGCACGGGCCACATCGACCGCGCGCTGCAATTCGTCAAGTCGAGAGGGGCTTATAAAACCTTGCGCCACCAGTTGCTGGTTGCGCACCAGCTCTGCCTGTGCGGCCCGCAGGGTGGCGTCGGCCTGCATCACGGCGGCCCGGGCCGATGTTCTCCCCGTGCTGCGCAAGCCCGCCAGGCGCGCCTGGGCCTGACTGGCGCTGGCCTGGGCTTGCGCCAGCGCTGCACGCAGCTCGCTTGACTCAAGTTGTACCAGCACATCACCCTGTCGCACCACAGCTCCCTCTTCCACCAACACTTTGACCACGCGGGCGGTGATGGTGCTGCCCACATCCACCCGCGACAAGGTCGCCACGCGGGCTGAAAACTGCAAGCTGCGCACCAAGGGCGCATAGCGCATTTCGATGCCTGCGACTTGCGGGCTGCGCAGGCTCAACCATGCCAAAGCCGCCGCTGCAATGACGACAATGATTGCTGCAAGCCATATCCAGTGTCGTTTCATTGTCACCAGATTGTGCGCCGCATCGGCCCTGACATGTTGATTTACATCAACATAGCCTGACGCGGGTGCCGACCGCCTATATGTCAAAAAACTCTGAACTACTCTTGGGCGGAATCACCCCCAAATGCCGGTACGCTGCCAGCGTGGCAATGCGGCCGCGGGGGGTGCGCTGCAAATAGCCTTGCTGAATCAAGTATGGCTCGATCACGTCTTCAATGGTGTCGCGCTCTTCACCGATGCTGGCGGCGATGTTGTCGAGGCCGACCGGGCCGCCGTCGAAACGGTGGATCACGGCCTCCAGCAATTTGCGGTCCATCACGTCGAAACCCTGTGGGTCAACATCCAGCATGGCGAGGGCCTGGTTGGCGATGTCCAGCGTGATCTGGCCTTTACCTTTGACATCGGCATAGTCGCGCACGCGGCGCAGCAGGCGGTTGGCGATGCGCGGCGTGCCGCGTGAACGCTTGGCAATCTCGAAACCACCTTCTTCGTCCATTGGTACGTTGAGCAGGCCAGCGCTGCGCCGCACGATGCGGGCCAGCTCTTCAGCCGTATAAAACTCCAGCCGCGCCACGATGCCAAAGCGGTCGCGCAGCGGATTCGTCAACATGCCCGCGCGCGTCGTGGCACCGACCAGGGTGAAGGGTTGCAAATCCAGCTTGATGCTACGCGCCGCCGGGCCTTCGCCAATCATGATGTCGATCTGGTAGTCCTCAAGTGCGGGATACAGAATCTCTTCAACAACGGGGCTCAGGCGATGGATTTCGTCAATGAAAAGCACATCGTTCTTTTCAAGATTGGTCAGCAGTGCCGCAAGGTCTTTGGGCTTTTCAAGCACCGGCCCCGAGGTTTGCCGCATGTTGACGCCCAGCTCGTGCGCAATGATGTGGCTCAACGTTGTTTTGCCCAGGCCGGGTGGGCCAAACAGCAAGACATGGTCCATCGCCTCGCTGCGTTTTTTGGCAGCACCAATGAAAATTTCAAGCTGGCTGCGTACTTTGGTCTGGCCAACGTAGTCATCAAACAGCTTGGGGCGCAGAGCGCGCTCGATCGCTTCTTCACGCGGCGAGTCGGGTGCTGCGGACATGACGCGCTTGGGCAGCGGTATGCCGGGGGCGAAGTCGTCGGTTTGAATGGTCATTTTGCCAATGCCTTCAGCGCCAATTTAATTCCCTCACTGACCCCGACATCTTTCGGCAAGGCCTTGAGCGCCAGCGCCGCATCGCGGTCGCTATAGCCCAGTGCCACCAGCGCCTGCAGGATGTCGGACTGCGCATCGTCGGCGACGCTGACGGTGATGCCCATGTCGGCACCGAGCTTGCCTTTGAGCTCGAGCAGCAAACGCTCGGCGGTTTTTTTGCCGATGCCCGGCACCTTGATGATGCGTCCAGCTTCTTGCGTGGTCACGGCCTGGGCGAGTTCTTCGACGCTCATGCCGCTCAGTACGCTGAGCGCCGTGCGTGGGCCGACACCTGAAATCTTGATGAGCTGCCTGAACGCGGCGCGCTCTGATGCGTTGCCAAAACCATAAAGAATTTGCGCATCTTCGCGCACCACAAAATGCGTCAGCAGGCTGACCTTTTCACCCAGCGCGGGCAGGTTGTAGAAGGTGCTCATGGGCACCAGCACCTCATAGCCCACGCCGTTGCAGTCCACCAGGATTTCAGGGGGGTTCTTTTCAGCCAGCAGGCCGGAGATGCGTCCAATCATGGACCAATGTTATCAGTCACCCCCACCTTGAATATCGGGGGACAATCACACATCTGCCAGTCTGCCCACATGGAAGCGCCCTTTTGATTCTTCGTCACACCTTCACACCGCCCAACAACACCCGCATGGGCAACCTCTGCGGCCCGATGGATGCCCATATCCGCACCATCGAGGCGGCGCTGGACGTCAAGATTGCGCACCGCTTCGAGCAGTTCAAGATTGACGGCACCAAGGTGCGCGCCAACGAAGCGCTGGAGCTGTTGCAGGCACTCTATGAAATGGCGCAGCGGCCTATTGCAGAAGAAATTGTGCAGTTGATGCTGGCGGGCGACACGACACCTAGCAAAGCCCCGGACGGCACGACAGCGCTGGCAATCCGGCGCGCCGACCTGCGTGCCCGCACCGTCAACCAGGGCACTTACCTGGACAACATTGCCACGCATGACATCACCTTCGGTATTGGCCCTGCCGGTACCGGCAAAACCTATCTGGCCGTGGCCTGTGCGGTTGATGCGCTGGAGCGCAGTGCGGTACAGCGCATTGTGCTGACGCGCCCTGCGGTTGAGGCAGGCGAGCGGCTGGGCTTTTTGCCGGGTGATTTGAGCCAGAAGGTTGACCCGTACTTACGCCCCTTGTACGACGCACTGCATGAGCTGATGGGCTTTGAGCGCGTGCAAAAAGCATTTGAGCGCCAGCAGATTGAAATTGCGCCGCTTGCCTTCATGCGTGGCCGCACACTCAACCATTCATTCGTCATTCTTGACGAAGCCCAAAACACCACGCCCGAGCAGATGAAAATGTTTTTAACCCGCATCGGCTTTGGCAGCAAGGCCGTGGTGACAGGCGATGTGAGCCAGGTCGATTTACCGCGCACGCAATTGAGCGGCTTGGTCGATGCCGAGCGCGTGCTCAGGCGCGTGAAGGGAATCGCCATCACACGCCTCACCAGTGCCGACGTGGTGCGCCACCCGCTGGTAGCGCGCATTGTGGATGCGTATGACAAAACGCCGAGCCTGCGTGACGATGCGATTGAAGTAGGAGTGGAAGTTGACGCCGACACACCGATGCCGCCCTCCCGCAAGACCAGCGCCCGGAGCCGCACCGTGAGTAAAAATGGCTCTTAAAAACCTTCAGCTCTCGCTACAGTTTGGCGACCTGAAAGATGCCAAACGCCACCGCGCCGCACTGCCTCGCCACAGCGTGGCACGCTGGATTCGCCATGCGCTGGGTAGCGATGCGGAGATCACGGTGCGCATTGTGGACGCCGAAGAAGGCCAGACGCTGAACCGCGACTATCGGAAAAAAGATTACGCCACCAACGTGCTGACTTTCGATTACACACAAGCGCCCATCGTGACGGCTGACCTGGTGTTGTGCGCACCAGTCATTGCGAAGGAGGCGAAAGAAAGCAAAAAAACACTTGCCGCGCAATACGCCCACCGACTGGTGCATGGCACGCTGCACGCACAAGGCTGGGACCACGAAACCAGCGAGGCGGACGCTACAGCCATGGAAGCGCGCGAAGTGGCTGTTTTGGCGCAATTGGGCATAAAAAACCCATATTTATAGATTTTTGGCCATTTTTAAGGGCTAAAAATGGCTGAAACCCAATAAAAACGGGCGTGACCAGCTACTAATTTAGTAGCGCCTACGTGCTGACTTAGTGCCTTGGCAGCACTTCTAGTCCGTCACTCCGGCGGCTACAAACAGCGGTTTACCGACTGGGCCTGATAGGAAAGTGACAAACTGTTGGGCCAGCGCCTGCTGCTGGCCAGATGCCAGCGGCGCAGCGGTATACGCGGTGTAGTTCTGCACTTCGGCAGGCACAGGCCCGACGAACTTCAGCCCCTTGCTTTGGTACAACAAAATCTCAGTGATGGCACCAAAGCCAATTTCATTGCCCTTGCCTTTGATGACGTGTTCCATCACCGCCGCGCCATCGGGGTAGCGTGTGGTCTTGCCTTCAACCTGGGCATAGACATCCATTTTCTTCAGCAGGCCTTCAAGGTACAGGCCTGTGATGCGCGGTTAAACACCAATGAATCAGCAGCCAGCACGGCGCGCTTCATCGCATCTGTACTGGACATATCAGGCAGCGCCGCGCCGTCCCGTACCGTCACGCCCATGCCCACGCGGCCAACGTTGGCACGGGCATCCAGCAGTTTGCCGCTTGCCGCAAATTCGCCCACCACGGCGGGTGGCGCAATGACCACGTCAAAAGCAGGATTGCTGTCCATGCGCTTTTTCAGCTCTGGCGCCGTATTGAAAGTGATTTTGGTCGTGTGGCCGGTCTGCTTGTCAAAGGCGGCAGCGGCGGCCTTCAGGCCGGGTTCAATCGCACCCGCACTGAGCACGGCAATCTCGGCCGCAAATGCAGCGCTGCCGCAGAGTGCCGTCATGGCCAAGGCCAAGGCCGCTGCAGTGGAAAGGGAAGAAAGGCGTTTCATGCGCACTCCTAGTTAAGTTTTGGTTGTGTCTAGGCTGAAT
>JBBRQQ010000117.1:0-6497 GCA_038226155.1 Burkholderiales bacterium
GACGGCGGACGACTATGAGGCGTTGCTGCCCTGGCGTATCAAACTGCCCAGCCGCTAGGCCTGCCGCGCTAAGAACCCAGCACTGATTCCAATCAGATTCGCGGTGTCGCCGCAAGGGACGCAGTCTATTGAGCGCTTACGGTTAACCGGCAGGAAAGATGCGCTGTGGCATCTAAGGGGCGTGCACTACTGAGCGGTTGACGTGCGCCTCCATCGCGATACGCTGCATCGCTTTACTTCGGCTTCGAACCTGCAGGCGATGCAAGGCATGGCTGTACAAACAGCTTGGCGGCATCCATATCGACCAGCTCGCCAATATGCTCGACAGTGACATCCGGCACCGGATGCACGTTCGAATTGGCCAGATCGAGTGCGTAGTGGCCCTGGCGTGGAAACACCGTTGTCAGGCGGTTGCCGAGGACCGCTTTCATCGCCGCCAGCAAACGAACCTTGTCGTCCACCATCACATAGTGCTTCGCCGGATAGAGGTCCTGCACGGCTTCGAGCATCCGCTCCTTGTGAACATAGATCAGGACCCGACCACCCACAGCGTCCCACAATCCGGAACGCTGGATCTTGCGCGGCTGGAACACCACGTCGCCGTCCGACAAGATCACCGTCGGCCCGAACTGATCGAGGTGGGCGATGACTTCAAGCGCACGCGGATACAGGCGGTCGGCGAACGGGTAGTCGATCAGGTAGGTCGCCATCAGGAGCAGACGCTCATCGGCGGACACACCGCGTTCGGCATTGGCCCGGTAGCGCTGTAGCGCACCCAGGTAATCGGCGTAGCCCAGCTCTTCGCGCAGTTCTTCGAAGATGGACCAGTACCGCGCCGCGGCGGCGGCACCGAACGAGCGTTCGAGATGCCCCCTGAGGTCGGAGACGATTCTGTCGTTGTCGAGCAACGTGTTGTCCACATCGAGCAGGAACACCACGTCTGCGGCGAGTTTCGCGCTCATGCCCCGGCCCCGGCGCAGCCACTGTCCAGGTTCATCGCCATGCGGTCCATGTTGATCATGCCGATCATTCCGATTATTCTGATTATTCTGATTATTCTGATTATTCCGAGTTTCATATTTCCCCCCATTACCTCGTCACTTTGACGCAATCCCCCTCCGCTGTCTGTACGCCACCGAACAGACGCGACGCGCCGGGCGCCGTACAGTATGTACAAGTTGTAAAGCACTTTTCCGTAGGAATCCTCAGCTCCAACAAGCTGCCGGACAAACTGCTTCTGATTTGACCAGTCCAGCCACCTGACCAACCATCCACCAATTCCGCAGACCATGCCCGCAGGCTACACCCAGTCCTTGTACATCCTGCCCTTCGACCATCGCTCGTCGTTCGTGAGTGGTCTGTTCGGCTGGACTGGTGCACCTAAGCTAGCGCAGACTGCGCAAATCACTGCCGCTAAACGCGTGATCTACGACGGCTTCACAGCGGCGGTAGCTGACGGTATTGACAAGCACAAGGCCGGCATCCTGGTGGATGAGCATTTCGGTGCCGACATCCTGCGCGATGCAAAACGCAACGGAATCATCACTTGCGCGCCCACGGAGAAAAGCGGGCAAGACGAGTTTGACTTCGAATTCGGCGACAACTTCGCGCGGCACATCGAGGCCTTTGCGCCGACATTCTGCAAGGTGCTGGTGCGCTATAACCCCGAGGGCAATGCGGCCGTGAATCGCCGCCAAGCCTCGCGTCTTCGGAGACTGTCCGAATACCTCAGTAATGGCCCAACAAGATTCATGTTCGAGCTGCTGGTTCCCGCAACGCCCACACAGCTTCAAGCACTCGGCGGGGGTGTTCAAGCCTACGACCGCAAGCTCAGGCCCGCGTTGATGCTGCGCGCCATCAGCGAGTTGCAGGACGCTGGGATCGAGGCCGATGTCTGGAAGATCGAGGGCCTCGACAGCCAGGGCGACTGCGAGCGCATCGTGGCGACGGCGCGACGCGACGGGCGCGCGAACGTGGGCTGCATCGTGCTCGGGCGAGGCGAGAAAGAGCAGCATGTTCGTGCCTGGTTGGCGACGGCAGCAACCGTGTCCGGCTTCATTGGATTTGCGGTGGGGCGGACAACCTTCTGGGAGCCGCTTATCGACTTGCGCGACGGGACGATCGACCGCGCGGCGGCGGTGGCCGAGATTGCCCGGAGGTTCCGCAACTGGGTCGACATCTTCGAGACGGCGAGGGCCGCAGCAGGCGCTTCGGTCACACATGTTTGAATTTGGCGACGCACAGGTTGATGAGCTGCAGCGGCATTCGTTCCAGTACTTTGTGCGCGAAACCAACCTGTCCAACGGACTTGTCGCCGACAAATCGCAGCCCGGCTCACCCGCCAGCATCGCGGCGATGGGCTTCGCGCTAGCGGCCTATCCGGTGGGCGTCGAGCGCGGCTGGATGACACGCACTGATGCGCTGGCCCGTTCGCTCGCGCTGATGCGGTTCCTCTGGGCCAGCCCGCAAGGCACGTCACCGGGCGCGACCGGGCACAAGGGCTTTTACTATCACTTTCTCGACATGGATACCGGGCAGCGCGCGGGCTTGTGCGAGTTGTCCACCATAGACACCACCTTCCTGCTTGCCGGTATGCTGGCCGCCGCCGCTTATTTCGACCAGGACGACGAAAACGAACAGGCCCTGCGTACCCTTGCCGACGGTCTCTACCGCCGGGTCGATTGGGCGTGGGCGTGCAACGGCGCAGCCACGGTAACCCATGGGTGGACGCCCGAAGGCGGCTTCCTGCCCTATCGCTGGAGCGGCTACGACGAAGCCACCTTGCTGTACGTGTTAGGCCTGGGGTCGCCGACACACCCCTTGCCGGCCGAGAGCTACGCGGCTTGGGCCTCGACCTATGAATGGAAAACGATTTACGGCTACGAGCTGCTCTACGGCGGCCCGCTCTTCATCCATCAGTATTCGCACATCTGGCTGGACATGCGCGGCATCCAGGATGCTTTCGCGCGCGACAAAGGTATCGACTACTGTGACAACAGCCGCCGCGCGACCTATGTGCAACGCGAGTACGCGATCCGCAATCCGCTCGGGTTTGCGGGTTATGGCGAGAATTTCTGGGGGCTGACCGCTAGCGATGGTCCGGGCTGGACCACGCGCCGGATCGACGGCATCGAACGCTCCTTCTTCGACTATGTCGCCCGCGGCGCACCCTACGGCCCCGATGACGGAACGGTCGCGCCCTGGGCCGTAGCAGCATCGTTGCCGTTCGCACCTGAAATTGTGCTGCCGACACTGCAGCACTTTCTGGATGTGTATCCGCAGACCAGCGGCGAATACTGCTTCAAGTGCAGTTTCAACCTGAGTTTTTCGAGCGAGGCTGCTAGTGACGGCCAAGTGGGGTGGGCATCGCCCTATCACTTCGGAATCAACCTTGGGCCGGTCGTTCTCATGTGCGAGAACCACCGCTCCAACATGCTCTGGCGCCTGATGCGCGCCTGCCCCTATGTAGTCACCGGCCTGAGGCGGGCCGGATTCACGGGCGGCTGGTTGGCATGAACCTCGAGCGTTAGACGCAGGCACATGAGGAACCTCAACTTGCTTTTGGGGAGTAGTGGCGCCGGTGCAAGAGGTCAGACGCCTCGTCTATTTCATGCCTTGAAAAAAACGGTCACTACGACCCGAGGCGAACTTGTCCTATGTCCAACTCAGGGGTTTGCTCCGATATTGGAGTGTCGCAGCACATGGACGTCGCACTTTTCAGCCCATCTTCCAACCCATGAAGGACACCATCGATGATTACTCAACCCACATTTTCAAATTCAACGGTTCGGCAGTTCGCTGTTGCCTCACTAGCCGCCATCCTGGCGTGGCCGGTGGCCAATGCCCAAACCACGCAGCCAGGCATGGGTTCCATGAAGCCGGGTATGGCTGCGTCGGCCGCAATGGGCGCAGGCAACATGATGGGCGCAGGCGATATGGACATGAAGGCCATGATGGGCAGCATGAACGAAAAAATGTCCGCCATGCCCATGAGCGGAAATACAGATGTCGATTTTGCCGCCATGATGCGAGTGCATCACCAAGGCGCGATCAACATGGCCGAGGCTGAACTCAAAACCGGTAAAAACGCCCGGATGCGCACTATGGCCAAAAACATTATTTCTGCGCAAAAAAAGGAGATAGAGCAGCTTGACAAATTTCTTGCCGCGCAAGGCCAACCGGCCGACAAAATGAAGATGACTAAGTAGAGCCGTTCGCATAGCGCGTCCAGTCCAGACGCGTCGTTTTCGTTAATTGCGACGACTTGACTAAAAAATTTGAGGAAAGCTCTATGGATCACTGCGCGCATCAACCTCATTCAAGCCCTGTAGGAATGCAAGAGGCGGCGGCCCCCGCCTCTACCCCTGCAGAGAGTACCACCGGCACGGTGTACACCTGCCCCATGCACCCCCAGATACGCCTGTCGGCACCCGGCAACTGCCCTATCTGCGGTATGGCGCTGGAGCCACTCCTACCAAGCCTGGATGATGACAACCCGGAGTTACGCGATTTTTCGCGCCGCTTTTGGTGGACGCTGCCTTTTACCGTGGTGGTTTTTATTCTGGCGATGGGCGGGCACCAACTGCGTTTGATGGACCCGGGCATCCAGCCGTGGGTCGAGCTACTGTTGACGCTGCCGGTCGTGTTGTGGGCGGCATGGCCCTTCTTTGTGCGCTGCTTTGAGTCCATCCGTAGCGGCAACCTCAACATGTGGACGCTGATCGGTATTGGGGTTGGTGCGGCATTTCTTTACAGCCTGGCTGCTACCGTGGTGCCGCAGGTGTTTCCCGCGTCGTTTTCAGATCACGGCAGGGTTGCGGTTTACTTTGAGGCTGCTGTGGTGATCGTATCGCTGACGCTGCTGGGCCAGATGCTGGAGTTAAAAGCCCGTAGCCAAACGTCTGCCGCCATTAAGGCTTTGCTTGGCCTGTCACCCAAAACGGCGCGCCGCATCAACGCCGATGGCAGCGAAGAAGACATAGAACTTACCCATGTGCATGTAGGCGACAAGCTGCGCGTACGGCCTGGCGAAAAAGTACCTGTTGATGGCAGCGTGGTCGACGGTGAAAGCTCGGTTGACGAGTCGATGTTGACGGGCGAGTCATTGCCTGTGCATAAACGCGTGGGCGACAAACTGATAGGCGCAACCATCAATGCGCAAGGAGCGCTCACCATGCAGGCCGAGCGAATTGGCAGCGAAACCATGCTGTCGCAAATTGTTGCCATGGTGGCGCAAGCCCAGCGCTCGCGCGCGCCTATGCAGCGCATGGCAGATGCAGTCGCCAAGTGGTTTGTGATGGGTGTGTTCCTGATTGCTGTGTTGACATTTTTTGCCTGGGGCTTTTTTGGCCCGCAGCCGAGCTGGGTGTACGGCACGCTGAACGCGCTGGCGGTGCTTATCATCGCCTGCCCTTGTGCACTCGGGCTGGCAACGCCCATGTCCATCATGGTTGCCACGGGCCGGGCCGCCACGCAGGGCATATTATTCAGGGATGCGGCAGCCATTGAAACCTTTCGCACCATCGACATTCTGGTGGTCGACAAGACCGGCACCCTGACTGAGGGCAAACCGAGCTTTGAAAAAGTCATTGCCACACCCGGATGGACTGAGGCCAGTGTGCTTCAATTGGCTGCCAGCCTTGACCAGGGTGCCGAGCACCCATTGGCTGCGACCGTCGTGGCGCAAGCAAGACTGCAAAATTTGCCAATCGAGAAAGTCGAAAAATTTGAATCTGCCAGTGGCATTGGCGTACGCGGCCAGGTTGCAGGCAAGCGCCTGGCGTTGGGCAACACGGCCTTGATGGACCTGGATCATATTGACTGGCAACCGCTTGCAAAAGAAGCTGAAGCATTGCGGCAAAGCGGCGCGAGCGTGATGTACCTGGCTGTTGACGGCAAGCTGGCCGGACTGATCAGCGTGTCCGATGCCGTCAAATCCACAACGGTTGAGGCACTGGCACAGCTGCGTGCTGCCGGAGTGCGGGTTGTGATGGCAAGTGGCGATGGTTTGACCACGGCACACGCTGTCGGGGCCAAGCTGGGTATTGAGGAGGTCTATGGCGAAGTCAAGCCTGCCGACAAGGTGGCGCTGGTCAAACGCCTGCAAAGCGAGGTCAACGCTGAAGGCAAGCCGCACAAAGTAGCAATGGCAGGCGACGGCATCAATGACGCGCCCGCACTGGCGCAGGCCGATATTGGCATCGCCATGGGTACTGGTACCGACGTCGCCATGAACGCCGGCCACGTCACACTGGTCAAAGGCGATTTGCGCTCAATTGCCAGGGCGCAGGCGATCTCGCGGCAGACGGTACAAAACATGCGGCAAAACCTTGGCTTTGCACTTATTTACAACTCGATTGGTGTACCGATTGCTGCGGGGGTGCTGTACCCGCTTTTAGGCTGGTCGCTGTCACCCATGATCGCGGCGCTGGCCATGAGTTTGAGTTCGGTGTCGGTGGTGGCCAATGCCCTGCGGTTACGTGCGGCAAAAGACTAGC
>JBBRQQ010000118.1:0-6335 GCA_038226155.1 Burkholderiales bacterium
CCTGGCGCGCCGCCTTGCTGAAAGGCTCAAGGGGCAGGTAACGGCCAACCCGGCAGTTGCCAACGCGACCAGTCTGCTCGCCATCGAGATTGATCTGCTGGCCGGGGTTGTGCCAGCAGGCGCCGCGCAAATCGAGATCGGAAAAACCACAGTGCGTGCAGATCTGTTGATGCAGGCAAGAGCCTTGCTGGCAGCGGGCAAGCCGCAGGCGGTGTCCGATCGCCTGATAACCTGGGTCACGCTATACCCCAAAGATGACGCGGCCTGGCAGTTGCTGGCAGTCGCTTACGGCAACCAGAACCAGAGTGTGCGCGCCATTCGCGCCGACGCAGAAGGCCGTGTGGCGCAGCTTGACTACACCGGTGCGCTGGAAAGATTCAGGGCCGCGCAGACCATGATACGAAGCAATCCGGGTAGCGCAGATTTTGTCGAAGGCTCCATCGTCGACACGCGTGCCCGGCAACTTGACTCACTTGTTAAAGAACAGGCGCTCCAGGACAAACTCGATCGTTAGTTGCAGCACTGAATAAATCAGCGAACCAATCAGCGCCGCTACAAAGCCATTCACGTTCAAGCCGCTCACCAGGCTGGCAGCCAGCCAGAACATCAGCGCGTTGATGACAAACAAAAACAGGCCCACGGTGACCAGCGTGACAGGCAGTGTCAAAAGTATCAGTACCGGCCGCACGACTGTATTGAGTGCGCCCAGCACGGCAGCAGCAATCAGCGCACTGGTAAAACTGGTCACCACCACGCCGGAATAAAGATAAGCAACTGCCAGCAAGGCGGCAGCGCTGCAAAGCCATTTGATGATGAGTTTCATGCCCGCACGATACCACTTCAAGCCGACCTTGCGCTACTTGTGTTGTGTTTTGCGCGTAGTCCACCAGCCTGCACCGAGCACGCCGGTAACGGCCAGTCCGTAAGTGATCCATTGCGCCAATGTGTGCAGGGATTCAGCCGACGGCAACGCGCCTGGGCCGCCGTAAATCGGGTCAAGCAGCTGTTCGCTCACAATCATTTTTGCGGCTGTCAATGCCAGCACTGCAGCACCCAGCGTGATGATGATGGGGAAGCGTTCAACCAGCTTGAGCACAAGGGAGCTGCCGAAAACGACAATCGGCACGCTCACCAGAAGGCCGATGATGACCAGCTCAAATGAGCCATGCGCAGCGCCAGCCACACCCAGCACGTTGTCAATGCCCATGAGTGCATCGGCAATCACGATGGTTTTCATTGCGCCCCAAAATGTAGTGGCAACTGGCCCGTCATGTTCCTTGCCCCCCTGGTCAGCCATTAATTTGTAGGCAATCCACAGCAGTCCGAGACCACCGACGAGCATCAGACCGGGGACTTTAAGCAGCCACACCACGCCAATGGTCATCACGGAACGCACCACGATGGCTCCGATGGCGCCCCAGGCAATTGCTTTTTTCTGTAGGTTGGGAGGCAGGTTGCGGGCTGCCAGCGCTATCAGTATTGCGTTGTCGCCGGCCAAGACCAGATCAATGAGGATGATCGCCAGCAGGGCCGACCACCAGGGGTTCGAGAATAATTCCACGTTAGCACTCCATGTCAAGTTTCGACTTGGCCATCCGCGAGCGGGTGGCCGGCTTCTTTCAAACTGATCAGGTGGTTGAGTGCTGCCGCTGCCGTTGCGGAAACTGCGGATGCCCTCGACTCAACCTGAACAGGTTCAATCGAAGGTCTGGCTCGACATGCAGTGCTAGCTCGTAGCGCTCGGCATGCCCAACAAGCCGGAAGCCCTGTTTGATTCAAGGCTTCGTATTGACGACTTGTTGAAGCGTTTTGACGCTGTGCAGGTTAAGAAATGCACAGCCTCAAGACGAGGGAGTTACTCCCCTTCAATACCTCGATTGGACTATAGAGTCAGCTTGAATGCAAGTACTTCGTGCTTCATGCCCGCACCTTACCCGTGTAGGTTAACCTCGTGAGTACCGGATAATCCGGTTTCAGGAGTTATTGGGCTCTGACCCCAAAAACTCCTCAGGCAACTGAAAAAATCACCTCGACATGGCCGGCATCCACATCACCGACATTGAAGCAGCCATCAACTACTGGCGCGAAAAAAAACCATCGCCCGACGGCATCACGCTGGGCACAGAACTACGGGCGCTGGCCGAGGTGTATGCGCTGATGATTTTTTACCATGAGGACGAAGCTGACGAAAAAAGCTTTCCGCCCACGGCCATGAGCGCCTGGCAAGCCTGGTACGACACCACGGCTGATACGCCGTGCATCGCTATTTGCTCGACCAGCCAGGGCGATGAGATGTGCAAGGGCTGCGGCCGCACGTTTGAAGAAGTGCAGCGCTGGCCCGAGCTATCGCCCGCCGCCAAACGCAGTGTCTGGCGGCGCATCACCATGGAGGCTACGGCCTGGCGCTTTGGCCGCTACGCCGACCGGGCGCTGGAGAAAACGTGATTTTTCAAAAAATACCTTTGGTGGCCCAAAAAACGCATAAAAATGCCATTTACAAGGCCTAAAAATGGCTGTAGCCCAATAAATACGGGCGCAACTAGCTACTGAATTAATAGCAATGGCAATAGTATTTCGCAAACTTCCATGCTCAGATTGACTCAGGCACCCAACATCGCCATCGCCACACTGTGGGCCGATGCCTTGCAGCAAGCCGGGTTTTCAGCCAGCGTACAACGCTATTTTCTGAGTGGGCTGGCCGGCGAATTGCCACCCGACCAGTGCCTGCCCGAGGTCTGGCTGGCCCTTGACCACGAAGAAGCGCGCGCCAAAAAGTTGCTGTACCAGTTACAAAACATGCCGCAGCGGCGCTGGCTGTGCGTGTGTGGCGAGGTGGTCGAAGGCGGGTTTGAAGCGTGCTGGCAGTGCGGCGTTTTGATGCCGGGCTAGACTCTCTTCGCCAACTCAGCCGCCATGCCTACATAGCTTGCAGGTGTCATAGCCAGCAAGCGCGTCTTCTCAGCCTCTGGAATCTCCAGCGAACGGATCAGCGCATGAAGGTCTTCGGCTCTGACGGTTTTGCCGCGAGTGACTTCCTTGAGTTTTTCATACGCACCCTGCACGCCATAGCGGCGCATCACGGTTTGTATCGGCTCGGCCAGCACTTCCCATGAGGCATTCAGGTCGTCTTGCAGCGCTTCAACATTCAGCTCCAGCTTGCCCAGGCCCACACTTAACGAGTTATAGGCCAGCACGGCGTAGCCCAGCGCCACGCCCATGTTGCGCAGCACCGTGCTGTCGGTCAGGTCACGCTGCCAGCGGCTAATCGGCAGCTTTTCGCTCATGTGTTTGAGCAAGGCATTGGCCAGGCCCAGGTTGCCCTCGGCATTTTCAAAATCAATCGGATTGACTTTGTGCGGCATGGTTGATGAGCCGATTTCGCCTGCCTTTAAACGCTGCTTGAAATAACCCACACTGACATAGCCCCATACGTCGCGCGACCAGTCAATCAGGATGGTGTTGGTGCGCGCTACCGCATCAAACAGCTCGGCCATGTAGTCGTGCGGCTCAATCTGGATGCTGTAGGGCTGAAACGTAAGGCCCAAACCCAGCGGCTCGGGCGTTTCAATCACCTTTCGGCTAAAGGCTTCCCAGTCGGTGTCAGGCCAGGCCGACAGGTGCGCGTTGTAGTTGCCGACTGCACCATTCATTTTAGCCATCAGCTGAATACTGGCAATTTTTTCGCGCGCAGTCACGAGGCGCACCACCACGTTGGCAAACTCTTTGCCCACTGTGGTCGGGCTGGCCGTTTGGCCGTGGGTGCGGCTGAGCATGGGTTGCTCGGCATAGGTAAGCGCCATCTCGCGCATCTTCGCAATCACTTTGTCCAGCGCGGGCAACAAGACCAGCTCACGCCCGCCCTTGAGCTGTAGTGCGTGGCTGGTGTTGTTGATGTCTTCGCTGGTACAGGCAAAGTGAACGAACTCGGCTGCCGCCTGCAGCTCGGGCCGGGCATCAAATTTTGACTTGATCCAGTACTCAACCGCCTTCACATCGTGGTTGGTGGTTTTCTCGATTTCCTTGATGGCAATCGCATCAAGCTCCGAAAAGTTTTTAACCAGACCCAGCAAGTACGTGCGGGCACCCGGGCTGAGTGGTTTGAACTCGGCAAAGCCCCCATCCGACAGCGCAATAAACCACGCGACTTCAACCTGTACCCGGCGCTGCATATAGCCCTGCTCAGACATCAGCGGGCGCAGCGAGGCCAGCCTGCTGGCATAGCGGCCATCCAGCGGCGACAGGGCGTTGATGGTGAAGAGGGCAGTAGCAGAGGCGGTAGGGGGCGTGGTTTTGGTACTCATGGCCGCAATTGTAGGCGGCTCATTTTGGGTTGACTGGGCCCTGGCCTGCTGGTTTTTGCCGCTTTGGCGAGCATCGCCTTTGACTCGATAGAATGCTCGTAGCGCTTAAGTCCCGGCTTCGGGGTTATTGGGGTCTGATCCCAATAACCCCACAAAAAATATCACCATGAAACTCATTGGATCCAACACCAGCCCCTACGTGCGAAAAGTACGCGTGGTGATGCTAGAGAAAAAGCTAGACTACCAATATGTCACTGAAGACGTGTGGGCGGCTAACAGCACGATCACCGACTCCAACCCGCTTGGCAAAGTGCCCTGCCTGGTGATGGAAGGCGGCGAGGCCGTGTTTGACTCGCGCGTGATTGTTGAATACTTAGATACCCTGTCACCAGTCGGCAAGCTGATTCCAGGCCAGGGCCGCGAGCGTGCCGAAGTCAAAACCTGGGAGGCACTGGCCGACGGCCTGATGGACGCAGCCCTGCTGGCCAGAATGGAGTCAACCTGGACAGGCCGCACAGACGTTCAGCGCAGTCTGGCCTGGGTTGACCGCCAGCTCGGCAAAATCAACAACGTCCTCAAAGCCATGAGCACGGGTCTGGCAGACAAGCCGTTTTGCAGCGGCGTGCATTTCAGTTTGTCGGATGTGGCGGTGGGTTGTGCGCTGGGCTATCTTGATTTGCGCTTTGCCGACATCGCCTGGCGGCAGGCATATCCCAATCTTGCAAAGTTGCAGGAAAAGCTCATGCTCAGGCCCAGTTTTGCTGAGACGAAAGCCTAGAAAAACCGAGCTGCGGGATACGGTCAAAGTCCGGTAAATTTCCGAATGATTGGGAAGTAAAGCGCATTCGGCAACAAGCTCAGTGCCTTCATCCACAGCGTAAACCGCTTTGGAAAGTGAATCTCAAACTCGCCGTGCTGCCAGCCGCGCAAAATCTCAACCGCGGCCTGCTCGGGCTTTATCAGCCCCGGCATGGTGAACTTGTTTTGCGCAGTCAACGGCGTTTCGACAAACCCCGGGCAGATCAGACTCACGCTGACGTGGCTGTCCTGCAGGTCAACGTACAGCGTTTCGGCCAGGTTAATCAGCGCCGCTTTGGTTGGTCCGTAGGCCAGGCTCTTCGGCAGGCCGCGATAGCCCGCTACGCTGCTGATGAGGCTGATGTGGCCCGCCTTGCGCGCTACAAAATGCGGTAGCACGGCAGCCAGCACATACAGCGCGCCGATGTAATTGACCTGCTGGTGTTGCAGCATTTCTTTCAGATCAAACTCGGTAGCGCGCATGTCCTTGTAGTAGCCAGCGCAGTACAACACCAGATCAAGCGGGCCCGACGCTAAAACGGTTTGTGCTGCGGTTTTGACGGCATCGGCATCGCCGGCGTCTACCGGAACGGCCACAGCGCCCGGGTGCTCGGCTACAAATAGGTCCAGCGCCTGGCTGTTGCGCGCGGATACAAACACTTTGGCGCCTCGTGCGTGCAGGGCGCCAGCGGTGGCCCGGCCTATGCCGCTGGACGCACCAACGAGCCAGACGCTTTTGCCGTGCCAGTCAGTTATCGGGGGGTTATAAGACATGGGTAAATTTCTATTTGCTATTGATTTAGTAACTGCTTGCGCCCGTATTCATTGGGCTACAGTCACTTTTAGAGGTAAAAAATGGGTTGAAAACGTGTTTTCGGGCATTTTGAGAGCTGATTACAAGAAATCAGCGTTTGACAAACGACAAAGTGACCTCTCCCAGCTTGAAACCAAACTTGCTCATCACTGCTTTGTTAAGCATGACCTTGTCGTTCATCAAATACATCCAGTCGTCAAACTGCACTTCAACAGTCTTGCCACCGACCGGCAGTTTGAGTGTGTAGGCCCACCTGAAAGCGTTGCCTTTTTCTTCGCCGTTGGCCTCGCCGAGTACATCGCTTGCGGTGCCGGTGTAGCGTGTGATGGCCCCGTCAACGCTGCGCTTGAGGGTCCACACACGGCGGTCTTTGGTGCCGTCTGAATTGGTAAAGTCTTCATCGAGCACGCCGACCTCTTCCC
>JBBRQQ010000119.1:0-6247 GCA_038226155.1 Burkholderiales bacterium
GAGGGTGATTGCAACGCAGCCCGCACAGAAGCATGACCCAGCACCCAACCCAGCGCAGGAACGCACAGCAGCAGCAGGCACAGCAGATCAGCCAGCCGCTCGGCACCAAAGATCGCCAGACTCTGCGCCAGACTCAAGGGCTTGTGGGCCAGCATCAGGCCGCGCACGGCCTCACCCACATTGCCGGGCGTGGGCGTGAATGCATAGGCCGCCACGTACAGACGCAGGCCTTCAAGCCAGCCGAAGTGCCGACCGAAATGCGCCATCCACAAACGCCAGCGAATACCGCGCAAAAGGTAGTTGAGCAGGCACAGCGCCATCGCCTGCAAGCCCGTCCATGACCAGAGCACGTAGAGGTAGCTTGCGGACTCGTCGCCCCACACCAGCAGCGCCAATGCATACGCAGTTGCAACGACACCCACCACCAGCAGGGCGCGCCGAGCCGGAAAACGTCTGGCTGTTGATGGCATAGCTTCAGGCATTCATCGCAGCCAGCTGCTTGCAAAAAGACCTGCCCAGCAGAGTCCGGCAGCCACCAGCCACGGGTCGCGAAACAAATCGCGTGCCACGTCTTCGCCATGAGCGCCCCGCGACTGGCGCACCTGATAGGCGTAGCGCAACATGCCAAAAATCACGACCGGCACGGTATACAACAGGTTCTCACCATGCCGCAGCTGGGCCGCAGGGCTTACGGCAAAGGCGCTATAGGTCGCCAGCGTGGCTGTCAAGGTCACAGCGACATAGGCATCCAGCAGTGCCACCGGGTAATGTGCCATCACCGCGCGCTGGCTGGCACCGGCATGAAAACTCTCGGCCTTGCGTTTTGAAAACCCCAAAAACAGCGCCAGGAAAAGTCCGGTCAATAGCAGCCAGCGTGACGGCTCAATGCCGACTGCATAAGTGCCGGCCAGCAGGCGCAGCATGAAGCCAGACGCGATGATGGTCACATCGACCACAGGCACCCGCTTGAACCACCACGAATACGCCAGATTCAGCAACACATACATGCCCAGCAACAACAGCAGGGCGCGGCTGTGTACCTGAACCGCCAGAGCAAACCCTGCTACGAGCAACATCCCGGCCAGCACCAGCGCCAGCGGCAGCGCCACAATGCGGCTGGCCAAGGGCCGGTGGCGCTTGGTCGGGTGCAGCGCATCGCCTGCGCGGTCATGCCAGTCGTTAAAGATGTAGACCGTGCTGGAAACGCAGCAAAACGCGGCAAAGGTCAGCAACACGCGCTGCACCATGGGCCCGTCGCGCCATGACTGGCTGAACACCAGGCCGGCAAGCACAAAGACGTTTTTAAGCCATTGGTGCGGACGCATCAGCTTGACGAGTGCAAACGCCAAAGCTGAGGTGGAAGGGATTGACGAAGGCATCAGGACAACAAGCAAAAACCGTATGGCTTATGAGCATAACTGACAGCGCGTACCGGGTGCGCCATCCGGATTCCTGATTGGGCTATTCCTTTCGTGCCGCTCCTACCCTGCTTCCTGCCGTGATTCCTGCCCTGTTATTCCCGGATGCGTCCCTGAGAATCAATCAGGCTTAACTCAACCAGTCTGGAGGCCACCCTGTCCTGGGCGAAATGCACGCGAAAACCACCCACGCTGACTTCCTCCAGGCTATCGATGGCTTTTTTCAGCTTGGCCCGGGTTGGCTCTTTTGGAATGCGCCGCAAAGCCTCGGTGTATACCCGCGCTGCGATGTAGCCCTCCAGCATGTAGACATTGGCCTTGCCCAGTTTGGCCTCAAGCAGGTCGGCCTGCAGGTCACGCACCAGAGGCAACTTCTGGTTGTCACTACGCGGCACCACGCGCACCACCACCACCCCCGCACCCACAGGGCCAAGCTGCTCGGCGAGCAGGCTTTCACCAGCGTTGGAATAAGCGTAAATCGGGCCACGAAAGCCCTTGGCGCGCAGGTCACGAATGGCGATGGCCGCCGCACGGGGGTCGGCAATCAGCAGTACCGACTCTGGCTGCGCAGCCATCACCTTGGCCACGTCTGATATGGGCGCTCTGGCCACCAGATTGGCGCGGCTTTGCATGATGCGCTCTGATGCCTCAAGCGCGGCCAGTGATTCGCCATCTACCGCATGCAAGATGGCCAGCTTGCGTGCGCCAAGGGTTTCGGCATGCCGCAGTATCGCCAGGGCCTCTTCAGAGTAGCCGGGCCGCAGCGAATAGATGTTGGGGTAGACCGAGCCACGAAACTCATCCGCCGCCGACATGGGCGCAAACAGCAACACATCGCTGTCCTTGATGGCCGGATACGCCGCCGTGACCTGTAACGAGCCGTAGTAGCCAAACAGCGACAACACACCCTGCGCCAGCAGTTTTTGCGTATTGGCTAGCGTCGTAGCCGGGTTGCCAGCATCGTCAAGCGTGACCAGTTCAACTTTTCGGCCATTGATGCCGCCACCAGCATTAAGGCGGTTAAAAAACAGCCTGGCACCCTGCGCAAAAGGTGCCCCCAGCGCGGCTGAGGGGCCGCTCAAAGCGACTGACTGGCCTATCACAATGGCAGTCTTGCTGATACCGTCCTCGCTGCGCGCTACGCCGCCAGCAAAGACAATGGCCATCACGACAAGGCACTGACGCAGCAATTGAAATGTTTTCATAATGTCTCCTGCAAAGTATTTCTGAGGGTGGCTTGTCAAGGGACACCACTTGGCCACAAGTTCTAAAAACTATAGTCAACTTCATGCGCGAATCAATCAGCACATCCCCTTTTTCAACCGGCAGCGTCAGTTTGATGCAAGGTAGAAATTTGCCGGGTTGGGTGTTTGATCCCAAGCTGCGCCATTGCTTTTTCACGGGCTTACAACGAACGCTATTTACGCTGCTCGTCTGCGTGGCTTTATCAGCCTTGGGCGGCTGCAGCACGGTCGGCTACTACTGGCAGTCGGTCAGCGGCCACCTGCAGATGGTCAACGCGGCGCGGCCCGTCAGCGACGTACTGCTTGACCCGCAAACGCCGGATGCACTGAAGCAGCGGCTGGCCTTGAGCCAGCGCGTCCGCAGCTTTGCCGTGACAGAGCTCAAACTGCCAGACAACGCCAGCTACGGCCGCTATGCCGACCTGAATCGCAGCGCCGTGGTGTGGAACGTGGTGGCTGCCCCTAAGTTTTCACTCACGCTCAAGACCTGGTGCTTTCCGGTGGCGGGCTGCGTAGGGTACCGCGGCTACTTTAGTGAAGCGGATGCACGCCTTGAAGCCGACAGGCAAAAAGCCGAAGGCCTTGAGATCAATGTCTACCCCGTGTCCGCGTATTCAACGCTGGGCTGGATGAACTGGGCCGGTGGCGACCCACTGCTGAACACCTTCATCAACTACCCAGAGGGCGAACTGGCGCGGCTGATCTTTCACGAGCTGGCACATCAGGTGGTTTATGCCAGTGGCGACACCACATTCAATGAGTCCTTCGCCACCACGGTGGAGCGCATGGGCAGCCAGCGCTGGCTTGCCAGTCAGGCAAGTGACGCAGCGCGCCAAAGCTACGCGACCTTCGAGCAGCGCCGCCAGGGTTTTAAAGCCCTGTTGCTGTCCACGCGCCGTGAATTACAGGCTATTTATGAGGGCAAAGAGGCTGAAATTCCCTATTTACAGGTGCAATCAGCTACTAAATCAATAGCAAAGCAGGAAGTCATGCAACGCTTCCATGACAGTTACGCGCTTCTCAAAACATCCTGGGGCGGCTTCAGTGGATACGACAGGTGGGTACTAGGTGCCAACAACGCAGCGTTCGGCGCGCAGGCCGCCTATGATGATTTGGTGCCTGGCTTTGTTGCCCTGTTCGAGCGCGAAGGACGCGATTACATACGGTTTTATGATGCAGCAAGGCGACTTTCACAGTTGCCAAAAGATGAGCGACAGCAGGTATTGAAGAACAGCACGGCCCCATAGGGGGTGAAGACTCCACGACCCTCTTCAATAGCACACTGTACGGAGTACATAATACAATATTGCCATCAACTTCAACAGATTCAAGAGAGTACGACCATGCCAGCAACCCTGCCTTCGAGAGCTATCTACAGCATCGACCCTAGCATATTGCGCCAGTTCAACGCCCTTTTCGCGCCTCGTGAGCGTAGCCGCGTGGTCGAGCGTTTGATGTTGACCGAGCTGGCTAGCCGCCGGCAGTCGGTGTTAGACGCGATTCGAAAAATTGAAACCGACCCGCGCTGCGCCAGCATCGCGCAGGTATCGATCGACATCGACGCGCTAGCAGGCGAGGCATGGTGAGCGTCCCACCAGCCATCAAGCGCGGCGACATTTATTGGGTTGAATTACCGAACCGAGATCCACGTGGCTCCGAGATCGAAAAAACACGACCTTGCGTCATCATCTCCATGACCGAGGCCAACGCCCTGCGGCGCACCGTCGTCTGCGTACCGCTCACCTCATCGCCCGAGCCGGCACCGCCTGTTGCCATTGCAGTGCCGTCAGCCGGGCCAGACTCGGTTGCGGTGTGCGACCAAATCGCGGCCATTGACAAACGCAGGCTCAAACGACGCGTGGGCGCACTGTCCGCAACTGACTTGCGAGAGCTTGAGGCAAGCCTGCGTTTGGTTTTGGTTTTATAGCGTCAGGAAATTCAGGAGATACCCATGGCAGACATCAACATCGAACGGCAACACGGCATGAACATGCTGGAAGCTCGCAAGGCGGCCTTCAAATGGGCCGAGCAGGCCGAAGAAAAGTTCGACATGACGTGCAGCTATGAAGAAGGCATGCTGTCGGACGAGGTGAGCTTTTCGCGCTCCGGTGTGTCGGGCACGCTGACGGTCACCAAAGACACCTTTGAGCTGCAGGCCAAGCTGGGCTTTCTGCTCGGCGCTTTCAAGGACAAGATCGAGGGAGAGATCGTCAAAAACCTGGATGCATTGATTGCCAAAAAACCGGCAGCCAAAAAAGTGCCTGTTAAAAAAATGAAAAATGAGTGATGCGCCGAATGAAGTCTCGACACGTACCGGCCCGCTAGCCGGCCTCAAAGTCGTTGAACTCGGCCAGCTGATTGCCGGGCCTTTTGCGGCCAAAACCCTCTCTGATTTTGGCGCTGACGTTGTCAAGATTGAATCCCCCGGCGCAGGCGACCCGCTGCGCAAATGGCGGCTGTTGAAAGACGGCACCTCGGTGTGGTGGCAGGTGCAGTCGCGCAACAAGCGCTCGGTAGTGCTGGATCTTAAAAACCCGGAGGCGCAGGCCATAGTCCGCCAGTTGGTGCTTGATGCGGATGTGCTGATAGAGAACTTTCGTCCCGGCGCGATGGAGGGCTGGGGCCTGGGGCCGGATGAATTGCTCAAACTCAATCCGCGTCTCATCATGCTGCGCATCAGTGGTTACGGCCAGACCGGCCCCTACCGCGACCGTCCCGGCTTTGGCGTGGTCGCAGAAGCCATGGGCGGCTTGCGCCACCTGACTGCCGAGCCAGGCCGCGTGCCGGTGCGCGTGGGCGTGAGCATTGGCGACACGCTGGCCGCGCTGCATGGCGTGATTGGCATATTGATGGCGCTGCATCATCGAAACCAGTCGGTCAGCAAGGAGGCGCCCCAGGGGCGCGGCCAGGTGATTGACGTAGCCTTGTATGAAGCCGTCTTCAACTGCATGGAAAGTTTGCTGCCTGAGTACGATGCTTTCGGTGCTGTGCGCGAAGCCGCTGGCAGTGCCCTGCCCGGCATTGCGCCTACCAATGCCTATCTATGCGGTGATGGCAGCTATGTTTTGGTTGCCGGCAATGGCGACAGCATTTACAGGAGGCTGATGCAGACGATTGGCCGTGATGATCTGGGCACTGACCCATCGCTCAAAGACAATGCAGGTCGCGTTATGCGGGTTGATGAAATTGATGGCGCCATCGGCGAGTGGACCGCGCAGCGTAGCGTCTCCGAAGTACTGGCCGTTCTGGATGCTGCATCGGTTCCAGCGGGCCGCATTTACACCATTGCCGATATCGCTGCCGACCCGCATTACAAGGCGCGCGGCATGCTCTCAAACACATCCATGAACGACGGCAGCAGCATGGTGCTTCCGGGCATCATTCCCAAACTCTCGCTGACACCCGGCGGTCATAGACGCAATGCGCCTGCACTGGGGCAGGACACAGACGCTGTGTTGAAAGAACTGGGGCTCACGCCTGAGCAGATTCAGGGTCTTAAAGACAAAGGTATCGTTGCTGGAGAAGCAGGATGAAAACGTCCTGCGTCCGACCAGGTTGCAACACCACCTGAGCAGCCAGCATAAA
>JBBRQQ010000120.1:0-6187 GCA_038226155.1 Burkholderiales bacterium
CGAGGTGCGGCTGGCTTCCGCTGCCGTAGGACCCGTAATTGAGCTTGCCCGGATTTGCCTTGGCATAGGCAATCAGCTCCTTCAAATTGTTGGCCGGTACTGCCGGGTTTTGCAGGAGCAGCTGATTAAGAAAAACCAGCTGCGTGATCGGTGCGAAATCTTTTACCGGGTCATATGGCAGCTTTGCGTAAAGATGCGGGTTGATGGTCATGGTTGAATCCGTCGTCACCATCAACGTGTAGCCGTCGAGCGCCGACTTGGCGACCTGCTCGGCCGCCAGAAGGGTACCGCCGCCGGGCCGGTTGTCGATCACCACAGGCTGGCCCAGGCGTTGAGAAAGCCGCTCACCCACTAGTCGCGAGATCACGTCAATGCCTCCGCCCGCGCCGTACGGCACGACGATTCTTATCGGCTTTGATGGATAGGTCTGCGCCTGAGCGTTCGCGCTCCCCACCCAACCCAGCGAAAACATTAGCGCAGCTGCAGCGGCTTGTAGACGTTTCATGCCTGACTTCCTCTAAAAAAACGGAAAGGTAAACCTCATATGACGTAGTGCGACCTTCTGGCAACCATGCAATAACCAAACCGCAACAGATTTTTACCCGGATTGAGGGCTGGCAGGCGCATGACCTTCACCGAGCAGCAATACACAAAAAAAATCTATGGTTTCGTCGTCGCAGGGCCGACCGGGATTTATATGGTGATGCATGGCAAAGCCGTTGAAAGCCATCACCATCAAGTGGGCAAAAAAAGCTTTGCGGACCAGAGGCCGACGTGCTTTAGGCAAGGCTTCCAGCACCATGTCACGGAGCTGCCCTTCCATCCACCTGAGCAGGACCGGCCGGTACAGGTCATCTTGCTCGGCGGTCGATATGGCCTGGATGATGTTATTGGCGAAACCACCGTTTTCGGCCGGGATGTCGCGCCAGTAGGTGCGAAACAGCGTGCGCAAGCGCAAGGCCGGACTTTCGATTGTTTTCAGCTCGGCACGCAGCGTTTCGAGCCGGGCGCGTATCCAAGGATCGTAAATAGCATACAACACCGCCAGCTTGGAGCCAAAGTAAACATAGACGTTGGCCGTGGAAATGCCAGCGGCCCTGGCAATCTGCGGCATGCTGGTGGCGCCATATCCCTGCTGGGCAAAGAGTTCGAACGCAGCAGCCTCGATGGCCGCTAATACCGCTGTTTTTTTAACCTGGGCCACGCACCCATCCCTCGCCAGCGTCGTGCGTCACTTACTGCACAAACTGGTTTGTATAAAGGTCGGCAACAGGGGTTGCAGTGCGCACGATACCTTCCTTGACATAGAAGTTCTGTAGCGCGGTAAGGCGCGCCGGATCCATCATGCCCATGACTTTCTGGTCGGGATAAACATATTGGTTGTAGAGGGAAAAAACCTCTTCCACGAAAGCTTCACGGCCCACATACACAGGCATTGCCGCCACATAGTCGCGAGCTGCAGACTTCGGGTCGGTCATCACGTCACGCAGGCCGCGCAGGGTAGCCTTGACCACCTTGCGCACCATCTCGGGCCGCTTCTGGATGGTTTCATCGGAGGCAAGAATAGCTTGTGCCATGCTGCCGAAATAATCATAGGCGGGCATGATGCGCACCTTGACTCCGGTCGCCTTTGCTTCCGCGATCCACTCGGGTACGCCTGTCATGGCTTCGGACTTGCCCGCGGCGAACAGCTGCCAGACGCCTGCCGGACCGACTGCCTGCGCGTTGACGTCATTTTTTGTCAGCCCGGCGCTGGCAAGCACACCAAGCAAGGCATAGAAGTTGGCATCCGAATAACTCATTGCTGTAATGGTTTTACCCTTGAGGTCTTTCGGCGCCTTGATTGCCGAATCTTCACGCACGACCAGCTGCATCATGGACCGGCCGCCAAGTAGCGCCACCGACTTGACGGGGATTCCTGTGGAACGCGCAATGATGGGTGTGTCGCCGACCGAGTGGCCGATAGCCACGTTGCCGGCACCTATCTGCTTTGCGGTGTCGATGCCGCCGCGTCCAGAGAGGAAGTTGAGCTTGAGGCCTTCCTGTGCATAGTAGCCGCGCTGCTGCGCGATGATCCACGGCGCAAACGCGATTTGCTGCGCCGGCGCCGGAAACAGGTAGTCAATTGTCTCCAGCGTTTGCGCGCGTGCGGTGGTGGCCAGGCTTCCGAGCAGGGCCAGCAAAAGCCCGCCGCTGCGCAGCAACAGATTACGTCTCATTGAAAGCATCATCGCAATCTCCATTCCATCAAGGTAAAGAAACAAAAGAAGCCGAAAAGAAACCGTTTACCGCACCTGCAAGCCTGTGAATTTATTTGCAGATCAATACGTTTTGGTGATAATAACGAATGCCTTTCGTTTGTCAATACCGCCATAAAAACGCTGCGTCCCACAGGGCGTGAGGCATCTTCTTCAATTCTTCGTTCGCCAGAAAGGGATTTCATATGAGTTCAATTAGCAACCGGGAGATCGAGGCCCTGATCCAGGACGACAGGGTGCACCGATCGGTTTACAGCGACCCGGCCATATTCGAAATGGAAATGAGCCAGCTGTTCGGCAAGGCATGGCTGATACTTGGCCATGAGAGTCAGATCGCGCAGCCAGGGGACTATTTCTGCACAGAAATGGCGCGCCAGCCGGTCATCGTTGCGCGCCACGAAGACGGTTCGGTCCAGGTGCTTTTTAACCGCTGTTCCCACCGCGGTGCCTTGGTCTGCCACGAACAAAGCGGCAGTGCAAAGCAGTTCGTCTGCCCGTATCACGGCTGGACTTTCGAGACCGATGGCAAACTCCGCTTTGTTCCCATCGCGCACAACTACGGCGAGGATTTTGCAGCGCGTATGCCCCAACTCAACCTCACGCCGGTGGCGCGGGTCGACAGCTATCGCGGTTTCATCTTCGCTTCGCTGTCAACTGAAGGCCCATCACTGCTGGATTTTTTGGGCCATATGACAAGCTCTTTCGACGACCTGGTAGACCGTTCGCCAACGGGAGAAATTGAAATCGCGGGCGGGGTCTTCAAGCACGCTTACAACGGCAACTGGAAACTCGTTCTGGAAAATCACAACGACAACGTGCACCCGGCGTTTGTGCACGCCTCTTCGGTTTACGCAGCTGGCGTGCCCGAAACCGTGGCCTCCACGGCGGTGTCCGATATTTCCATCCGGCAAATGAAGCAAAACGGAGCGCCGCCGGATGTCTGGGAAAAGCTAGGCTTGTGGACCGCAGGGCATGGGCACAGTTATATGGGCGACTACCATGACGACAAGAGGCTGGTCGCTGGCCTCAAAAACCCCGTGTTCGAGGAATACGCCGAAGCGTTGACAGCGAGGCTGGGCGAGGAGCGGACTGAAGACGTACTGTCCGTCAGCCGCTTCAATTCGATCGTCTACCCCAACTGCTCCTTTATGAGCCAGTTCCGCCAGCTCCGGATAGTCCATCCTATTTCGGTTGACCGCACGGTTGTCTACACCTATTCGTTTCGCATGAAGGGAGCGCCGCCTGCGTTATTCCAGGACACCATTGCTTTTGGCAACGTCGTCAACGGCACGGCGTCCTGGGTGCTGACCGACGACCTGGAGGTTTACGAGCGGGCTCAAAAGGGACTGACGGGCCAACTCAGCGACTGGGTTTACCTGGGACGTGGTTTTGGTGAAGATCGCCCTGACGAGTACGCCATGATGCGCGGTGCCACCGGCACTAGTGAGATCCATATTCGCGGGCAGTTCGCAGCCTGGAAGAACTACATGACCGGAAGCGCAGCATGAGCACCGCCATCAGCAGGCCACTGAAGGTAACCGTCGCGTCGGCGGAAGAAGCGGTGGCCCGGCAAGCCGAACGCCTTTTGTTTCAGGAAGCCTGGCTGCTTGACCATTTTGATTTCGAGGCATGGCTTGATCTGTACACGGACGACGCGGTTTACTGGGTGCCGCTGCAAGCCGGGCAGGCCGACCCTTTAACCACACATTCGTTGATGTATGACGACAAGCGACTGATGCGCCTGCGCGTACGCCAGCAGACCCATCCGCGCGCGCATGCACGCCTTCCGCTGAGCCGCACGGTGCATCAGGTCGGCAATGTGCTGGTGCAAGACACCGGTAGGGTGGGCGAACTGACGGTCAGCTCAACACTGATCCTGTTTGAATACCGCAAGGAACGCCAGCGTAGTTTCGCTGCGAACGTGGTGCATCGGCTGAGGCTGCAGGGTGACGCCTGGAAGATCTGCCACAAGCGCGTTGATCTGATCAATTCCGAGTCAGAGCTCGACGGTATCGCCTTTTTCTTCTGAAGCGCCCACCAGCAGGAAGTACGCCGGGCAAGTTTGGTCTGGCTGGCGAAAGCTGCTGACGCCATGGTCGCGGAGAACGTTTAAGGGTTGTTGCTTACTATTCATCAAACGGATGCTGTCCATCTGAACAATCAATTTGTCGAATGTCGTGCAGGTGCGTAAATTGCATTGAACTTATTTTCACTACAAGTTTTATTCTTGCAATACTATGAAACTCACCCCCGCCCTCAAATGTTCACCCTGGTCTGCGAAAAGCGGCTCACCCGAATCATGGACGATCTGATCAGTGGTTGAGCGTTCAGTTGCCGCCGCGGTGGAAAAACTCGGTCTCGAAGAATCTGAAGAGTTTCGCTGTGCAGGTCCCTCGGGACTCGAATCCCCCGTACCAGCCGCCCCCGACGCCCGGGTCTGGGGCAGCGACATGATGGCCGAGGCCATACGCAACATCGATCTTGAGTATGTGTCGCTCAATCCTGGCGCAAGCTTTCGTGGCTTGCACGATAGTCTGGTCAATCACAACGGCAATCGCGAGCCGCAAATGCTTCTTTGCCTGCACGAGGAGAACGCGGTCTCGATCGCGCATGGCTACGCCAAGGTAAAAAATCGCCCGATGGGTGTGGTCCTGCACAGCAACGTCGGCCTGCTTCATGGTTCCATGGGTATCTTTAACGCCTGGTGCGACCGCGTTCCCATGGTGGTGTTTGGTGCAACCGGGCCGGTTGACGCGAGCAAGCGCCGGCCCTGGATAGACTGGATTCATACCAGTGCAGACCAAGGGGCGCTGGTGCGCAACTTCACCAAATGGGACGACCAGCCAGCGTCGGTCTCGGCAGCCATCGAGTCCGTGTCTCGCGCGCATCAAATCACCGATACGCCACCCAAGGCCCCGGTGTATGTCAACCTTGACGCATCCTTGCAAGAGCAGATGCTGCCTGCAAGGCTGCCGCTCCCAAAGATGGAGCGATACCGCCCGGTCGCCCCTGCGGCGCCCAATCCCCAAGGGCTACTTGAGGCAGTGCGTCTGCTGGCCGGGGCGAAAAAAATATTCATTTTGATGGGGCGGGTTTCCCGAACAGAGCGAGATTGGGCGCGCCGCGTCCAGCTTGTAGAAGCGCTGCCTGCGCAGGTTGTCACTGACCTGAAGCTAGGTGCGGCATTTCCTACTGGCCATCCCCAGCATCTGGGCGCGCCCGGGTTTTTTCTTGAACCGCAGGCGCTCGTTGCGTTGACAAAAGCAGACCTGATTCTCAGCCTCGACTGGGTCGATCTGGCTGGGGTTCTCAAGCAGGCTTTTGGCGGTACTACATCGTCTGTTCCTATCATCCACGCTTCGCTCGATCAGCAGTTGCACCGCGGCTGGGGCGCAGAATACTTCGGGCTGGCGCCAGCCGATGTGCATCTGTCGTGCGATGCGGACACGCTGGTTGCGGCATTGCTGGCACAAGTCAAAGTAAAGGCCCCGGTAAGCGATGCGGACCACCAGCCAAGTGCAACCGTCGCAGCCGGCGAGCTAAGCATCAAAGCTATCGCGGACAGCCTGAATCGCACCGCCGCAGGCATCGACATCTGCCTGGTGCGTCTTCCAATTGGCTGGAACGGGGCCTACCGCGACTTCAAACATCCGCTTGATTACATGGGTGCGGATGGTGGTGGCGGCATTGGCTCAGGCCCTGGAATGTGCGTGGGTGCCGCCCTCGCGTTACAGGGAAGCGGCAGGGTTGCGGTAGGCATAACCGGCGATGGAGATTTTTTGATGGGAGTAACTGCGCTGTGGACCGCCTGCCACTATCGCATTCCCCTGCTACTGGTTATTTCAAATAACACCTCGTTTTTCAATGATGAGATGCATCAGGAAAGGGTCGCGCGCGAGCGCGGCCGCCCGGTGGAAAACCGCTGGATC
>JBBRQQ010000121.1:0-6154 GCA_038226155.1 Burkholderiales bacterium
GGCTTTCCCGACCGGCCCTGAGAGCGTCCTCGCAGGCTGGATTGACTTTAACCCCGACGAACACTTCATCAAGGCCAAGCTGCTGACCATGGATCGCGTCAGCCAGTTCGCACTGGTTGCCGCGCGCGAAGCCATGCAGCAGGCAGGTCTGGCTGGCACGTCAAGCTGGGGGGCCTTGCCACCTGAACGTTTTGGCGTGTCGATGGGTACGGCCAGTGGCGGTGCCAACTCAATAGAAGCAGCTTATGTCGCATTATTCGAGCAAAAACTTGCCCGCTTGCGGCCCATGACGGTGGTGCTGGCCATGAACAACGCGATTGCCGCACACCTGTCCATGGAGTTCGGCCTCAAGGGGCCTAGCAGTACCGTGTCCAACGCTTGTGCGTCGTCGGCTACAGCGATTGGCGATGCGTTTCGCCAAATCCGGCATGGCTATGCCGACGCCATGCTGGTGGGTGGATCTGAAGCGTTGCTCAACCGCGGCACCATCAAGGCCTGGCAGGCCATGCACACCATGGCCAAACCACATCCGGACGGTGCCTATGCTTCGTGTCGCCCGTTTTCAAATGACCGCTCGGGGCTTGTCTTGTCGGAGGGTGCAGCCATGCTGGTGCTGGAAGACTGGGAAACCGCCGAACGCCGTGGTGCCAACATTCTGGCAGAGCTGGTGGGGTATGCCTCGACCACCGATGCCCACCATTTGACTCAGCCAGATGCGCATGGTCAGGCCAGAGCCATGACGCTCTGCCTGGAAGACGCAGCGTTAAACGCTGGCGATATTGACTACCTCAACGCTCATGGCACAGCTACCGATGTGGGTGACGTGGTAGAGACCAACGCTATCAAACTAACCTATGGGAGTACCGCTGCAAGCCTGCCCATCAGCTCAACCAAAGCCGTACATGGCCACGCTATGGGTGCCGCGGGGGCCATGGAATTCATTGCCAGTGTAATGGCGCTCCGATCTGGTGAGCTGCCACCCACTGCCTTCCTCCAAACGCCAGATCCGCGCTGCGATCTCGACTACATACCATTGCAAGCAAGGGCCATCAAAAGGCCGCGCGCGGTGATGTCCAATTCTTTCGCGTTTGGCGGCTCAAACGCAGTGTTGATCGCAAAAAGCGTTTAAATCAAGCTGCGGAGCCATCCGCGCTGCGGATACGCTTGACGAGCGCTGTCGTTGAGTAGCCATCCACAAACGGTATCGCCAGGGCCTTGCCGCCATAACTTTCCACTACTTTGGTCTCAGGCAGTTTGCGCATGTCGTAGTCGCCGCCCTTGACCAGAATGTCAGGCTTTAGTTCGTTGATGATGTCCAGCGGCGTGTCTTCGTCAAACCAGGTGACCAGGCTGACAGACTCCAGCGCAGCCATCATCACGGCCCTGTCGTTTTCGTTGTTCAACGGCCGCTCTGGCCCCTTGCCCAGACGGCGGGCTGAGGCATCGGTATTGAGTGCCAACACCAGAGAACCGCCCAGCGCACGCGCCTGTGCAAGGTAGGTCACATGGCCACGATGCAACACATCAAAAACGCCATTGGTAAAGACGACTGGTTTGGCCAATCCGGCCACATGGCGCGCAGCGCCCGTACGCGGCGTTATTTTCTGGAGAAAAGCAGGTTCGCTCACACTGCTTGAGGCTTGATCTCAGGCGCCATCCCTGGAGCTAAAACTGGAGCGATGGTATCGGCGATTTCACGGCCCAGCTCCTTGCGGTAACGGTTCAATTCCTGCACGGTTTTAAAGCTGCGATTCATCAGCAAACTCATGTTGTGCAGGATGCGCTCGACCACCTTGCCCTCCCATACCGCGTCAAACTTGATCTGGGTGTCAAGCCAGTGCTCCAGCCAGTCCGGATTCGGCAGACGGGACTGGATGGTGTCGCGCGGGAACAGGGTTTTGTTCACATGCAGATTGGTAGGGTGCAGCGCCTGCGCGGTACGCCGGGCACTTGCCATCAACACGCCGACTTTGGTGAAAGCAGCGCGTGCATCATTGCCAAAATTGTTGATGGCGCGCTTCATGTAGCGCAGATAGGCACCACCGTGGCGCGCTTCGTCCTGGCTGAGTTGCGTGTAAATCTGCTTGATGACCGGTTCACTGTGCCATTCGCTGGCGCGGCGGTACCAGTGGTTGAGGCGGATTTCACCGCAAAAATGCAGCATCAGGGTTTCAAGCGCCGGCGCGGGCTCAAACTCAAAGCGCACTTCATGCAACTCTTTTTCGGTCGGGGCCATGTCGGGGCGGAAACGCCTCAAGTATTCCATCAGTACCAGCGAATGTTTCTGCTCTTCAAAAAACCAGATCGACATGAAAGCTGAAAAGTCACTGTCGTCCTTGTTGTCACGCAGGAACATTTCGGTAGCAGGCAGCGCTGACCACTCCGTGATGGCGTTCATCTTGATGGTCTGCGCCTGCTCGTCGGTCAATTTGGAAGCGTCAAAACTGGCCCAAGGGATATCCTTGTCCATGTCCCAACGGACAGATTCAAGCTGTTTGAACAATTCTGGATAAAGCATATGAGAACTCCTTCGCAATCAATAACGTACGGATGACTCAATCGGTACGCATTACGGCATGACCATTTAGTACGCAAGAAAAACTGCCCTGGATGCAAACCAGTCGCATCTAATAGTTCTTCAATTTTAGGCCGCTTATGCGACAGGCCCTCATTTGAGAGGTCTTTATCAGCATTTTTGATGATTTTGGGTCCAAAAACCGCCGGAATGCACGGACAGGTGCTCCACCCACACCAGTGATAGAAGGGGGATTACACAACGCGAATCCGCCACATCAAAAGCCGCGTATAAATGTGTAACCCTACTATTCATACCCAGCCGTTCCCCATTCCTCTTTCAAAAAGCAAGCCCGCCATGCACCGCTCAAAATTCAGGCATTTGCCTCTAGTCTCCAGCCTCCTCAGCCTGGCCTGCCTTTCTGGTCAGGCGCTCCATGCCGCGACCCCAAGCGAGCCGCTTAAACCCGGAACGGCAGTTGATGCCAGTTGTACCGGTCTGTTGCAGCAAAACTTTTTACGCTTGCAGGATGAAAAACCGCAGTCCCTGTGCCAGTACAGCGGAAAAGTGGTGGTGGTCGTCAACACGGCCAGCTTTTGCGGCTTCACCTCCCAGTACGAAGGGCTGGAAGCACTCCATGCCAAATACAAGGACAAAGGTCTGGTAGTACTGGGCTTTCCGTCCAACGATTTTGCACAAGAAACTGGCAGCAACAAGGAAATTGCTGATTTTTGCGCCAATACCTTTGGCGTGAAATTCCCCATGTTTGCCAAGTCCAGCGTAGCGGGCAAGGATGCCAACCCCCTGTTCAAACAACTGGCGGCGAAAACCGGCACAGCACCCAGCTGGAACTTCTACAAGTACGTTATTGGGCGCGATGGCCAGAGCGTTGCCAGTTTTAATTCGCTGACGGCGCCCGGCAGCCGGTCCTTTATCAAAGAAATCGAGAAGCAGCTCGCCAGCAAATAAAAAAACACGCTCCCGCTCTGGCATCCTCTCTTTCTCAATATTACTAATCGGTCATTATTTGACCGGTTAGTAATATTTCGTTTATAATGAGGTTATTCAGGCTTTGACGTAAACCCTTTTTCAACGAATCTGCCATACCCATGCGACCCGAGAAGTTCACAAATCTTTACCTGACCGGTTTGGCTCACAACGGGAACTACGCTGACGTGCAGAAGGTCATAAAAAAGACCAATGCGCCGCTAGGTGACTTTGGCAAAAAACAGTTTCATTGCTGCGAAGCCTTCCGGGCTATGGTCCGGATGCAATCCCGGGGCGCTCCTCCTCCCTCCTCCCTCCCTCGTTCGCGCCGGGGCGCTTCGCAGCATTTTTATCTTCCGGCGCCCAGGGCATGAGCAGCACTGCCTCGCCGCATCCGCGCGTTGCCATCGTAGGCTCCGGCATTTCCGGCCTTGCGGTCGCGCACACACTGCAAGGCCTCGCTGAAATTACCCTGTTTGAGGCGGGCGATTATTTTGGCGGCCACACCCACACCGTAGACATCACTTTACCCACGCCGAGCGGCGACGTCACGCATGGCGTCGACACTGGCTTTCTGGTCTTCAATGAGCGAACTTATCCGAACCTGATCAACCTTTTCGCCGAACTGGGCGTGGAAACCGCCAGGTCGGATATGTCGTTTTCGGTAAAAGTAGCCGGTGCAGGAAGCGGGGGCGCGCCTATCGAATGGAGCGGCTCCAGTCTCAATAGCGTTTTTTCCCAACGCCGCAATTTATTGAACTGGAAATTTTTACGCATGTTGAAAGACATCATGCGTTTCAACCGCATCACCACTGCGGTGGCCAGCGCAAATGCAGAGGCCGCCATGATGCAGCCGCTCGGTGATTTTTTAAAAGCCCACCGGTTTTCAGAAGAATTTCGCGACTGGTATTTTCTGCCCATGATGGGTTGCATCTGGTCTTGCCCAACCGACCAGATGCTGCAATTCCCCGTAGCAACGATGATCCGCTTTTGCTATAACCACGGGCTGATCCAGGTCGCCAATCGGCCCCAGTGGTGGACCGTCAAGGGCGGTGCGCGGCACTATGTCGACAAAATCATTGCAGCCATCCCCGACAAGCGCCTGAACACGCCGGTGCTCCTGGTTGAACGTGACCCTGACGGGGTTCGCGTCATCACCGATGGCCACGCCGAGCGTTTTGACAAGGTGGTGCTGGCGGCACATTCGGACCAGTCGCTAGCGATGCTGCACGATGCGACATTGCTCGAACAGTCAGTGCTCGGCTCCATCCGTTATCAGGCCAATCATGCGGTACTGCACACTGACGCATCGGTGCTGCCCGACAAAAAGCTCGCCTGGGCCGCCTGGAACTACGAGCGGGCGCGCCAGACAGACCATCAATCAACCAGCGTGTGCCTGCACTATCTTTTGAACATGCTGCAACCGCTGCCGTTCAGCCAACCGGTGGTGGTGTCACTGAATCCAGTGCGGGAAATAGCGCGTAATCACATCATGGGTGAATTTGACTACGCGCATCCGGTTTTTGACGCTGCCGCCATCCGTGCGCAGGGTGAACTGACGCATCTGCAGGGTCAGCAGAACACCTATTACTGCGGTGCCTGGACGGGCTACGGGTTTCACGAGGATGGCCTCAAATCCGGTCTTCAGGTAGCCCGGCAGTTGTTGCTTGAGATAGCGGGTAGCGCAGCATGAGCGTATCGGGCTTTAGCGCAATACCCCAGCTAGGCTTCGGCCAGGTCAGGCACGCGCGGCTTAAACCCGTGAGCAACACTTTTTCGTATCCCACCTACTTTTTAATGCTGCCGATGCGCGCCATGCAACAAAACGGCAGCGGAGCTCTGGCCCATAACCACCGCAATCTGCTGAGTTTTTTTGACCGCGACCACGGCGACGGGCGTGAAAATGCCGTCAGATGGATTGATGAGCTGCTAAAGCGTGAAGGCGTGGAAGACGCAGCAGGCGAGATATGGCTGCACACCTACCCGCGCGTGCTGGGCTACACCTTCAAGCCGGTCAGCTTCTGGTATTGCCACCGCGCTGACGGCAGCCTGTGTGCCATCGTTGTCGAAGTCAACAATACTTTTGGCGAGCGTCACTGTTACCTGCTTGATGAGCCTGTGTATGGCCACGAGCTCAAGGCCAACAAGGTTTTTCATGTATCGCCGTTTTGCACGCTTGAAGGTGGTTACCGCTTTCGCTTTATGCGCAGCGAGCATGACGGCCTGGAGAAAACCGTCGCCCGCGTGGACTACGACGACAACATCGGCCCGCTGCTGGAAACCAGCGTCAGCGGTACGCTGGAGCCGGTTACCCGTAGCAGCCTGCGCAAGGCACTTTGGGGCTACCCGGCCATGACCTTTGGCGTGATCGCACGAATTCACTGGCAAGCCTTCAAGCTCTGGAAGACGCGCGTGCCATTTATCAAAAAACCCCAGGCCCCTGAAATATTTGTGACGCGCTGAGCTTTGCCACCAAACCTTTTCGCCAAACTTTGTAAAACCCATGAGCACCTCTACATCAAACACCTCGGTCTTTTCAATGCCAGGCAATGCGCCAACAGCGGCGCGTACTGCGCTGAAGATGTTGCTGCGACTCAAGCACGGCACGCTCACCGTCAAGCTGCCCGATGGCTCTGTGCAGCGCTTCGGCAA
>JBBRQQ010000122.1:0-6129 GCA_038226155.1 Burkholderiales bacterium
CAAAATAACCACAGATGCGCGCAAAAAGATCCGGCACATCAGGCGTGTAGACCAGAACCTGCATGCCTTCGCCTGCAGATGAAAGGCGCGCCCGCACAATCGCCTTGGCTTTGCCGACGTGGCGCGACAGCTGCCTTGCGTGCCAGGCAATGTCGGACGCATCGTGGCGCATGAAGTAGCTCACGTCGAGTGTGTCCCACAACGCCTTGTGGCCTTCGAACGGCTCGGCATGCAGGGCCAGGGTAGTCAGCGCCTCGCGCTTGCGGGCCTCTATTTCCGCATCAGCGTCAGGTGCTCTGCCGCCCAGTACGCGCAGGGTGTAACGGTAAAGGTCTTCCAGCAGCTTTCCCTTCCAGGCATTCCAGACCTTGGGGCTGGTACCGCGTATGTCGGCCACCGTCAGCAAATAAAGGGCCGTGAGGTAGCGCTCGTTTCTGACCCGCTTGGCAAACGCGGCGATGACTGCAGGATCACTCAGGTCTTCTTTCTGGGCAATCCGGCTCATGCTCAGGTGCTCGCCGACTAAAAATTCCGCCAGTTTTGCGTCTTCAGGTGCAATGCCGTGCTGACGACAAAATACGCGCACATCCTTGCACCCAAGCTCAGAATGGTCGCCTCCGCGTCCTTTTGCAATGTCGTGAAAAAGCGCTGCAATATATAAAACCCACGGCTTGTCCCAGCCAGCAGCGAGCTGTGAGCAAAACGGGTATTCATGCGAATGCTCGGCCATGAAAAACCGGCGAACGTTCCGCAGCACCATCAGGATGTGCTGATCCACCGTGTAGACATGAAACAGGTCATGCTGCATTTGCCCGACGATTTTGCGAAACACCCAAAGGTAACGCCCCAAAACAGAGGTCTGGTTCATCAAGCGCATGGCGTGAGTAATGCCCTCCGGTTGCTGCAGGATGCGCCTGAAGGTGTCGCGGTTGACGGGGTCACTGCGAAACTTGCCGTTCATCAACCCACGGGCGTTGTACAAGGCACGCAAGGTACGGGCCGATAAACCCCTGATGCCAACCGTGGTTTCGTAAAGCAGAAAGGTCTCAAGAATGGCGTGCGGTTCGCGCTCGTACAAATCATCGCTTGCAACCTCTAGCATGCCGGCCTTGTCGAAAAACCGTTCATTGATTGGACGCGGCGGATAGTGACTGGGATTGAGCCGTTCCTCGATGTTGAGCAGCAGTATCTGATTAAGTTGTGTCACTGCCTTGGCCGCCCAGTAGTAGCGGCGCATTAGCGCTTCGCTTGCCCGGCGCGGAAGCTTGTTGCCTTCTGGCTCTGCTGAATACCCGAACGATTCAGCTACCGCCGTTTGCAGGTCGAATACCAGCCGGTCTTCACGGCGGCCAGAGGTGATGTGCAGGCGGGCTCGGATCAGGCATAAAAGGGCCTCATTGGCCTTGATTTGCCGAACCTCGAATTCCGTTGCCAGGCCGCTCCTGGCCATCTCGTCCCAGGATTTGCCAAGCCCGGCAGCCCTGGCAACCCACAGGATGACCTGAAGGTCGCGCAGGCCGCCCGGTGACTCCTTGCAGTTCGGCTCAAGCGAATAGGGCGTATTTTCAAATTTGTTGTGGCGTTGCTGCAGCTCCAGCGTCTTGGCTACAAAGAAGGCTTTCGGGTCAAGTACCGCAGCCAGATCTTTGGTCAAGCGCGCAAAGTTCTTTTTGTCGCCAGCAACCAGGCGAGCTTCAAGCAGTGAGGTCTGCACCGTGACATCTTTGCCAGCTTCTTCAACGCAATCAGCCACCGTGCGCACGCTGGATCCGATCTCCAGGCCACTGTCCCAGCAATTGCTGATAAAGCTCTCGATTTTGGCTTTCAGTGCCGGGTGACCCTCGGCCCTGGTGTTGTCTGGCAGCAGTAGTACCACGTCCACGTCGGAATGGGGAAACAGCTCACCCCGGCCAAACCCGCCTGCCGCAACCAGGCAGGCATCTGGCGGGAAACCCGCCATTTCCCAAAGTAATTGCAAGGTAGCATCGGTGTGCCGCGCGAGTTTTTGCAACACTTTGCGAACGCCGCGGGTAGAAGAACCGCTGGCTTCCAATGATTCGAAAAGCGCATTTTTGCCAGCCCGATAGCGCTCCCGCACCTGCGCCAGATCGGTCATGTGATGCGCCTCGTGCCGGAATCAGGCACTGAGGGTTTCGGCCTGCAGCGTCTGCTGCTCAGGTACGAAAGCAGGTATGGGGGGGCTGTTTTTTGAGACGGTCAGTACCTCGTAGCCGGTGTCGGTTACCAGCACCGTGTGCTCCCATTGGGCCGACAGCGAATGATCGCGTGTCACGATGCTCCAGCCGTCTTTTTCGGGGCCATCCTTGATTTCGCGCTTGCCAGCGTTAATCATCGGCTCAATCGTGAAGGTCATGCCGGGTTTGAGCTCTTCCAGCGTGCCTGGTTTGCCGTAATGCAGCACTTGCGGCTCTTCGTGAAACTTGTTGCCTATGCCGTGGCCACAAAACTCCCGGACGATTGAAAAACCTTGCCGCTCAGCAAACTGCTGGATAGCAAAACCAATGTCCCCCAGCCGCACACCGGGTTTGACGCGCATGATGCCTTGCCACATGGCGTCATAGGTAATTTGGCACAGCCGTTTGGCGGCAATCGACACCTCGCCGACCATGAACATGCGGCTGCTGTCGCCGTGCCAGCCATCCTTGATGACGGTCACGTCGATGTTCACAATATCGCCTTTTTTAAGCGGCTTATCATTCGGCACGCCGTGGCAGACCTGGTGGTTGACGGATGTGCACAGCGACTTGGGGTAAGGGGAATAACCCGGTGGCTGGTAGCCCAGCGTGGCGGGAATAGTTTGTTGCACCTGCGTCATGTAGTCGTGTGCCAGCTTGTCGATCTCGTTGGTAGTCACGCCGGGTTTGACAAAAGGAGTCAGGTAGTCAAGCAGCTCGGAGGCTAAACGGCCTGCAACCCGCATGCCCTCAACGCCTGCTGCATCTTTGTAGGTAATACTCATGCATTGATTATCCCACCGCAGCCTTCCCGTTGCGTGAGTGCGGATTTGCCGGAAACGCCCTCACAAGCCACAGCTAGTGCACAGGTAAAATCAGGCGTTCAGCCCACCCCGAAACCATAAAGCCACTGCTACCGTGACCTTGACTATTACGACTTTTGAGGGCGAGCCTGCCGGTATCAATGCCCTGAGCGACTTTCGCGTCCAGCAACTTCTTCCCCGCCTGCAAGCCATCAACGAAAAAATCTCGGGGATTCATGCACGCTTTGTGCATCTGGTGGCGACTGACGCCCCGCCCACCGCGCTTGAGAAAACCCGGCTGGCGGCTTTGCTGACCTATGGCGAGCCGTCACCGTCGCCAGTGGCCAGCCCAACTCCCGGCCCGCTGTTTGTCTTAACACCGCGCTTTGGCACCGTATCGCCGTGGGCCTCCAAGGCCACAGATATTGCACGCAACTGTGGTCTGGCCGTCAAACGCATTGAGCGCATCACCGAATTCCAGATCACCTTCAAATCGCAACTGCTTGGCGGTGTTCTGGGAAAGGCCGCTTTGACCGGGAGCCAGACCGGGCAGGTAGCGGCTTTGTTGCATGACCGCATGACCGAAAGCGTGATGGCCACTCGTAGTGAGGCTGCCAGGCTTTTTACCGAGCTAGAAGCTGCGCCGTTGCTGTCGATTGACGTGCTGGTCGGTGGCAAGGCCGCGCTTGAAGCTGCCAATACCGAGTTTGGCCTGGCATTGGCGGCTGATGAAATTGACTACCTGGTCAACGCTTTCACACAACTCAAGCGCAACCCGACCGATGTCGAGCTGATGATGTTTGCTCAGGCTAATAGCGAGCATTGCCGTCACAAAATCTTTAACGCCGATTTCACGATTGATGGCGTGCCGCAAGACAAATCCCTGTTCGCCATGATCCGAAACACCGAAAAGCTCAACCCGCAGCACACAGTGGTGGCCTATTCTGACAACGCGTCGATCATGGAAGGCTCAAAAAGGCAAATTTTCACTACAAAATCGGCCTCTAGCCCAATAAACACGGGCGCGACAAGCTACCAAAACTATAGCGCCATTAATGACGTTCTGACGCATGTGCTGATGAAAGTCGAGACACACAACCACCCAACCGCTATCTCGCCGTTCCCCGGTGCGTCTACTGGTGCGGGTGGCGAGATCCGTGACGAAGGTGCTACCGGTCGTGGATCCAAACCCAAAGCTGGCCTGACAGGTTTTACCGTGTCCAGGTTGTTTGATGCCGACGGTGAAACAGGTTACGGCAAACCCGAGCACATTGCCAGTCCGCTGCAAATCATGATCGAAGGTCCGCTGGGTGGCGCGGCCTTCAACAACGAATTCGGCAGGCCAAACCTGAACGGCTACTTTCGCGAATACGAGCAAACCGTGGGTGGCCAGCGCTGGGGCTATCACAAGCCCATCATGATTGCGGGTGGCTTGGGCACGATTGACGCAGGTCTGACAAAAAAAATATTGTTCCCTGCAGGTAGCCTGCTGATTCAGCTGGGCGGCCCCGGTATGCGCATCGGCATGGGTGGCAGCGCTGCCAGTTCGATGGCTACGGGCACGAACGCCGCGCAGCTCGACTTTGATTCGGTACAGCGCGGCAACCCCGAAATTGAGCGCCGTGCGCAAGAGGTCATCAATCAGTGTGCGCAGTTAGGCCCGGCCAACCCCATTCTGGCGATCCACGATGTGGGCGCGGGTGGCCTGTCGAATGCTTTTCCCGAACTGGTCAATGATGCAGGGCGCGGCGCAAGATTTGATCTGCGCGCCGTGCAGCTTGAAGAAAGCGGCCTGTCACCCAAGGAAATCTGGAGCAACGAAAGCCAGGAGCGTTATGTGATGGCGATTGCACCCGAATCGCTGGCCCAGGTTAAGGCGTTTTGTGAGCGTGAGCGTTGCCCGTTTGCGGTGATTGGTGTGACGACTGAAGAGCGGCAGCTGGTGTTGTCGGATGAAGATACCGCACCGCCAGTAAATATGCCTATGGACGTGCTGCTCGGCAAGCCGCCCAAAATGCATCGTGACGTAAAAAGTCTGGCACGTGCTGTCAAACCGATAGATCTGACAGGCGTTGACTTGCAGAAAAGCGCCATCGCTGTACTCAGCCATCCCACGGTTGCTTCCAAACGATTTTTAATCACCATTGGCGACCGCACCGTTGGCGGCCTGACGCACCGTGACCAGATGGTTGGACCGTGGCAGGTACCGGTAGCTGATTGCGCTGTCACGCTGGCTGACTATCAGGGCTTTGCAGGCGAGGCTATGAGCATGGGTGAGCGCACGCCACTCGCGGTCGTCAACGCGGCTGCTTCAGGCCGTATGGCAGTTGCCGAGGCCATCACCAATTTGCTGGCCGCACCGATTGAGCTGCCGCGCGTCAAGTTGTCTGCTAACTGGATGGCCGCTTGCGGTGAGCCGGGGCAGGACGCGGCGCTTTATGAAACCGTCAAGGCGGTGGGCATGGAGCTTTGCCCGGCGTTGGGCGTGTCGATTCCGGTCGGCAAGGATTCGCTGTCGATGCGCACGGTCTGGACGGACGACAAGACCAGCAAGAAGGTGACTTCGCCGGTGTCGCTGATCGTCAGCGCCTTTGCGACGCTGGCCGACGTGCGCGGCACGCTGACACCGCAGCTAAATAGGGTAGAGGCCGACACCACGCTGATCTTGATTGACCTCGGCAAAGGCCAGATGCGCATGGGTGCTTCCATCCTGGCGCAAAGCCTGGAGCTTGAGGGCGGTGCGACCCCCGACCTCGATGACCCGAAAGACCTGGTGAATCTGGTCAACGCCATCAACGCCTTGCGCGCACAGGGGAACATCCTGGCCTATCACGACCGTAGTGACGGGGGCCTGTTTGCCAGCGTGTGCGAAATGGCGTTTGCCGGCAACGTCGGCGTGTCGCTCAACATCGACATGCTGCTGGTCGAGGGCGACGGCATCAGTGACAGCCGTATGGACACTGGCGACAGCAAGAACTGGGCATCGCAGGTCGGAGCGCGTCGTGATGAGCTGACCCTGAAAGCACTGTTCAATGAAGAACTCGGCGCTGTGATTCAGGTGGCAACCTCGGCGCGTAATGACGTGATGCAAACGTTGCGCGAGCACGGCTTGTCAAAGTTCAGCCACTTCA
>JBBRQQ010000123.1:0-5938 GCA_038226155.1 Burkholderiales bacterium
ATGTGAAGGGATTTGATCCAGAGCATGGCGGTAGTTTAGGCCCGCCAAAAAAAAGAACCCGGAGGCGTTGGCCGTCCGGGTATGTAAGCCTTTTCTGCTTTGCAGCATACAGGCCCCGCTCAGGGAGGTGAAGCGGGATGCACTTGCCCGAAGACTTGTGCACGCCGTAATTTTAAGCACCGCGCCAGCGCCGTGGCAACACTTTTCTAAGGCAGCTAAGTAAATGCAAATGTAAAGCGTGGCAAAAGAGGCACAATTTGCCGATGTCATCCAACGCCATCCCATTTGCCGCTTTTGCCGCTTTCCCCGCTGGCCGCCCACGTCGTCTGCGCCGCGATACCTTCACGCGCAACCTGGTGCGCGAAAATCTTCTTACGCCACACGACCTGATTTACCCGGTGTTTGTGCTTGATGGCCAGCAGCGCCGCGAAGCCGTTGCCTCCATGCCAGGTGTCGAGCGACTCAGCCTTGACTTGCTGCTACCGGTGGCCGAAGAATGCGTCAAGCTGGGCATCCCGGTGATGGCGCTGTTCCCGGTGATTGATGGCTCGCTTAAAACCTGGGACGGCAAGGAGGCCACCAACCCCGATGGCCTGGTGCCGCGTGTGGTGCGCGAGCTGAAAAAGCGTTTCCCTGAACTCGGCGTGATGACCGACGTGGCGCTGGACCCGTTCACCACGCACGGGCAAGACGGCCTGCCTGATGACACAGGTTACATCATGAATGACGAAACCATAGCGGTACTGGTGCAACAAGCGCTGTGCCAGGCAGAAGCTGGCGTAGACATCGTGGCGCCCAGCGACATGATGGATGGCAGGATCGGAGCGATTCGAGCAGCGCTTGAGTCGAGTGGAGCGATTCATACGAGGATCATGGCCTACAGCGCAAAATACGCAAGCGCGTTTTACGGGCCTTTCCGTGATGCAGTCGGCTCGTCTGGCAACCTCGGCAAGGCCGACAAGAAGGTCTACCAGATGGACCCCGGCAACAGCGACGAAGCCCTGCGTGAGGTGGCGATGGACATCGCCGAGGGCGCCGATATGGTGATGGTCAAGCCCGGTATGCCCTACCTCGACGTGGTGCGCCGCGTGAAAGATGAATTCAAAGTACCCACGTTCGCCTACCAGGTCAGCGGCGAGTACGCCATGCTTAAAGCCGCCGCCATAAACGGCTGGCTGGATATTGATGCGGTGATGATGGAAAGCCTGCTGGCCTTCAAGCGCGCCGGAGCCGATGGCGTGCTGACTTATTTTGCTTTGGACGCAGCCAGATTGCTACAGAAATAGGAGCTGGTAACGCCCATAAACAGGGCGTTACAGCCATTTTTTACTCCTAAAACTGGTCTTAAAATCCGCAAAACGACTGCCCAACGTGCAAATCATTGAATTCACTGCCGACAGTCTGCGCTTCGTAGATGCCGTGCCTGCCCAGGCCCCCGCCAACGGTTTTGTCTGGGTGCTGCTGGACCGCGACGAGTTTGAAGCGACCCTGCCGCAACTGCAAACCGCTGCGCAGCACATCGGCGGCTCAACCCTGTTAGACCTGCATTGCCAGGACCTTGCCAGCGCGGTGCATCCCTCCCACTACGACTACACCTCGGTGTACGACCTCATCATCTTTCGGCGTCTGGCCACGCAAATTGAGACCCGCGCCGAGGCTGAGCACGAGGCCGCCATTGAAACCTATCACGGTGGGGGTGGCGATGACAAAAGCCGAGCACTCATCAAGCCGCGTGGCGGTATGCCGGCGTTCAACCGCATCAGCTCCAAAGCCGTCGGCTTTGCGGTGTTTGACCGCCTTCTGATCAGCGTACACCCGCGCAGCTGCTACGCCGCCAAAAGTTTTATCCAGCGCTTTCTGGCCGATGCGAAGTTCAGCGTAGATGCCGTCACACCGGACGCAGCCAGCGCGCGTAGCCGCATCCCCATCAGCCCGGCAGACCTGGTGCTGCGCATGGTCAACTCCATGGTCGACAGTTATCTTGATTTGCGCAAAGAGCTCACCAGCCAGCTCGGGCACTGGCAGAGCGAGCTGCTCAAACCCAACACGCGCTTTTCCAACTGGGGCGCGCTAATGACCGCACGCAGCCAGTTGCATGTGCTCGAAGACCTGTGCGACGAACAGCATGATGCCATGCAGGAGTGGCTTGACTCACTTCGCGAGCAGCCGCTGGCGACGTTTGCAATGGGTGGCAGCAATGGCGTTGGCCATGTTGGTGGTCATGGCGGCGGTGCCGATGCGGTGCTGCCACATGCAGACCCCCATCTGGCTCACACACAGGCGCAGGCCCAGCGCGACCAGCTGGTGGCACGCGCCCGCGATGTGATCGAACACATCGAGCGCGTGGTGCATCACGCCAGGCGGCTGGAACAATCCGCCGAGACCGTGGTGCAAATCCACTTCAGCGCGCAAAGCCACCGCACCAACGACATCATGCGCACGCTGACCGCCTTGACCGCCGTGTTTTTGCCGCTCAACTTAATCACCGGGTTTTTTGGCATGAACTTCGAGTTTCTGCCGCTCATCCATCACCCCACCGCGTTCTGGTGGACGTTTGCCTTCATGATTTTGCTGGTAGTGGTGGTGGTAGCTGTGTTTTGGCGCAAGCAGTATTTGGCGCGGACACGGCGCTAAATCCCTAAACCCAGGGCTGCCCCAACCCCTCAGCCTCAAATACCTTCACCACGGCAGGCCGCGCCAGCACGCGCTGCAGATATGGCCCGAGATGCGGGTAGTCGCTAGCGCGTTTTGATGGGCTGAAGTGGCGCGACCAGCGGCCCAGCATCAGCGTGTAAGCGTCTACTGCTGTGTACTGCGCACCCAGCAACCAGGGGCTTGCGTTTATTTTTTTAAGCCGCGCCAGTTCTGTGTCTAGTTGATCAAGCAGCAAACCCACTTTGCGCTCGGCGTTTGCTTTGAGCTCTGCTACGCCCGCTTGATTGCCTTCGTTCATCCAGCGCTCCGGGTAGATGTACATCATCAGAGATGGTTGCAGCGTGTTGGTCAGCCACACCAGCCATTTGTAAAAGTGCGCGCGCTCTGCGGTTGCGACCGCTGGCGCGAGGGCAGCTTCAGGGTGTGCATCACACAGGTGAAGGCAAATCGCGGCACTTTCATAAAGCACCACATCACCGTCTATCAGCACGGGGACAGTGCCGTTGGGGTTGAGCTTTCGGTAGGCATCAGACAGGTTGGCACCAGCAGCGGTATCGACCAGGATTTTTTCAAACGGCACACCTATTTCCTCCAGCACGATATGCGGGGCCATGCCTGCTGTGCCCGGCGCGTAGTGGAGCTGGATCATTGTCATCACGCAGTTGATTGCACCGATACTTCACCCCAAACCGCTGGGGAGCTTGCTGTAGTTGCTATTAATACAGGAGCATCTTGCGCCCGTATCCATTGGGCTGCAACCCTAAAAGGCAGGCAAAAATGGCCTGAAAACGTCATTTTCAGCCGCTTCAAGCCAAATTAGCCGCCAAAAACGCCAGGGTGCGCTCCATCGCCAGCTTGGCCGCAGGTGCGTCGTAAGAGCCGCGCTGGTCGCAGTTAAAGCCGTGGTCTGCAGGGTAGATGTGCACGGTGACTTCAGGGTGCGCTTTTTTGAAGGCCTCAACGCTGTCCAGTGAAATGAAATGATCCTGGTCGCCAAAGTGCGCCATCGTGGGGCAGAGCGGTTTGAGCGCGATGTCTCCAGGTGTCGTCATGCCGCCACCGTAGTAGCACACGGCAGCACTCAAGCCGGGCAAACTGGTCGCGGCGTGCCACGTCATTTGGCCACCCCAGCAAAAACCCATCACCGCAACCTTGCCCGCGCCCGACTGGGCGGCGTATGCGATGGCTGCTGCTATGTCTTGCATCACCCCTGCGCCGGGCAGCGCCGTGACGGCAGATTTGAGGGCGACACCCGCCTTCATGGTGTCGCCGTTGTAGCCCAGGTCAACGCCTTTTTCAACCCGCTCAAACGTGGCGGGTGCAACGGCAAAGTAGCCTTGCGCGGCGAGGCGATTGGTCACGTCCTGAATGTGCGAGTTGACGCCGAAAATTTCTTGTAGCACCACGACAGCACCTTTAGCCTTGCCTTGTGGTTCGGCCGCATAGGCCGGAAAAGTAAAACCGTCTGCGGCTTTGAGGTCGATAAATTTACCCATGATGCGAATGCTCCTGTACATTGTTGATCAGCCTAGGTTTGTACACGCAATCGGCATTTTTTGCAGGAGATGAGTCTTTGTCCAAAACAGTTTTAATCACCGGCGCCTCACGCGGCATAGGCGCAGCCACTGCGCTGCTTGCAGCTATTGAGGGCTACGCAGTCGCGGTCAACTACGCCAGCAACTCGCTTGCGGCTGACGAAGTGGTGCGGCAAATTCGCGCACTGGGCGGTCAGGCTATGGCCGTGCAGGCGGACGTGGCTATTGAAAAGCAGGTGCTGGCGATGTTTGAAAAAGTCGATGCCAAGTTTGGCAGATTGACCGCACTCGTCAACAATGCAGGCGTGGTTGACCAAACCTCACGCGTTGACGGCATGAGTTATGAACGTATCAAGCGCATGTTTGAAATCAATGTGTTTGGGTCGTTCTTGTGCGCACGCGAGGCCGTCAAGCGCATGAGCACGCGCTACCCAGGCGGCGAAGGTGGTGCCATCGTCAATGTGTCCAGCGCCGCAGCGCGCATCGGCTCGCCCGGCCAGTATGTTGACTACGCAGCCGCCAAGGGTGCGATTGACACCTTCACCATTGGCCTGGCGAAGGAAGTGGCAGGTGAAGGCATTCGCGTCAACGCGGTGCGGCCCGGCATCATTGAAACTGACATTCACGCATCAGGCGGCTTGCCAAACCGCGTACGCGACGTTGCGCCGCAAGTGCCCATGCAGCGCGCTGGTACAGCGCAAGAAGTGGCGCAATCCATCATCTGGTTGTTGTCTGAAAAAGCGGGCTACACAACGGGCGCATTGCTGGATATTTCAGGAGGCCGTTAATGGACTTCAAGCCCCTGGTCACGCTGCTGGCAGTCGTTAACCCGCTGGCCATCGTGCCGTTTTTTATTCACTACACGCAAGGGTTTTCCAGTGCGCAGCGCAAGCGCACCATCATCACGGCATCGTTCAGCGCGTTTGTAGTGATAGCGACCAGCGCTTTGCTGGGCTTGCAAATTTTGTCGTTCTTCAGCATCTCATTGGCCAGCTTTCAAGTCGGCGGTGGCATGCTGCTTTTAATCAGCTCGATGAACATGCTCAACGCGCAACCCGCCGAAGCCAAAGCCAATACCCACGAGCTCGAAGATGGCGCCGAAAAAGCCGCCATGGGTGCCAGCATTGCCGTGGTACCGCTGACGATTCCGCTGCTGACTGGCCCCGCCACCATGTCGACCGTGGTGATTTATGCCGAAAAGGCGCACACCTATTTACAGCTGGCCACGCTGGTGGGTTACGGTCTGGTCGTGGGTTTGGCATCAGCACTTTGCTTTTCGCTGGCCGAGCCGATTGCGCGTGTGCTGGGTAAAACCGGCATCAATGTGATGACGCGGTTGATGGGATTGATATTGGCCGCACTGGCAGTCGAGGTGATGGCCGACGGGCTGGGCAAGTTATTTCCGCTGCTTCGGGGTTGAGTGAGCAAGCTGTCAGCCGGACCTGATCCTGCATCCATTTCCCGGCGTAGCGCACGACAAATCAAGCAGCTGCGGGCTGCCTGGGCAAACGCACCGCGATATGCACACCGTGACCCGGTGCCGAGTGCAGCGTCATCTTGCCACTGAGGCTTTCAACCCTGAAGCGCATACCCCCCAGCCCGTGTTGACCTGGCTTGAGTGAGGCCATATCAAAGCCATGGCCGTTGTCTTTGATGTCCAGCAAAATTTCGGTTTCGGTTTGTTGCAGCTCGACGCTGACCTGTGTAGCTTCCGCGTATTTGCCGATATTGGTGAACGCTTCCTGAAC
>JBBRQQ010000124.1:0-5687 GCA_038226155.1 Burkholderiales bacterium
CTCGTCCCAACCGCCAGGCGCACCTTCGACTGAGCCCAAAATCGCCAGCAGTGAGACCTTGACGATCAGCGCCAGCACCAGTGCCATCGCACCAACTGCTCCGACCCGCGAGTCTTTCATGCTGTCCAGCGCGCGCGCTTTGTCATAGCTGCCGCCCAGACCATCGGCCACATCGGCCAGGCCGTCTTCATGAAAGCCGCCCGTGGCCAGCACTGTGACCACGGTAGACAAAGCTGCGGCCGCCAGCGGAGCGAAGATGCTATCGGCCAGCAGGGCAGTCACGACCGCGTAGCTGGCAGCAGCTATTGCGCCCACCAACACACCGACACCGGGGAAGTGCGCCGCGCTGGCCCGTAACAAACCGGGACTGAAACCAACCCAGCTCGCCAGCCGCCCCGTGATGGGGATGCGGGTGAAAAATTGCACGGCGATTAAATATTCGCGTATGAATTTCGTCACAAAGTGAGTCACAAAATGCACCAGCAATTTCATCGCGCCACGCCTTTCCAAGCCATTCGAAGTCAGTCAGGCCGCGTCTTTACCGCTGACACCGGCAGAGGCAAAACTGGCCATTTCGTTCATCAGGCACGCGCTGGACTGCACCAGTGGCCAGGCCAGCAGTGCGCCTGTGCCTTCGCCGAGGCGCATGTCCAGGTCCAGCAGTGGCCGGGCATTGAGGTGATCGAGCAGCAGGCGGTGCCCGCGCTCGGCCGAGCGGTGGCAAAACACCATGTAGTGCTGTACGGCGGGCACCAGCTTTTGCGCAACCAGAGCGGCGGCGCCTGCAATAAAACCATCGACCAGAATAACGCGGCGCTCAGCTGCAGCCCGTAGCATGGCACCAACCATCATGGCGATCTCGAAACCGCCCATCGCTGCAAGCACCTGCAGCGGGCTGGTGGCCTCTGCGTGCCGCAGCACGGCGAGCTGTAGTACCTCGCGTTTATGCAGCAGTTGCGGATCGCTCAGGCCGGTGCCGCGCCCGGTTGCGTCCTCGAGCGAGGTGCCGGTCAGACTATGCAGCAGCAGTGCCGCAGAAGAGGTGTTGGCGATGCCCATTTCGCCAAACGCGACGATGTTGCCCGGCAGGGTCTTGATGATGTCCACGCCTGCTTGCAGCGCGGCATCAAGTTGCGCTTCGGACATCGCCGGTGCCTTGCACAGGTTCTGGGTACCCTGCGCGATTTTGCGTTTGATGAGCGACGGATGATCGTCCAGGTCAGCTGCCACGCCGGCATCCACCACCTGCAGTGCAAAACCATGCTGCCTTGCCAGCACGTTGATGGCCGCGCCACCAGCCAGCATATTGGCCACCATCTGTACCGTGACCGCTTGCGGAAATGCCGACACGCCCTCAAGCGCAATGCCGTGGTCGGCGGCAAACACGACCATTTGCGGGCTGGCAAAAGTCACGACATCGCTCTGCTGAATCAAACCTAATTGCAGGGCCAGGTCTTCGAGCTGGCCGAGTGCGCCAACGGGTTTGGTCTTATTGTCGATTTTGTGACGCAGCCTGGCTTCAAGGCTTGCATCGGTGACGGGTTCAATCGTTGGGAAGGTGAAGGTCATTGCTTGTCTATGAGTTTTTGAAGGCAGGCGGGGCACAGGCATGTGGAGCCCGGTTTTTCATTCAGGTCGGGCACGGTGATGACGCGGGCGAAGTCAAAGCACCAACACTTCGCATCCCCGGTGACAACACCGCAATACAAGCCTGCGCCGCAGCCTGGACATATCGATGAGTCTGGCAAACCGGCTTCAGGCGCAGGCATGGAACCTCAGCTCTGTAAAAACAACCGGTAAACCGGGTTTTCAGTCTCTTCAACATGCGGGTAGCCCAGGGTGTCCAGAAAGGCCTTGAAAGCCTTGCTGTCAGCCTTTGGAACTTGCAGCCCGACCAGAATTCGGCCGAAATCGGCACCCTGGTTGCGGTAGTGAAACAGCGAGATGTTCCAGCCCGGTTGCATGCTGGACAAGAATTTCATCAAGGCACCTGGCCGCTCGGGGAAGACAAAGCGCAGCAGACGCTCATCCTTTGAGAGCGCGCTGTGTCCGCCCACCATGTGGCGGATGTGCTCTTTGGCGAGTTCGTCATGCGTGAGGTCAAGCGTCTTGAAACCGTGCCGTGAAAAGTTGGCAGCTATTTTTGCGCTTTCGCCTCTGGCGGAGGTCGTCAAGCCAACAAAAACATGCGCTTTTGCGCCATCATTGATTCGGTAGTTAAACTCCGTGACGCTTCTAGGGCCACCGGGCAAATTGCCAACAGCCAGGCAAAACCGTCTGAAGCTGCCGCGCTCTTCGGGAATCGTCACCGCAAACAGCGCTTCGCGCTCTTCGCCCACCTCGGCCCGCTCGGCGACAAATCGCAGGCGGTCGAAGTTCATGTTGGCGCCGCACAAAATGGCGGCGTAGGTTTCGCCGTGTTTTTTATGGGTGGCGACGTATTTCTTGATGGCAGCTACCGCCAGCGCGCCCGCGGGCTCGACAATGCTGCGGGTGTCTACAAACACGTCCTTGATGGCGGCGCAGACGGCATCAGTGTCGACGCTGATGAATTCATCGACCAGCTCGCGGCTGATGCGGAAGGTTTCTTCGCCGACCAGCTTGACGGCTGTGCCGTCCGAGAACAGGCCTACATCATTCAGCGTGACGCGTTTTTTGGCCTTGACCGACTGCATCATGGCGTCGGAATCGTCCATCTGCACGCCAACGACCTTGATCTCGGGGCGCACCGCCTTGATGTAGTTGGCCACACCCGAAATCAAACCGCCGCCACCAATGGCTACAAACACCGCGTGTAAGGGGCCTTGGTGCTGGCGCAGGATTTCCATCGCAATCGTGCCCTGGCCGGCAATCACGTCAGGGTCGTCAAACGGGTGGACGAAGGTGAGGCCGCGCTTTTTCTCCAGCGCCACTGCATGAAGGTGGGCATCCGAGTAACTGTCGCCGTGCAGCAGTACGTCCGCGCCCCAGCTTTTGACGGCATCAACCTTGAGCTGTGGCGTGGTGGTGGGCATGACGATCACCGCACGGCACCCGAGCTTTTGCGCGCTCATGGCGACGCCCTGCGCGTGGTTGCCTGCCGAGGCGCAGATCACCCCTTTTTTGAGCTGTGCCGCGCTTAAATGCGCCATTTTGTTGTAAGCGCCGCGCAGCTTGAAGCTGAACACCGGTTGCTGGTCTTCGCGCTTTAACAGCACGGTGTTTTTCAGGCGCAGGCTCAAGGCTTTGGCGGGTTCCAGTGCGGATTCAACGGCCACGTCGTAGACCCGGGCCGTGAGAATTTTCCTCAGGTAATCGGCGGGTTTGAGCGGCTGGACAGGTTTGCGTGCAAGGGTCTTTTTTTGCAGATTTTTAGCTGATGACATGGTGTTTCTCGCAGCCTGACATCATAGTTGCCCAATAAAAAAGGCCCAGACTTTGCAGTCTGGGCCGTAAATCCACCCTTTGAGGAGGTGGAGGAGACAACTGGTGCAAAATGGTTTTTGGTGTCTGATTCCAACAGCCATCTGCGCTGGAATCAGTATAGCGTTGCAATGCTGCATTGCACAATATCTTGTCGCTAAAAAGGGTTATTGGGGTCAGACGCCAATTTCATTACGATGCACAGCATCGCACCCGAAGGGCGTGCCAAAGGCACGATGAATTTGGACTCTGACCCCAAAAACCCTTGAGAGGTCACTTAGTTTTTTAAGAGAGAAAGACATTCATGGAATGCACAGTTAGCTGGACGGGCCCGGGCGCGGCCACCGGGTCACCCTCAGGCATGACTTTTCTGGCCCAAACCGGTAGCGGCCACACGCTGGTGATGGACGGCGCGCCGGATGCCGCCAAACCCGAAAATGGCGGTGCAAACCTGGCACCTCGCCCCATGGAAACTGTGCTGGCCGGTACTGGTGGCTGCACTGCTTATGACATGGTGCTGATTCTCAAGCGTGGCCGTCACGATGTCCGGGGCTGCTCGGTCAAACTGAGTTCTGAAAGGGTCGAAGTGGACCCCAAGGTTTTCACCAAAATCCACATGCATTTTGTAGTGACGGGCAAGGCACTTGTGGCCAGTGCTGTAGAGCGCGCCATCGCAATGAGCCATGACAAATATTGCTCGGCCACCATCATGCTGGCCAAAACGGCTGAGATCACGACCAGTTTTGAGGTGCTGGAGGCTTAAAAAGGCTTTACCTACCCTGTTTTAGGCCTACAAGCCAATAAATACGGGCGTTAGCAGCTATTAAAATAATAGCTAATATTATGTTGCTGATACCCCTGCATCAGCGGTATCAACCGGTTCAGACGTAATAGGCAGTGCTCGTCATGACTTTGGCGGCAGCACCCATCAGGGTTTTGACGGGCGCTGGCAACTCCAGCGCGCCGGCACTCACCGCCTCCATCGCGTGGCGCGCTTCCTCATCTTTCATTTGCGCCACGATGGCGCGCGACTCATGGTCGCCCTCGGGCAGTTTCTCCAGATGCGTGGCCAAATGCGCCTCTACCTGACGCTCGGTTTCGACTACGAAGCCCAGGCTCAGGCGGTCGCCGAGCCGGCTGGCCAGCAATCCCAGGCCGAAGGCACCCGCGTACCAAAGCGGATTGAGCAGCGAAGGCCGTGCGCCCAGTTCATCGAGCCGTTTCCGCGTCCAGGCCAGATGGTCGCCTTCTTCTGCGCTGGCGGCCAGAAAATGCTCGCGTAACTTGGGGTCGCGCGTGCCCAAGGCCTGCGCCGCATAAAGCGCCTGGGCACAGACCTCGCCAACGTGGTTCACCCGCATCAGCGCGCCCGCCAGCGCCGCGTCAGGGGTGGTTAACAGGGTGTTTTGACCGGCTACGGTAGGGCAGGGGCGGCTTGAGCGCGGGTTGGCAAAAAGGGTGCGCAGGGCGTTGTCGGTAGCGTTTAGCAGAGCATCCATTGGGCGGGCATTTTTGTGGAGGAAGTTGAAGTCTAGTCAATATTGCCTTAGCTGGTTTTCAGAGGGGGTTATCGGGGTCAGACGCCAATTTCATTGCGATGCAAAGCATCGCAACCGGAGGGCGTGCCAAAGGCACGATGAATTTGGACTCTGACCCCAAAAACCTCTGGGGTTTTAATTTGTTGCATGAGTGCAACGGAAATGCTTTTTTAAGGCCGGTTTTCTTTCAAACCCTTTGCCATAGTGCCTCGCCTCTGGTGCAATACATACAACTTCCTAAACGGAGGTTGGCCCGGGGATCCAAAGTCCTGGAGCCCTATGTTTAACCTTGGAGAAACTCTCAATGAAAAAATCACTAGTTGCTTTGGCTGCACTCGCAGCTGTCGGCGCAGCTTCTGCCCAGTCGTCCGTGACCCTGTACGGTCTGGTTGACATCGGTTACGGCTCGCACGTCACCACCACGCGTGACGGTACCGGCCAAATCCGCACCCGCGGTATCATGGACGGCGCTAACGCTGGTAACCGCATCGGTTTCCGCGGAACTGAAGACCTCGGCGGTGGCCTGAAAGCCAACTTCGTAGTCGAGCAGGGCATTAGCCCAACCAACCCACAAGTGTTCGGCGTGCGCGCTGCTGCAGCAGGCCATCAAGTTGACGGCTTCTCGGCTGCTGGTAGCGCTGGCGCTCTGTCAGGCGCTGCTGGTGCTTAGTCCACCGGTACCAACCGTCAGTCGTATGTTGGCCTGGCCAGCAGCACAGTTGGTACGTTCAACATTGGTCGTCAGTA
>JBBRQQ010000125.1:0-5648 GCA_038226155.1 Burkholderiales bacterium
ATTGATGGAAGTATTCCTGCAACAGGTCATTAACGGCCTGGTTCTGGGCAGCATGTACGCCCTGATCGCTCTGGGCTACACCATGGTGTACGGCATCATCAACCTGATTAATTTCGCCCATGGCGAGGTGCTGATGGTGGGCGCACTCACCAGCTGGACCATCATTGGCCTGATGCAGGATGCCATGCCGGGCACGCCCGGCTGGCTTATTCTGCTGATCTCATTACTGGTGGCTTTTGTGGTCTGCGGTGCACTTAATTTTGCGATTGAAAAAATCGCCTACCGGCCGCTGCGCAATTCACCCAAGCTGGCGCCGCTGATAACCGCCATCGGCATGTCGCTGCTGTTGCAAACGTTGGCCATGATTATCTGGAAGCCCAACTACAAGCCCTATCCAACTTTGTTGCCGTCAGAGCCTTTGCACATGGGCGGTGCGGTGATTACCGTGACCCAGATCTTCATTCTGGCGACCACGGCGGTGTCGCTGTCGGTGCTGATGTGGCTGGTGCATTACACCAAACTGGGCCGTGCCATGCGCGCCACGGCCGAGAACCCGCGCGTGGCAGCATTGATGGGTGTGCGGCCCGACACCGTCATTTCAGCCACCTTCATCATCGGTGCCATCTTGGCAGCTCTAGCTGGTGTGATGTATGCATCCAACTACGGCACTGTGCAGCACACCATGGGCTTTTTGCCTGGCCTGAAGGCTTTCACAGCAGCGGTATTTGGCGGCATTGGCAATCTGGGTGGTGCGGTACTGGGCGGCATTTTGCTGGGCCTGATTGAGTCGATTGGTGCGGGTTACATCGGGCCATTGACGGGGGGCGTGCTGGGCAGTCAGTACTCTGATATTTTTGCTTTTATCGTGCTGATCTTTGTCCTCACTTTGCGGCCTTCGGGGCTGCTCGGTGAACGTGTGGCCGACAGGGCGTGACCGATCTGTTGAAGGAAGCATTGAAAATGAAACCCAACAAACTCGTCACCTTTCTCATCGTCGCCGCCGCGCTGCTGATATTGCCGCTGCTGCTACAGCAGGGCGGCAACGCCTGGGTACGCATTGTGGACATGGCGCTGCTCTACGTGCTGCTGGCGCTGGGTCTGAATATCGTAGTGGGCTACGCCGGGTTGCTTGACCTTGGCTACGTTGCATTTTTTGCAGTCGGTGCTTACCTGTTTGCATTGCTGGGCTCACCGCATCTGGCCGAAGCTTTCCCAGCGATTGCAGCGGCTTTCCCCAACGGCTTGCACTTGCCCATCTGGGCCATCATTCCTGCGGCGGCTGCAGTGGCCGGGCTGTTTGGTGTGCTGCTGGGAGCGCCCACCCTCAAGTTGCGTGGTGACTATCTGGCCATCGTCACGCTGGGCTTTGGCGAAATCATCCGTGTGTTTTTGAACAACCTTGACAGGCCCATCAACCTGACCAACGGGCCCAAGGGCATTAACCAGATTGATTCGATCAAATTTTTTGGCCTTGACTTGGGCAAGAACCACGAGTTTTTCGGCTTTGCAGTCAACTCGGTGTCCATGTATTACTACCTCTTTCTCGCACTGGTCATCGTGTCGGTGGTGATCTGCCACAGGCTGGAAAACTCACGTATAGGCCGCGCCTGGATGGCGATTCGTGAAGACGAAATCGCGGCCAAGGCTATGGGCATCAACACCCGAAACCTGAAGTTGCTGGCATTCGGCATGGGCGCTACTTTCGGCGGGGTGTCGGGTTCCATGTTTGCGGCTTTTCAGGGCTTTGTGTCGCCCGAGTCGTTTAGCCTGATGGAGTCCATCATGATTGTGGCCATGGTAGTGCTGGGCGGCATTGGACATTTACCCGGTGTCATTCTGGGTGCCTTGCTGCTGGCTGCGTTGCCCGAAGTGTTGCGCCACGTTGCAGGCCCGCTGCAGGCCATGACAGATGGCAGGCTTGACTCGGCCATCCTGCGCCAGCTTCTCATCGCACTGGCCATGATCGTCATCATGCTGATGCGGCCACGAGGACTGTGGCCATCGCCAGAGCATGGCAAAACGCGCGGCAAGCCTGCTGCTCCCGTGCCCGCCAATTCCATCAACCCTTGAGGCCTGAGGCAATGAGCGAAACCATTCTCAAAGTATCCGGTGTCTCCAAGCGCTTTGGCGGTCTGCAAGCCCTGAGCGACGTGGGTATTCATATCGAGCGCGGTCAGGTTTACGGACTGATAGGCCCTAACGGTGCCGGCAAAACCACTTTCTTCAACGTGCTCACCGGCCTGTACACGCCGGACAGCGGAACCTTTGAGCTGGCAGGCAAAGCCTACAAACCCACCGCAGTGCATGAGGTTGCCAAGGCGGGCATTGCACGTACTTTTCAAAATATCCGCCTGTTTGCTGAAATGACTGCGCTTGAAAACGTCATGGTGGGTCGCCACATCCGCACCCGGTCAGGGCTGATCGGTGCGGTGCTGCGCACACCGGGGTTCAAGGCCGAGGAAGCCGCGATCACCAAGCGCGCACATGAGCTGCTCGACTATGTGGGTATCGGCAAGTACGCCGATTTCAAGGCCCGCACTCTGAGCTACGGCGACCAGCGCCGCCTGGAGATCGCGCGTGCGTTGGCCACTGACCCGCAACTGATTGCACTCGATGAACCCGCTGCCGGCATGAACGCCACCGAGAAGGTACAGCTGCGCGAACTGATCGATCAAATACGAAAGGACAACCGTACGATTTTGCTGATCGAGCACGACGTTAAATTGGTCATGGGACTGTGTGACCGCGTCACGGTTCTCGACTACGGCAAGCAAATTGCCGAAGGCGCGCCTGCCGATGTGCAGAAGAACCAAAAAGTGATTACCGCCTATCTGGGCACTGGTCATTGAATGGCCCCCACGCTTTTCGCTTCGCGTAATGCGCTTCCCCCAGAGGGGGCGCATTTTTTCTTGGAGCGGCCCGGCGAAAAAACTCAGGCGTAAAAAATGACCAACACACTGTTAAAAATCACTGGCCTGAAGGTTGCCTATGGCGGCATCAAGGCGGTCAAAGGCGTTGACCTGCATGTTGATGAGGGGGAGCTAGTCACACTCATAGGCTCCAACGGCGCAGGCAAAACCACCACCATGAAAGCCATCACCGGCACGCTGCCCATGGAGGGCGGCGACATTGAATACCTGGGCAAAAGCATCAAGGGCAAGGGTGCCTGGGACCTGGTTCACGGCGGTTTGGCCATGGTGCCCGAAGGCCGCGGCGTGTTCACCCGGATGACGATCATTGAAAACCTGCAGATGGGTGCCTACATCCGCAGCGACAAAGCAGAGATTGCGCTTGATATTGAAAAAATGTTCGTCATTTTCCCGCGCCTCAAGGAGCGCAAAGACCAACTCGCAGGCACCATGTCGGGCGGCGAGCAGCAAATGCTGGCCATGGGTCGCGCCCTGATGAGTCGCCCCAAGGTATTGTTGCTTGACGAGCCGTCGATGGGCCTGTCGCCCATCATGGTGGACAAGATTTTTGAGGTGGTCAAGGACGTGTCAAAACGCGGCGTAACGATCTTGCTGGTCGAGCAAAACGCAAGCCGCGCGCTCGGCATTGCAGACCGTGGTTATGTGATGGAGTCAGGCATCGTCACCATGAACGGTGATGCTAAAGAGCTGCTGAATGATCCGCGTGTCAGGGCGGCTTATTTGGGCGAATAACCCTCTCAATCTACCTTCGCGCCAGAAGCCTTCACAACCTTTTCATACTTCGCCAGCTCGTTCTTCATAAACGCACCAAACTGCTCGGTCGTGCTGGCTACAGGCTCTGCCATTAGCGTTGCAAAGCGCGTTTTCGCTTCGGGTGAATTGAGGGCCTCCACAAACGCCTTGTTCAGTTTCGCCACTACATCGGCGGGTGTGCCAGCAGGGGCTACCAGACCCCACCAGGTGTCTATCTCGAAGCCCTTGAGTGTTTCAGCAACCGCTGGAATCTCTGGCAGCACGGCGCTCCGCTTGGCCGTGGTTACCGCAATTGCCTTGAGCTTGCCGGACTTGATATTGGCTGAGGCAGTTGCCAGGTTGTCAAAGTTGAAATCTACCTGACCACTCAGCAACGCAAGCTGCGCCGGGTTGCCGCCGTTATACGGAATATGCACGGCAAAAATGCCTGCATCGCGTTTAAACATTTCGCCCGCCAGATGGCCTGCGCTGCCATTGCCACCGCTGGCGTAGTTGAGCTTGCCGGGGTTGGCCTTGGCGTATTTGATAAGGTCTGCAAGCGTGTTGATCTTCAGGCGGTTCGCGGTGTCGGCATTCATCACCAGCACGTTGGGTACGCGCAGCATTTGCGTAATGGGCGCAAAGTCTGTGGCGGCGTTGTAGGGCATCTTGCTATAAAGCCACGGGTTGATGGCATGGGTTGCCACGGCAGCTATCCCTATGGTTAAGCCATCGGGTGCAGCTTTTGCAATCGCATCTGCGCCAATATTGCCACCGCCGCCGGGGCGGTTTTCAATGATGACGGGGCCGAGTGAATCTTTTACACGCTCGGCCATCAAGCGCGCCGTCACGTCGATCGGGCCACCTGCCGCGTACGGCACGATGATGCGCATGACTTTAGGTTGCGAGAAAGCGGGCAAAGCAGTGAGTGCCAGTGCGGCCGTGAGCATCACTGCCAGGCGTCTTTTAGTAAATGTGGTTCGAGTCAGGTTTTTCATAAAACCATTGTGGCAAAGTTTCAGCTTGTAGGAAAACGTTCCATTACAAAGTCTTTACAAAGCCGATGTATGCCGCCGCCAAGCTCGCCCGTTGGATGTACGTGAGGCAATTGCTTCATGATTGTTTTAACCCACTATTTCGAAAGATTCATCATGAAAATTCATACACTGATTGCCGCTCTTGCCCTCACCGTTGGCGGTGCTGCATTTGCACAGGCACCTGTCGCTCCTGTGGCTCCGAAAGATCCACTGGCAACGCCAAAGATTGACCAGCGTCAGGTTAACCAGGAAAAGCGCATTCAACAAGGTGTTGCATCCGGTGCACTGACTCCAAAAGAAACGGCCAAGCTTGAAAAACGCGAAACCAAAATCCAGGCCGACAAAATGGCTGCTAAAGCCGACGGTAAAGTCACCAACGCAGAGCGCCGCAAACTGACCCGTGAACAAAACCGGGCCAGTGCCGCAATCAAGCGGGAAAAGCATGACCGCCAAACCGTAGCGCCAAAAGCTGCTAAATAAGCGAACTTGACTTCATAAAAAAAGCCCCGTGCATCACGTACGGGGCTTTTTTTCGGCTGTCGTTTTTGTAATTTCAGGTGTGCGCTTGTGCCTTGTCTTTTTCAGTCACAAAAGAGTCGGCATAAAACTCATCTTCGGGCAGACCTGCTGCGGTGTACGCGGCTTGTGCAGAGTCCACCACAATCGGCGCGCCGCAGGCATAGACCTGATGTTCCGAGAGGTCTGCAATGTCTTGCAACACCGCGTTGTGAACAAAGCCTGTGCGGCCTGTCCATGCGTCTTCAGTTAGCGCATCAGAAACTACCGGTATGTAGCTCAGGTTGGGCATCTCGGCCACCTTGCCTTTCACCCAGTCGTTCATATACAAATCAGCTGGGCGGCGGCCACCCCAATACAGCACGGCAGGTCGCGTGATGCCCTTGAACTGCATGTGCTCGATAATGGCCTTGATCGGTGCAAAGCCCGTGCC
>JBBRQQ010000126.1:0-5542 GCA_038226155.1 Burkholderiales bacterium
CAGGCCACCGCGCTGACCACGTAGCCGCTTTTCTCACACGCTGCCTTTTCTCGATGTTTGCTGAAGACGTGGAACTACTGCCCAAGGTGGATGGCAAAGGCGGCTTTTTAAACCTGCTGCAAACCCACCGCGAACAGCCCGCCACGTTAGAGCAAATGCTGCGTGTGCTGTGGGCTGATATGGACCGGGGCGGCTTCTCTGCCGCCTTGGCAACGCAGGTGCTCAAGTTCAACGGCAAGCTGTTTAAAGACTCCGCCGCCAGCGGCTATTCACTGCTGCTCCATAGAGGGCAAATTGAGCAACTGATAGTCGCAGCCAAAGCCAACTGGCGCGAGGTTGAGCCGGCCATTTTTGGCACGCTGCTTGAGCGCGCACTTGACCCGACCGAGCGCCATGCGCTGGGCGCGCACTACACGCCGCGCGCCTATGTCGAGCGGCTGGTGCTGCCCACCGTGGTTGAGCCACTGCGTGCTGACTGGGCAAATGCCCAGGCCGCAGCGCTGGTACTGGCCAACGAAGCAGCCAGCCTTTCGGGCAAAGCGCATGACGACAAAATGCTTGATGCGCGGGTCGAGGTGCGCCGCTTTCACCACCAGCTTTGCACCACGCGTGTGCTTGACCCGGCCTGCGGCAGTGGCAACTTTTTGTACGTGACGCTGGAGCATCTAAAGCGCCTTGAAGGCGAGGTGCTCAACCAGTTAACTGACCTGGGCGAGACGCAAGACAAGCTGGGCTTTGAAAGCGAAACCGTGACGCCGCAGCAACTGCTGGGGATTGAGATCAACGAACGCGCCGCGGCTCTAGCCGAGCTGGTGCTGTGGATTGGCTACCTGCAATGGCACATTCGCACACGCGGCAACAAGGCCGTGGCCGAGCCTGTGGTGCATGACTACGGCAACATCGAGCACCGCGACGCAGTGTTGGCGTGGGATGACACTGATTTGGCTTATGACGCTGATGGGCAGTTACTGAGCCGTTGGGACGGCAAGACTTGTCGGACGCATCCGGTCACTGGCGCGCTGGTGCCTGATGAGGCTGCGCTGGTGCCGCAGTGGAAGTACTTGCGGCCCCGGCAAGCCCCATGGCCGCAAGCTGATTTCATTGTGGGCAACCCGCCGTTTATTGGGGCCAGCACCATGCGGGCCGCGCTGGGTGATGGCTATGTACAAGCCCTGCGCGGCGCGTGGCCCGAGGTGCCTGAGAGCGCAGACTTTGTAATGTATTGGTGGCATCACGCGGCGTTGGTCGTTGCTTCGGGTCGCGCCCGTCGGTTTGGTTTGATTACTACTAACAGCCTTCGCCAGACGTTTAACCGGCGGGTGGTGCAGGCCGCTTTAGGTGGTGGTGCAGTAGTGGGGGGCAGCGTATCGGGTACGGCCCCCGCCCTCATAGGGACTCAAAAATCGGGCGGGGGCCGCACCCAATCCACTGCTGGCGCGGCATCTCCATTAGCGCTTGTTTTTGCGATACCCGATCACCCCTGGGTGGACAGTGCCAATGGCGCGGCTGTTCGAATAGCGATGACGGTTGCAGCGCGCAAAGACAACGTTAGCCTATACGACGTACCGGACATCTACGCCCTCGCCGATGTCTATGCGTCGAACGGCAGACTTCTAACGGTTATGTCCGAGAAAACCGGCGAAGAAGGTGAAGTGAACGTAACCCTGGCCGAGCGCTGGGGTGAGATTCACGCAGACCTCAGCATAGGTGCAGACGTTGCATCGGCGATGGCCCTTCAGTCAAACGCTGGCATCACCAGTCGGGGGGTCATGCTTTTTGGAGCAGGCTTCATAGTCACTCCTGATGAGGCCTTTGCATTTTCCTTGCAGGAGTCACAAACAATTATTCGCGAATACCGTAATGGCCGTGACTTAACAGACACACCGCGCGGCGTAAAAGTCATCGATGCATTTGGACTGACTGCCGATCAAGTTCGTACCCAATTTCCCGCTATCTATCAGAGGCTTCTAGAGCGCGTGAAACCAGAGCGCGAGGCAAATCGTGACCTGGCGATTCGCGACAACTGGTGGCTACACGGTCGAACCCGAGGAGAGATTCGCAAAGCGCTATTTGGACTCCCCCGCTACATCGCCACCGTCGAAACCGCAAAACACCGAACCTTCCAGTTCCTCGATGCCAGCATATTGCCGGACAACATGCTGATTGCCATCGCGACTTCAGATGCATTTGATTTAGGTGTTCTGTCGAGTAGCGCTCACATCCGGTGGGCGCTTGCCACCGGCGGCACACTTGAAGACCGTCCACGCTACAACAAATCCCGCTGCTTCGAAACCTTCCCCTTCCCAGACGAAGACACAGGCCTCACCCCCGAGCTGCGCCAGCGCATCGCCCTACTGGCCGAGCAAATCGACGCGCATCGCAAACAGCAGCAGGCAGCGCACACGGGCCTGACGCTCACTGGCATGTACAACGTGCTTGAAGCGCTGCGCGAAGGCCGTGAGCTGACGGCCAAAGAAAAAACCATTCACACCCAGGGCCTGGTCAGCGTGCTCAAAGACCTGCACGACGAGCTGGACGCGGCTGTGCTGCAAGCCTATGGACTTGATGCCAACATTAGCAACGACGCATTGCTCACGCACCTGGTAGCGCTCAACGCGCAGCGTGCAGCAGAAGAAAAAGCAGGTCATATTCGCTGGCTGCGGCCAGCTTTTCAAAACCCGACGGCTAACAAAGCGCTACAAAATCAGGAGCTACTCGCGCCCGTATCTATTGGGCTACAGGCCGAAATGGCACTCGAAATTGAGCAAAAACCAGCCAAAAAAGGCGCCAAAGAGCAAATCACACAAAATTGGCCAAGCGCCCTGCCCGACCAGGTACGCGCCGTAGCGCAATTGCTCGCCAGCCAGTCAGGCGCGCTGACGCTGACCGACATAGAAGCCCGCTTCAAAAGCCGGGGCGCATGGAAGAAAAGTTTGCCGCGCATCCTGGAAACACTAGAAGCCCTGGGCCGTGCGCGGCGTGAAGGTGATGGCTGGCGCTGATAAGCCCAGATTCGCAATTCAAAATGGTTCGGTTAGTTTGAACAACAAACCCCGAAAGATACCTGGACTCTGCAAGGTTGCTCAAGGTGCAAAGTTGTCTGCGGCGGCGGGTGGTGACGATGCCCGCCGGGAATCGCGCTACTCCAGCCGGAAACCTATCTTGATGGTGACCTGATAGTGCGCAACCTTACCGCCCTCTATATGTCCGCGCGACTGGACCACTTCATACCACTCCATGTGCTTGACCGTGAGCGCCGCTTTGCTAATCGCTTCGCGTATCGCCTGATCGCTACCCTCGGTTGACGAGCCGACCAGTTCGATAATCTTGTAAGTGTGTGCAGTCATGATGTTTCCCCAATAAAAAAAAGGCTGCCAGCGCAGCTTGTCAATTGCTACCAACCGTTGATGTTGCCACCAAACGCGCCGAAAGCCAAGCAGTGTCGGCATCTCACTTGCAGATCGACTGCACTGAAACGTTGAGAAGCCCGGCACCCTCCCCTTGCCCAACATAAGAGATCGCGTCAAAGGCTGTGGCCAGCTTTTCAAAACCCAGCGGCCAACATGGCGCTACAGAATCAGGAGCTGCTCGCGCCCGTATCTATTGGGCTACAGGCCGAAATGGCACTCGAAATCGAACAAAAACCAGCTAAAAAAGGCGCCAAAGAGCAAATCACACAAAATTGGCCAAGCGTCCTGCCCGACCAAGTGCGCGCAGTCGCCCAAGTACTCGCCAGCCAGTCAGGCGCGCTGACGCTGACCGACATAGAAGCCCGCTTCAAAAGTCGGGGCGCATGGAAGAAAAGTTTGCCACGCATCCTGGAAACACTAGAAGCCCTGGGCCGCGCGCGGCGAGAGGGTGACGGCTGGCGCGGGTAAATAGCCAGACCCTGGTTGACGCAGCCACCATAATCTATCATCGTCAACTATTTGAAAATCGCTACTTTCTACCCGCACATCTCATGCAGCATCGCCACCTCAATCATCAGCGCTTGACCCTCGCCGCTATTGACGATGTGATTTCGCGTGGGCGTTGGCAGGACTGGGCTGACCTGCGTCGGGCGGCGCTGCAAGACCTGACCTTGCTTGAAAAAGTGCAGCGCATTTGCCAGTCGCGCATCTCAGACCCTTACGCCCAGCGCTATCACTTCTGGATGCACTATGCCCAAGAACACCTCGCCGACCGCCAAGCCGCTGCCTGATTGGGAGCTGGTGCTCTCGTCTGCTGCGCGTTTGCAGCGCATCTTTCCAGATGCGGTTTTAGTCGGTGGTACAGCATCGGCCATTCATGCACAGCACAGGTTCTCACGGGATGCCGATCACGTCTTGACTGATCTGCGCGAGCGGTTTGACGATGTACTCGCAGAGCTCGAATCTGTAGCGGGCTGGGCAACTGCCAGGGTACAGCGCCCGGTGCTGATTCTGGGTAGCCTGGACGGCATCGAAACTGGCATCAGGCAATTAATACGGGACGAGCCGCTTGAAACCGTCGTGCTCGACTATCACGGTGAAAAGCTGACCGTACCCACAGAGGCAGAGATTCTTCGCATAAAAGGCGTGCTGATTCTCAAGCGTAACGCCACCCGCGACTATCTTGACTTTGTGGCACTTGCCAGCCGCATGGGTGACGCGGGTGTGGTGACGGCACTGCAATCTTTCGACAGGCTATATCCGCAAAAAAATGGCGAATCCCCCCTGCAACAGTTGCAGGTGCAGCTTGCCAATGCGCTACCTCACGACCTGGAAGAAACCGAGCTGCCTGAATACAAAAACCTGGATGCGCAGTGGCACAACTGGAACACGGTCAGAACTGTTTGCGCCCATCTATCGACGATTATTTTTGATCGTGTCTGCGATCTTGATAGTGACCAAAAGAAGCCATAGCGAAGTCGTCCGTGATTTGACTTCAAACCAAGCTTTAAAGACGTTATATTGCCATTTTGATAGATCAAATCTGGCTTTAGCCTAATAAATACGGGCATAACCAGCTACAAAATCAGTAGCAAAAGACCCGGCTTGCTTCGTTACTGCGTCTTGATAGAGAAGCTCCGTACCAACGACACCAGTGAACTGGTGGGCATGTACGGCGCTGGCGAAACCGTGGGTGCGGCACTGGTCGCGCAACCCGGCGTGGCCGGCGTCGTATTCACCGGCTCCACACAGGTCGCCAAGATCATCAACCGTGCTTTGGCTGCCAAAGACGGCGCCATCGTTCCGTTGATTGCCGAGACCGGCGGTATCAACGCCATGGTCGTGGACTCGTCTGCCTTGCCCGAGCAAGTGGTCGATGCCGTGGTGCAAAGCGCCTTCCGCTCGGCTGGTCAGCGCTGCTCCGCACTGCGCCTGCTGTGCGTGCACGAGGCCATCGCCGACGGCGTCATCGCCATGCTCAAGGGCGCCGCCAGCGAACTCGTGGTTGGCGACACGGCTGACCTGGCGACCGATGTAGGCCCGGTCATTGACACGGAAGCGTATGACAACATCCAAAAGCACATCCAACGACTAAAGTTTGAGTCAAAATTGCTTCTAGCCCTCGTGGAAAC
>JBBRQQ010000127.1:0-5528 GCA_038226155.1 Burkholderiales bacterium
ACCTCGTCCGGGCGCAGGTCAAGAATGGTCAGTTTGGCGTGGGGTGCGTGTTCACCCAGATATTTCAAAACCAGCGGCATGACCAGCAGCATGCCCACGTCATTGATATAAACCCTGAAATTGATGGTGGTGGTTTGCGGCGTAAATTTTGCCGGTTGATCGACATTACGTACGATGTCCAGCGCCTTCGTGATTTTGAGGGACATGTTGTCGGCGTACGGCGTGGGCCGCATGCCATGCGAGGTGCGTACAAAGAGTGGATTGTCAAAACGCTCGCGCAATCTTTTAAGCGCCGCGCTGACGGCTGGCTGTGTCAGGCCCAGTTCTATGCCAGCTGCAGACAGGCTGTGATGCCGGTAAATGGCATCAAAAGTCAGTAGCAGGTTCATGTCGAAATCGAGCAGTTCCATGGGTGTTTTCCAGTGGATAGGGTTAACGTGATATTAACCATATTGATTTGATTGATAAACCGATTGATTAGGAATTTATATGGCATCGCACTAGACTGGGTTGGTGAAAGCGGCCCGCAAGCCAAAACGCAGGCTAAAACTATCTGGCCGTGTGGAGACAAAGTGGATCAAATAATTTCGCCAGCACAAGGTGCCAGCCCCTATGCTGACTTCATAGCTTCGCTCGTTGTAGTGCAGTCGCAGCCGCTATGGGACCGGTATCACCGCATCACCACGCGCCAGCCGCAAAGCCCGGTTGCGGCGCATCTGTGGGCCTGGGCCGCCATGGAGCCGCACATTGAGCGCGCCGTTGCCGAAGTCGCCATGGCTGACGCTGAGAGGCGCGTGCTGCTGTTTGCCGACCCGGCGGCCATCCAGTCGGTTGACACCATGCGCAATCTGTCCGGGGGCCTGCAAACGCTGATGCCCGGCGAAGTGGCGCACTCGCACCGGCACGCACTGGCGGCTTTGCGTTTTGTGATGTCGGGCCATGGCGCTGTCACCATTGTCAACGGCCAGCCCTGCCTGATGAACGAGGGCGATCTGGTGCTCACGCCCTCATGGTGCTGGCACGAACACACGCACCCGGGCGCAGGCCGCATGGTCTGGTTTGATGGTCTCGATCTGCCTTTGTCGCATCACTTTGACAGCATGTTTTTTGAAATGGGCGCACCTGGCCTGGCGGCAGTTCAGCCTACTCAGACGCGTGCACCCATGGCCAGCAGCGAAGGTGTCACGTTATCGCCTGATGCGCCCGATGCTAGTGCCGCTGGCGACGCATTTGACAGCTCCATCAAACCAGGACGCTTTCGTTTCAGTGCCGAAAGAGCTTATGCCGCGCTGGAAGAAAGTGCGCCACGCAGCGACGGTAGCCGCCTGCTGCGCTATGTCGATGCCGTTAGCCAGGGAGCAGTGTTGCCGACCCTGGACTGCTACTTGCTGGGGCTTGAAGCATCAATGCCAACGCGCAAGCGCCGCACCACAGCGAGTGCGATTTGCGTAGTGGCGCAGGGGCAGGGCACGTCGACCATCGGCGATAAAACCATTGCCTGGAAGCGCAATGACGTGTTCACCCTGCCGCACTGGCAATGGGCTACGCATACGGCAACCAGCAGCCACACGAAACTGTTTTTGATGAGTGACCGGGAACTACTTGCTGGCGCAGGTTATTTGCGCGAGGATGAAGCCGAAGAAGCAGACAAGAAAAAGGAAACATCGCGATGAGAATTTGCAGATTCAACGGTGGCCGTCTTGGCCTCGTCCAGGGCGATCAGGTGATCGATGTCACGCCGGTGCTGGCGTTGATTGCACCGCAGAATTACCCCCTGCCACAAAAAGACTTGCTGATCGAGGCCCTGCCACAACTGCGTGGCGCGATTGAGCTTGAGGCTAAAAAAGGCGAAAGCCACGCCTTGGCTTCAGTGCGCTTTGAAACGCCAGTTGCCAACCCCGGCAAGATCATTGGTGCGCCCATCAACTACAAGGCGCATGTTGAAGAAAGTAAAACTGACGCAGGTATAGGTCACGGCCGCAACATCACCTCGATTGGTGACTGGGGCATGTTCCTCAAGGCCGGTAGTTCGCTGATTGGTTGCAGCGACGACATCGTTTTGCGCTTTCCCGAAAGGCGTAATGACCATGAAGTCGAGCTGGGCGTGGTGATTGGCAAGCAGTGCAACCAGATAGCGGCAGCAAACGCGATGGACTACATCGCTGGCTACACGGTGGCACTGGACATGACCCTGCGCGGGCCAGAGTTCCAGTGCTTCCGGAAATCCATCGACTCGTATTCGGTGATTGGCCCGTGGCTGGTCACAAAGGATGAAGTCGCCAACCCGAACGACCTTGACTTGTGGCTGACCGTCAACGGCGAGCCACGCCAGAAGTCCAACACCAGCTATCTGGTTTACGACATCGCAAGGCTGATCGAATTCGCATCTTCTTTTTACACCCTGATGCCCGGCGACATCATCATGACCGGCACGCCTGAAGGGGTGGGGCCTATCAAACCAGGCGATGCGATTGAAGCCTGTGTTGAATCCATAGGGCAATTCTCTATTCGCGTGGCTTCCAGCTACGTCTAGGCTGCTGATACGTCGCAACTGTTTTTGTTTTTTTACCTGCAATCCGGACGACTTAAAAAGGAGACAACTGAAATGACACACAAACTATTCAAGCTCACGCGCGCAGCATTGGCCGCCGCAACTTTGGGTACTGCCATGCTGTCCTTGCCAGCACTGGCACAAAACACCATCAAGATCGGCATGATTACTGACAAGGTCGGGTTTGCAAAAGCCTATGCCGAGCCGGTGGCCGCTGGTGTGACCTTTGCCGTGAAAGAGATCAACAGCAAAGGCGGCTTGCTCGGCAAGCAGATCGAGCTGATGGTGGAAGATGACCAGGCCAAGCCTGATGTGTCGGCTACGGTGGCGCGCAAGCTGGTTGATGCCGGTGCAGTGTTCATCCTGTCGGTGTCGCTCACGCCAGCAACCCAGCAGGCGCAGTCGGTTACCAAGGACAGCAAAACACCGCATATGACACCGTCCAACAGCGGCGATACGCTGACCACGCAGGTTGACAACCCGAACTTCTGGCAAACCGGGCCGCTGGCATCGACCCAGATTGCAACCCTGCTGTCGTATGCCAAAAACAAAAACTACAAGCGGGTAGCGCTGATTGGTGAGAACTCTGACCTCGGCCAGCTCACCAACAAGTTCTTCAAGGCCGGGCTGGAAAAAGCGGGCATACAAATCGTTGCCGAAGAAGTGGTGCCGGGTGGCTCGACCACTGCTGATCCGCAGATGCAGAAGGTGCGGGCGGCCAACCCTGAGGCCCTGTTCATGACGGGCGTTGCAACCGGACCCAACCTGCTGATCCTCAAGTCCTACAGACAGCTTGGCCTCAAAACGCCGGTGCTGGCCAACTACAACATGTCGGTGCCGGTCTACATGACAGCGGCCAAAGGCCTGCTCGACGGCATCACGTTTGTGGATGCGTTTGACCCGGCCAAGCCAGAGACCAAACGTTTCGTCGAGGCCTTCAAAAAAGACACCGGCACCGAACCCTACAACCTGAACGGTTACGGCTATGACGGGCTTATGTTGGTGGCCGACGCCATCAAGCGAGCAGGCAGCACCGACCCCGAGAAAGTCCGCGTTGCGATGCAAGCTACCCGCGGCTTGAAGGGCGTGATGGGTGGCACGGATGCCACCTATGGTTTTGCTGACGGTAAGCGCACCGGGTTCGATGTCAACGGCATGGTGGTGCGGGTCTACGAGGGCGACGTGCAGGGCAAGGTTGTGCACGTCGGCATGAAGTAGTTGCTATTAATTCAGTAGCTGGTAACGCCCGTAAATAGGGCTTTCTGGCTACTTTTATGCCCTGAAAATGGCCTCTTCAGGCTGTTTTTTGATGCTAGAGGCAAAAACGTGAACGATTTTCTGGAGTTGATCGTCGGCGCCAGCGCCAGCGGCTGCATCTATGCATTGGTAGCGCTCTCATACCTGCTGATAACGCGGCCAACCGGCATCATCAATTTTGCGGTGGGCGAGTGGGCCATGCTGGGTGCGTTTGGTGGTTTTCTGGTTTTGTCGCGCGCCGGGCTGCCATATCCAGTGAGTATGGTGCTGATTCTGGCCGGGATGTTTTTGATTGGTTGGGCAACCGAGCGCCTGACAGTTAGGCCGCTGGTGGAACGCGGTGCGCCTGCACTCGCGCCCATCCTGGCACTGCTCGGCATGCTGGTGGTTTTTCGTGAATTCATTTCTGTGACCGTCGGGCCAGATCCGCAACCCGTGCCGCCCGCATTTGGTTTTGGCCGTCTGGAACTTGGGCCTGTTGCCGGTTCGTATCAAAGCTTTTTCATCATCAGCGTGACGGCGGTGGTGTTTGCAAGCGTCTGGTATTTTTTTGAGCGCACGCTGGCCGGCAAGTCGTTTGAGGCGGTAGCGATTGACCGGCGCGCCGCCTCGCTGATGGGCATCAACCTGCGCCGCGTCACTGCTCTGGCCTTTGCAGCCAGTGCGGCTGTGGCAGGCCTTGCGGGCGTGCTGGTCGCACCCAATGTGTCGGCGCACTACCTGATGGGTGTACCGCTGGCCATTCAGGGTTTTACTGCGCTGGTGATTGGCGGGGTAGGCCGGGTTGAAGGCGCGCTGCTGGGCGGCATGATCCTGGCATTTGTCGAGCAGTTCACCGTGCGCTATGCGCCCATTCCACCAGGCCTGGCGCAAGGTGTGCCGCTGGTGTTGCTGATATTGTTTTTGCTGGTGCGGCCTACGGGCCTGCTGAAAGCCAAAACATGAAATCGCTGCTTAAATTTATCGTCGCTGCCGTGCTGCTCTCCAGCGTTGCTTTCATGCTCGGCTCTTACCAGACCGACGTGTACCGCAAGGTGCTGCTGTGGGTCACGCTGGCCCTTAGCTATAACTTCTTGTTCGGCATTGCCGGGCAGGTTGCGTTTTCCCACTTCACCTTTTATGGCATTGGTGCATACGCCATCGTCATCCTGATTTTTCAGGTCGGCTTGCCGTTGCCGCTGGCCATATTGGCGGGTATTGCGATTTGCGTCGTGCTGGCCCTGGTCGTGGCAATTCCTGCAACCCGGCTTGACGGTTTTTACCTGGCGCTGGCTACGCTAGCCTTTGCGCAGCTCTTCATCGTGGTGCTGGACGAAGGCGGCAAAGTAACTGGCTCTGCGGGCGGTCTTGCCAATTACCGCTTGCCTGATTTGTTTGGCATGAAGGTCAGTGGCCCCTGGTACACCGTGGTGATTGTGCTGCTCATGCTGACAACTCTGGCCACGCTGTGGCGTCTTGACAGGTCTTACTTTGGCCGCGCCTGCCGCGCGGTACGTGACGATGCCGAGGCGGCCGAGGCTATGGGCGTGAATGTGGCGCGCACCAAAATCATGGCCTATACCGTGACCAGTGCGATGGCGGGTATTGCGGGCATGGTCTATGCATTTGTCGACAACACCGTCAACCCGCCCATCTTCGGGCTGGAGAACGCCTTCATGCTGCTGTTCATGGTCATCGTCGGTGGCAGCGGCAGACATGCAGGCGCGATCATCGGTGCCGT
>JBBRQQ010000128.1:0-5519 GCA_038226155.1 Burkholderiales bacterium
CGCGCGACAAGCTGAAGTTTTGTGGCGCAACGCTGGAGCAAAGCATGTTCTGGGTGCCGCAGTCGGGCGACGTGGGACTTGGCGTGTCTATCCTGAGCTACGGCGGCGGGGTTCAATTTGGTGTCATCACCGACAGCCTGCTCTGCCCCGAGCCGCAACGCATCATTGATGAATTTGTGCCCGAGTTCGCCAAGCTTTCAATTGTGACTTTGATGTTGCCTTGGGGGGAATAAGAGCCGCTCAGGCCGCCAGCCGCTGCGAAGCGATCTCCAGCAGGCCGTCAAAAATCAGGCTTTCGACCAGCTCGACATGCACTGACATGCTGGGTGCCATCTTCCAGCCTGCGCCGCCCGTCATGATGCATTCAGGTGCTTCGCCGCAGCGGCGGGTGATGTTTTCGACCATGCGCTGCACAGCGCCGGCAATAGCGAAGGTGCCGCCGCTGGTCAGGGCATCGCTGGTGTTGGTGGGGAAGTCGCAGACTTCGCCCGTCGGCACATGCAGGCCGGCGGTGCCCGACTCGAGCGCGCGCAGCATGATGCCGTGGCCGGGCAGTATGATACCGCCCAAAAATTTGCCGGTCGCGTCGATGGCCTCTACCGTTACGGCGGTACCGACCATCACAACGATGCAGGGCTTGTTGATGCCGCGGCGCAAGAGCCGGTGCCGCGCGCCTATCATGGCAACCCAGCGGTCGGCCCCCAAGCGTGAGGGATGGTCGTAGCCGTTGGTCAGCCCAGCTTCTTGCGCACTCGAGACGACCCAACGCGGCACCACGTCCCACAGCTCGACCTGCTCGGCTACTCGGCGCTTGATAGCATCGCCAGCCACAATGGAGCCCAGAATTTGCGTCGGTACCGGCAAGCTGGCCCACTCCCCCTCGGCAAGCTTGTCAATGTTCTCTAAAAATGCCGCGCCTTGCTCCAGCAACTTGGCACCGGGCAGGGGCGCGTCGTACTGGGCCCATTTCAGGCGGGTGTTGCCTACGTCGAGTGCCAGGAATGTCATATGCCCGCATTATGAACAGGTTGCGGTCTGCTGGCCGTTCCTGTCACTAGAGGTTTTCCAGTAGCTGCCGGGTGTGGTGCTGCACACTGCCAGCAGCGATCAAATCAGGCCAAACCAGCAGGCGCGCTGAATGGCTGCGAGTTTGTTGTCCACCCTGAGTTTGCTCATGGCATTTGCAAGGTGGTAGTTGGCAGTGCGCTCGCTGCACTGCAGGTGCTCACTGGTTTCGCGCGCCGTCAGTCCTTGAAAAGCCAGGCTCAGGCATTCAAGCTCGCGTGGGCTTAAGGGGCTGCGCGCCTCGGCCAACGCGCGCTTGAGAAGCGGCCAGATATTGAGCGCAGACCAAGCCAGCAATGCGGCTTCGCTGCGGTCATTCCACTGACGTGGACTAAATAAATAGCATTCAAAAGCGCGCCCAACCGTCAACGGGAAAGCAATCCGCACCACGCTTTGGTAACCATGCCCCAGCCACAGCCTGCGCCAGCGTCCCTGGTTTTCGAATGCCGATTTTGAAATGTCCTGCCACGCCACCAGCGGCGCGTCTGAGTCACGCCATGGGGCGCCAAAGTCGCGGCTGTCAGCCAGCGCCTCCGCTGCATGCAACAGAAGGGGCGGGTGAATCGCCAGCACCAGGCGATCTTCCTCCCCGCCAAAGGGGTCAGGGCCCAACACCATCAGGGCCTCGACCGACGACTCGCGCAGCGCGCACAGCCAGTCGCTGATGATGCCATCCACGCTCACACTGTCAAAGTTAGCAGGTAGCAGCATTAGCTCATCAGTAAAAGAAGCGGGACAATACTGTCACATGTCAAATGCATCATCAATCAGCTTCAGATCGTGTTCAAGAGGTTTTTGAAGTGAGGCGCGGCCGCATAACCAGATGGTTTGCACAGCACGCCCTTCTGCTATGGCGGTCTAGGGAGCTTATACAGGCACCACTAGAACCTATTTTGCATCCATCGCCGCAGCGCCTATGGTGGTTGGGTCTGTTTATTTTTCTGGGTCATGCGGTGTACGGATGGATATGGTCAATCTGGCTGACACAGCCGTACGAAAACCTTTGGTTGCGAATTGTGGGCAGTCTTCTGGGCTACAGCCTGATGACCCGCAGGCTCAACCGGGAGCCAGAAAGTCGTCTGACGCAGTGGATCTTTGGCTTGGTGTTCTGGCTGGAGTTGCCGGTTCTCTTTAGCTGGATGTACCTGTGCAACAGTGGCAGCGGCGTCTGGCTGGCTTCAATGGGTGTAATGGTATTAATCTACTATCACGCCACTGACTGGCGTCTGGCCACCTTGGGGACTATCAGCGGTGGTCTGCTGGCCCTGGCACTGTTTCACTATGTCGGACCGACGGTTCCGGCCATCACTGTTGAGCAACGCCTGGTTCATGCAGCGGTGTTCGCGTTTGCTTGGATGTGCTCGCTGGTACTGAGCTTGTCTTCCGCCGACCTGCGGCGCGAACAACTGGCCAACACGCTGGTCACCATGGGCATCATGGCGCATGAATTACGCACACCGCTGTCAACCGCTTCGCTGCTGGGCGACGCCATTCAGCTAGAGGTGCAGCGCCAGCCAGAGAACCCGCGTGGTCTGCACCTGGACAAACTCGCCTTGCGCCTGCACATGCTGGTACGCAACATGAACCACCAGATCGACACGCAGATTGCCAACGCCAAACTACTGCAATTACCGCGCTACACACAAAAGGTTTCAGCCACCCAAGTGGTCAATGATGTGGTTGCCAACTACCCTTATGCAGCCAGTCGGCAACGTGAGTGCGTGCGGGTACTGGTCATGAACGAATTTACCTTCCAGTCGTCTGCCACGCAGTTCTCGCAGGTATTGGACAACCTGATGAAAAATGCATTTCACTCGCTGATGGCCGCTGACTCCCGCTATCCGCATGGTGCGTTGCGCATTGAAGTACGCACGCTACATGGGCGCGGCATGATTACCGTAGAGGATGAGGGCATGGGCATAGACCCGGCCTTGCTGCCGCATATTTTCAAGCCTTTTTTTTCCAGCAATCGGGGTACTGGCCACGGGCTCGGTCTGGCTTTTTGCCAGCAAGTGGTGCAAAGTGCAGGCGGCAGTATTCATGTGAAATCAGAATTCGCTGTTGGTGCCCTTTTCACGATTGAGCTGCCTTTAATCGCACCCTTGCGTTAGCCTCTTACCTCAACCCGACCATAGTTAATATGCCTTTTCCACTTTACCGCCGCCCGGGGGGAATTGTTTTTCTCGACGATGACCGGGACTATCTCGAAATGCTGGCTGAAGTGATGCCCGAGGACTGGTATGTGAGACTGTTTCTGCGTCCGGTGGCCTGCGTGGCGCAGTTGTTGCACGAGCCGCCTAAGTGGGAGAGCGATGCCTGGCAGCAGCAGGAAATCGTCAGGCGCTGGCGCGAGGGCGCTCCCCTGATCCCGCAAATTCTGAAATATTGGCGCGATGACGGCTCTGCCCGTTTCGCCCTCACGCAGGTCTGCGTGGTGGACTACTCCATGCCCGCCATGAGCGGCCTGGGGGTGCTGGGCGAGCTGGCAGCCTGGTCCGGTTCGCGCGTTTTGCTGACGGGCCGGGCTGACGAGCAACTGGCGGTGTCGGCTTTTAACGCCGGGCTGATCGAGCAGTTCATTCCCAAGCAATCGCCAGAGATCAGGCTGCGTCTGACATCGGCCATCCAGAACCTGATTCGCCAGCCCGATGCACGGCATCAACAGATCTGGCGCGCCACACTGACGCGCGAGCAGCACGCACTGATGGGCCAGCCCTCGGTCTCGGATGAGCTGGAAAACCTCGCGTTAAAACAGGGCTGGGTGGAGCATGTGGTCATAGGCGCACCGTTTGGAGTGCTGGCTCTGGACCGCAAGGGTGACGTGTTGTGGCTGCAACTCGAACCCACCGCCAATCTGCCGGAACTCGCAGAAATGGCCCGATCCGAGGGCTGGGATGCCGACATCGTAGAAGACATTACGGCCGGTAAGCAGCTCATTGACCTGGAGCTGCAACTGGCACTTGGCTCGGGCCTCAAACCCGAGCCGCGGGAGGCGTTCTCCATAGGTTCCGGCTCGGGGCATTTGCAGGCAGCCATTTTCAGCGTCAACAGCCCTCTGAGGCCCGACTTCATGGTCAGCCACGAGCGTTTTATTGCGAAGCTTGGCGAGCGGCAGTTACAGGACTGAAAGGGTCAATCAGAGCTGTCCGGCGCGGGCACGCCTGGCAATCGGCCAGTCCCAGGGTTTCACAATCGGCGCAATCTCCCGCGCTGCGGCCTCTACGTGATCCAGCTCGGACTCCATCAGGCCAGCGTTCAGCGTGAGCCGCATCAGGGCTCGCTTGGTTCCAGTCGCTGGCGCGCAAAACATCGCTGAAAACACATTACGCGCCTCCATCTCGTCGCGCAGCAGCATGGTGTCGGACTCCGTACCAACCTCCAGTGCAATGATTTGCTGGCTGCCCTGGTGGATGGGGTAACCCATCTCGCTCAGGTTGCCCCGCAGACGTTCGGTGTGTGCCTGCAATCGGGTTCGGGCAGCATCGCTCTGGCGAATAACGTCCAGCGTGGCGGCCAAGCCAGCAATTTCGTGCGGCAAGAGACTGGAACTGAAAATATTGGGAAAACTTGCACTGAGAACGTAGTAGTGCATGTGCGCTGGAGCCGTAAAGAATCCAGCGCGCCCCGCAAAGGCCTTGGCCAGACTGGCAGTAATAAAATGCACCCGGTCAGACAAGCCCAGCGCCGCACACAGGCCCGCACCTTCAGGGCCGTGTGTCCCCAACGAGTGGGATTCATCAACCAGGATCATGCAGCCGTATTGCTCGGTCACCTCTACCATTTCGACCAGCGGACAGAGAGCGCCCGTCGTGCTGTAGACGGAATCCACCACCACAATGCCGGGCCCGTTTTTGGCGATCATTCGCGCGAGGTGTGCAGGGTCGTTGTGCCGGAACCCAAAGGCTGGTGCTCGTGCCGCATGAACTCCCTCCCAGAGTGATGCATGGGCCAGCATGTCCAGATACACCGGAGTTTGCGCATCGGCAATGGCTTGCAGCAACCCGACATTGGCAGCGTAGCCCGACTGGCAGATAAAGCCGTCATCCTTACCTACCCAACTGGCAAGCGCCGTCTCAAGCGCGCGCGTGGGATGCTGGTCCAGGTGAAACACGCCCGACTGAACCACAAACTCCTGCGCCTTGCGCAGTGCGTCAATCTGGGCCTGAACAATCTGTGGGTGCCCAGTCACGCTAAGGTAATCGTTGCCATCAAGACGGATGGCGTTTGAACCGGGCACTTTGCCGTGCAGTACAAATTTGCCGCCCCATTGCTGATCCCAGCGCGGCTTGAAGTCACGCGCAATGCGCTGGGTCAGCTGCGTTCCGAGAGCTGGGTTAGTAGGCGTTTGGGCAATGCGCGAGAGCTTGCGTTCGAGGACTTGCATGGGGACTCCATTGATTTAATGAAGCTCCATTGAAAGCCTTTGAACAACCAGATACGCTTTGCACCCTGTC
>JBBRQQ010000129.1:0-5457 GCA_038226155.1 Burkholderiales bacterium
AAAATCACGGTTCCAAGCCGACCCGCACCCATCAGTGCTGAAGAAAAGGAGGCTGCTCGCCTGAGCGCTGGCCTAAACCGCGCTGCATATGCGATTGCAATTGGCCTGCGGCCAGAGGGCAATCGGGAATGGAACTACAGCACCAACCTCGCCAAGCCGGGCGGCATGACAGAGCGTGAGCTGCTGGCCGCTGCGCAGTTTGCATGCGACCGCCAAATATGGGACCGCTGCATCAACACCAGCGAGCGCACCAAAAACGAGATCGATTTTGAGCAGCGCTTCCCCATGCCGTTTCGTGATGCGGTGGTCAAGCGCGCACAAAGTATCAACCTTGACCCGGCCTATGTTTATGGTTTGATTCGGCAGGAAAGCCGCTTCATCATGGATGCACGTTCTGGCGTTGGCGCATCGGGGCTGATGCAGGTCATGCCCGCAACGGCACGCGAGACGGCTCGCTACATTGGTATGGCGGGTTTTACTGCTGACCAGATCACCGATAGAGACACCAATATCACCATTGGTACCGCGTACCTCAAACGTGCGCTGGATGATTTTGGAGGGTCCATGTCCATGGCTGCTGCAGCATACAACGCCGGGCCTGGAAGGCCCCGCACATGGCGCGGGCAGACCGGTAGCCCGACGCTAGAGGCTGCCATCTGGGCTGAGAATGTGCCCTTCAACGAAACCCGTGATTACGTTAAAAAAGTGCTGTCCAACACCACCAACTACGCCGCGATTTTGACGGGCCAGCCGCAATCACTCAAAGCCCGCCTGGGCACGGTTGGCCCGCGCGATGCGGGGCAACCAGAACCCGACAAAACACTACCTTGACGCATAAAAATTATCCACATCAAGCATTCATCAAGTACTTATGAAAAAAATCCTCATCCTCGGCGGCACCGGTTTTGTTGGCAGTCACCTTTGCGAAAAACTGGCTGAACTATCCTATCGCGCCACCGTCGTCACCCGGCGGCGCAGCACGGCACAACACCTGCAAATGCTGCCCATGGTGGACATCGCAGAGGTGGCCAGCCATGACAGCGCATCGCTCATGCCTTTGCTGGCAGAGCACGATGCCGTGGTTAACCTGGTAGCCATCCTGCACGGCAATGAAGCCGCTTTTGAAAAAGCCCATGTGCAACTGCCGCTGGAGCTGGCGCGCGCTTGTGACGCAGCAGGGCAAAGACGCATCGTGCACATCAGCGCACTGGGGGCCAGTGTTGATTCGGCCTCAATGTACCAGCGCAGCAAGGCGCGCGGCGAGGCGGTGTTGCTCGGCTCGGGGCTTGACGTGAGCGTGCTGCGGCCCAGCGTGATTTTTGGAAGTGAAGATAAATTTCTCAATACCTTTGCATCACTGCAACGGATGTTCCCGGTCATTCCGCTGGCTGGCAGCACTGCACGCTTTCAGCCCGTGTGGGTTGAAGATGTGGCCGCTGCACTCGTCAAATGCCTTGAAGACAAAACTACCATCGGCCAGACATTTGAAGCCTGCGGCCCCGAGGTCTTCACGCTCAGGCAACTGGTGCAACTGGCGGGCCGCTACAGCGGTGTCAACAACGGCGAGGGGCGGCACATCATTGGCCTGCCCGATTCATTGGCCCGGCTACAGGCGTGGCTGATGGAACTGGCGCCGGGCGAACCCATCATGAGCCGCGACAACCTCGATGCGATGAAGACTGACAATATCGCCAGCGGCAAGCTGCCGGGCTTGCAGGCCCTCGGCATCACGCCATCGGCATTGAGCGCTGTGGTTCCGTTTTACCTGGGCGCGCAAGGCTTGCGTAGCGGCTTGATGGCCAAGCGGAAAACAGCTGGCCGGTTTTAAAACTTGCGCGAGCAGCGTTCAATGCAAATTTACCTGGTCGGCGGTGCGGTTCGCGATGCCTTGCTCGGCTTGCCTGTGCAGGACCGCGACTGGGTGGTGGTTGGCAGCACGCCCGAGGAACTGACAGCGCTAGGCTACCTGCCCGTCGGCAAGGACTTCCCGGTTTTCTTGCACCCTGACACCAAAGAAGAATACGCATTGGCGCGCACCGAGCGCAAGACAGCGCGTGGCTATCACGGCTTTGAAGTCCACGCCGCACCGGACGTGACGCTGGAAGAAGACCTGGCACGGCGTGACCTTACTATTAATTCAATAGCTGCTCGCACCCGTAAACAGGGCCTTCCAGGCACTTTTGAGGGTAATTTTGAGCCGTTTGAGGCACTCATTGACCCTTTTGGCGGCCAAACAGACCTGAAAGCCAAAGTTTTGCGCCATGTGACGGCTGCCTTTCGTGAAGACCCGGTGCGCATACTGCGCGTGGCCCGCTTTGCGGCACGCTTTACCGACTTCAGCGTGGCACCAGAAACCATGCAGCTCATGCAGGCCATGGTGCGCGATGGTGAAGCAGATGCGCTGGTGGCGGAGCGCGTATGGCAGGAGCTGGCGCGCGGCCTGATGGAGAAAAAACCATCCCGCATGTTCGAGGTGCTACGCGCGTGCGGCGCGCTGCAAAAGCTGATACCAGAAATTAAATTGGGGTCAGACTCCGATTTAAGAATCGACACGGCGGCGCAACTTGACGCGCCCTTGCCCGTGCGCTTTGCTTGCCTGACGCTCGACTTGGACGTTGAACTTCTCAAAGGTATTTGCGAGCGGCTGCGCGTGCCGGTTGACTGCAAAGAGATGGCCGACGTGGTGGCGCGCGAGCATGGCAACATTCACCGCAGCGCTGAGTTTGACGCGGCGGCATTGACCCGTTTGCTGGAGCGCTGCGACGCGTTTCGCAAGCCACAGCGCTTTGCCGACGTACTGCTGGCCTGCGAATGCATCTATCGGGGCGAGGAGCGCAGGTCTTCAGAACTTGAAGACTTTGTCTATCTGCAGCGCACACGGCTGCTGGCTGCACTGACGGCGGCGCAGTCAGTCGTCACGCACCTGATTGCAGAGCAGGCGCAGACAGACGGCCATGACGGCAAAAAAATTGGTGAACTGATTCATGCCGCGCGTGTGCGGGCAGTTGAGGGTTTTTGGGGTCAGACGCCAATTTCATGACGATGCAAAGCATCGCACACGAAGGGCGTGCCAAGGGCACGATGAATTTGGACTCTGACCCCAAAAACCCTTTTCACAAGGTATGCATCCGGTCGCCGACGGCAAATCCCATCGGCACCCACGGGGCGGCGGTGCCTTTTGACTCCCCCGCTTCAAAGGCAATGACCTTGAACAGCTCGCCCATCTCGTGCTCATTCACCAGCCGCTGCACCATCACCCGCTCGCTCAAGCTGACGTTTTCCAGGCCATAGAGTAGCCCGCAGTTCAGCAGAAATCGCCCCTGACTGGCGTAACCCGCGACCCGAAAACCGGCTTCCTGCCCAGCAAGCGCAATGCCGGTGAAGTTGACATGCGCCGTTATGTCCTTACTGCCAACGTCGGATAGCGCGTCAGGGTCAGCCAGATGGCCACGATGGCACATCACCGTGCCCATACTGCGCTGCGGATGGTAGTACTCCGGCTCCGGGAAACCGTAGTCGATGAAGAACGCCGCGCCCCCACCACCAGCGTTGAGTCGGTCAGCCAGCGTGCGAACAAAGCCCTCGGCCTGCTGGTGAATTTCAGTCACATAGTCGTGTGCGCCTTCAACCTCCACCGGTGGACGCAAGCCCGTTGGCTGATCGCCATAATGCAAAGCGCCATCGTGGACCACCACACCACGCTCGTGCCAAACGCCTTGTAATCGCACCAATAATTTGACCGGCATGGCGTCAAGTACTTCATTGCCCACCACGACGCCAGTCATCTGCGCTGGCAACTCGGTCACCCACCGCACCTTGCCAGAAAACGCACTCAGGCGCGTGTGCTGCAACTCGCGCAGGCTGCCCGACAAATCAACAATCGTATAGCGCTCAACGCCCTCACCAAGGGCTACCAGAAGCTGCGCTGCCAGAGCGCCAGAGCCTGCACCAAACTCCCAGACTTCCCGCGTACCTGAGTACTGCAAAGCCTCTTGCACCTGTGCTGCCAGGGCGCGGCCAAAATACGGCGACATCTCGGGCGCGGTGACAAAATCCCCGCCGCCGTCCTCACCTGCAACAGTAACGCCAGCCGGCATGGTGCCAAACTTGCGCGAATCGTTGGCGTAGTAGCCAAAGTGCGGCGTGTACAACGCCATCTCCATGAAGCGGTCAAAAGCCAGCCAGCCACCTGCGGCCTCAATCGCCTTGCGAATATGGGCTTCCATGTCGGTATTGAGGGGGCTCGTTAAACTAGGAGGTATTGCCACGTTCGGGGTCATCGCTAAATGCAGAGCCTGAATTGTCAACTATCTGTCAACTATTACGCCTCAGTCGCCTATCAAACCTGCCTCGCCACCAAGCACATGCCATCCAGTTCATCATCACCCGTCGTTCTCGTGACCGGCGCTGCCAGGCGACTGGGGCGCGAGATCGCCCTGGCGCTGGCTACCGGTGGCTGGCGGGTGGCCGTGCATTACCGAAACTCCAGAGAAGATGCTATAAAAACAGTAGCTGATTGCACCCATATTCAGGGCGCTGCAGCCTCTTTTTGTAGTGATCTGAGTGATGAAACAGCGGTAAAGCAGCTCTTACCGCAGGTGATTGCGCATTTTGGGCAGGTTGATGCGGTGGTCAACAGTGCATCTACATTTGAGCAGGACGATGCTGGCAGTTTCAGCTTTGCAGCGCTCAACAAGCATATGCACAGCAACTTGGGGGCGGCCGTATTGCTCGCCCAGGCCCTGCACATGCATGTGACGCAGCGACAAGCCACTGGTGCCGTAGTCAATTTGCTGGACCAAAAACTCTGGAACCAGAACCCCGATTTTTTCAGCTACACACTGTCCAAGGCCGCGCTGGAAGCCGCCAACACCATGCTGGCGATGGCGCTGGCGCCAGCGGTTCGGGTGGTCGGTGTCGCACCCGGCCTGACACTGACCAGCCACATGCTCAGTGAGCAGCAGTTTGAAGCGCTGCACAAGCTGTCACCGCTGAACCGCTCATCAACCGCAGCCGATGTTGCCGCGACCGTGAAATTTGTATTGGAGAACCAGTCTATCACCGGCACCACCCTGCTCGTTGACGGCGGCCAGCATTTGATGAAGTTTGATCGTGACTTTTCACTGATGACCCCGGATACCACCTGACCCGTCGGAACTTTTAGGCTCATCCCATGTTCAATACAAGAGGCACCCAAATCCTGACGCTAACCGGTTTGCGCTTTGACGCCAACCTGGGCATTCTTGAACAGGAAAAGCGCGCACCGCAGCCTATACAGGTCGATGCCGAACTTAACCTGGGCACCCAGCCTTTGTTACCCAGCGACGACGACATTCACCACGTGCTGGACTACAGGAAAGTGCGACAAATCATCATCAACGAATGTACCGCAGAGCATGTAAATTTGCTCGAAAGCCTTATCGGCAAGCTGGCGCACCGCCTGATGACCCTGCCAGG
>JBBRQQ010000130.1:0-5127 GCA_038226155.1 Burkholderiales bacterium
ACCTGGCTTGAGTGAGGCCATATCAAAGCCATGGCCGTTGTCTTTGATGTCCAGCAAAATTTCGGTTTCGGTTTGTTGCAGCTCGACGCTGACCTGTGTAGCTTCCGCGTATTTGCCGATATTGGTGAACGCTTCCTGAACGATGCGGTAGATGCCCAGCTCGGTCTCGGGCGGCAGCTGCACGGTGGTGATGCTGGTTTGGATGGCGGTGCCCAAGTGTTGACTCGAGTCGGTACACATGGTCGCTAGCGCCACATTCAAGCCAAGGGCGGTAAGGGTGGATGGCCGGAGGTCTTCAACGATTTTGCGTTTAAGCGCGATGCCGCCGTTGAGGTGCAGGGTGATTTGCTCAATACGCTCAAGCATTTCAGCGTCTGGAGCAAGCTTGGCGCGCATACGTGCCAGCGTTAGTTTGGCGGCCGTGAGCAAACCGCCCAGTTCGTCGTGCAGTTCACGGGCAAGATACGATTTTTCGTCTTCGCGGACGGTTTGCAGGTACCCAGCCAAGGTGCGCAGTTCTGCGGTTTTGCTCGCCACTTCAGCTTGAAGCAATTGCTGGCGGCTGTGGCGCTCCTGGTCAAGCTGCTTCAACTTGTGCCAGTACCAATACATGCCCAGCGCCATCAGCAACGACAGCAGCAGCACCGCAATTCGACTGAACAAAAGGGCATCGTAAATCACGCTGCGCGCGCCTTCTTGCAGTCGGGCAGCCTCGGCCAATTTGGTGTCAAAGTGGGCACGCAACTGATCCATGTGCTGCTTGCCTTCACCGCTATTTATGAACGCCAACGCGCCTGCCTTATCGCCAATGTCTGCCAGGATGACTGCGCGCCCCAACTCGCCAAATCTTTGCATGGCCAGGTCATTGATTTGCTTTGCATCGCGCGGGCCTGTGGGGCCGATGCCAGCGATGAAGTCGAATACCTTTTTGTTGCTATGAAGCTCCTGTTCGCCCTGGCGCATGGGCTCAAGATATGAAGGGTTGCTGGTCAACAAGTAGCCGCGCTGGCCAGTTTCAGCGTCCGTCAGCAGTTGCAATATGCGGGCACTGCCGATTCGCGCTTCGGTTAACGCGATACCGTAACGCAGCGTGCTGACGGTGCGCTGGTAGGCCAATTCGCCTACGACCGCCAACACCAGCGCTGCGCCAATCAAGAATGGAGGGGCATAGCGCAGCCGTAAAAAATTTTCAAAACTTTTTTTCATACGATCTTGTTAACCTGGCCCGATAGCGATTGATCTGACACATCATTTTCCGCGTGATTTGTCTTTTGACGCCGCCTACATCACAAAAACATCACAATTCAGACCTAAAAGTAGCCAGAGCGCCCTGTTTACAGGCATAAGCAGCTATTTTTTTCGTAGTAATTTGACTAGCTGGTTGCTGGTGTTGCGCAGCCGCTGAGCCATCAGCTGGGTGATTTTTACCAACACTTTCGCGCCCACGCCGGGGTGGTCGCGTATCAGCAGTGCAATCGCATGGCGGCCGAGCACGCCGGCCTCAACGGATTCGATGGCAGTGCAGCTCTCGTAGCGTGGCTCGTTATCTAACATGGACATTTCACCGACTGCCGCGCCGCGCCTGATAACGGCTACGCGCGAGCTCGTGGCGGCGGCTTCTGGTGCTGCTTCAATGGCATCTTCACCGGGAGGGGGCGTTACCGGCGGCGTAGCCGGCATCGCAAGTGGCGCGATGCGTTTGGTGACATCCACGGTACCCTTGAGCAGCACCAACATCCAGTCGCCAGCCTCGCCCTCGCGGATCAGCACCTGACCAGGCTCAGCCCTGACCAGCAGCATGGCCGCACCCAGAATGTCTGCCTCTTGCGGTGTCATGTCTTGCAGCAGTGGCGAGCTGTTGAGAAAATCTGCACCGTAAGCACTCAGCGGGCCGCAAGCGGGCACCACGGTCAGCCCCGCATCGCTCAGTTGCTCTTCAAGCGGCTTGATGCGCGGTACAACCACAACCCGCGCGGTGGGCGATGCGCCGTCGGCCAGCACCTTTGATGCGGTGCGCGGGCCTTCGCCCTCAGCCGGGGCCTGCCCTGGCGCGGTGTTCAGCGCGCCGGTATCTGCTGTAGCCACTGATCAATCTCCTCAATCGCTGCGTCGGTCGCCAGTGTCAGCGCGCGCACACCGCCGGGCGCATCCAGCGTGGGCGCGGGGCGCTGGACAATCACATTGCGCTGGCTAATAAGCTTTTCGCCGGCGGGCGTGACTTCCAGCAAGGTCACGCGCAAACGGATCAAGCCAACGCTGGTATCCGGCGTCGTGAACAGATGGCTGAACTCTTCCAGGTCCATGCGCAGCAACAGCGGCAATGCGGTACTTTGGGCGTTCTGACTGCGATTGAGGGCGGCACCGGCTCCCGCGTTAAACACAACACGACGCTGGCCAAGCTGGTCACGCATTCGCTGGCGCACCAGTTGCGCGGGCGGCATGGCCCAGCGTGACTGTGCGTAAGGGCGAAGATGCTGCTCATCCTCATAGCCCAGCCGGTAAAGCACAGCCATGTTGTCGAGCGCGCCGCCGGATGTTGCGATGTTATCCAGCGCTATTGGTGGCAAGGGAGCCTGCCTGGTGGTGGCCGGGGTACTCAGCAGGCCGGGGCCAAAGTCATACATGCTGGAGCGCGTGGGCTTGTCGGGCAAGCCGGAGCAGGCAGACATTAAAACCACTGAAAAAACCGACAAAACGATAAAAAAAGTGCCCCTGACCCAATGGATACGGGCGCAATCAGCTATTAAATCAGTAGCGCTAGGCGAGCGGAATGGCAGGCGTGGTTTCATTTTTTTGCTCCTGTTGCAGAAAACCCTGGCTCGCCAGGGCCGGGGACGGGCGGTCCGTTGCCGAAAATCAACGCCTGCGGGTTGTCGTCCACACTACTGACCGTGCGGCGCAACTGGCGCATGGTCTTGGCCGTTTCGTCAGCCACTTCGCTCAGTTTGGGCAGCGTGGCCGCACTAAAGGTTTCCACCCCTGCGGCGAGTGCCGCACCGCCTTCAGCAAGCTTGTCCAGTGGACCACCTTTCTCGTTCAGGCGGCGCGCCGTCACACCCAGTTCGGCGATGGTCTTGCTGGCCTGATCTGAGGTGCCGCGCAGGGATGTCAGGGTAGCATCCGCATTTTTAACGAACGCAGGAATATTCACCTTGTCCGGCCCGAGCTGCGCATTCATGGTCGCCTGAATGCTGGTCGACAAACTGCTGACGCTGCTGGCGGCCTGGCCAATTTGAGTGATGGCAGCAGTGATGGCTTTTTGATTGTCCTCAGACAACACCTTATTGACACTGATGCTGGCCGCCTCAACTTGCTTCAATATGGCCTCACCCTGCTTGAGCAATTTATCCAGGCCTCCCACCTTGAGCGGAATACGTGGCGGGTTGTCGTCGTTGGGCACCAGCCGCTCGGTCGACTCGCCGGTGTCGTCCAGCTGGATAAAACCCAGCCCGGTCACGCCTTGTGAAGCGACGGTTGCAAACACCGACTTTGTGATGGGTGCGGTATGGTCAATCGACACCCGCAGCAGCACATTGCCCTTGACCTTGGTGTCAAAGCCAATCGTCTCGATCTTGCCGACCGGCACGCCACGAAACACCACAGAGCCTTGCGCCTGAATGCCCGACAAAACTTCTTTGGTGCTCATCTCGTACAGGTCGCGCTCGGTCTTGTCGCGCGTGAGCCAAACGGCCAGCAGCGCAAGCAGTGCGGTGACCACCAGCACAAATACGCCGGCAACCAGGGCGTGGGCTTTGTTTTCCATTTTTGAAAACCTCTCTTTTTGTTAAACCGTAAAAGGGTATTCGCGCAGTAACTCCATCGCGCGCTGGCCCCTTTCACCGAGAAAAAACTCATGAATAAATGGGTGCGGAAACGCCACCACCTCTTTCGGTACATCGTTGATGATGACCTTTTGATCGGCCAGCACTGCAATGCGGGTACTGAGTTCAAATAGCGTGTCCAGGTCATGCGTCACCATCACCACCGTCAGGCCCATGTCCCGGTGCAGGGCGCGCAGCAGCACGCAAAAACTGTCGGCGCTTTCGGGGTCGAGTCCAGCGGTTGGCTCGTCGAGCAGCAGCAGCGGTGGGTCCATGATGAGGGCGCGCGCCAAGGCAACCCGCTTGATCATGCCGCCCGACAGCTCACTGGGCATCTTGTCTGCTGTGTCTGCACTTAGGCCCACCATCTGCAGCTTGAGCATGGCCGCGTTGCGAATAAGGTCAGCGGGTAAAACTTTCAGCTCGCGCAGCGTGAAGGCAATGTTTTCAAGCACCGTAAAGGCCGAGAACAACGCCCCTTGCTGAAACAGCATGCCGACGCGACTGGCCGCACCACGCTTGCCGAGTTCAGATGCTGGCTTGCCCAGCACGGTGATCTCACCTTTGGTCGGGTGCTCCAGGCCGAGGATCTGCCTGAGCAGCACGGTTTTACCGGTGCCCGAGCCGCCCACCAGTGACAACACCTCGCCACGCGCGATGCTCAGGTCAAGGTCTTTGTGAACAACCGACTCTTTGTCGCCATTCTTGAAAACGGTCCAGAGTTTTTTGATTTCAACGACGTTATCGACCATCAGATACCAATGTTCTTGAACAGCACTGCAAACAACGCATCAACCAGAATCACGACCGTGATGGACGCCACCACCGATGCCGTAGTGCCCTGCCCCAGGCTTTCGGTATTCGGCTTGACGCGCAAACCGTAGTGGCAGCCGATCAGCGCAATCAACACACCGAAGACCACCGACTTGGCCGTTGCCAGCGTCAGGTTGGAGACCTGAACGGCGGCTGGCAGGGCGTTGATGAAAAACGCCGGGGTCACATCCATCGCCGCAGATGCCGCCAACATGCCGCCCAGCAGGGCTGCAATCGTGGTCCAGACGCTGATGAGCGGCATCACCACGGCAAGTGCCACAGCCCGCGGCATGACAAGCCTGAACCCCTTGGCAATGCCCATGACGCGCATGGCATCTAGCTCTTCAGTGACACGCATCACGCCGATTTGCGCGGTAATTGCAGAGCCCGAGCGCCCGGCAATCAGGATGGCGGCCAGCACCGGCCCGAGTTCGCGGATTAGCGAAATGCCGAGAATGTTGACGATAAACGCATCAGCGCCAAACTGCTTGAG
>JBBRQQ010000131.1:0-5066 GCA_038226155.1 Burkholderiales bacterium
CTAACCAGCCGCTCACGCCCAAGCGGGCTGGGCACATGCTCGCGCCGCCAGCGCATGATTAGCAGGCCCGAGACAATTGACAACACCGCATTGAGTACAAACACCCACTCGGTGCCAGCACTGGCAATCAGCGCGCCCGCAGCCAGTGGCCCGATGATGCGTGAGGCGTTCATCGACACACCGTTCAAGGCCAGCGCGGCGGGTAGCTCGCGGCGCGGCACCAGCTCAGGCACGATGGCCGAAAACACCGGCCAGCGCATCGCCAGGCCAATGCCGTTGGCAAAGGTCAAAAGAAGCAGCAGAAGCGGCGTCATGTGGCCCCACACCACCATCACGCCCAGCAGCGTGGCCACCACCGCCACCCAGAACTGCGTGAAGATGAAGTAACGCCTGCGGTCCAGAATATCTGCCAGCGCGCCGCTGGGCAGGCCGAGCAAAAATACCGGCAGGGTCGCTGCCGACTGCACCAGCGCCACCCAGATCGGCGAGGTAGTCATGGAGGTCATCATCCACGCGGCGGCCACGTCGTTCATCCACATGCAGGTGTTGGCCACCAGCCAGGTAGTCCAGAGCATTCGGAACACCGAATGCTTCATGGGGGCCCAGGCGGATACTGGCGCCAGGCGTACTTGGGCGATGGGCGTTTCGCCGGGAATAGCATCTGCCATTTAGTGATTCGTCTTCAGTGCATTCAATACAAATGGTGCGTGTGTCGCATTTGTTGCTCCGGCGCCATCGTCTGACTTGACCAGCTCCCACTGAACGTTGTGAAAGGCCGCCACGCTGGGCCGGTGCGCAATCGACACCATGCCGCCACGTACCGACTGGACATGGGCCTGCAGTTTTTCATAAAGCGATTTTTCAGCGACCTCGTCAAGCGATGCGGTTGCCTCGTCAGCCAAAATCCATTTTGGTTTTTTAAGCAACACGCGAGCAATCGCCAGGCGCTGTTGCTCGCCACCCGACAGCTTCTGGCTCCAGGCATCGCTGTCGTCCAGCCTGCTGGTCAGCAGCGGCAGCAGCGCGTCGTTCAGTGCCTGTATCAAAGCCTCGTCGCTGTACATGCTGGCAGGCTGCGGGTAGGCCAGCGCGCCGCGCAGCGGGCCATCGGGAAAGTAGGGGCGCTGCGGAATGAACATGGCGTTTTGCGGCAAATGCGTGCGGCCAGTTGCAAACGGCCAGATGCCTGCAAAAGCGCGGAACAGGGTTGACTTGCCGCTGCCCGATGGGCCTTTCAGTAACACCAGATCGCCGGGGCTAGCTTGCAGTGAGGCGCCTGACAGTAGCGCCTTGCCAGATGGCAGGCTGACGTTTAAATCGTTTGCGGACAAAGTGTCAGCACCATCCGCTTCATTTGCAGATGCTATTGAATTAGTAGCTGCTTGCGCCCGTGTTTGTTGGGCTGCAAGCACAATACTGTCTTCAAAACTGGTCAAACGGTCGGTTGTGGCACGCCACGCAGCCAAACTGCTGTAGTTGTCAACCAGCCAGCTCAGCGAGTCCTGCACGCGGCCAAAGGCTGATGAAATCTGCATCAGTTGCCCGAGCTGAATCGCGCCGCTGAAAAACCGTGGCGCAGCCACGATGAACGGGAAAACCACTGCCGCCTGCCCGAAGAAGTTGGTAAACCAGACCAGGTTTTTCTGCTTTTTAATCAAGGTCAGGTAGTTGGCCAGCACCTTTGAAAACCGCAGGTCGAGCTGGGCGCGCTCAACGCCCTCACCCTTGTCGAGTGCGATGGATTCGCTGTACTCGCGCACCCGCACCATGTGATGCCGGAAGTCGGCCTCATAGCGCTGCTGGTCAAAATTGAGCTTGATCTGCGGACGGCCAATGTAGTGCGTGATCACGCTGCCCACCACGCAGTAGAGCACCGCCATCCACACCATAAAGCCCGGAATCACATAACTGCTCCCGCCCAGCGTGAAGCTGAAAGCACCCGACAGGCTCCAGAGTATTCCGACAAAACTCACCAGCGTGACAACGGCATTGAGCAAGCCCATGCTGAGGGAAATACTGTAGGTGGTGAACTGGTTGATGTCTTCCTGAATACGCTGGTCGGGGTTGTCTGCGCCGGCTTTGGTTGAACCCGAAAAACGTGCAAGCTCCAGCGTGTAAAAAGCATGGTCTGCCAGCCAGCGTTGCAGGTAGTGCGCCGTCATCCAGGCGCGCCAGCGTACCTCAAGAAGTTGCGTCAGATAAAAACGGTAAACCGCAATGATGATGAAGGCAAAAGCCAGGTACGTAAAACGCCCGAGCTGTGTCCAAAAGACCGCTGCGTCCTTGTTTTGTAGCGCGTCATAAAACACGCGGTTCCAGTCATTGAGCAGCACCAGCATGTAGACCGCAGCCAGATTGAGCAGCACGATGGCAGCAAGCAGGGCGCGCGCCTTCCATTTGTCTTCTGACTTGAAGTAGGGGGCCGAGAGCGACCAGACACGTTTACAAAACTGTTTGAAATCAGCAAGCTTGGTACTGATTTTTTTAGGTTGATTCGTGGCTGGATTCATGGTGGTGGTCATGGTCTTGATGCTCAGGCTTATGACAATTTATTTGAAACCCCGCTGGCCACATGGCCGGCAGGGACATGCTGGGCTGCTGCGTTGACGTGGCCAGTCTGGTCGTCAAAGAAAAAATCGGGCTCGAATTCACGCAGAAATTCACCCTTGGCCAGGCCGCCCAGAAACATGGCTTCATCGACTTCAATGTTCCAGTTCATCAGCGTGCGGATGGCGCGCTCATGGGCTGGTGCGCTGCGCGCTGTGACCAGTGCGGTGCGTATGCGCATACGCGGTGTGCCCGCCTGCTGCAAGCGGTGCAGGGCTGTCAGCAGCGGCTTGAAGGGGCCGTCAGGGAGCGGCAGCACGGCCTTGTCGCGTTCGTGTTTTTGAAATGCTGGCAGGCCCTGGCTTTGAAAAACCTGCTCGGCTTCGTCTGAAAACAGAACCGCATCTCCGTCGAAAGCAATGCGCACTTCATGCGGGTAATTGTCTTTTGCGCGTACCGAATGCGTAGCCACGGTGGCTGCCGGAAAGCCCTCCAGCAAGGCAGCGCGCACGTCGTCCGGGTTGGCGGACAAGAACAGATTTGCCTGCAACGGCGAGAGGTAGCGCCAGGGCTCACGTCCGCGCGTGAACACGCCGCGCGCCACACTTAGCTCATGGGTTTGTACCGAGCGAAAAACGCGCAGGCCCGAAACCGGGTCGTTGCGCGAGAGCATGACGACCTCTACGCGTTGAAGTTCCCCCTCGTTAAACGCCAGCAACTTTTTAACCAGTGAAAACGCCACGCCCGGTTTGGCCGGTTGGTCCAGCCTGTCAAGTTGCAGCTTCATGTAGGCGCGGTCGTCAGACTGCTCGAAAACCTGGTTTTCTTCTTCAAGGTCAAACAGCGCGCGCGATGAAATCGCTACAACGAGTTGTCCGTCCAGATTGGTGGCCATGGTTTGATTTGCCTTTGAGTTACAAGTCCAGTTTGCACCATTGTCCATATGCGGGTGCATCCGCAGGCCATTGGTCGGCGCGCTTGACTTGTCGCACGCCGCTTGCGATCAGTCGGGCGGCGCGGATTACGCCTGCGTGAGTGACCCACAGTGTGTTTTGCGTCGGGTCAATTGCATCAAAAGCTGTTGCAACGCGGGCCATGAACTGGCTGACGCTCTCGCCACCGCCGCCGCCAACGCTGCCTGCCGGGTAATCGGCAAAATTTGCTGTCCAGTCGTCAAGCTCGGTTTTAGCGATATCTGCCCAGGCGCGGCCTTCCCAGTTGCCGAAGTGCATTTCCTGCAAATGGGGGTCGACTTTAATGGTTAAATCAGGTCGCAGCCCAATCAATACGGGCGTGAGCTGCGCACATCTTTGTAGCGGTGAGCTGACGACTGTGGTGCCAGCCGGGAGAAGTTTGGCAAGCTCGGCAGCACAGGCACCGGTGGCCTCAGCGCTTGCCGCCATATTGAGCTGGCCGTAGCAAATACCCGGCGCTATCAGCGGCTGCGCGTGGCGGACTAGCCAGAGCCTGTTAGCCCCCACGCTTTTCACTCCGTGTAATACGCTGCCCCCCAAAGGGGCTAGCCTTGCTTGGGGCGGCCCTACGCTGCGGCTGTGTCATAAGGAGACCGCCAGGCCGAAATAAAAAGCGATTTCGCACACTTGCTGCGTTGCCCCCAGGCAGTCACCGGTAAAACCCTCCAGGCGCCGCTTGAAAAGCCTGCCCATCCACAACAATCCCACTATCGAAAAACTGCAGGCCACCAGCAAGCTCGTCAGGTTTATCAAAGCGCCAGCAACAAGCAATGCCGCAACGCACCAGGCTAATGCGAGCAGCAGGCCAGCGGGCGCAATTTGCTCCGCCAGTGGTTTTGATTTGGAAGTGGCGGTGTCGCCAACATGCGGCAGCAGGTAAATCAGCAGCAAGGGCAGGCCGCGCGAGATCACATGGCCGGCAAACAGGGCGGTGCAAACAGTCCAGCCACTAAACGGAGCCTCGTCCCAACCGCCAGGCGCACCTTCGACTGAGCCCAAAATCGCCAGCAGTGAGACCTTGACGATCAGCGCCAGCACCAGTGCCATCGCACCAAATGCTCCGACACGCGAGTCTTTCATGATTTCCAGCGCGCGCGCTTTGTCATAGCTGCCGCCCAGACCATCGGCCACATCGGCCAGGCCGTCTTCATGAAAGCCGCCCGTGGCCAGCACCGTGACCACGGTACACAAAGTAGCAGCCGCCAGCGGAGTGAAGATGCTATCGGGCAGCAGGGCATTCACGACCGCGTAGCTGGCAGCAGCTATTGCACCCATCAACACACCTACACCGGGGAAGTGCGCCGCGCTGGCACGCAGCAAATCGGGACTGAAACCGACCCAGCTCGCCAGCCGCCCCGTGATGGGGATGCGGGTGAAAAATTGCACGGCGATTAAATATTCGCGTATGAATTTCGTCACAAAGTGAGTCATAAAATGCACCAGAAATTTCATCGCGCCAAGCCTTTCCAAGCCATTCGAAGTCAGTCAGGCCGCGCCTTTACCGCTGACACCCGCAGAGGCAAAACTGGCCATTTCGTTCATCAG
>JBBRQQ010000132.1:0-5060 GCA_038226155.1 Burkholderiales bacterium
AGGCCGGAGCCGGGCTTGCCGATCTGGCCCGTCACGGTGCACAGCGCAATCAGGCAGCGCGCGTTGTCGGTACCGTGCACGTGCTGGCTGATGCCCATGCCCCACAAAATCATCGCGCTTTTGGCTTTGGCAAATTCACGCGCAACCTCGCGCAGCCTTGGTGCCGGGATGCCGCAGATAGGGGCCATCGCCTCAGGGCTGTAGGCCTTGACGTTTTCGCGTAGTGCGTCAAAGTTGCTGGCACGATCACGGATGAACTCCTGGTCCGTCAGGCCTTCTTCGATCACTGTGTGAATCAAGGCATTGAGCATGGCCACATCGGTGTCGGCCTTGAACTGCAGGGTGCGCCAGGCGTGCTTGCCAATGTCGGTGATGCGCGGGTCAGCCAGCACGATTTTTGCGCCACGCTTGGCAGCGTTTTTCATCCACGTCGCGGCCACCGGGTGGTTGGCTGTGGGGTTGGAGCCGATGATGAAAATCATGCCCGCATGCTCAACGTCATTGACCTGGTTGCTCACTGCACCCGAACCTACACCCTCCAAAAGCGCCGCCACACTGGACGCATGGCACAGCCGTGTGCAATGGTCCACGTTGTTGCTGCCAAAACCGGTACGCACCAGCTTCTGGAATAAATACGCTTCTTCGTTGCTGCCCTTGGCAGAGCCAAAACCAGCCAGTGATTTTTTACCGTAGGTGTCGCGCAAGCCGCTCAGGCTACTGCCTGTCAGCGCCAGGGCTTCTTCCCAGGTTGCTTCACGAAAAACTTCGGACCAGTCTGCGGTATCACGGTTCAGGTGTTGCAGCGCTTCGGGGTCTTTGCTCACGCCTGCCTTGCGAATCAGCGGCTTGGTCAGGCGCTGAGGGCTGTGTGCGTAGTCAAAACCAAAGCGCCCCTTAACGCACAAGCGGCTGTGGTTGGCCGGGCCGTCGCGCCCGTCCACACTCACAATCACGTTGTCCTTAACGTTATAGGTAATCAGGCAACCGACACCGCAAAACGGGCAAACCGAGTCGACTTTTTTATCGACTATTTGTGAGCCAATTTGCGTCTTCGGCATCAGCGCGCCGGTCGGGCAGGCCTGCACGCATTCACCGCAGGCCACACAGGTGCTGTCGCCCATGGCATCGTTTAAATCGAACACGATTTCACTGTGGCTGCCGCGCATGGCGTAGCCAATGACGTCGTTGACCTGCTCTTCACGGCAGGCACGCACGCAGCGGTTGCACTGGATACAGGCGTCCAGATTGACGGCCATGGCCGGGTGCGATATATCGGCTTGAGGTTGCTCACGACGCAAGGCTTTTAGTTCGGGGCGCACTTCGACATCCATGCGTGCGGCCCATTCGCTGAGTTCGCCGTGTTGTTGTGATTCGTCTTTCTCGTTCCACTTGTAGCCCACATCCGGCATGTCAGACAGCAGCATTTCAAGCACCAACTTTTGACTCTTCAATGCACGCTCGCTCTGTGCCTGCACCTCCATGCCAGCAGTAGCATTGCGACAGCAGCTGGGGGCCAGCACACGCTCACCCTTGACCTCGACCACACAAGCGCGGCAATTGCCGTCAGCGCGCATGCCGTCTTTGTAGCAAAGATGCGGAATATCAATGCCGTGGCGCTTGGCGGCTTTGAAAATGGTTTCGCCATCGTAGGCAAGGACAGTTTTGCCGTCGAGCGTGAACTCAATGATTTGCGGGGTGACTTCAACTAATTTGGCAGGCGCGTTCATGATTTTTCTCCGTGCGCAGCATGTTCGGTGACCATTGGCTCGCCGGGCCTCGGTAAATTACCTGGCCATGGCGCCTCGCCCACTTCATGCGGGAAGTATTTATGAATGCTGCGAATCGGGTTGGGCGCTGCCTGCCCCAGACCGCAAATGGAGGCATCGCCCATCACCTGCGCCAGGTCTTCAAGGGTGCCTGCATCCCAAACCGGCGCCAACATCAGCGTGGCGGCCTTGGCTGTACCTACACGGCAAGGTGTGCATTGGCCGCAGCTTTCATGCTCGAAAAACCGCATCACATTGACTGCCGCATCGCGCGCACGGTCGTTGTGCCCGAGCACCATCACGGCGGCGGAGCCAATAAAGCAGCCATATGGTTGCAGCGTGTCAAAGTCCAGCGGAATGTTGGCCATGAAGCCAGGCAAAATACCGCCCGACGCACCACCGGGCAGGTAGGCATACAGCGTATGGCCTTCTGCCATGCCGCCGCAATATTCGTCAATCAGCTCTTGCAGCGTGATACCGGCGGGGGCGAGTTTCACACCCGGCTGCTTCACGCGGCCACTGACGCTGAAGCTGCGCAAACCCTTGCGGCCATTGCGGCCAAAGCTGGCAAACCAGCCAAGGGGTTTTTCGATAATGTCGCGCACCCAGTAGAGGGTTTCAAAGTTGTGCTCGAGCGTGGGGCGGTTGAACAAACCGACCTCTGCAATATACGGAGGCCGTTTGCGTGGCACGCCGCGTTTGCCTTCAATGCTTTCGATCATGGCTGACTCTTCACCGCAGATGTAGGCACCCGCGCCGCGCCGCAGCTCAATCAACGGCAATTTGCAGGGCGGGTCGGCGCGCAGCTTGGCGAGTTCAGCTTCGAGCATGTTGCGGCAGTCGTGGTACTCATCGCGCAGGTAGATGTAGCAGGCATCAATACCCACTATTTTTGCGGCGATTAACAGGCCCTCCAGAAACCGATGCGGGTCGCGCTCTAAAAACGTGCGGTCTTTAAACGTGCCGGGCTCGCCCTCGTCGATATTGACAGCCATCAATTTGGGGGCAGCTTGCCCGCGCACGATGCGCCACTTACGCCCTGCCGGAAATCCCGCCCCACCCAAGCCGCGAAGGCCAGAGTCCTCCATCGCCTTGATGATGCGCTCGTCATCGTCATGGCCGTGGGCCGAGTCTGCAAACTTGGCCACCAGGCTGTATCCGCCGTGAGCGCGGTAGGTGGCGTAGTCGGTGTGGCTGACTTCGGCATTGCTCAAGCCGAGAAATAAATCGGGAATAGCTTTTTCAGCAAACTCGGATGCTACAAAGTTGATAGCTGGTCGCGCCCGTATTTGTTGGGCTTCAGCCGTTTTTATGGGTGAAAACGCATCAGAAACGGCATTTTTTACCGCCTCAAGGCTCGCAAAAGGCAAAACACGTTGGTGCACGGCCACTGCAGGGGCCTGCTCACAGCGGCCTATGCAGGGAGCCGAGATCACGCGCACATCGTCATTGCCCAAAATGGCTGGCAAACGTGCCAGCAAATCCTGTGCGCCAGCCATCTCGCACGCCAGACCATCGCATACCCGAACAGTCAGCGCGGCAACGTGGTCATCGCCCTTGACGACTTCAAAGTGGTGATAAAAAGTCGCCACCTCGTATACCTCGGCCATCGGGATGTTCATCTCTTTGGCGAGAGCCACTAAATGCCGATCATGCAGGCAGCGGTAAGCGTCGTTCAGCTTATGCAGATGTTCGATGAGCAAATCACGACGGTGGCCGCCATCCGGTTTGATGCCAATTAACAAGCGCACATCTGTGAGCGAGGCATCATCTGCCTGCCGCCCCTTGAGCTTGCTTTTGCGGCGAATGCGTTCGCGCATTTCGTCTGCGGTGGCGATGGCGACCGCCTTGATTTCAGCTGCAGCGGGGTGATTCATATTCACAAGACCTGTCGGTGAGAAGTACTCAAGAATTGTGGCGGCCCCGGCAGGTCAACGTCAAATTAAATCCCTACATGGAGTGATTCAAAAACTAAATGAAGTGTTTTGGCTGCAGCGTGAGTGCAGCCGACACGTCAAATTACAGTTTTAAATTTTGAGCTGACCGCTATGGGCTGCGGCGTGGGCTAGCCAAACAGGGTCTTGCGCCAATGCAAGTGCCGCCTCAAGCGTTCTGGAGGGTCTGTCGCCGCCCGGCGCAATCAGGCCTATCGCGGTTTGCACGGTGGGCCCCTTCAACGGCAGCGCCTGTAGTTCACGGTAGCCACGCATGGCCCCGACCAGCGCACCCGGCATGATAGTGCAGACATCACCATCGGCAACCGACAGGGCCAGCGCGAGTATGGAGTTGGTTTCGATCGCTGGTTTGCTGGCAGCGCCCGCCTCTTCAAACGCCCTTTCAACAATCGTCCGGTTGTGCATTTCGCGGGTCAGCAGGCACAAGGGGTGAAGTGCCGCCTTCGCCCATGTGATGGACGGACCAATCTGCAATGAATCTTTTATTTTGGTGGCGCGCCGCACAAAAAAATAATGTTCGGTGTACTGCGGTATCTGCTGCATGCGCGGCCCGCTCACTCGCAGCCTGTCGGTATAACCCAGACCGATGTCGAGCGACAGGCTTTCAAGTCCGGTTTCCAACTCGTTGGAGCTCATGGAGCGCACCACAGGGCAAATACCCGGGTAACGCGCCTGTAGCATGGCTGAAAAGCGCGCCGCAATTGGCATGGCGGTGGGCACCGCACCTATGGATAAACGCCCCTGCGGTTTGCCAATGCCGCTCTTCAGTTCTTGCTGCAATGACTCCCGCTCGTGCAACATGCGCTGGGCGCTGGCCAGCACACGCATACCTTCTTCGGTAAACCCTTCAAAGTTGCGCCCGCGCTTGACGATGACGGTGTCGAACTCGGCTTCCAGCGCACGCAACGCATTGGACAGCGCAGGCTGCGTGATGTGGCAAGCCAGTGCCGCGCGACCAAAATGCTTGTGCTCATCAAGAGCCGCAAGGTAGCGCAGTGAGGCCAGCAGGTTCATGATGGCGGGCCAAGATCAAGTGTCTTTTGAGATCTTGATGGTTGGAAATTTGGCTGAAAAATCTTTGGCCTTGGCGGCTACCGTGATGGCCATCTTGCGGGCAATAGCCTTGTAGATCACGGCGACATCGCCGTCCGGATCAGCCACCACGGTGGGCCTGCCGTTGTCAGCCTGCAGTCGGATTTGCATGTCCAGCGGCAACGCACCGAGGTAGTCCATCTTGTAATCAGCGGCCATTTTCTTGCCGCCGTCCTGGCCAAAAATATGCTCGGTGTGGCCGCATTGACTGCAAATATGTACCGCCATGTTTTCAACGATGCCGAGA
>JBBRQQ010000133.1:0-4793 GCA_038226155.1 Burkholderiales bacterium
CGATCTCGACAATACGCGGACGCTCATCATCAATCAGCCCCAACAGTTCTGCGCGCTAACTTTCGTAACCTGCAGGCGTGATGTAGTTCTTGCCGCCAACTGGAAGCGGCGGCAGGATCAAGCCGTCATCGTCCTCAGAGTCGGTTTCTTTGGTGAAGGCTTTGTTCATGGCAGACCAGAATAGCATTCATGCTTGGGTTTGTGCCTCAAAACAGACTGGCAAAGAAAAAACCCTGCAACTTTCATTGCAGGGTTTTCTTTTTTGGTGCGGCTGGCAGGAATTGAACCCACGACCCCTTGGTTCGTAGCCAAGTACTCTATCCAACTGAGCTACAGCCGCGAAGCCTCGAATTATAGCCTATGAAATATGGGCCTGAGGGACCGACGTACCCGCCGGTATTCAGGCCTGTGAAGCGAGCCGCAGCACCGTCCCATACCCCTGTTGTACCTCCATACGCCCGGTCACGCCTTTTTGGGCCAGCAGACGATGCGCAGCTGGCAGGTTCCAGCACGGGACCTGCGTGAACATGTGATGCTCGCAGTGGTAGTTAACCCAATATGGCGCAACGAAAACGCGCTCAATCCAATTGGCATTCGTGGTGCGGGCATGGCGCATTGGATCTGTGCCGTTTTCCAAGATGAGCGCATGTTCGGCAATATTGCGCAGCCGACTTATCAGTGGCAACCATGTGGCCATGGGCAGCAACCACATCAGCACCCAGGCCCACCACAGTCCAGCCACAGTAAACAGCGCCAAGCCCAATAGATTGAGGGTGAGGAAAACGCGCTGCTTTCTGGCTTCAAGCACCAGCAACGACGAGACTGAATCGCCCGGTAGGCGCGCCTTGATGCCGTCGACCAACATGCCAAAGCGCTGTTTGAAAAAGGTTTGCCCCGTCAAGTCGCGGATGATCTTGCGGCGCAGCGAGACCGGCGTGATCGGGAAAGGTGCCGACAGCACCAGATCGGGGTCTTCACTTTGTTGCACAAAACGGTGATGTTGCAAATGGTAGGGACGGTAGAAATTGAGTTCAGCGCCGCAAAACCAGAGCGCCAGGCGGTCGTTTATGGGCCGATTGGCGTGCAGCAGGCCATGCGCGGCATCGTGCATGAGTATGAAAAGCCCGAGCTGACGATTGCCAATCAACACGACCATCAAAGGAATCGTAACGGGCCAGATCACACCAAGGGCCATGCTGGCCGCAATCACGAGCCAGCAATGTACGACCAGCGCGATGCCTTTCCATGATGAGCGTGCGGACAACATCGCCCATTCATCGGGGGTAAAAAATTCTTCGGGTTTAACTCTTGCAGCGGCGACCATATCCATCACTTTAAATGCGGCATGAAAGACCGTCAATCAGGGCAAATACAAAGCCGCCGACAAAGCCGCAACAAAAAGCCCCGGCTTGCATTTGCAAGCCGGGGCTTTTAATTTGCTGACCACCGCGTCGCCCACCCGCAGTCAAGCAGAAAAGGCGAAGGGTTCAGGGATTTATTTCATGCCGAATTTAACTTTGGCATCGTTCTGGCAAGTGTCTTTTGGCACGCCAGCCAATGCGTCGCAACGCTCTTTGGCCGCCTTGTAATCAGCGTCTTTCTTGTCTTCGGTGGCGTCTTTTTGGACGCTCGCCATCTTGGCGTTCTTGGTTTTGGTGGTGTCTGTAGCTGCCTTGGCCACGTTGGCGTCTTCTCTCATTTTGACAAATGCAGCCTTGGCATCTTTGACGCAAACGTCTTTGGCATTCCCAGCGAGGTCATCGCATTTTTCTTTGGCTGTGTCGTACATTGAATCAGCTTTGGCCATGGCTACCCCTTTGGTGTGCTTGGCGCTGGGCTCGTACATTGCCTTAGCTTCTGCCTTCGCGACTTTTTCCATGCCTTTAGCTTCAGAGATGCAAATGTCTTTGGCATTGGCCTTCATGGGGGAGCATTTGTCTTTATTGACTTTATATTCGGTCGAAATGCGAGTCTTTTCAGCCTTGTATTCGGCCTTGGTCGTGGCCATGGCGCTACCGGCGAATGTGCAACCGCAAGCAACGGCGAGCATGAGTAGTTTGGTTTTCATGGTGAATTCTTTAGGATGAGTATTGTTGGGTAAATGAAGTGCGAGCGTTAATCAATAGCGCTCAAAAAAGCTGGTCGGGTTTTTGCGATGGAAATCACTGATCTGCGTTTCGGCCTCCTCTTTGGTGATGCCATGGCGCTCCTGAAGCTTGCCCAGCAACTGGTCGCGCTTGCCGGCGATGATGTCGAGGTCGTCGTCCGTCAACTTGCCCCATTGCTCCTGGACTTTGCCTTTGAACTGCAGCCAGTTACCTTCAAAGCGATCTTTGTTCATGATTTTTCCTTTTGGTTGTGAGTCCGCTTGCACTTTCGAGCAGAGACGAATACACGTTAAAAGGCTAAACATGCCGAGTCAGTAGTCCCATTGGGTTGACATGCGTAGGCTCACGCCGACATCAGATAAAGATCGCAAGTTGGTTTTTCATGCCTCTGGTTTGCCCAGGGTGCGACTCAGCAGCAGCACGGGAATCAATCCAACCAGTACCAGCGCCAGCGATGGCAGGGCGGCTTCGCCTAGCCGCTCATCACGCGCAAGCTGATAGGCCACCACCGCCAGCGTGTCGGTGTTGAAGGGGCGCAGCACCAGCGTGGCGGGCAACTCTTTCATCACATCGACCAACACCAGCAGCCCGGCGGCGGCCATGCTGCGTTTGAGCAATGGCCAGTGAACTCTGGCCAACAATGCGGGGCCATGCACACCGAGCATTCGGGCCGAGTCGTCCATACTGGAAGGCACCCGCGCATAACCGCTTTGCACCGACTGCAGGGCTACGGCACAAAAGCGTACCAGGTAGGCCCAGACAATGCCGATGACGGTGGCGGTGATCCAGTAGCCCGCGCTGGTTTGCGGCGCAACCGACTGCAACCAGCCAATCGGCAGCAGCAGGCCCACCACAATCACCGCACCCGGAACGGCATAGCCCAGACTGGCGATTTGCACTACGGCGCGCGTCAGCCAGTCGGGCCGCGTACGCAATGCAAAGGCCAACAGCAGCGCGATCGCACAGGCTAGAGCCGCCGTGCCCACACCCAGTGCAATGCTATTGAACGACCATTGCACAAAAGACCGCCAGGGCAGCACCGATGTATCAGCAGCCAGATCAGTCAACAAGGGCCGCAACATAAACACCACCGGCAATGCAAAACCAGCCAGAACCGGCAAGGCGCAAATCAGCCAGGCCGCCGCGGCAGCGCGCCCCTTCAGCACGCTGGCTTGCGCCTCCCTGTGCGTTGACGCCACCCCGCCCTTGCCCGTAAAACGCATGCGGCGCTGGGCTCTGTGCTCCAGCTTGAGCAACAGCAACACGACCAGCAGCAGCATGGTGGCCAGTTGGGCCGCAGCGATGCGGTTGTCCATGGACAACCAGGCCTTGTAGATGCCAGTGGAGAATGTCTGAATGCCGAAGTAGCTGCCCACCCCAAAATCGGCCAGCGTTTCCATAAGCGCCAAAGCCACGCCTGCCGCGACAGCCGGGCGCGCCAGCGGCAAGGCAATGCTGCGTATGCGGCGGCTCAAGGGAGCGCCCAGCAAGCGTGCGGCTTCCATCAGGTGTACCGCGCGCTCGGCCAAAGCGCTGCGGGCCAGCACATACACATAGGGGTAGAGCGCAAACACAAATACCCACACAGCACCGCTTAAAGAACGTACGTCCGGGAACACGCGGCCCTGCAAGCCCGTTGCTGCCCGCACAGCTTCTTGCAGTGGGCCACCGTACTGAAAGAAGTCGGTATAGGCGTAGGCCACCACGTAAGCCGGCACAGCCAGCGGTAGCAGCAGCGCCCATTCAAAAAAACGGCGACCGGGAAAGTCAAACAGGCTGACGGCCACGGCGGTGCTGCTGCCCACTACCGCCACACCGATGCCGACCATCAGGCACAGGCGCAGCGATGTCCAAGCGTAATCAGGCAATACGGTTTGCGACATCTCGCCAAGAATTTGGCTGCTTTGCGCGTTCCATTGCAGCATGGATGCCAGTACAGCCAGTACCGGTAAGGCCAGCAAACCAGCCAGGAGCAACAGCGATGAACGCGCAAGGAAACGCATGAATATCAAAAGTGAGGGGTACGAAGTGGTGCTGAAGCTACTGTCGAGCGCGAATGAGAATTGTACGCATCTACAATTGAGAGATGTTTTTGGAAATCTCCGCATTGCAAGTCCAGTACCCGGGTCGCAGCCGACCTGCTGTAGCTGGCGTGTCGTTTGGCCTGCGCGCTGGCGAACTGGGCGTGCTGATTGGCCCGTCTGGCTGCGGCAAGACCACGCTGCTACGGGCGGTGGCGGGCCTTGAACGGGCCAGCGCGGGCAGCATCACGCTGGATGGCGAGGTGGTCAGCAGCAGCACTGAACACCGCGCACCTGAAGCACGGCGAATTGGCATGGTGTTTCAGGACTATGCGCTTTTCCCGCACATGGATGTGGCCCATAACGTGGCCTTTGGCATCCACCACCTGCCCAGCGCGGAGCGCAAGGCGCGGGTGGAAGAAGTGTTGGCGCTGGTGGGGCTTCAGGCGAGCGGTCAGCGCTTTGCGCATGAGCTTTCTGGTGGCCAGCAGCAGCGCGTGGCACTGGCCCGAGCGCTTGCACCGCGTCCTCGCCTGCTGCTGCTGGATGAGCCGTTTTCAAATCTCGATGTGGATTTGCGCGAACGCCTGGCGCACGAATTACGCAATATCTTGAAAGCCGCGCAGGCCACTGCTCTTTTCGTCACGCACGACCAGCTTGAAGC
>JBBRQQ010000134.1:0-4530 GCA_038226155.1 Burkholderiales bacterium
CAGACCAACCGCCAGGATGAACAACAGCATGCCGTAAGCAATGCCGTCAAAGAGTATGGTCAGCATGGCTGTCGAACGTCGCCTGCTTTATTTTGTTTTGCCGGGGTCTTTCATGTCTTTGATGACATCAAACTCCACGTTATAAAGCTTGCCGTTTTTGCGCTCGACTTTACGCAAGTACATGTTTTGCACCACGTCGCGGGTTTGCGCGTCAATGAACATCGGGCCGCGTGGGCTCTCAAAAATCTGGCCTTTCATGGCACCAATCAGTGCATCACCCCCGCCATTGCCCTTGGTAGCGCGCAAAGCTTCGTAAATCACGCGCATGCCGTCGTAGGCACCAACCGCCACAAAATTAGGCCGCATGCCTTTGTTAGCCGCTTCAAACGTGGCTACAAATTTTTTGTTCATGGCCGACGGATGGTCTGCCGAGTATTGGTGCGAAGTAACCACTCCTAGCGCGCCGTCGCCCATGTCGTTGAGCTGGTCGTCGTCGGTCAGGTCACCAGTGCCGATGAGTTTGATACCGGCTTTATCCATGCCCCGCTCCAAAAACTGCTTCATCACTGCAGCGCCTGCACCAGACGGCACAAACACAAACATGGCATCGGGTTTCAGGTCACGCACTTTTTGCAGAAACGGTGCGAAGTCAGGGTTGCGTAGTGGAACGCGCAATGACTCAGTCACCTGCCCTCCATTGAAAAGAAACCGTTCTTTGAAATACTTTTCACCGTCAATACCGGGGCCGTAATCACTGACCAGCGTCACCACTTTTTTGATGCCGTTTTTAGGCGCCCAGTCGGCCATAGCCACCGCCGATTGCGGGATAGTAAAGCTCGTGCGAACGATGTAGGGTGATGCCTCGGTGATGATCGACGTAGCGGCCAGCATCACAACCAGCGGGGTTTTGGACTGCGTTGCAATCGGCGCAATCGCCAGGGCGATGGGCGTCAGGCCCATACCCGCGAGCACATTGACCTTTTCGTTCACCACCAGCTCTTGCGCAATGCGCTTGGACGCATCGGGAATGCCGCCGTCGTCTTTGACAATCAGCTCGATCTTGCGTCCGTTTACAGTGTCGCCATTTTGCGCCATGTAGGCGCGCACGCCTGCCTCCATTTGCTTGCCGGTCGTGGCTTGTTGGCCCGTCAGCGGAGTTATGAGGCCGATTTTGAAGGTGTTGGCCTGCGCCACCGCGCTACCGCAGACAAAAAATGCCGCCGCTGCGGTGATGGTCTTAAGAAGGTAACGTTTTTTCATGATGTCTCCGCAAGTTTATGAAGGCAATTTAATGTTTGACTATGGCGGCTTACTCGAATGTCGGCAAGTGCCCAATCAGACTGGCAGCTATAACAGCATTGCCTATCTTACCGATACGCGCCCGAGCACTCCCTCCTGCGCGTGGCTATGCTGCTGTCCATGCACCTGTGCCGGGGCAACTTCAAAAGCACGCACGCCGCATCGGGCAACTACGAGCCGGTCGCAGAAGCACTGCTCAAGGAAATGAACCTTGACGCCTACTTCATGGAATACGACGACTCCCGTAGCGGCGACTTCAAACCACTGCGCTACCTGCCCAAAGGCAAAACAGTGGTGCTAGGTCTTGTCACCACCAAGTTCGGGGCTATGGAAGACAAAGACGACATCAAGCGCCGCATCGAAGAAGCCGCCAAATACGCACCGCTCGACCAGCTGGCGCTGTCACCCCAGTGCGGCTTCAGCAGCACGGTACATGGCAATGACATCGCCGTTGAAGCGCAGCGCGCCAAGCTCAGGCTGGTGATCGAGACCGCACAGGACGTGTGGGGCAGCACTTGAACATAGACACACGACAAGAAAAGGCCAGGTTTGCATAAAGCGTCCCGGGCTTTTTTACATCACGCTACTTATTTGATAGCTGTTCACGCCCGTAAACAGGGCATTGCAGCTATTTTTAATGGTCAAAAGCAGCCTGAAATCAGCTTTTCAGAGGCTTCTGGAGCGAATCACAGCGCTGATTTGGCTGATGTGGGTTTCCGGTGGTTCCAGATCATTTAAGACCACCACACTGCGGGCTGGAGTTTTTCCAGTTCTCGATCGGCACGACCACGAAATCACCTGCCGCGTTGCGCTGCAAGTAAAGCGACTTTCCCTCAATGTCTGCCGGACCGGGTTGGGTTCTAACGGCGTTGACCACCACGCACATCAGCCATGCCTGCTCGATGTTGCCGGCAAAGGTCTCACCCGTAGCCAGCGTAGGGCCGGAGAGGACTTTGAAGGGTTTGCGGTTGTCGAAAGAATTGTCCTTGCCCCGCATGTACTTGCTGATGGCTGCACTAACACTGGCATCGGAAGGTGCAGGGCCGGCCGATTGAAGCTTGTCCCTGGACAAGCCCTGAGCTGCGACCGCAAAACCAAGTGCCATCAAGGCTGCCGCTGTCAAGGCCAGCCTAGGCAGACTGGTCATGCCGTGGCCACTTTCCTTGAAGCCCAAACCCATAACCACAGACCCGCCACGATCATCGGCACGCACAGCCACTGGCCCATGCTCATGCCCAGTGCGAGGATGCCGAGGAAGTCATCCGGCTCGCGAAAGAACTCGGCGATGAATCGGAACACGCCATAGCCAAACAAAAACGCACCCGAGACTTGCCCCATCTTTCTTGGCTTGCGTGCGTAGAGCCAAAGTAAACCAAAAAATAGCAAGCCTTCCAGCAAAAATTGATAGATCTGCGACGGGTGACGCGGCAGCATCGAGCCACTGCCCGGGAACACCATGCCCCACGGCAAATCAGGCGATGAAAAACGGCCCCACCACTCGCCGTTGATGAAGTTGCCAACCCGGCCCGCCGCCAGTCCGGTAGGCACGCAGGGGGCGATGAAGTCCATCACCTGTAGCCAGGGCCGCTGTCGCGTGCGTGCAAACCAAAGCTGCGATGCCAGCACGCCCAACATGCCACCGTGAAAGCTCATACCGCCCTGCCAGACGAAAAAAATCTCCAGCGGGTGCGAGAGGTAGTAGCCAGGTTTGTAAAAAAGGCAGTAGCCGATGCGCCCGCCGATGACCACGCCCATTACACCGAGAAAAAGAATGTCTTCGATGTCTCGGCGAGACCACGCACCCGGGCCGGTGATGGACGCATAAGGCTCATGCCGCAGACGCAGCGTTGCCAGAAAAAAGAAAAGGCCGAAAGCGGCCAGGTAGGTGAGGCCGTACCAGTGCACGGCCAGGGGGCCGAGTTGCAGGGCGACGGGGTTGATTTCGGGGTGAATGAGCATGGGGCTATTTTGCACGCCAGCCGTGACCCGCCTGCGTCAGGAAATTCCGCCGCTTGTTTTTGCAATGAAGGCGACAAAACGTTCCAGCACCGGGTTGGCGCGCGCATTCGGCCAGACCAGGCTGGTTTCGCAGCCGGGCACGGGAAGGCGACCCTTGCCAGTCTTGGCAGTCTTGCCCCTGCCATCCTGCGGACTGCGGTACACCACCCCCGGCCGCTTGAACTGCTGAACACTCTCTGGCACCCAAGCCACGCCCAACCCTGCCGACACCAGGTTGACGATGGTCTGCATCTGTATGGCCTCCTGCGCGACCCTCGGCGATTCGCCCGCTGCGTGGTACATCGCAAAAATCGCGTCGTAGAGCGACGGCACGATGCGGCGCGGAAAAATCACCAACGGCTGGCCGAGCACGTCTTTCACGCTTAGATCCTTCTTTCGCGCCAGTTCACCCTGCGCAGGCATGGCCAGCACCAGTTTTTCATCAGCGATGCGCTGGCAGGCCAGTCCCGGCGGCGCAAAGCCCGGTGAATGCAGCATGAAACCGGCATCAATCTCGCCGCGCTCAAAGGCCTGCAATTGCACATCGCCGGTTGCCTCGATCAATTCGAAGTCAACACGAGGGTTTTGTTCACGATACGCCCTGACCCAGCGCGGCAACAGGTCAAAACCCACGGTGGACACAAACGCCAGCCGCAAGCGCCCGGCCTCGCCGTCCGCTCTGGCTCGGCCATAGGCGGGCAGCGCCTGTGCGCGTGCCAGCAGGTCACGCGCCTCGGGCAGCAGCGCCGCGCCGGCAGCCGTGAACTGCACGCTTCGTTTGGTGCGGTCGAACAGCCGGTAGCCCAGCACGGCCTCCATCTGCGCGATGGCCTGGGTCAGCGGCGGCTGCGTCATGTGCAGGCGCAGGGCGGCGCGGCCGAAATGAAGCTCTTCCGCCACGGCCACAAATTGCCGCCAGAGGCGAAGTTCTATCCAGGGTGCGGGCTTTGCGGGTGAGCGACTCATATGCCATACATATTAATACAGCCTGAAAAATGGATTGGATAAAATAAGTCAAAGCCACCATAATCCTTGAGATAAACCACAACTCCCCACCATAGACACCCCATGGAAACGAAAACCATCGTCCTCAACCCGCGCAGCAAAAACATCACCGAGGGCAAAGCACGCGCGCCGAACCGCTCGATGTACTACGCCATGGGCTACGAAACGGCTGACTTCAAAAAGCCCATGATCGGCGTGGCCAATGGGCACAGCACCATCACCCCCTGC
>JBBRQQ010000135.1:0-4347 GCA_038226155.1 Burkholderiales bacterium
GCGCACAAATCGCTGACCCACGTGTCCGGAAGCTAGCTGATGAAATCATTGAGGCACAGCGGCGTGAGATCGGCGAGATGGAATTCCTCATCAAGGACATCTCTGATCAGCCAATGGAAGCATCACGCAAGTGACGTCTAATTCAGGCGTTAAACTTTATTCGAATGCGTCTGTTTGAATGACTGCTTTCGCAACTTAGCTACTTCCGCTTTCGCAGCAAACCGGTCATACAGATTTCTCGCGCAATCTATTGCAACTCGCTGAAAGCAGTTGCATGCCAGGTATCGCTAATCAAACAACACGAACAGTTGTAAAAATCTTTGCCCACAGCGGCCATGCAGCGCACCCCGCTCTCAATGCGCGCCAGCCGCAGCATCCGCTCCACCCGCCCCACCTCTGATATTTTTCGCCAAAAAAACCAGCGGAATCAGTGCCAGAAAAATCAGTGCCGAGGCATAAAATACGTCTGACGCGGCCAGCATATAGGCTTGCTGGTCTACCAGCCGATTGATGGTGGCCAGGGCCTGATCGGGGGACAGCCCTGCACTTGCCAAGCCCGATAACGCGCTATTGGTGGCAGGGCTTCCCAGGTTAACTGCTTCACTTAAATGCGCATGGTGCATCGCGGCCCGGTCTTGCCACACGCTGGTGGCAATGGAGGTACCAAACGAGCCAGCGGTGATACGTGCAAAGTTCGACAAGCCTGATGCGGCAGGTATTTTTTCTGGCGGAATGCCCGACAGGGTCAGCGTGACCAGCGGAATAAAAAAGAACGCCATCGACACGCCCTGAATCAGGGTCGGTATCAAAATCGTTGTGAAGCCGGCTTGCGTGTTGAAGTTTGATCGCATCCACAACACCAGCGCAAAAATGACGAAGGCAAACGCGGCCATGCGGCGCGGGTCAACCTTGCCTATGTTTTTTCCCACAACGGGTGACAGCAGCAAAGCCATCAGCCCCACCGGCGCCATGATCATGCCGGCCTGGGTGGCGGTGTAGCCCATGTATTGCTGCAACCACAGCGGCAACAACACAACGTTGCCAAAAAACAGCCCGTAACCAATCGACAACGCCAGCGCGCCAGCCCAGAAGTTGCGCCGCTTGAATAACGTGAGGTCAACGATGGGATGCTCTTCCGTCAGCTCCCAGATGACAAACGTCACCAGCCCTACCAGCGCAACAATGCCAAGTGCAATCACCTCGCCAGAGTGAAACCAGTCAAGCTCTTTGCCTTTGTCGAGCATGATCTGCAACGCACCGACCCATAACACCAGCAAGGCCAGGCCAACGGAGTCAATGGGAAGTTTGCGGGTTTGGCTTTCGCGATTTCGGAAGATGCTCCAGATCATGAAGGCGGCGAAAAACCCGACAGGGATGTTGATATAAAAAATCCATGGCCACGAAATATTGTCGGTAATCCAGCCGCCCAGCAGCGGTCCCATGACGGGTGCCACCAGTGTCGTCATAGACCACAGCGCCATTGCCAACCCAGCCAGCGCCTTCGGGTAGCTTGATAACAGCAACGCCTGCGAAAGCGGAATAAGCGGACCAGCGACCAAGCCCTGCAAGACGCGAAAAATAATCAGCGTCGTCATGTTCGGGGCCAGGCCGCAGAGCCATGAAGTGATCACAAACAGAATCACGCTGGCGATGAACAGGCGCACCTGCCCAAAGCGTTGCGACAGCCAACCCGTAAGCGGTACCGCAATCGCATTGGCTACACCAAAGCTGGTGATGACCCAGGTGCCCTGGTTGGGACTGACGCCGAGATCGCCTGCGATAGCGGGCAGCGACACGTTGGCAATCGACGTGTCGAGCACGTTCATAAAGGTTGCAGCCGATAGCGCCAATGTGCCCCATAGGCGGGCAGAACCGGTTAGTGGTGGCAACTCGACATATTTTTCAGCAGAGGAAGACGGTGATGATGCGGATTCGGATGCCATATGCGCCTGAAACGAAACGGGAAATAAAGCCTGAAATTTAAATACCGGATTTTCTGGAGCCGGCAACGCTTGCTAACTTTCCAGCGTTGGCTGCAATCACACGGCGCACGTCCTGGTCTGCCGCATCGCCCGGTACACCATAGGCGTGTACCTCGGCCTGCGCTGCGGGACGCGGTACATCAGCCAGTGTTTTTCCGCTTTTGTTGCTCACGTCAACTTCTGCGTCCATCGACAGGCCGACGCGCAGTGGGTTGTCAACAATCTGTTTTGCATCCAGCGCAATGCGCACGGGTACGCGCTGCACAACCTTGATCCAGTTGCCGGTTGCATTTTGTGCAGGCAGCAAAGAAAAGGCAGCGCCCGTGCCAGCACCAAGGCCGGCAACCGTGCCCTTGTATTCAACTTTCTTTCCGTACAGGTCGGCAACCAGCGTGACGGGCTGGCCGATGCGAATATTGCGCAGCTGCACTTCCTTGAAGTTGGCATCAACCCAAACCTGCTTGAGCGGAATGATGGACATCATCGGCGTGCCCGCAGCTACGCGCTGACCAAGCTGCACCGTGCGCTTGGCAACATAGCCATCAACCGGTGCCTGAAGGGCTGCGCGCTGCGTTGCCAGGTAAGCCTCGCGCACTTTGGCTGCAGCCATCAAAACACTGGGATGCTGCTCAATGCTGGTGCCTTCTGTCAGCGACTGGTTGCTGCTGAGTTGCTCGCGCGCGGCCACCACACCGGCCTGCGCTGCGGCCAGGGCGCTTTTGGCGTTGACAAGCTGGGTTTCAGCGTGGCCAAGTTCTTCTCTGGACACTGCGCCGTTGCCGGTCAGTGACTGGCGACGTGCCAAGTCATCAGCCGCACGGCCAATGTCACTTTGCGCCCTGACAACATCTGAGTCGCGCAGTGCGATTTGCGCCGAGAGCGTGCCATTGTTGGCATACAAGGTACGCACCTGGCGCACGGCTTGTGCCAGAGCGGCTTCGGCCTGGTCAAGCGCTACTTTGGCATCGAGCGGATCAAGCTGAACCAGCGGTTGGCCAGCTTTTACAAAGTCGGTGTCGTCGGCCATGATGGCCATGACGGTGCCACTGATTTGTGGCGTGATCTGGATCACATTGCCCTGCACATAGGCGTTGTCGGTGGACTCGTAGTGGCTTGCAACGAGGTACTCGTAGGCGGCCCAGCCAAGACCAGCCACTACGACGACCGATGCCAACGCGGTCAGGGCTTTTTTGCGCTTGGGGTTAGTTGGTTTGCTTTTGGTAGCAGGCGCAGCAAGGGGAGCTGAAGCAGCAGGGGGAGATTGTGTGGTGTCGTTCATGGTGTGCTGATTTTCAATTTTGAATGCTTTTTTGCTGTCTAAAGGCCGTTTTTAATGATTAAAAGATGCCACAGCCGCCATTTCACGGGCGTGACCAGCTATGTTTTTTGTAGCATTTAACGGTGGTTCGGCAGTTGGCCTGTAGCCACCGCCCAGTGCCCGCATGAGTGCCACCTGCGTGTCCAGTGCGCGGGCCACAAGGTCAACCGCTGTTCGGCGCTGCAGCAAAACAGTCGTCTCTGCGGTCAGCACATTGAGTAAGGTACCGAGGCCCGCCTTGTAGCGCTGCACGGAAATGTCGTAGGCACCTTCAGCGGCCTGGCTGGCAGCACGTTGTTCTGCTTGCTGACGCGTGATGGATTGAATCGATGCAAGCTGGTCGGCCACATCGCGCACCGCGTCCAACACTGCGGCGTTATAGCTTTCAACAGCGGCATCCAGGTCGGCTGTTTTGCCGCGCAAATTGGCGCGCAGTCGGCCTGCATCAAAAATCGGCAAGCGCAAAGCGGGGCCTACGCCCCACTGCTGGCTGCCAGAGTCGAACAGGCGGTTCAATCCAATGCTGGAAAAGCCGGCAAATGCGACGAGGTTGATGTTCGGGTAGAACTGGGTTTTGGCATTGGCTACATCTTTGATCGAGGCCTCAACGCGCCAGCGCGCCGCCAGGATGTCTGCCCGGCGGCCTAGCAGGTCGGCGGGGATGGTCGATGTGACTGCTACATTTTTTATAGTATCCAGCGCTGGTGGAACGACCGCCACAGCCGAAGCAGCCAGATTGGGCTGGCCAATCAATGCGCCAAGGGCATTGCGGGTCAACGCCATTTGCTCTTGCAATGATTCGAGTTGAAGACGGGCTTCTGGCAGACCGCCCTCACTTTGGCGCAGCTCCAGCCGCGTATCGAGGCCAGCGTTGACACGGTCTTGCACCAGCTTCAGGGTTTCCTCGCGCTGAGCCAGCGTGCGGCGAGCTAGCGCCGCCTGCTCGTTCAGGCGCACCAGTTGAAAGTAGCTGCGCGCCACATTGCTGGCCAGCAGCACACTCGCAGCTTGCGTATCAGCCTCGGCTGCATGCATGCTGCCCAAAGC
>JBBRQQ010000136.1:0-4296 GCA_038226155.1 Burkholderiales bacterium
CAGGTGTACTGGGCGTGCGAGTGAAGATTGCCAAGCTTGAAATTTTTGAAGACTGCGAAGTCGCCATTCGCGTCGAAACCGGACAGTGGTGAGCCACGTGAAGCCATATCGGGAGCCAATGAAATGAGTGCAGTTTGGAAAAACGATAGCGGGCAGCAGGAGAGCTCCGCGCGCCTGCAGAACGCGATGAAGATAGAGCGCGAAGACCACAAGCTTGAAAAACGCCTGTGTCGCGAGGTTGGCCGTGCGATTGTTGACTTCAACATGATTGAAGAAGGCGACAAGGTGATGGTGTGCGTGTCGGGCGGTAAAGACAGCTATGCCATGCTGGACATTTTGCTGAAATTACAAAAGCGCGCGCCCATCAATTTCAGCCTGATCGCCGTTAACCTCGACCAAAAGCAGCCCGGGTTTCCTGAACATGTGCTGCCCGACTATCTTGCAAAGCTCGGCGTGCCCTTCCACATCGAAAACCAGGACACCTACAGTATCGTCAAGCGCGTGATACCCGAGGGCAAAACGCTTTGCTCTCTGTGCTCGCGCCTGCGCCGCGGCATTTTGTATCGCGTAGCGGGCGAACTGGGCGCGACCAAAGTCGCGCTGGGCCATCACCGCGATGACATGCTGCAGACATTTTTTCTGAATATGTTTTTTGCAGCAAAGCTCAAAGGTATGCCGCCCAAGCTGGTGAGTGATGATGGTAAAAATATCGTCATTCGACCGATGGCTTATGTGACTGAAAAAGACCTCGCACGCTGGGCGCAAGTACGCAGTTTTCCCATTATTCCGTGCACGCTGTGCGGCAGCCAGGAAAATTTGCAACGCAAACAGGTCGGTAATATGCTGCGGGATTGGGACAAGAAGTTTCCGGGCCGCATCGAGAACATGTTCAGTGCGCTGCAAAACATCGTGCCTTCACATTTAATGGACGGCGAACGCCATGACTTCAAGGGCATTCGAACGACCGGCGTGCTTGAGCCTGATGGCGACAAGGCATTTGATGCCGATGAGTTCAGCGCACCCGTCATGACCAATATGCCAGCCAACATACCAGGCTTGTCCGTCATCAACCTGCACTCCAGCTAGCCGCTGGCTGCGCACAACATAAGGCTGATATGAAACGCTTTTTGAAAATCATATTGTCTGTAACGCTTTTGGGCGTTTTGCTGGCGGGGTGCTCGGGCTTGCGCGTAGTTGAAAGCGATGTAACCGCTTTTTCTGCCTGGACTTCTGCGCCACCTGGCCCAAACACACCGTACCGGTTTGAGCGCTTGCCTTCGCAGCAAGTGCAAGCTGCGCAGCAAGATCTGATTGAAGGTTCGGCCATTGCCAGTCTGGCAAAAGTTGGGCTGGTGATTGACCCTGCCAAGGCCCGCCTGGCCGTGACGATCACCGCCAATACTCAACTTGCAGCCCGCACGGGCTACGGCTACGGCGCTCCAAACGTTTTCCTGGGTGGAGGAAACTTCGGCAGCTCGGTGGGTTTTTCGTTTCCGTTTGGTGGACCTTTCGCCACACCGTATCCTGCAGACCCTTACTATCTGCGCGAAATTCGTATTCAAATGCGCGACCTTACCGACCAGAAAGTCGTGTTTGAGACAACCGCTTTAAGCGACACGCCCTGGCGCGATGGCTATGCCCTGCTTCCCGCCATCATCGACGCGGCGTTGCTCGGCTTTCCGCAGCCGCCACCCGGCACGCGTCGAATCAAGGTTGAAACCACGCGATGAGCGAGCCCACGCGAATCATCGCTATTCGCCACGGCGAAACCGCCTGGAACGTGGACACCCGCATTCAGGGCCAGCTTGACATCCCCCTGAGCGCCAATGGCCGCTGGCAAGCCGGGCGACTAGCCGATGCCTTGCAGGACGAGCCGATCACCACCATCTATGCCAGTGACTTGGCGCGCGCATGGGCAACCGCGCGGTACGTTGGCAACGCAACAGGCCTAAAAGTGGTCAAGGAAGAAGCTTTGCGTGAGCGCGGCTTTGGCGATTTTGAAGGCAGGACTTTTGCCGAAATTGAAGCACTGCTACCCGAGCAGTCCCTGCGCTGGCGCAAGCGTGACCCCCACTTTGCGCCTGCTGGTGGTGAGTCACTGCTTGACTTGCGCAGCCGGGTGGTAGCGGCAGCAGAGCGGCTGGCCGCACGGCACCCCGGCGAGTTGATCGCGCTGGTGGGGCATGGCGGTGTGATGGACGTGCTGTACCGCGCCGCCACCCGACTCGACATACAGGCCCCGCGCACCTGGGCACTGGGCAATACGGCCATCAACCGGCTGCTCTGGACACCCGAAGGTTTTACGCTGGTAGGTTGGGCCGACACACAGCACCTTGACGATGACGCGCTTGATGAAGCCACAGGTTAAAGCGATGCACCCACGGACTGAAAACTTACAGCACCTGGTTGGCCAGTCGGTCAGCTTTGTCGACACCCCCGCACTGGTGATTGACCTGGACGCGATGGAACGCAACCTGGAAGTGATGGCAGTATTTGCCGCCTCACACAAAGTCAGGTTGCGGCCGCACGCCAAAATGCACAAAAGCGCAACGCTTGCGAAGCTGCAAATGGCTGAAGGCGCAGTCGGCGTGTGCGTCCAAAAAACATCCGAGGCCGAAGCCATGGTGGCCGGCGGCGTTTACAACGTCTACATCAGCAACGAGGTGATTTCACCCTTCAAGCTGGCACGCGTGGCGGCCCTGACCCGCGACGTGCTACCGCACAACGGACAAATCGCTATTTGCGTAGACAGTATTGAGGGCATTGCGCGTTTGGCAGCCAGCATGAATGCTGGACGCACCACCACTGGCATCGCCACGCAGATTGAGGTATTTGTTGAAGTCAACGTCGGGCAAAACCGCTGCGGCGTACTACCGGGCCTGGCAGCTGTGGCGCTCGCGCTTGAGATTCGCAAACACCCGGCCCTCAACTTCGCGGGCTTGCAGGCCTACCATGGCAGGGCGCAGCACCTGCGCTCGCCGGACGAGCGGCGGCAAGCCATTGCAAGTGCAGTTAAGGCCGTCAAACACACCCGCGAGCTGATCGAAGCCGAGGGTATCAAGGTTGGACTCATCACAGGCGCAGGCACCGGCACTGCGGCACTGGAGGCTGCCAGTGGCGTGTATGGCGAACTGCAAGCCGGCTCTTACCTGTTCATGGACGCAGACTATGCGGCCAACAAACAGGCCCCGGCGCAGCCCCGCTTTGAACATGCCCTGTTTGTGAAAACGCAGGTTGTCAGCACCCATGAAGACGCCGCCGAACCCTATGTAGTGTGCGACGCAGGGCACAAAAGCCACGCCATTGATTCAGGCCTGCCCAAGGTACATGCGTTCAGCAAACGCAGCACGCTCGACTATTCAAATGGCGGCGACGAGCACGGCATCCTGAAGCCATCGGCCGGCAACACACGTTTGCCAAGGCTGGGCAGCCTGCTCTGGCTGATACCCGGCCACTGCGACCCAACCGTCAACCTGCATGACGCGATGATTGGTGTGCGCGGCGGGCTGCTGAAAGGCGTTGTGGAAAGCATCATCAAGATTGATGCGCGGGGCGCGCTGACTTGATGGTGGGGCTACGTTTTGCGCGTTGTGCCTGCAAGCATTGCAAGAGTAACCTGCGCACTATGTATGCGCCGTCACCTCGTCCCGCGCAATGCGTCCGTCTACCAGCTCCACCATCCGGTCGCAGCGTGCACCCATGCGCGGGTCGTGGGTCACGATTATAAAAGTCACACCCCGCTCGGCATGCATACGTCGTAGCTGGACAAACACTTCGTCCGACGAAGCGGTGTCCAGATTGCCTGTGGGCTCATCGGCCAGGACCAGTACGGGTTCTTGCACCAGTGCGCGGGCAATGGCCACGCGCTGCTGCATGCCACCCGACAGTTCAGCGGGCCGCTTGTCCATGGCCTGAGCCAGGCCTACTGCTGCCAGCAGGTCGCGTGCATGCGCCAACTGTTGGTCGCTCACACGGCCATCGCGCATCAGCGCGGGCATGGTCACATTTTCCAGCGCGGTAAAGGCTGGCAGCAGATGGTGAAACTGGAACACAAAACCGACGCTGCTGCGCCGCAGAAGCGTCAGCTCCGCATCACTTAAACCGTTCACCTCCTGGCCCTGCAGGCGGTAGCTGCCGACGGTCATGTGTTCGAGAAGACCAATGATGTTGAGCAAGGTACTTTTGCCCGAACCAGATGGCCCCATCAAGGCCACAAATTCGCCATGGTCCACCCGCAGATTTAATCCATGCAAAATTTCAGCTTCATTGGGCAAGCCCTGGTTGTAGCTTTTGCGA
>JBBRQQ010000137.1:0-4238 GCA_038226155.1 Burkholderiales bacterium
AGAGCGGCACTGCTATTTGCTCGACAGGCCAAAATACGGGCATGAGCTGACTGCTGACAAGGTCTTCCATGTGTCTCCATTTTGTACGCTTGAAGGCAGCTACCGCTTTCGCTTCATGCGCAGCGAGCATGACGGCCTGGAGAAAACCGTCGCCCGCGTGGACTACGACGATAACATCGGCCCGCTGCTGGAAACCAGCGTCAGCGGTACGCTGGAGCCGGTTACCCGCAGCAGCCTGCGCAAGGCACTCTGGGGCTATCCGGCCATGACCTTTGGCGTGATCGCGCGAATTCACTGGCAAGCCTTCAAGCTCTGGAAGAAGCGCGTGCCATTTATCAAAAAACCCCAAGCCCCGGAAATATTTGTGACGCGTTGAACTCGCCACCAAACCTTTTTGCCAAACCTTCGTTAAATCCATGAGCACCTCTACCTCCAACACCTCGGTTTTTTCAATGCCAGGCAATGCGCCAACAGCGGCGCGTACTGCGCTGAAGATGTTGCTGCGACTCAAGCACGGCACGCTCACCGTCAAGCTGCCCGATGGCTCTGTGCAGCGCTTCGGCAACGGTCAGGCACCCATGGCCAGCCTGCATTTACTGAACTGGAATGTGTGCGGTGCCGCGCTTAAATCGGGCGACATCGGTTTTGCTGAAAGTTTTATTGCCGGCGACTGGACGACGCCGCACCTGACAGAGCTGCTGCGCGTATTCATCGTCAACCGCAAGGAAGTCGAAGACGTAATTTACGGCACTTGGCTGGGCCGCTTTGCCTACCGCATCAAGCACCTGCTCAATCGCAACACCAAAGCCAACAGCCAGAAAAACATCCACGCGCACTACGACCTCGGCAATGCTTTTTATGAATTGTGGCTGGACGGCACGATGAACTATTCGTCGGCGATTTTTGAAACACCAGAAACGTCGATGAAAGACGCACAACACGCGAAGGTACGCCGCGCCCTGCGCATGGCACGCGTCAAGCCGGGCGACCGCGTGCTGGAGATCGGCTGCGGCTGGGGCGCGCTGGCCGAAAAAGCTACCAAAGAATTTGATGTCTCCATCGTCGGCGTGACACTTAGCACCGAACAACTCGACTGGGCCAAAGCGCGTATGCAGCGCGAAGGGGTATCAGATAAAGCTGATCTGCGTTTGCAGGATTACAGAGATATTGGCAAAACCACAACCGACGAGCCATTCGATGCTGTGTGTTCGATTGAAATGGTCGAGGCCGTGGGACGTGAATACTGGCCTGAATATTTTCAAACCGTACAGCGCCTGCTTAAACCAGGCGGTTACGCCTGCATACAAAGCATCGTGATTGCGGACGAGCTGTTTGACCGCTACGTCGCATCAACCGACTTCATCCAGCAGTACATCTTTCCTGGTGGTTGCCTGCCCTGCCCCCGCGAATTCAGAGCACAAGCGATTGCGGCGGGCTTTGAAGTTGTAGACGAATTTGCCTTTGGCCAGGACTACGCGCAGACGCTGCAACTGTGGCGCGATGCCTTCATGGCACAGGAGTCACATGTATTGCAGCTCGGGTTTGACAAGCGCTTCATCCGTATCTGGGAGTTTTACCTCGGCTATTGCGAAGCGGCTTTCAAAGAGGCCAACACCGATGTGGTGCAGTACACGCTGCGCAAAAAGTAATGACTCGCCAAACCCTTATCGTCTGCGCTGCGCTACTGGTGCAGCTGGCGTTGCCGGTGATGGCGCAGTCCGTTGATGCGCAACGCGAATTACCTGCGGCCACGACCGCCCCTGAAGACACGCGGCCAGAACTCAAAGACCTTCTGCCGCAAAGCAGCCTGGTAGGCAAAGGCAGGCTCACATTTTTTGGTCTTCAGGTCTATGACGCGCGCTTGTGGGGGGTGCCTGGTTTCAAGGCAGACAATTTTTCGACTCATCCATTTGCACTTGAACTGGCCTACCTGCGGGACTTTAAAAACCGGGCAATAGCAGAACGATCCATCCTTGAGATGCGCCGCTCTGCCACCATCAGCGACGCGCAGGCTGCCACCTGGATTGAGCAGATGATGCGTGCCTACCCTGATCTGAAAAAAGGGGACCGTGTGATGGGCATCAACAAGCCAGGTATTGGCGCGGCGTTTCTGGTCAACGGCAAGCCCACTGGCGAGATTCGGGACGCTGAATTTGCGCGCCTGTTTTTCGGCATCTGGCTATCACCCAAAACGTCCGAGGCGAAATTGCGCAGCGCCTTGCTTGCCGGGGTCCTGTGAACACGGCCAGCCTGGGCGCGAAAACTGACGCGAAATCTGACGCAGTAACCGCCACTGCTGCCAGCAGCGCTTTTTCTGCGCGCAACGGGCTTGCCTACGGCTTGCTCGGCTTGCCGCTGGCGTTTGTCGCCTTGCCCCTGTATGTGATTTTGCCCAACCACTACGCACGCGAATTCGGCGTGCCACTGGCCACGCTAGGCGCGATTTTGCTTGGAGCGCGTTTGTTTGATGCGTTTATTGACCCGCTGCTTGGCCGCTTCAGCGACCACCTGTTTGCCCGCTCCACCAAATCGGTCTTGGCACTCGGCGCTATCGCCGCGCTGGTACTGGCAGCAGGTTTTACGTTTTTGTTTTTTCCGCCAGTGCGTACGCCGGGTGCCTTGATTGTCTGGGCCAGTGTGATGCTGATGGTGACGTATGCGGCCTACAGTGCGCTCAGTGTGTCCCACCAGTCATGGGGGGCGATGCTGGGTGGCAACGAGGCCGAGCGCAGCCGCATCGTGGCCTGGCGCGAAGGCCTGGGCTTGGTCGGTGTGGTGCTTGCATCGGTCACACCGGTCGCGCTGGGCTTGCCTGCAACCACGGCCATCTTTTTTGTCGCTCTGATCGCTGGCTGGCTGGCGTGGACGCGCGCTGTCAGGCCCACAGCGGTACCTGCCCATGCAGCAGCTTCTGCCCGCGGCATGAGCGCGATGCTGCGGCCTTTCAAACACGTCAACTTCCGCCGCCTGCTGGCCGTCTTCATGCTCAACGGCATTGCCAGCGCGGTGCCCGCCACGCTGGTGCTGTTTTTTATTCAGGACTTGCTGCAGGCCCCGCCTGCGATGGAGCCGCTGTTTTTAGGCAGCTACTTTTTGTCTGCAGCGTTGTCGATTCCGCTTTGGCTTGCCATCGTCAAGCGCATAGGCTTGGCGGCAAGTTGGCTGTGTGGCATGGCGCTGGCGATTGCGGTGTTTGGCTGGGCCACACAAATTGGCGCAGGCCACACCACGGCTTTTTTAGCCATCACGTCGCTCTCAGGCCTGGCGCTCGGCACGGACCTGGCGCTGCCCGGTGCGCTGCTGGCAGGTGTGATTCAGCGCAACGGCGACTCGGGACGAGCAGAAGGGGCGTACTTTGGCTGGTGGAACTTTGCAACCAAACTCAACCTGGCGCTGGCTGCCGGGCTGGCACTGCCGCTGCTAGGCCTGTTTGGCTATGCGCCGGGCGTGCATTCACCACAGGCGTTGAGTGCCCTGGTCATCGCCTACTGCGTGCTGCCGTGCGTGCTCAAGCTGCTAGCTGCCGCCAGCCTTTACTTTTTTATTCTCAAGAAACCTGAAAGCGACTAAATCATGCAGGCCATGCACTTCAAAATCAGCCTTCGACAACTATCTTGCGCTGCATTGCTGGGCCTAACTGTGGCTACTACTTTGCTCACAGGCTGCGCCACACCACAAATCGCTGACTATGCCGCCGAGAAGCCCGCGCTGGACATGCGCCAGTACTTCAACGGCACGCTCGACGCTTATGGCATCTTCACCGACCGTTCAGGCAAGGTCGTCAAGCGCTTTACCGTGGTGATGAAGTGCCAATGGACGGGCAAACCGGGGGAAGAGGTCGGCGTGCTCGATGAAGACTTTACCAATTCAGACGGCACCAAAGACCGCCGTGTGTGGACCCTCAAGCGCAGCGTTGACGGGGCCATCACACGCTACACCGGTACCGCAAGCGATGTACTCGGCGAGGCCAACGGCGAAGAAAAGGGCAACGCTTTCAGGTGGGCCTACACACTCAAACTGCCAGTCGATGGCAAGACTGTTGAAGTGCAGTTTGACGACTGGATGTATTTGATGAACGACAAGGTCATGCTCAACAAAGCAGTGATGAGCAAGTTTGGCTTCAAGCTGGGAGAGGTCACTTTGTCGTTTGTCAAACGCTGATTTCTTGTAATCAGCTCTCAAAATGCCCGAAAACACGTTTTCAACCCATTTTTTACCTCTAAAAGTGACTGTAGCCC
>JBBRQQ010000138.1:0-4092 GCA_038226155.1 Burkholderiales bacterium
CGGGCAAATTGATTTTGCTGAGAGTTCGTACAAAGCATTGCGCAGGTTTTCGATGTCAGCCACAGGAAAATCTTGGGTGCTCAAAAATTAGGCAGTAGATTTTTTGAAAAAAACAGGGGTTTTCTGGCAGGCACTACATAGTAGACAGTCAACTTGATTCGTTAAGGACCTTGGGATAGGCCCAAGCCATTTTTTGGCGAGCCCGGCTCAAGTTGAACTGCCAGCGTACCGGCACTGCCACTGCCACTGCATTTCTTTCTGCGCAGACCGCATTGAGCTCGCGCTGCAATTGTTCGGGATCGGCGATCCGCTTTTTAAAGACACCTCGGCCCAATACAGCGAACTCCAGCTCGGCAATGTTCAGCCATGAGCCATGCTTGGGCGTGTGCTTGATCTGGATTTTCCTGGCCAGCCGGCGCGCCTCTTCGGCCGCGAAGGTGGCGTATAGCGCGCCCATGGTGTGCGTGTTCAAGTTGTCGCACACCAGCGTGATGGTGTGAGCGGCGGGAAACATCCGGTCAATTTCCTTGCACACGGCTGCGAAATCGGGTTTTCTGCGGTTGCTCATCACCATGGCCTTGCGCAGCCCGGCCGCTGGCTGGCAAATCATCATCACCTCGGCTACGCCGCAGCGCTTGTATTGGCAATCCTCACGGCCGGGGCTGCCCTGGCGCCGCCGCCATGGGCGCGCGCACTTCCTGCAGAAGCTGAAATGGACTCTCGTCAAAACACACCACGACACTCTTCTCATCGAGCGGTAACAGGTAGGTTTCAATCACCTCCTCCATGCAGGCGACGAACTCTTCATCGACTTTGGCGACACACCATTGTTGCTTTTGCCAGGGTTTGAGTTCATTTTTTTTAGCAGCTGGCGCACGCCCTCATGGCTGTAGGACTGGGCAAAGCCGAGCTCCACAATCTTGGAGCCCAGCATGCGCAGCGTCCAGTGGTCATGCCCATCGGGTGCCTTGGAGCACGCCAGGGCGGTAACCATCGCCGCCTGTTTGGCATCGAGCTTGGGTCTGGAGCCCGGCCGAGGCCGCTCGCCGAGCGCGGCCTGCAGGCCACCTTCAGCCAGGCGCCTGCGGGTTTTCAATACCGTGGGCAACGTCACGTCCAGGGCCGAACACACCTCCTGATAGAGAAAAATTTTGGTGAGCCCGAAAGCACCGGGCGGATCCCAGCAGACGGCAAAAAACCCTAAACAGACGATGCTGCTCAGGACTTTATTGGTGGAGATGGAAACGCTGGTTTGCTGTGCGCCAACCAGAATCTACAGCTTGGGAGGCAGGTTCAGTCTTGTCATATGTGACTGAAGATTTTTGGGAGCGTACTGCTTTGAAGTAGTTGCGCTTGATGGCAGCACGGCCAATTCGGAGTAAGGCTTTGAAAATCTCTCGAAACTTCAAACTTTTGAGAAACGGCAACCGAACGGCAACCAGAGAGATGCTAAAAGCCAGAAAGAAGAAAGGACTTAGAGCCTTTCGACGCTAAGTCCTTGATCCGTTTGGTGCGGCTGGCAGGAATTGAACCCACGACCCCTTGGTTCGTAGCCAAGTACTCTATCCAACTGAGCTACAGCCGCTAAGCCTAAGATTATAACTTATCTTTTAAAGACACTTGCAGATAATTGGTAGGGCGTCACAGACTTGAACTGTGGACCAAAGGATTATGAGTCACATCATTGCAGTATTTGCCAGTGTTGATTAACATATAGACAATCAATACAAATCAACAGCTTAGGGTTTTTTAACTGGACAAGTGAACAGCTCAAGCGTTGATTGATATTCCCCAAAATAGGGGATTTTTGGCTACACAGTGGCTACACCACGGCTACACGGGAAGTTAATCAGCATGGCAAGACCGAAAAAAGACGATGCGCCTGACCTGGGGGAATCGCACGAACTGACTGCCGGGTTAATCGAGAGGCTAATTTGCCGGACTGACGTGAAGGCACAAGCGTTCTTACGCGACACCAAAGCGCCGGGGCTGCGTGTGAGGGTTACCAACACGGGTTTTAAGTCATTCGTGTTTGAAAAGAAGCTGGACCGCAAAACCATACGCCGCACCATTGGGGATGTGAAGCTGTGGAGCATTGAACAAGCCCGCACTGAGGCCCGCCGTCTGGCTGTGGTGCTGGACAGTGGGCAAGACCCCAGAGAAATCGAGCGCCAACAACAAGCAGACAAGGCTGCTGCACTGGCTGCCGCTGCTGCCCAAGTTGTGGCTACCGAACTTGAGGCTGTGACAGTGGGCGAAGTCTGGAGCGCCTACATTGCCGAACGCCGCCCCCACTGGGGAGCTATGCACTACACCGACCACATCCGTTTTACCAAAGCCGGGGGCGTACCTGCAAACCGTGGCACCCGTGGGCGTGGTGTGACCATTGCCGGGCCGCTGTTCCCTTTGATGGCGCTGCCCCTGCGTGACCTTGATGCGCCAAAAATCGAGGCATGGGCTGCCAATGAAGCCAAGAACCGCCCAACTGCTGCCCGGCTTGCATGGCGACTGCTGAAGGTGTTTTTGGGCTGGTGCTCAGAACAACCCGCCTACGCTGGTTTGATGCCCGCAAAGAACCAAGCCAAGACAACGCGAAGCCGTGAAGCACTGGGCCGGGCTGGCGTGAAGCAGGATGCACTTTTGAAGCAGCAACTGCCCGCATGGTTTGAAGCCGTGCAAAGCATCGGCAACCCGATAACCGCCGCCTACCTGCAAACCTTGCTGCTGACTGGTGCAAGGCCTGGCGAAGTGCTAGCGCTGCGTTGGGAGGACGTGAACACAAAGTGGGACGGCTTGACTATTCAGGACAAGGTAGAGGGCGAGCGCGTCATCCCGTTAACGCCATTTATTTCGCACCTGATACACGCCCTGCCCCGCCGCAATGAGTTTGTTTTTGCTGGTGCTGCTGGTGCCATGACCAAGCCCCACAAGCCGCACGCCATTGCCTGCAAAGTGGCTGGCATTGATGGCCTGACCCTTCACGGCTTGCGTCGTTCGTTCAAAAGCCTGACTGAGTGGTTAGAAGTGCCTGCCGGGGTCGTGGCGCAACTCATGGGACACAAGCCCAGTGCGACCGCTGAAAAGCATTACACCGTCAGGCCGCTCGACCTGCTACGCGTTCACCACGAAAAGATTGAGGGCTGGATTCTGGAGCAGGCCGGGATTGTGTTTGATGCTGCTGTGGAGCCGGGCCGCTTGCGCGTAGTGACATAAAAGTACCTTTTAAGATACCATCATGGACATTCAGATATACAGCGACAAAGCGGGCCGGGTACCGTTTATTCAGTGGCTGGAGGCACTGGCAGACCGACAAGGCCGCGCCGCCATCAAGGCCCGGTTGTTGCGCCTGGAGGCCGGAAACTTTGGGGACTGCAAGCCCTTGCGCGATGGCGTGCAAGAACTGCGCATAGACAAGGGGCCGGGCTATCGCGTGTATCTGAGCCGACAAGGCCCGGTACTGGTGCTGCTGCTGTGTGGCAGCGACAAAGCCGACCAAGACCGCGCCATCAAGCAGGCCATTGACTATTTGAGCGACTGGAAACAAAGGGGCTGACCATGAATGCACCGCGTGATGTGAGTTATCAAGACTACTTAATCGAGTCCCTGAAAGACCCGATAGAGGCCGCCGCCTATGTTGAAGCTGCACTGGAGCTGGACGACCCCGCCGCGCTGCTGGTGGCACTCAGGCAGGTTACCAAAGCACACGGCATGGCCGACGTGGCCCGCCGTGCCGATGTGGGCGAAAAGACGCTGTTTCGCGCCCTGAGCGAAAACGGGAACCCGACCATCGCCACACTGCACAAGGTATTGCACGCCGTGGGCTTGCGTTTGAGCGTGACACCTGAGCACGTCTGAAATTAACGCGAAGCCCCTGCGCGTTCTATCAGGGGCAAAAAAGACGGGACCGCGAGGTGTTAGCTGTCAAGTCCCGACTGTTCATAAACCCGTTTAACAAAGAGTTCTGGTTTTTTGCGTTGCCAGTCTTTAAGCGCCTGCACCGGTGATTGATGGTGCAGCGCACGCTGAGGGATGTGGTGGTTGTAGGTCTTCAGGTAAAGCCCCAGCGTGGTTTGAAGCTCTTGCGCCGAGACA
>JBBRQQ010000139.1:0-4056 GCA_038226155.1 Burkholderiales bacterium
AATTCTATACCGGTTTTTTAGGTCCGGTCAACTATTTCAAGGTTTTCTCTGCTTACTTGCTTGCCACTTTTGCCTCTAGCAATTAACTTGCAGTTTTCAGCAGAGCCTTTGACTATAGCACGCCCTATTCGCGTTTTCCCGGACGGTGCCAATTTTTCCGCAAATAACTTGAACTACCGCAGTGCTTCACAGCAGAAGCGGGGCATTGATGCCCGCCTCGCGCCCGACTTTGCGAACCAACCGGTGGCCATACTTGAGTCCGTGTGGTCTGACCCCCTGCCCCAGCGTCGGCGAGTTGGCTGCCAGGATGGTCGGCACCATAGCCAGCAATCACTGCATATAAAAACTCCATAAAACCCCGCCCTCCACCATCCGAAACGCCACACCCGGATAATCCCGAGCCTATATGGCACTTATTACCCTTCTTGACGCTCAACTCGCTTTTGGGCACGTCGCCCTGCTGGACCACGCAGATTTTTCCCTTGAGACCAACCAGCGCATAGGGCTGATTGGCCGTAACGGTACCGGCAAATCGTCGCTGCTCAAAATTTTGGCAGGCCTGGAAAAACCCGATGACGGCACGCTGCAATTGCAGCAAAACCTGCGCATCGCCTACGTGCCGCAAGAGCCCAGTCTGGACCCGCACGCCACCGTTTTCAACGCCGCCAGTGCGGGCCTGGCCCGCACCAGGCACGTTGTTGAGATGTACCTCGCCGCAGACGAGCACACCGACCTCGATGCCCTGCAATCCGAAATCGAAGCACTCGACGGCTGGAACTGGGAGCAGCGCGTTGAAGAAACCCTGCACCGCCTGCACCTTGATAAAGACGCCATCGTCGGCTCGCTCTCGGGTGGCACCAAAAAGCGCGTCGCACTGGCGCAGGCGCTGGTCGCCAAACCCGATGTGTTGTTGTTAGATGAGCCGACCAACCATCTTGATCTCGACTCGATTGCCTGGCTTGAAGACCTGCTGGTCAACTTCAACGGCTCCATCATCACCATCACCCATGACCGCGCGTTTTTAGACCAGGTTGCCACCATGATCGTCGAGCTGGACCGCGGCAAGCTGCTCAGTTACCCCGGCAACTTTGCGCAGTACCTGGTGCAAAAGGAAGAGCAGATGGCGCAAGAGGCCGTGATCTTTGCCAAAGCCGACAAGCTGCTGGCGCAAGAAGAGGTGTGGATCCGCAAAGGCGTGGAAGCGCGCCGTACCCGCAGCGTTGCCCGCATTGGCAGGTTAGAGGCCCTGCGCGACAACCGGGCGGCGCGGCGTGATGCGGTAGGCCGCGTCAACCTCGACGTGTCCAGTGGTGAGAAAAGCGGCAAGATCGTCGCCGAACTCACCAATGTGTCCAAAAGTTTTGGTCACCCCGGCCTCGAGAAAATCATCGTCAGCAAGTTCACTGGCACACTGCTGCGCGGCGACAAGGTTGGCCTGCTCGGGCCCAACGGTGCAGGCAAAACCACGCTGCTCAAGCTCATACTCGGCGAGCTGCAGCCCGATGTGACCACGCCACCCGGCAAAATCCGCCAGGGCGCTAACCTGCAGGTCGCCTACTTCGACCAGATGCGCGACAGCCTGGATTTAGACGCCACACTTGAAGACTTCATCAGCCCTGGCAGCGAATGGGTAGAAATCAACGGTCAGAAAAAACACGTCAAGAGTTATCTGACTGACTTTTTGTTCTCGCCCCAGCGCGCCAACTCCCCGGTGCGCACACTGTCTGGCGGCGAGCGCAACCGGCTGCTGCTGGCACGCCTGTTTGCCCGCCCCGCCAATGTGCTGGTGCTCGACGAGCCGACCAACGACCTCGACATCGACACACTCGAACTACTCGAAGACCTGCTGCAAAACTACGAAGGCACAGTCTTCCTTGTCAGCCACGACAGACGCTTTCTCGACAATGTCGTCACCAGCACGATTGCCTATGAAGGCACGCCGGAGAACCCAGGCTTCTGGCGCGAATACGAAGGCGGCGTGACCGACTGGATCACCCAGTCCAAACGCGCAGCGCAGATCACGGGCAGTGCTAAAGCCCCCACCCCCGCCACCGTCAAAGCCACCGCCAAAAATGCAGCCAACACCAGCAAAACTGCAGATGCATCGGCAACCAAAAAGAAGCTCAGCTACAAAGAACAACGTGAACTCGACGCCCTGCCAGCCCTCATCAGTCAGCTTGAATCACAGCAAAAAGCCATCGAGCAAGAGCTGTTTGACGGCACGCTCTACAGCACGAATGCCAAGCGCGCAGCCGAGCTCACGGCGCGTAACAGCAAGATTGATGAAGAATTGATGGCGGCTTTGCAACGATGGGAGGTTTTGGGGGCCTGATTTGCCCATTAAACCCTGTTCAAGTGCTAAAAAGACCATTTTTTAATGCCACAAATGGCTGCAAGCCAATAGATACGGGCGTAACCAGCTACAAAAACTGTAGCAATTTATTTTCAGGGCAAAATACTAAATAGGCTGCTCGCGGCACCCGCGCCCAACGCCTACAGCCTGAATAGCCATTCATCGACACCAGCAACAGCCCGGCGCAACGCGCTTGCGCTACAGTGGTTCTCGCGCTCAAAGCTAGCGCAAAAAACCTTCAGCCACCCCCGACAACCGATACTGATTGCCGTGAACCTTACATCCAACCTACCTTATTGCATTTCTTTCAAACGCCTGCCGCGGCTCATGGCGCTGCTGACCAGGCTGGCCCTTGGTGCGAGCCTTGCCGCGAGCGTGCTGCTCACCGGCTGCGCATCCTTGCCCAGCAACGTTGACCGCCCTGTATCGACCGCGCTTGCCGACAACTCTGACACCATGCTGGGCCGCACAGTCGCTGCCCGCGCGGCCATTGCGGGCACCCGCAACGACTCGGGCTTTGCCATCGTGAGTAATGCCGAGCTGGCTTTCACCAGTCGCATGGCGCTGATTAAGGCGGCTCAAAAAACACTCGACATCCAGTACTACGCGATCTTTGCCGACGACACCACTGTGCGCATGTTCGAAGCCTTGCGCGAAGCGGCCGCGCGGGGTGTCCGCATTCGCGTGCTGCTGGATGACTTCAACACGTCCGGCAACAACGCGCGGGTGCTGCAGCTGGGGTTTGAAAAAAATATGGAGTTGCGCCTTTTCAATCCGCTTCCAGGCGGGCGCAGCTCGCTGTTTTTTCGCATCATTGGCAACCTGCAAGATGTAAAGGGAATGCAGCGGCGCATGCACAACAAGATGTTTGTGGCTGACAACGCCGTAGCGATTATCGGTGGCCGAAACTTGGGCGAGACCTATTTTGGCCAGAGTAACGGCGTTAATTTTGTAGATATTGACATGCTGGCGGCCGGGCGCATAGCGCGAGATTTGTCGCACAGTTTTGACCAGTACTGGAACAACTCTCTCGCCTACCCGGTGCAGTCGCTGGTGAGGCCCGATGAAATGCAAGCCATTCTCGCCCGGACGGTCGTCAAGACATCTGGCGATACCCCCAAAACCACAGCGCAGTCCAGCCCCGAAAAAGACGCACCCCCCGTACCTTCAACACAGAGCACCACAAACTCGGCCACCGGCACTGTGAATGTCACTACAACGGATAGAGTCGTCGCTACCGCAAATGGTGGCACCACGACCTTGCCAGCGCTGCCAGACTCGACCGACCTGCGCCTGCTGACGTGGACTTGGGCACCATCTATTCTGCTGGCCGACAAGCCCTCAAAAATCGCGGCCGACGCAGATGCAGTGGGAGACGCGCAAGACACCACCGTCGATGGCTTGCTGCAGTTAATGCAACAGGCACAAACCAATCTGCTGATCGTCTCGCCCTACTTCGGGCCCGGCGAGGCGATGATGAGGCAGTTCGCCGACCTGCGCAAACGTGGCGTGCGGGTACGGGTGCTGACCAACTCGCTGGCATCAAATGACGCGCCAGCCGCCCATGTGGGCTATGCGCGCTACCGCGAGGCATTGCTGGCGATGGGTGTCGAGATCTACGAAATGCGCGCCGAGCAGGAAGGCACGATACGGGGTTTTCGCGCCGCAGGCTCGGGCTCTGGTGACGGTGGAGCCGGATCAGT
>JBBRQQ010000140.1:0-3890 GCA_038226155.1 Burkholderiales bacterium
TCAGGTCGCAGCGGAGCCGGGAAACAGCGTCAACCATCGACGGTTTCTTTTGTTCGTGACCTTGTTGCTGCTTACAGCGCCCGCAGTGGTGAGCAGGTTTTCGCATAGGTTTCGCAATGGAAAGCTATCTTCTCGACTGGGCCAACCTGCTGCTGCGCTGGGCTCACGTCATCACCGCCATCGCCTGGGTTGGCTCCTCGTTTTACTTTGTTTTTTTAGACTTGAGCCTCACGCCGCCGCTCGATGAAGACTTGAAAAAGCAAGGCGTGAGCGGCGAGCTGTGGGCGGTGCATGGCGGCGGGTTTTATCACCCGGTCAAGTTCGCTGTCAAACCGCCGCAGATGCCGGCGCACCTGCACTGGTTTTACTGGGAGAGCTACAGCGCCTGGCTGACAGGCTTCGCCCTGTTCACGGTGTCATATTTATGGAACGCCAGTACCTATCTGATCGACAAGTCGCTGATGAGCTGGTCGCCCGGTGCGGCGATTGGTGTGGCGCTGTCGTTCTTCGTCATCTTCTGGATACTCTACGACGCTATTTGCCATCTATTTGGCAAAGGCAAAAACGGTGATGCAGTTGTGGGTGCGCTGGTCGCGGTGCTGGTGTGCATGGCCTCCTGGTTGGCGTGCCACTGGTTTGCCGGGCGCGCAGCCTTTTTGCTGGTCGGTGCCATGATGGCCACCGCCATGAGCGCCAACGTGTTTTTCTGGATCATCCCCGGCCAGCGCAAAGTAGTCGCAGCCATCAAGGCGGGTGAACCGGTTGACCCTGTCCATGGCGCACGCGGCAAGCAACGCAGCGTGCACAACACCTACTTCACGCTGCCGGTGCTGTTTGCCATGCTCAGCAACCATTACAGCTTTACGTGGAGTCATCCGCAGAACTGGCTGGTGCTGATACTGATGATGTTCGCTGGCGCTGCCATTCGCCAGTTTTTTGTACTGCGGCACGGCTTCAAGCTGGGCCGCAACCGCCATCCTTTTGGCTACGCGCTGGTGGGCGTAGTCGTCATTCTTGGCGTGATCGTGTGGATGAAACCGAACCCGGTAGCGGTGGTGTCTGCTACTAAATCAATAGCTGGCAGCGCCAGTGAATCTGCGGCTACAGGCCAGAATGACTATAAAAACGTGCAGGCAGTGCTGGCCCAGCGTTGCTACATGTGCCATGGCGAGCAGCTGCAAATGAAAAATGTGCGGTTGGATTCACCTGCACTCGTCAAGCAGCACGCGCAATCAATGTACCAGCAGGTGGTAGTCACCAAAATCATGCCGATGAACAACGCCACGGGTATTACCGATGCAGAGCGTTTTTTGATTAAGCAGTGGTTTGAGGCTGGCGCGAAAACCGAATAATCAACCTGCACGGATCAATGGGCGCCCGACTTTGAAAACAAATTAAGCACCACCACCCCCGCAATGATGAGCGCCATACCCAGCATGCCCATCAGGTCAATTTTTTGACCGTGAATGAAATAGCCTGCGATGCTGATCAGCACAATGCCCAGCCCTGACCAGATCGCGTACGCCACCCCGGTGGAAATGCTCTGCATCGTCACCGTTAAAAAATACAGTGCCGTGCCATAGCCCAGCACCGTGATGATGGACGGCACCAGCTTGGTAAAACTGTCGCTTGACTTGAGGGCTGTGGTGGCGATGACTTCACCAACGATGGCGATGCCCAGGGCGAGGTAAGAATTCATGTGAGACCTTTTGTTTGTCAAGGCTCAAGCATACAAAACAGCTCCGCTCAGTCCGCCCTAATACCCGCCGTTTGCATGGTCTTTGCCCAAAATCCGGTTTCGCGTTTAACCAGTACGTCCAGTTCTGATGACGGCAAATAGGGCGGGTGAATGCCACACTGATTGTCGGCAATGTTGGGGGCGGCACAATACGGACACGATAGTGACTGGAGATTTCGTCAATATGAGTGTTCCCAACTACCGCACTGAGCCACGCCAATTTTTAGAATATTTGTTCAACGCTGCTGTCAGGCGTGCGCTGCCACTGGAAAACACGGCGGCGTATTTACCCAAGCCCCCGACGCCCGGCAGCGGCGGGCGCACCATCGTGATTGGCGCTGGTAAAGCGGGCGGCTCCATGGCTCAGGCAGTTGAAGCCTTATGGCCTGACGATGCATCGCTGGAAGGCCTGGTTGTCACCCGCTACCACCACATACCGCCGCGCCCTGCCGGTTTGAAACAACGCATTGAAATTGTTGAAGCCGCGCACCCGGTGCCCGACGCTGCAGGCCTGGCCGCTGCTGAGAGAATTTTGGCGATGGTGCGAGGCTTGACCGCAGACGACCTGGTGCTGTGCTTGATTTCCGGGGGCGGTTCTGCACTGCTGACCTTGCCCGCTGATGGCTTGACGCTGGAGGGCAAACAGCGCGTCAACAAAGCGCTGCTGGACAGCGGCGCCACTATTGCAGAGATGAACTGCGTGCGCAAACATTTGTCGCGTATCAAGGGTGGGCGGCTGGCTGCAGCTTGCGCCCCCGCACGGGTTGTCACGCTCACCATCAGCGATGTACCGGGCGATGACCCGTCCATCATTGCCAGCGGGCCAACGGTGCCAGATGCGAGTACCTGCACAGAAGCCCTGGCCATCCTCAAGCGTTACGGTATTGATGTGCCTGGCGCAGTACGGGCTGATCTTGAAAGCGGTGCGTTAGAGACCCCCAAGCCCGGCGACACAGCCTTCAATCACCACGAGGTACACATGATCGCCACACCACAGCAAAGCCTGGATGCCGCAGCCAGCGCTGCCCGCGCTGCGGGCCTGAACGCCTACATTTTGAGCGATGAGATGGAAGGTGAGTCGCGTGAAGTTGGCAAGGTGCACGCGGCACTGGCGCGTAGTGTGGCGCTCAAAAACCAGCCCTTTCAAAAGCCCTGTGTGATTCTGAGCGGCGGTGAAACGACGGTCACCATCAAGAAGCGGCCCGAAGGCACAGCCAAAGGCCAGGGCGGTCGAGCAGGCGAATTTTGCATGGGCCTGACGCTGTCCCTGCAAGGCCAGAGCGGCGTGCACGCACTGGCAGCAGACACCGACGGCATTGACGGTGTTGAAGACAACGCGGGCGCTTACGTTGCGCCCGACACCTTGCTGCGTGCCGCAGCCAAAGGCATCAAGCTCGACACCTACCTTGATCGTAACGACGCCTATGGCTACTTCGATGCGCTGGGCGATCTGGTCGTCACCGGCCCCACACATACCAACGTCAATGACTTCCGTGCGCTATTGATTTTGTAGCTGCTCGCGCCCGTATTGATTGGGCTACAGCCATTTTTAGACCTCAAAAAGGCACTAAAAATGCCTGAAATGTCCCATCGCGGCAAAATCAGCTGCGTGTTAGGCTTGCTATCAAACAAGTACCTCCCAGCTTATGACCCGACCCACATCCGTGTTCACCACCCGCCCTGAAATTGTTGGCACCTTTGGGGTTGCCGCGTCCACGCATTGGCTGGCATCACAAACGGCGATGGGTGTGTTGGAAAAAGGCGGTAATGCGTTTGATGCTGCGGTAGCCGGCGGCTTTGTGTTGCAGGTGGTGGAGCCACACCTCAATGGCCCGGGCGGTGAAGCGCCGATTTTGATGTGGAGCGAAGCGGAGCAACGCATGCGCGTTATCTGCGGCCAGGGGCCTGCGCCTGCGCTGGCGACGCCCGGGTACTTTGAGTCCATGGGGTTGGAGCTTGTACCCGGCATCGGCTTGCTGCCCGCTACAGTGCCGGGAGCTTTTAGCGCCTGGCTGGCTATGCTGCGCGATTACGGCACCTGGTCTTTGGCTGACGTGCTGGCCCCCGCCATCGGCTACGCGCGTGACGGCTTTCCCCTGGTAGCGCGCGCGGTACAAGCTATTTTGGCGGTTGAAAGTTTGTTTCGCAGCGA
>JBBRQQ010000141.1:0-3889 GCA_038226155.1 Burkholderiales bacterium
GTCCCTCAAAATCACGAAGGCGCTGGACAGCGGAGAAATTGACCTCGCTGTGGGTTACTTTCTGGGCATTCCTGATTGGGCGCACCAGCAATCGATTCGCAACACATCTTACGTTTGCGTCGTACGCGCCGATCATCCGACCATTCGCGGCAACCTGTCGCTTGAGCAGTTTTTGAGCGCCAAACATGGCATGTACTGGACGACCGGTTCGCCGCACGGAATTGTGGAAGAAACGCTGGCCAAACGGGATCTGACGCGCGATGTGCTGCTGCGTGTACCGCGCTTTGCAGCGCTACCGTTTTTGATTGCACAGTCTGATTTGATTGCCACCATCCCCGAAGACCTCGGGCTGGCGTTTAGCAAGCTCATCAATATCAAGGTGTTTGCACCACCGCTTAAATTGCCAAACTTTGAAATCAAGCAGTACTGGCATGAACGCTATCACGCTGACGCAGCGAATAAATGGATGCGTACTGTCATTAAAAATGAAACTGCCAAAATGACCCATCACAAGCTCGCCCCGGCAGATCACCTTTCACGTTCTGAAAAAACTCCAAGCCCTAAAAGCCGACAGGGCTTTCTGTGAAAGTTAACTAAAATTTCGGCGGCCTTACAACTCACTGGAAGCAGCACACGATGAATGCCCATATCGCAAGCCAGAACAATCTGGTTGAAAAAGCAGCGCTACAAGGAATGGCTCCAGGCGAATGGCAGGCGCGGGTTGACCTTGCAGCCTGCTACCGCCTTCATGCGCTATATGGCTGGACGGATCTGATCTACACCCACATCTCAGCGCGGGTGCCCGGGCCGCATGACCACTTCCTCATCAACCCGTTTGGTTTGATGTTTGACGAAGTGACCGCGTCCAACCTGGTCAAGATCGACCTCGATGGTAATGTGCTGAGCCAGACCGAGCACAGCATTCACCGCGCAGGTTTTGTTGTTCACAGTGCGGTGCATGCGGCGCGCGAAGACGCACGCTGCGTGATCCACGCCCACACCAACGCGGGAATGGCCGTGTCCAGCATGAAGTGCGGGCTGCTGCCGCTGACGCAGCACGCCATGTTCTTTCATAAGCGCACGGCTTATCACGACAGCGAAGGCCTGGCCAACAACCTGTCAGAGCGTGAACGCATTGCTGCCGACCTTGGTGACAAGCAGGTACTGATACTGCGCAACCACGGCACGCTGGTGGTGGGCCGCACCGTGGCGCAGGCCTTCAGCATGATGTGGCACCTGGAAGCTGCGATGCGCGCGCAGGTCGATGCACTGGCCAGCGGGCAGGAATTGACGCTGTGCTCTGAGGAGCTGGCTGAAGCGATTTCGTCGCGCGGTTTCAACGAGCCGGGCGAGGTGCGCAGCAACGGTGTCACGAACCCCATGGGCTTTATGGAATGGCCCGCCCTGCTGCGCAAGCTGGACCGCATCGACCCGTCATACAAACTTTAAGAGCTGCCGTGATATGCACGTATTGATAATTCATGCCGAAGCGGCCTACCTTGCTGGCATGTTGACCAAAATGTTTCCGGAGCATCAATTCACCAGCGCCCCGCACGGCGCAGTACTGCCGGATTCAGCATTTGACGCAGAAGTCATTGTGGCCATGGCACGGTCACTGACCGATGACATGATGGGCCGGTTTACCCGGCTGCGCTGGGTACAGGCGCTGACCACCGGTACCGACGGTTTTTTTGCCTTTAAAAACCTGCCGCACGATGTACTCATTACGTCGGCACGCGGCATTCACGGCCCGGCAGTATCTGAAATGGTCTTCATGCAGATGCTGGCTTTGTCGCGTGGATTTGCCGACGTGATACAGCAGCAGCGCCAGCACCTGTGGCAAAAGAAACGCCAGTTGCTGCTCCATGGCAAGACGGTAGTGATCGTCGGCACCGGCCTCATAGCGTCAGAACTGGCGCTTAAATGCAAGGCCTTTGGCATGCACACCATAGGCATCTCAAACACGCCGCGCGCCATCGAAGGGTTTGATGAAGTCGTTGCGCGTAGCGAGCTGACCAAAGCAGCCGGCCAAGCCGACTACCTGATTGCGCTGATGCAGCTGGATGCCAGCACACGCAATTTAATCAATGCCGAAGTTATTCAGGCCATGCGCGCCAGTGCCTACTTCATCAATATTTCGCGCGGTGGTGTTTGTGATGAAGAGGCGCTGCTCAAGGCACTCGCGCTGGGCACCATCGCGGGTGCGGCACTCGATGTGTTTTCTGTCGAGCCGCTGCCAAAAGATCATCCGCTGTGGGACGCACCCAACGTCATCATCACGCCGCACCTGGGCGGCGAATCCGACGACTACATGGCGCAGGTCTGCCCCATCATTGAACACAACATGATCTGCATGGCTGAGGGACGCATGAAGGACATGCGCAACCTCGTTCCGCATCCAGACCAGCAGTAACTAGATCAGCTTCACGCCGGTTTTGGCCTGCAATGATTCTTTCGTTACGCCAGGCGCCATTTCAACCACCTTCAGTCCTTGCGGTGTCACGTCCAGCACGGCCAGGTCGGTGATGATGCGGTCCACCACAGCCAAGCCCGTCAGTGGCAAGGTGCATTTCGGCAAAATTTTCAGGTCTTCAGTGCCGTCCTTCTTTTTGGCGACATGCTCCATCAACACAATCACGCGTTTCACCCCAGCTACCAAGTCCATGGCGCCGCCCATGCCCTTGACCATCTTGCCGGGAATCATCCAGTTGGCCAGGTCGCCTTTTTCGCTGACCTGCATCGCACCCAGAATGCTCAGGTTGATTTTGCCGGCGCGGATCATGCCGAACGACTGGTCAGAGCCAAAAATTGACGACCCCTTGATAGTGGTGACGGTTTGCTTGCCAGCGTTAATCAGGTCTGCGTCAACTTCGTCTTCAGTCGGAAAAGGGCCAATGCCCAGCATGCCGTTTTCTGATTGCAGCCACACCTCAATGTCAGGGCTGACGTGGTTAGCCACCAGCGTTGGAATGCCGATGCCGAGGTTGACGTAAAAGCCGTCTTGCAGTTCTTGCGCAGCGCGGGCTGCCATTTGGTCTTGTGTCCAGGCCATGATTTACGCTCCTGCTTTCTCAGATATAGTTCTCTTTTCAATTCGCTTCTCAGGATTCGGGTTACACACGATGCGGTGTACATAAATGCCCGGCAAGTGAACCTGATCCGGCTCCATCGCCCCTGTCTCAACGATCTCTTCAACCTCAACAATGCAAACCTTGCCAGCCATCGCCACAGCCGGGTTGAAGTTGCGCGCCGTCAGGCGAAACTGCAGGTTGCCCGACTGGTCAGCACGCCAGGCTTTGACGAGTGACACGTCAGGCACCAGCGAGCGCTCCATCACATAGGTCTCGCCGTCAAACTCGCGCAGCTCCTTGCCCTCCGCAATCATGGTGCCAACACCCGTTTTTGTAAAAAAGGCCGGAATGCCAGAGCCGCCTGCGCGCAGCTTTTCAGCCAGCGTGCCCTGCGGCGTGAACTCCAGCTCCAGCTCGCCTGCGAGGTACTGGCGCTCAAACTCCTTGTTCTCGCCGACGTAGCTTGAAATCATTTTTTTGATCTGCCGCGTGTTCAGCAATATGCCAAGCCCGAAGTCGTCAACACCGGCGTTGTTTGATATAACGGTAAGGTTTTTAACCTGGCTGTCACGCAGCGCGTTAATCAACGCTTCGGGGATACCGCAGAGGCCAAAACCGCCAACAGCCATCAACTGGCCGTCGCTCACGATGCCTTTGAGTGCATCTGCCGCAGAGGGATAAAGTTTCTTCACAAAATGTCTCCTTGTATGGTTTCGCCAGTAGCGCCTTGGCAATCCACTACGATACTACTTATTCAAATACGTAGTTTTTCCTAAAGGGTTAGTACCATGAAAGTGGATTACAAGCTCGCTTTCGAC
>JBBRQQ010000142.1:0-3637 GCA_038226155.1 Burkholderiales bacterium
GAGCCAGTCAAGCACAAAATTGGCACCAATAAAACCGGCGCCGCCGGTAACGAGAAGCATGGGAATCCTTATAGGCAATGAGGCAATGAGGCAATGCGGCAAGCGCAGCCTTAAATTATCCCATGCGCCAAAACCTGCTTAATACCCCTCCAGCAATAGGTCAGAAATGAATCCCGCGCATCATCTGCTGCATCGCCACTGCCTCCGCTGACAACTGCGGCTTGGCTGCCTTGTCGCCGGGTTTGGCACCTTTGGCGGCCGATGAGTCCGGGAACATGCGAAAGCTGGTGTTCATGGCGATTTGCGCAATGCGCGGCACCAAAGCGTGCATGACCTGGCCGGTAATGCCCAAACGGGTAGCGACCCTCACCGGCTTGAAGATGCAGGCCTGCGCAATCATGTCGGCGGCTTCTTCAGGCGACAGCGTTGGCACGTTGTTGTACAGATTGGTCGGCGCAATCATGGGGGTGCGGACCAGCGGCATGTTGATGGTGGTAAAGCTGATGCCGACATCGGCAAATTCGCTGGATGCGCAGCGTGTCCACGCATCGAGCGCCGCCTTGGAGGCCACATAAGCAGAAAAGCGCGGCGCATTGGTCAGCACACCGATAGAGCTGATGTTGACCACATGGCCCTTCTTTTTGACGGCCATGCCAGGCAGCAGCCCCATGGTGACGCGCAGGCAGCCAAAGTAGTTGAGCTGCATGGTGCGTTCGTAGTCGTGAAAGCGGTCGTAGCTGGCTTCGATGGCGCGGCGGATGGAACGGCCAGCGTTGTTGATCAAAAAGTCAACGCCACCGTGTTTGGCGATTAGTTCCTTGATAAATCGGTCACAGTCGGCCATGTCCGCAATGTCTGCCGGGTAGGCGATAAAACTGTAGCCCTTTGCTTTCGCCTCCTTGCAGGCTTCGTCGAGCTTGTCCTGGTCACGGCCGCAGATGATGGTGATGGCGCCAGCATCGGCAAACTTGTGCGCTGCCGCCAGGCCAATGCCCGACGAGCCACCGGTAATCAGTACGACCTTGCCGCCAACCGTACCCCTGAGGGAGCGGTCGATATGCAGATCAGGATCAAGATGGCGCTCCCAGTAGTCCCACAGGCGCCAAGCGTAGTCTTTGAGGTTCGGGCATTCAATGTTCGAGCCTTTTAGTGCGGCTGTCATGTCACGGCTGTCAAAACGGGTTGGGTAGTTGACGAAGGTCAGCATGTCTTCGGGCAGACCGAGGTCTGTGAGGACTGCATTGCGAATCCGGCGCACCGGAGCCAGTGCCATCAGGCTCTTTTTAATGCCGCGCGGAATAAAACCGAGCAACGCGGCATTCACAAACAGGTTCATCTTGGGCGCGTGCGCGGCCTTGCTGAAAATATCCAGCACATCACCGACGCGATAGCCGACCGGGTCAACCAGATGAAAGCATTTTTTGGCAATCGCCGGTTTGTGGCTGATGTGATCAAGTGCAGCCACTACAAAATCAACCGGCACGATGTTCACACGCCCGCCCTCCAGGCCCACCGCCGGCATCCAGGGTGGCAGCAGCTGGCGCATCCGCTGGATCAGTTTGAAAAAATAATACGGGCCATCAATTTTGTCCATCTCGCCAGTGGTGCTGTCGCCGACCACCATGGCGGGGCGGAACACCGTCCACGGCACCTTGCATTCCTTGCGGACGATTTTCTCGCTTTCGTGCTTGGTCAAAAAATATGGGTGCTCGTAGTTTTCAGCCTCTTCAAACATGTCTTCGCGAAACACGCCTTCATACAGGCCCGCTGCAGCGATGGACGACACATGATGGAAGTGCCCAGCATCAATCGCCTTGGCAAATTCAACCGTATTGCGCGTGCCATCAATGTTGACGGCGGTCTGGCTTTCTTCGTCAGCGCTCAGGTCGTACACCGCGGCCAGATGGTAGAAATTACCGACTTGACCCTTGAGCTTTTTGATGTCCTCCGCGCTGACACCCAACTTCTTGCTGGTCAAGTCACCATGCACCGCTACCGCCCTTGCAGCGCTTACGCCCCAGTACTCGCGCAATGCAGCGACTTTGCCTGCACTCTCTTTACGGATCAGGAAATGAACCGTCGTGCCTTTTCGCTCCAGGAGCTTTTTCACCAGGCGCTTGCCGATGAAGCCAGTGGCTCCGGTGACGAAATACTGTGATGTGGTTGTCATAAGGTCTTTCCGCTGAACGGCAAACAAAACCCGATTCTTGCTTAAAGACCAGCACTCCCTATTTAGCAAAAACCCGCGCTTGAACTGCCAAGGTCAGTTTTCACAGGACCGCATCACTAGCTTTCTAGAAGCCAGCCCCTAAACCCCAGCCTGTGAAAGGCTTACATTCCAACATCTGCATGGCATATCTGCTGCGCAAATTTTCGTCCTCACACCTGTCTGGAGCACACCATGGTCAAGAAACTGCAAAAAATGAGCGCTGATAAAAAATCCGGCCCCCAACTCGCTAGCGCTGTCAAAGAGTCGGCCCAGCAAATCTGGCTGGCTGGTCTGGGTGCCTTCTCAAAAGCACACGAAGAAGGCGGCAAAGTATTTGAAACATTGGCAAAAGAAGGTTTGTCGATCCAGCGCAAGACCCAGGCCGTTGCGGAAGAAAAAATCTCCGTCGCCACCAGCAGAATGGCCAGCATGGCAACCGACATCCAGTCCAAGGCTGGCCATCAGTGGGACAAGCTGGAAAACATTTTCGAAGACCGCGTTGCCAAAGCCCTGAACAAGCTAGGCGTGCCGTCAGCGAAAGACGTGGTGGCACTCAACGCACGTATCGACGCACTGCAAAAGGGTGCCAAACCACCCGCAACGAAAAAACCCGTTGCACCTGCTGCCAAAAAAGTTGCCGCTAAAAAAGTAACGGGCAAGCACCCGGCAACGCGCAAGACGGCTTAAGCGCCAGTCCAATAGAGCCACCCCGTTGAGCAATTTACTTGCATGCATCAGTCCCATCAAGGCGCATCGCGTTTCGACAAATCACCCCCCGCTATATCACCGGAGTTGGAGACAATTTTAAAATTTGACCCTACCACTATATTGTTCAGCAGAAAGTTTTTGCCCGCCTTGCCGTCGTTGATATCCGCACAATCCACCTGACCGCCTTGTATCAGGATACCTTTGCAGTTGCGCAGAAAAATAGCCCCCTTCAGCCCACCGTCACCATAAAAATGGCATCCATTAAAGGTGAAGCCGGTCTCGATAGCGGTAGCAAGCAGGTTGTATTCGAACGCATGGTTAAGGTTAAAGCCGTGGAAGCCACCATGGCCGTGATTAAGCCCGGGCAGCAGCGTCACCCCTATCCTGCAATCAACCACATTGCCGCCGACAAACTGGCAGTTTCCAGCCGCCACCACAATACCGTCGCTGCAGGCCGTTATTGCCGTATTCGTGAAAACGTTGTATTCCGAAGCTGCCGAGGCTTGTACCTCGATGGCCCTTGCGCATTCGGTGAACCCAAGGTCAGAGAATTGGCCGCGATCACCACGCGGATTGAGGTAGACAGTATTTCCCGCCAGCAACAATCCAACACCTGTAAACCTCGAAAACTGCAAGTTGCTGACCCTGTATCGTCGGCATGTCCCGATCAACAACCCCACGTTGGCAGGGGACTGTGCAGCAGTACCCGCGCCTGCCCCC
>JBBRQQ010000143.1:0-3634 GCA_038226155.1 Burkholderiales bacterium
CAACGGTTAGCCAGGAGGTGTTGGCGCTAAGCGCTTGTGGGGCTGCGTTGTGCAGGGCGCTGGCTGTGGCTGCTGCGGCTTTCAGGGCGGCGGCTTTTAAGAGCGCTTTGGTTTTTTTACCGACTGGTTTCTCTTGGCCCGCCGAATGGGGGTCAGAGCCCAATTTCGATGCGGTGCTTGAATCGTTTTTGACGGCATCGGCGAAATTAGGATCTGACCCCAATTCAGCTACGTTGGTCTCGCGGCGCAGCTGCAGCGGATGAATCAGCGGGTGCGCTAAATAACGCCCTGTCAATGAGTCGGGCACCAGCGCCAGTTCTGCTGCGGTGCCCTGCCCCACCAGCCGCCCGCCGCGCTTGCCTGCGCCGGGGCCTATGTCGATGATGTTGTCGGCGCGGCGAATGGTGTCTTCGTCGTGCTCGACCACCACGAGCGTGTTGCCGCGCTCGCTGAGTTTGCCAAGGGCGCGCAGCAGTATCTGGTTGTCACGCGGGTGCAGGCCAATCGTGGGTTCATCAAGTACATAGCAAACGCCTTGCAGATTGGAGCCGAGTTGTGCGGCCAAACGAATGCGCTGTGCCTCGCCACCGGAGAGCGTGGGTGCACCACGGTCCAGCGTCAGGTAGCCAAGGCCGACGTCTTCCAGAAATTCCAGCCGACTCTTGATCTCGGGAACCAGGTCACGAGCGATGCCCGCCTCACGGCCAACGAGGGCCAGCTTTTCTACCCAGGCACGTATGTCGGTCACCGACAGGCGCGCAATGTCTGCAATGCCGACACCGTTAAACTGCACGGCGCGGGCCTGCTTGTTCAGGCGCGTGCCGTCACAGCCGGGGCACGCCAATCCTTCTACGTCTTCAACATCAGGCTCAGCAAAACTTTGCTCGCGGCCTTTGTTGTCGTCGTCGCGCACTGAATCATCAAACACTTTTCGTTGCTCTTTGGTCAGCTTCACACCTGTGCCCACGCAATCGGGGCACCAGCCGTGCTTGCTGTTGTAGCTGAAAAGGCGCGGGTCAAGCTCTGGGTAAGAGGTTGAACACACCGGGCAGGCGCGCTTGGTAGACGAAACCTCCAGTTTGCCAACCGCTTTGGTCGATGTGCCCGCCAGCATGGCACCCTTGAGGCCGTCAAGCGGGGCCAGCACATGCACCACGCCCTTGCCGTGTTGCAATGCCACGGCGAGTGCAGCGCGCAATACCGCTTCGTTTTCAGGCGTGACGTGAATGTCAGCCACTGGCAGCTCGACCGTGTGCTCTTTAAAACGGTCAATGCGCGGAAAGTTGGTGGTCGGCAAAAACTCGCCGTCGATGCGCAAGTGCGTGTAGCCGCGTGGCCGTGCCCAGTCGGCCAGCTCGGTATACACACCCTTGCGCGCAATCACCAGCGGGGCCAGCAAGCCAATATGTTTGCCCCGGTAATGTTTGAGCAGTTGCGCGGCTATGCTCTCGGGGCTTTGCGGCATGACGGCTGCACCGTCTTTGGTGCAATGCTGCACACCGAGCTTGACGTAGAGCAGGCGCAAAAAGTGCCATACCTCGGTCGTTGTACCCACGGTTGATTTGCGCCCACCACGCGACAGGCGCTGCTCGATCGCAACCGTTGGCGGAATGCCGTAAACCGCATCAACTTCTGGCCTGCCCGCAGGCTGCACAATGCTGCGCGCATAGGCATTGAGCGACTCAAGGTAACGCCGCTGGCCTTCGTTAAACAAAATATCAAACGCCAGCGTCGATTTACCTGAGCCCGATACGCCCGTGACCACATTGAACTTGCCGCGTGGAATATCAACCGACAGGCTTTTCAGGTTGTTTTCTTTGGCGTTGACGATTTGAATGAGGTTTGAAAATACTGGGCGCGTCTTCAATGCCCTGGGCCGAGGCTCTTCAACGCCATAAGTTTTACCCATCGCCAATTCGTAGTCACGCAGGGCTTTGGCGGTGTGGCTGGTGGGGTGTTCGCGCACATCTTCGGGTGTGCCCTCGGCCACCAGAAGGCCGCCTGCTTCACCACCTTCCGGGCCGAGGTCAATCAGCCAGTCAGACGAGCGAATCACATCCAGGTTGTGCTCGATCACGATGATTGAGTGACCTGCATCAATCAGCTTGCGCAGCGCGCGCATGAGCTTGGCGATGTCGTCAAAGTGCAGGCCTGTTGTAGGTTCGTCGAATAAAAATAACGTACCCTTTTGAGTGTGTGTCGCGATAGGCTGCCGCGATGCGGTGGTACGCCTGCCGGCGGCTTCAGCCAGAAAACCAGCTAGTTTGAGGCGTTGTGCCTCGCCGCCCGAAAGTGTAGGTACGGGCTGACCCAGCTTGACGTATTCAAGGCCCACGTCAACGATGGGCTGCAGGGCGCGGACTACGTCGCGGTCCTGGGCGAAGATATCGATCGCTTCGCTGACGGTCAAGTTCAGGACGTCGGAGACGTTGAGCGAGCGACCGCCTCGCTCGATGCTGACTTCCAGAATTTCCGGTCTGTAGCGCTTGCCATCGCAATCCGGGCAGCGCAAATACACGTCGCTTAAAAACTGCATCTCGACGTGTTCAAAGCCAGAGCCGCCGCAGGTTGGGCAACGCCCATCGCCGTTGTTGAAGCTGAACTTCGACGACGTGTAGCTGCGTTGCCGCGCCAGTGGTGCCTGGGCAAACAGCTCGCGCACCGCGTCCCATGCGCCCACGTAGCTGGCGGGATTGGAACGTGCTGTTTTGCCGATGGGTGACTGGTCTACAAACACCACGTCCGTCAAATGGTCTGCGCCCATCAATCGGTCATGCAAGCCGGGTGTTTCAGTCGCCTTGCCAAACTGGCGCAGCAGTGCGGGCGCGAGGATGTCTTGCATCAGCGTGGACTTGCCCGATCCGCTCACGCCCGTCACACACACAAGCCGCTGCAAAGGGAAATCGACCGTGATATTTTTCAAGTTGTGGTCGCGTGCGCCTTCCAGAATAAGCCTTGGTGTTGCGTCGGTCACCGGGCGTTTGTAGACCACGCCCACGCGCTTGCGTGCTCCCAGGTAATCGCCAGTCAGCGTGTTGGCGTGCTTCAAATCCTCAGGGGTGCCGTCAAACACAATTTGCCCGCCGCGCTCACCGGGGCCAGGGCCCATGTCAATCATGCGGTCAGCGGCCAGCATGACTGCCGGGTCGTGCTCCACCACCACCAGTGTGTTGCCGGCATCACGCAAGCGGTGCATGGCCTGGGTAATGCGGTTCATGTCGCGCGGGTGCAGGCCGATGGAGGGTTCATCCAGCACAAACAGAGTGTTGACGAGTGATGTGCCCAGTGCGGTGGTGAGGTTGATGCGCTGTACTTCACCACCCGACAGGGTGCGGCTTTGCCGGTCTAGCGTGAGGTAGCCGATACCGACATCGCAAAGGTATTTAAGTCGGGTCTGGATTTCTTCAAACAACGACTTGAGCGCTTTTTGCTCCGCATCGTCGCCCAGAGCCGCGAAGGAAAGGCTGGTGGAAAATTTTTGCAGGCGCTCAATCGGCAGGCGCATCAAATCATGCAGGCACAGGCCTGGCATGGCCTCCAGCTGGGCGCGCGTCCACTGCACACCTACGGGCATGAATCGCTCTACGGGCGGCAAAACCGCATCAGCCGCTTCTTTGGTACCAAGCCGCCACTG
>JBBRQQ010000144.1:0-3623 GCA_038226155.1 Burkholderiales bacterium
CAAAACCAGATCGGCTGGATCGACTCGACCATGCACGGCGGCGTGACCACCATGATTTCTGCGGGCGAAGTACATCTGCCTGGCCGGCCAAAAGACATCGTCGGTCTGAAGGCCCTGGCGATTACCGCGCAGCGCGCGTTTGACAACTTCCGCCCCGGCGGCGTGAAGGTGCTGGCTGGTGCGCCCGTGATAGAAAAAGGAATGGTTGAAAGCGACTTTAAAGAATTGGCCGAGGCTGGCGTGGGCTTGCTGGGCGAGGTGGGCCTGGGATCGGTGAAGGCGGGTTACGAGGCCAAACAAATGGTGGCCTGGGCGCGCAAGTACGGCATTCAAAGCACCATACACACTGGCGGGCCGTCGATTCCCGGCTCAGGCCTGATCGACAAGGACGTGGTGCTGGAGGCCGACGCCGACATCATTGGCCACATCAACGGCGGCCATACCTCGTTGCCGGAAGCGCATGTGTGCGAGCTGTGCGAGAAGTCGTCACGCGCAATTGAGATCGTACACAACGGCAATGAGCGCGTAGCTATAGCCGCTGCCAAAGCGGCGTTAGAACTTAAATGCCCGCACCGCGTCATCCTCGGTACCGACGGGCCAGCCGGTTCAGGCGTGCAGCCTCTGGGCATCTTGCGCATGGTGGCGATGCTGTCGTCACTTGCCAATATTCCGGCAGAGCTGGTGTTCTGTTTCGCAACCGGCAATACCGCGAAAATCCGCAGACTTAACTGCGGGCTGATCGAGGTTGGCCGGGACGCCGATTTTGTGTTTATGGACCGCGCCCAGCACTCCCCCGCGCCCGGCCTGCTGGAGAGCGTGCAACTGGGCGACATACCCGGCGTGGGCATGGTGATGATTGACGGCCTCGTGCGCTGCGGCCGCAGCCGTAATACACCGCCAGCGACAGAAATACCGAGCACCGTCAAATCTGGGCCATAGCAGTTATTCAGCGCCCCAATCCCTACGATTGCAATGCTGCAAAAGCGGAAGTAGCCCAACTGCCAAAGCAGTCATTCAATCCGACGCAGTTGAATATGGTTTAAGGTCGAAATTCAGCGGGTGGCGCAGCCATCCGATGAAATGACCAGTTAAACCGGGGCGACAAAGCGAACACTTAGGACCAATTCAAATTGAGCTTGCGATGCGACGTGGCGCAATCTCGCAAATACAAATTTATGAGACTTTGATACGGGATACCAGCGTCTTGTGATATTGACTTGAAATAGCTTATTGACTCCTCATCAAGGCGAATGGTAATTTGCTTCTTAAGTTGGGCAGCGTACGGATTCTTTCTCGCAGCGGTAAAGTCGTATTCTTTGCGCATATGGCACCTTTCAGGGGTAGGACTTCGATTCTTGAGCACTTGCTTTGCGGGCGGAGATGATTCGAATGACATTGCCATCACCGCGATAACAATGGCAAACCAGAAGTAATCGCAATGCCCCACTCAAACCGAGGAGAACGAAACGGTCTTCGTCGTCTGAGTGATCAGGGTCGTCAATCAATTTGGCTCGCTCGTCGATGAAAACCGACTTTGCCTCGTCAAAACTGACCCCGTGCTTTTTTGCGTTTGCGGCAGATTTGCGTTTATCCCATTCAAAGCTCAGATTGCTCATGGAGAAATGATAACTACAATGTAGTTACAAATCAAGCAATCCTTGGCGGGTCATAGACTGAGAACGCATAACGAGGCTGTAAAAAAACCCGTTTTCCGCGCGCCCCAATTTGGCTTTGCACGTTTCGCGGATTGGTTTTCAAGAATTGAGCGTTCATGCCCAAAGTGTGCCGCAATTTAGATCACTTTCCGCATCAATGGACGGCCTCTTGCCATTGATGCCACCTTATCTGCCCCGCTGCTGTCCCAAGCTCGTCTTGGCCAGCTTCTCAATGTTATGCACCATGCAATACAGGTTCCACTGCGTGTTGACCTTGATGCGGCCCCTGTGGTTCAGACGGGTCAGGCGTTTGTTGTGCCGGATATTTGCAAATACCGGCTCCACCGTGCCAAAGCGCTGGCTGTAGAGCTGCCGCCCCTTCGGTGAATCAATGGCGCGCCGCATGCGCTCGCTGGGGTTACTCGGGTCTTTTTGCCTGGGCTCGAAGCGTGTTACCTGGCGACCACGTCCATCGTTGGGTTTCATCGAGCCTTTGAGGCATTGGCCAGCGAGTCCGCATGTATTGCAATCCACCGCTTTGGCGGTGTAGGTCTGATAGTGCAAACCATTGGCGGTGGTGTAGATGCTGCCTGGACTGGTCATCAACTTGCCCGCGGGGCAAGTGGCTGTGTTGTCATCGTTGAATCTGAAGTCTTTGGGTTGAAACTTTTTGATGCCTGCTGGCTGTCCGGTTGCCTTCTTCTCGGACAGTGGGTCGGGCTTGCCCTTGTACTTGTTTTGTTCTGCAAAGCGCTCATCGCGGTATCGCATCTGGTTGTCTGCGATCAAGGCCGGGATGTTGTGCTCCTTGAGGTGCTGCACATTGGCATCGCTGTGGTAACCCGCATCTGCTGTAACCAAGGTGTCGCTCGTGCGGTAGGGCGCCGCCTGCTCAATCATCGGTAGCAGCATGGCCTGCTCTGACCCTGACCCTATGACATCAGCCGCAATGATGACCTGGTGCGTGCTGTCGACTGCCGCTTGCGCCGCATAACCCTGGATGACGCCTTTGCTGGTGGCCATCTTGGCGCTTTGGGGATCGGTGACGTTGGACTTGAGTTCTTTGCCTTTGCTGCCTTGGCGTTTAGGTGCGGCTGCCAGAAATTGCCGGGTGCGCGCCGCTTCTTTGCGCAGGGCTTCGATACGTGCCTGGCGTTTGGGCTCCAGTGTGTCTTCACTGCCTTGCTTATCCTGGGCTTGGTGCACGGCCAGTATCTTGTCTGCTGCCTGGTCCAGACGTTTGGCACGGTGGCGCAGCTCTTCATGGGTGCCGCTGCGCTCTTTGCTGGCGTTGGAGGGGAGCTTGACGCCGTCAATGGCGAACATGTCGCGCCCGATCAGGCCCTGCGCATCACAGGTCAACAGGACTTGGCTGAACAGGGGTTTGATCTGTGCGCTCAGGCTACAAACGAACTTGGCGATGTGAGTGTGGCTGGGTTGGCTGTCGCCGCTGATGGCGATGAATTGAACGTTGCGCAGGCAGGCTTGCTCAATGGTGCGGCTGGAAATCAATCCCTGGCTGTAGGCCAGTAAAACGATCTTGAGCATGACGCGTGGGTCGTAGGCGCTGGCACCGACTTCATCATTCTTGAACTGGGCGTCCAGGCCGCTAAGGTCGAGTTCGTTGTCAACCAGGTAGTCCAGTGCGAAGGCAAAACTGCCGGGAACGATTTGTTCAGACAACACGACTGGCAGCAGCAAGCTGTTGCGGTCTTGGGGTTTGTAGCGGGCCATGATCTTGAAGCAGCGTTGGGCTACAAGCACAACGTTTTATGCCCCTCAGGCGCTGACGAAAATGGTGATCGCCCGAGGTTTTTTTACAGCCTCAACGTTGGCGCTGCCCGGCGCGCAACCATTGCCGCGAAGCGGCAGCCTTTGGTTGCGTGTCCGCGCCGAGCAACCGGTTAGCCGACGAGCTTGTCATACTCAGCATGGGTGCCGATCCAGAACCAATGAACGCCGCCAGAA
>JBBRQQ010000145.1:0-3189 GCA_038226155.1 Burkholderiales bacterium
CAGCCGCCTACGATGGTGCCCACCACACCCGCAGTGCCGAACACGGCCAGGGTGATCGACAGTAGCGTTGAGCTCATGGGGTTAAGCGCCAGCAGCACCGGGCCCACATACGCAAACACGCTGAAGATAGCGATAAAAAACAGCAGCGTGCGCAGCCATACGCGCAGCACAGCGCCTTGCTTTGCCACGGCACTAAAACCTGAAAAGCCCATACCTGCGCTTACCAGCCTGTCAGGCATCAGCCACGTAGCGGCCAGCAGGGCGAACAAGCTGGCACCTGTGCACAGCCACACGGGCACGCGCCAGCCATATTCAAAGCCCAGCCATGCGCCGATGGGCAGGCCCACGGCGTAGCTGACGCTCATACCTAAAAACGTGATGGACAGTGCCCGGCCCCGCTGTGCGGGCTGCACCATACCGACGGCAAGGCCCGCAACCAGCGCGGTGAACATCGCGCCTGCGCCCATCAGGACCCGACCTGCCAGCAGCACAGACAGCGTGGGTGCAATCGCTGATACGAAGGAGCCGAACGAAAACAATCCCAACGCAAATTGCACCGTGCGTTTGCGCGACCACCTGGCCGTCCAGATCATCAGCACGGGTGCCAGCACAGCGGTGGCAATGGCGTAAGCGGTCATCACCTGGCCCGCAGCGGCAATACTAACTCCCAAGGCAAGGCTTACGGGTTGCAATATACCGCCCAGCACAAAAGCAGAACTACCAATGACGAGATTACAAAGCGCGAAGAAATAGAGGATACGGGGCATCGATGGGTTTGACGTAGTGATGACGAAAGGACGGTCAGGCGTCAAGGGGAAAAATTATTCAAAGATTGTGCCCGGAACTTCGATTTCTGGAGTCGAGCGGCGACAATAACCGCTTTATGTCGGAGCATGTATGTTGAACCCCCGCCCGCTGGCTGCTCTGGTCTGCCTGTGCTTGTGCCTGAGCGGCCTGGGCCTTTTGGTACCGGTGCAGGCGCGAGCCCAGGCCCAAGCCAGCGCCAGCAGTGTGTTTATCGAGCAGTTGACGACACAGGAAGTCAGCGTTGCCCTCAAGGCCGGAAAGACCACCGTGATCATTCCCGTTGGTGGCACGGAGCAAAACGGCCCGCATATGGCCATAGGCAAGCACAACACGCGGGCCAGGGCGCTGGCTGGCCAGATTGCTGCGGCACTTGGCACAGCGCTGGTCGCGCCCGTATTGACCTACACCCCCGAAGGCAATATTGATCCGCCAACCGAGCATATGGGCTTCGCCGGCACGATTTCGATTCCAGACGATGTTTTCAAAGGCGTTTTGCTGGGCGCTGCCCGCAGTTTTAAAAAGCACGGTTTTACCGACATCGTGCTGTTGGGCGACAGCGGAAACTACCAGAAGCTGCTGGCTGCTGTAGCGGCGCAGTTCAATCGCGAGGCCGCTAAAGGTGGATCGGCAGCATCAGCTACACGAATGCATTTTGTTGCAGACTATTACCGCGCCACACAAGGTCCCTATATCGCCGCGCTCAAGGCCAGGGGACTGAGCCCGGCGGAGATAGGCACCCATGCGGGCTCGGCAGACACCTCCCTGCTGATGGCGATTGATGCCAGTATGGTCAGGCCCGAGCGCTTTGCCGAGGCAGCGGCTGCGGGCTGGCGTGGTGGCACGCTGGGTGACCCGCGCGCGTCAAGTGCGGCCAATGGACAGTTGGGGCTTGATGGAGCCGTTAAAATCACTATTGAGGCGATAAAAAAAGCCGTTGCTGCGCCGCGCTGAGTAGGGTTTTTGGGGTCAGAGTCCAAATTCATCGTGCCCTTGGCACGCCATTCGGGTGCGATGCTTTGCATCGTCATGAAATTGGCGTCTGACCCCAATAACCCCTTGAGTCATCCATCAGTCAAAAAGTTAAAAGTTCAAAAGTCAATCAATGCGTAAAAATTATTCAATCATCGCCGCGGTGGCTGCCCTGACCTGCGCTGCAGCCGTGTCCCTGACGTTGGCACAGACCGTTGCAAAACCAGCTGGCAAGCCATTGGCCGCAAGCAGTGCGGCAGTAGATGTGGTGGCGGGCATGCCTGCTGCGTTGGACCCGAACAATCTGTATAGCGAGATTGCTACAGGCCGCATGAGCCCGGCCGTTGCGGGCTCGCTGGAGCGGGTCTATGTACCTAATCGCGGCGCAAACACTGTGTCTGTGATTGACCCCAATACCATGAAAGTAGTTGACACTTTCAAGGTCGGTGTTCACCCGCAGCACATCGTACCCAGCTGGGACTTGCGTACTTTGTGGGTCGCCAACAATGCCGAAGGCCGGACCGACGGCAGCCTGACCCCGATTGACCCCAAAACCGGCAAACCCGGCAAGTCGATACCGGTGGACGACCCCTACAACCTTTACTGGTCGCCCGATGGCCAGTACGCGATTGTTGTGGCAGAGGCCCACAAGCGCCTGGACTTTCGTGACCCGGTGACGATGGCAATGAAGTTTTCAATTCCTACGCCCAAGTGCGCGGGCATCAACCATGCCGATTTTTCAATTGACGGCAGGTTTGTCCTGTTTACCTGCGAGTTCAACGGATCTGTCACCAAGATCGACATGGTCAACCGCAAGGTGATGGGCACCCTCAAACTGAGTCAATATTTTGACCGGCCCGAAGCGCTGCTGCTGATTGCCACGCCCGGCAAAAAACCCAGGTATGTGCCAGACCCGAGCAAGCCCGGTGCTGACATTTGCACCACGCCGGGCATGCCGCAAGACGTGCGCATATCGCCCAACGGCAAACTGTTTTTTGTCGCCGACATGATGGCCGATGGCGTGCATGTGGTTGATGGCGAATCGTTCAAGCAGATTGGCTTTATTGCCACGGGTATCGGTGCTCACGGTTTGTACCCTAGCCGCGATGGTAAAAGCATGTATGTGGCAAATCGCGGCAGTAACAAAATTCGTGGCACGCCAAACGGCAAAGGCAGCGTGTCGGTGATTGACTTCGCCACTCGCGCTGTGACCAAAACCTGGCCAGTTCCGGGTGGCGGAAGCCCGGACATGGGTAACGTCAGCGCGGACGGCAAATTTTTATGGCTCGGTGGGCGCTACGATAACGAGGTATACCGCTTCAACACCGACAGCGGCGCGGTAGACAAGATCAAGGTCGGGCGGGAGCCGCACGGCCTGACGGTATGGCCGCAGCCCGGGCGCTATTCACTGGG
>JBBRQQ010000146.1:0-3158 GCA_038226155.1 Burkholderiales bacterium
AAGGCCGAGCTGGAAGACTAGAGCCGAAGACATTCGCTATATTTTTAATAGCTGCTATCGCCCGTATCTATTGGGTTCTGGCTACTTTTAGCCCTAAAAAACGACTAAAAATGCAGGTTTTTAGTCGTTTTGACTCAAAACAGGCGCTTTCCAAGGCTTGCCGCGATACCAGGCGTGCTGTGCCATGCGAAGAAGGGGCAAGTCGCCGCTGGTGTCGCCATAGGCGTACAGCTCTACGCTATCACGGTCTGCGCCAAAACGCTCGGCCAGCCAGCTCTTTAAACGCAGCACCTTTTGCTCACCGTAGCAGTTGGGCGTTTGCATTTCTCCCGTAACCGTGCCGTTAACCACCTGCAACTCGGTGCAGATAAGGCCGTCAAACCCAAGCTGTGCGGCGATTGGCTCAAGGTACACATCTAGGGACGCGCTAACGATCACGCAACTGTGACCGGCCGCCCGGTGCCAGGCCAGGCGTGCCATCGTCCAGTCCTGCAACTGGCCAGGAAAGTCTTTTGTCAACCATTGTGTTGTCCAGCCCTCAAGCTCCAGAGCGCGGCGTCCGGTCAGCGTGGCGCGTAGCAACCTGGCCTTGGCTACATCGTTGGGAACCAGCCGCATGGCATAGCCGACGAGCCAAGGCACGCATTTAAAGCAAGCCATAAGCAATCGTGGCCAGCCCAGGCCGCGTGCCAGAAAAGGAATCAGGGTGTCGCGCCGGGTCAGAGTGCCGTCGAAGTCAAAGGCGGCAACGACAGGAAGCGAGTCAGATCCCGGATTCAGGGGCATCGCACCTGTCCACAGTAGCGCTCACAGAACGGGCAACCCGTCATGGGTAGTGCTTTGGGTATGTTGTAAAAACGTTTAAAGATAGTGCCGAGCACGCCCTGGCGATACGCTTCAAAGTTAAAGCCAACACCTTCTACGGCATAAAACGCCGCGCCGTTTTGATTAAAAGCAAGCGCCCGCACAGACTCAAAGTACGGCGTGAATTGCGTCAAGTCTGGCGGGCCAGAGGTGATGACGCGAATCGTTTTACCCTGGTAAACCGAAAAATCAACCAGCATGTCGTCTTGCCGAGCATGAAAACGGCCCACGCCAAACACTGGCATGTACTCGCGGCGCTCAAAACCGTAAATGGAGGCTGGCGTGTATGACTCGGCCATCAGCACCACACCGGGGCTGCTGATCTGCGTCAATATTTCTGCCGTTTTGTAGCTGCGAATGACCTGGGGGTAGAGCTTTGAAAGCGGCGCGGTGGTATGCCAGGTTTCCAGATTGGTCATGTACAGCCCGGCGACGATGAGCACATGCAGGCCCGCAAACCAGGCTAGCCCCGTGGCACAGGTTTTAAGTTTTTCTAGCGGCAACGCAAAAGCTAAAAACGCAAACCCAAACGGATAAAACGACAGCACCCAGTGCAGGCCAATGATTTTTTTGGCGGATAAAAAGGCAAAAAACAGAAATGGCACGACGACCAGACAAGCCACTAGCCGAATGCCAATCGAGGGCGAACGCGCGGTAGCAAGTAGCGCAGCACGATGTTTAAACACCATCCACAGTGCGGCAGGCGTGATGAGGTAGGCCATCATCCCCAGGTATATCAGCGGCTTGCGCAGCTCGAACACTTCGGCCTCATTGCGGTTGTAGACGTTGAACATGATGTTCGACCAGCCATGCGACATGTTGTAGGCGATGTTGATGGCCGGGCCAGGCAGCGTACATAGCACCAGCAGGGCAAAACCCAACCAGCGGTTGCGACGATACAGAGCGAAATAAACCAGATAGGTCAAGCCCAGTACCACCGAGAAATACTTGGACAGGAACGCGCATCCCAAAAACAGCCCTGCTAACGCATAAAGGCCATAGGGCTTGCCATCAAGCCGCTCACGACGCTCAGCGTGCATGAGCGTGGCGACTGACAACACGGACCAGAAAATCAACGGCGTATCGGTTGTGATTAAAACGTTCAGCCAGTTCACCGGCGCGAGCCAAAAGAAAACCACGCCCCACGCAGCTCGCACCGGACTCACGGCCTTCAGGCACCACCACAGGGCAGCGCCCAGACCCAGCGGCAGCAAAACGGCGGGCAGGCGAATCGATAAAATACCATCGCCAAAGGTCATGCGTATCAGCGCAATCAGCCAGCCGACCATGGGTGGATGGTCTGAATAGCCCCAGTCCGGGTACACGCCCCACCAGTAAAAAAGCGCTTCATCACCCGTGATGGGAAAAGTGGCGGCTATCCACCAGCGCAGCAGCAGCGAGGCCGCGCCGACGGCCAAGAGCCAACGAGTGACCAACGTCATGTCTGTGTCAGTGGTGTTTGGAGAAAGAGTCATCAAAGCTTTATGTCTTTTCGAATCGCCGCACTATAAAGCAGCGCTAGCGCGCCAAGCCCCACGGCCAGCCACAGCGTCAGTAGCCGGGCCAGCACCGTGATGGCAACGGCCATGGCGGGTGTGGCGCTTTGGGCGATCAGCAGGCCGGTCAACACCGCCTCAGTTCCCCCCAGGCCTGCAGGCAAAGCCGACAGCGCACCCGCCACCATGGCTACTGCGTAAAAGCCGATGGCCGTCAACAGCGGCAACTGCACCTCCAAAGCCCGGCAAATCAGCCACACCGCAACGCCTTGCGCCGCCCAGGCCAGCAGCGTCAGGCCAAACCACAAGTCTGGCCGCCAACACAGGCATTGCGCCGCTTCGCCAAGCCACGTAAAGCGCTGCAGCAGGCGTTTGCGAAAGTAGAACAACAAGCCCAACATAACCACCAGACTGATGACAGCAACGGCCGATACGCCGACCAGCAGATACGAGGGTGATTGCAACGCAGCCCGCACAGAAGCATGACCCAGCACCCAACCCAGCGCAGGAACGCACAGCAGCAGCAGGCACAGCAGATCAGCCAGCCGCTCGGCACCAAAGATCGCCAGGCTCTGCGCCAGGCTCAAGGGCTTGTGGGCCAGCATCAGGCCGCGCACGGCCTCACCCACATTGCCGGGCGTGGGCGTGAATGCATAGGCCGCCAAATACAGACGCAGGCCTTCAAGCCAGCCGAAGTGGCGACCGAAATGCGCCATCCACAAACGCCAGCGAATACCGCGCAAAAGGTAGTTGAGCAGGCACAGCGCCATCGCCTGCAAGCCCGTCCATGACCAGAGC
>JBBRQQ010000147.1:0-2975 GCA_038226155.1 Burkholderiales bacterium
GGCTTGAACACTGCAATGCCTGCGTTGTTGACCAGTGCATCAATACGGCCGAACACTGCATCAACTTTTGCAATAGCCCTTTGCACTTGAGCGGGGTTTGACACATCGCAATGTACGGCCAATACAGCGCCTTTGCGATGCGAGGCTTGCAATTTTTCAACCGCTGGCGTGAGCGTGGCTACGTCAATATCGAGCAAAGCCACGCGGTAGCCCTGCGCCAAAAACCATTGGCCAACCGCCAGGCCTATGCCTCTGGCTCCGCCAGTGACGACGGCTACGCGGTCGGGTGCTGCAGGTGTGGTCATGCTGTTGTGTGCTTTCAGTTTGTTAAAAGAATTAAAGAATAAAAAATTTATAAGGCGGCCAGTTCTGGCAGCCATTCTTCAAGCGTGACTTCAAAGGTCATGCAGACCAGGTTGCCGCCGCTCACAAAAGGGCCGCCCACCAAATTGCCCTGCATGTCGGCCACCACGCCCGATAGCGCGGCACGCAGCGCGCCATCAGGCCCGGTGCGTACCTCACCCGACAGGCTGACGACCTCCAGCGCTGGCCCGGTGATGTGGCGGCTCTGGCCATTTGCAGTGCTTATGCAGGCATCGACCAGGCTGCCTAAGGCGCCGCGCACAAAAGCGTTTTTAAAGCCCTGTGCCGCACAGAACTTTTCAACGCTTTGCACCAGGTCTTCGTTCGGGGCCATGCGTACGAAGGCGATGCGGCCCATGGCTCCACTTTCAACCAGCACAGCGGATGGCGGGTGGTGTTCAGGCATGGACTCTTTCATGGTGTTGCGGCTGGAACAGCGAAATATTGGTTTCAGCATCAAACGTCACGCGCAGCTCAAAGTCATCAAACGCCGTGACCAGCACCACCAGAGGCCGCGCGCCAATGATGCTGGCCTCCGTCACGATGTGACCGCCTTTAACCTCACCGGCCTGTGTGCGCAGCGCGGCATGGCAATGCACGGCGGGCAAGCCATCATGTGTTTTACCCAGCGTTGCGTTACCAGCCATCATGTAAGCAGCACCAGCCTGGCGGGGTGCTGCGTAATTGAACAAGGCGTTTTGCGTCGGGTCAACTTGCCCCACACAATAGTCCAGTCGCTCAAAGTAGCCGCCAAAAATAACCATGCCTGCACTTTGCACACCGGCCTTTGCAAGCGGCTGAACCAGCGCATCGAACAGGCTGCGGCCCGGTTCCAGCCGAAGACGAAAATGGCGACTGCCAGCGCCAGAGCAGCTGTTGATGCGCAAGCTGCTGACTGGCCCCGGGTGCTGCAGCGTGCGCGCGCCGGTGTTTGGTGCGGGTTGGGGGGTCAAGGTGATGTCTCTTGCGTAGAATTGATTTACGGCCCAACATCGTAAACCGTCAATACCTTATCAAACAAGCGCCAGGAGACATTCTTTTGACTATCAAAAACACGCCCGCCGTCCACATCGTGGGCTGGTCACATTCAAAGTTTGGCAAGTACGACCTGCTGGAGCCGGAAACACTGATTGCCGACGCCGTAGCAGGCGCGTTGCTCGATGCCGGGCTAACCGGCGAAGACGTTGACTCGGTAGTGGTCGGTACCTTCAATGGCGGTTTTGTCGGCCAGGACTTTCCGTCTTCGCTGGCGATTAACGCACAGCCCGGCCTTCGCTTCAAGCCCGCGCTGCGGGTTGAAAACGCCTGCGCTACTGGCTCGGCAGGCATCTACACCGGCATGCAAGCAATACGCTCTGGGGCGGCTGACGTGGTGCTAGTGGTGGGCTATGAGCGCATGAACGGCTTGCCGACATCCGAAGTCGGCGACGTGCTGCTGCAATGCGCTTACGTGAAAGAAGAAACCTCAAGCACCGGCTTTGCGGGCGTGTTTGCAGGTATCGCGCAAAAATACTTTGACACCTATGGCGACGCCAGCGATGCGCTGGCGCACATATCAGCTAAAAACCACCACAACGCCATGGCCAACCCCTACGCGCATGTACGGCGCGACCTGGGCTTTGAGTTTTGCAACACCGTCAGCGACAAAAACCCAATAGTCGCAGGCCCTTTGCGCTGCACCGATTGCTCCCTGATTTCTGACGGCGCAGCGGCGCTGATTTTGTGCAGCGATCGCGTATTGGCACGCGGCACCTTCAAACGCGCGGTGAAGTTCAGGGCTGCGCAAGCCGTGAGTGACTACCTGCCGGTTTCACGCCGCGATATTCTGAAACTCGAAGGCGCGCAGCATGCATGGCAAAAAGCATTTGTAGAGGCAGGCTGCTCGATCGATGACCTGAGCCTGGTAGAAACACACGACTGCTTCACGATTGCCGAGCTGCTTGAAGTTGAAGCCATGGGCCTGGCCAAACCGGGCCAGGGGCCAGCCGTGATACGTGAGGGCCAGACGCAGCGTGGCGGGCGCTTGCCCATCAATCTTTCAGGTGGGCTCAAAGCCAAGGGCCATCCGATTGGTGCAACCGGCGTATCGCAACATGTATTGGCTGCGATGCAGGTGGTTGGCGAAGCGGGCGACATGCAGTTGCCCGGTGCGCAACTGGCCGGTGTGTTCAACATGGGCGGCGTGGCGGTTGCCAACTACGCCAGCATTCTTGAGCGCTCTGCATGATGGGTGAAGTGGCGGCCATTGAAAGCATGACCGGTATGCCGGAAGGTTTGGCGCAGGTGATGAACCTGGGTAATCTGCTCACGCAAACCGCCCGCAAATATCCGTCGCACCCCGGTCTTATTCAGGGTGATAAAACCCACACCTGGCAGCAGATCAATGCGCGTGTCGATGCGCTGGCGCAGCATTTGAAAAAGCAGGGCATCAAGCCCGGTGACCGCGTGCTGGTGCAGATGACCAACGGCCTGCCGCTGCTGGAATCTGGCTGGGCCTGCTTCAAGCTGGGCGCGGTGTGGGTGCCTGTGAACCATCGGCTCACACCAGTTGAAGTGGCCTATATCGCCAAATCGAGCGGCGCGGTGTTGATGCTGACGCAGCAGGCTTTTGA
>JBBRQQ010000148.1:0-2919 GCA_038226155.1 Burkholderiales bacterium
CGGCCACAACATATTTGGAGGCGTCAATTCCCTCCTGTATCGGGGATATCAGCGGATTGCCCGCGATATCATTAAATTCCCATGGTTCGTAGTGGATCTGCTTACCAGCTTTTCGGTTGGCTTTTGCAACGCCAAGGGATATGAGGCTAGCCAACTTCGCATCTCGCGAAGAGTAGGCAACAAAAGCGCGCGGCACTCCATCATTTGAAGAATTCATTGCTTTCCTTTGCACTAATTCTGTGGTGACATCGTATTTGAAAAGCTTTGTGCTTCAACACGTTATTCGGGCCAGTTGAGCCAGTCCGTGCACTGACTCATCGTCGTCCTACTCACCCCAAGCCTTGCTCCGCACAAACCCCTCGAACACACCCCCGCAACCACCGATGCGCCGGATCCCCATCCAGCCGCGGATGCCAGAGCATCGACACCGTGAACGGCGCGATAGGCAGTGGCAGCGCGAAGCTGTGCATCCCTGCGTACAGCACCCCGGTGTGCCGTTCGTGAACGCAGGCGACCAGGTCCGAGGCACGAACCAGCGCAAGCGCAGCCGAAAAGCCACCGACGATCGTGGCGATCTCCCGCTCCAGTCCCATGTCTGCCAGAGCTTCGTCGATGGGGCCTTTGTCGTTGTCCCGTCGCGAGACATGGACGTGCCTTGCAGCAGCAAACCGGGCCGCAGTCACCTTCCCCCTGGTCAGCGGGTGAGCTGCCCTCACGACACCAACATAGCGGTCCCGGAAAAGCGCCTGAGCGCGCACTTCCGGGCCGATGGCTTTGTCTACTACACCTGTTTCCAGATCAACGGTTCCGTCGCGCAGCGGGCCGCTGTCCTTGTCCAGCTTGTGCAGGAAATGCACACGAACCTTGGGCGCCTGAAGTTCGACACTTCCCGGACGTAACTGCTTGATTTCATTGGAAACATGGTCCAAAGCATGGACTACAAAACAGGCTTTAAGAGGTCTGATGGGGTTGGTGCGGTCAGTTCCAGGGCTGCAAACAGCGATTTTTGTAGCGCAGTAATTTCCGTCAATCCGGTGAGCGTTTTGCCCTCGGCGGTCACAGCCGTTTGCTGATGAATACGCTTGAGTTGCTCCAGCAGCGTGGTAGGTGACTCGGGGCGTTGGGCGGCCTTCAGGCGCATGCGCATCACCCGGTACAGCACCAGCGCCATGAAACAAATCAGCGCATGAGCGCGGATGCGCTTTGGCAAGCGGTGGTACACAGGACCAATCTCGATGTCCGATTTAAGGACCCGAAACCCGCGCTCGATGTCTGCCAGACTTTTGTAGCGCTGCACCACCTCGGCCGCTGGCTCGGCTGTATTGGTTACCAGTAGCAACTTGCCATCGAGCAATTCCAGATAGCGTTTCTTGTCCTCATCGATGGAGTAGCTGAACAACTCGGCCTTCAGGTCCACTTTGATCACGTGGGCCATATGGGCGTCTTTGACTGCGTGGTAGAAACGCGCCTTGGTGCCAGAGTCCGACATGGGCCGACCCTTGGTCTTGTTTTTTTTGCCCTGGTATCGGCTCTCATCCTGCGCATCGAGTTTGACGCTGCACTCTTGGCCTATAGCGAGCAATTGGGCCATTGTCTTGTCGCGCGCAGCGCCTCGTCTGATGGCTGCTACTGGGTCGTGTGCGACCACCAAGCGGCTGTTATTCCACTGGGTCTGAGCGCACCATTCCTGCGTGTTGTCCTGTGCCTCGTGGAGCTTCTTGAGGTCATCGGCAAAGTCAGCATAACGGGCTGCCGGCACCGCCAGGATGTACTCCACCGCTACGTCGCGCCCGTCCTTTTTGAGCTGGTCTTGTAGCTTGCCCAACTCTTCTATATTCGCTGTGCTCAGCAGCCCCCGGTCCGCAATCAGCACCACGCGTTTGAGCGGGTAGCGCGCCAGTAAGCCCCGGATCATGGGCAACAGGGTTTTGGCCTCTGCCGTATTGCCTGGGTGGACTTCATGCGCGATGGGCAAGCCTTCAGCAGTCTGCACCAGCGACAACATGAATTGGCGCTCCACCAAACCGGACTTGGCCATGCCATAGGCGCGCACGTCATCTTCGAGGTCCGTCTGCCCGGTGACCGCCACCGTGGTCAGGTCATAAAACACCACCGAGAGGTCCTGATCAATCAAGGGGCGCATGAGCAGGGCCAGGCGCTCGCCAAGCTTGTCGCTGTACTCATCAATGACGTCCATGGCGCGCAGCAGGTGCTGATGCTCCGAGACTACGCCCGCGCCCGTTGGCAGGGCAACGGTTTCCAGCCAACGTAACACGCCGAGCTTGCTGCCAGGATCACACAGGCGGTTCATCACCATCAGGCGCAGGCAGCTCAATACATTGACCTCGGATTTGGAGCGTCGCCAGGCGAGCGCCAACTCGTCAAACCCCAGGGAGCGCCAGAGTTCAGAAAGCGCCCAGATGTCGCCCGCATGGCGGCTGTCGGTAAATCGCAGTCCGTCCAGCGCAGACGCTGCCGCAGTAATACATTGGGCACGCTGCAAAGAGGCAATCAGGGTGTCGACTTCGCTGCCGGGTTCAAGCCGACCCAAAGTGCAGATGGTGCGTTGGCGGGGTTTGCCCTCTTCATTGCGAAAGGACTCCACCAGTTGTGCGTAGCGCCGATTGCCTGTTTGGGTGACCTTGATGAACATGGCGCCAAGTGTAGCGCAAAAACCGGATATTGAAAACTACTATTAATGAGAAACGTGCCACTACAAGCAATTTATAAAGTCAATCCGAAAAAGGTCGTAAGTCATTGAAATCATTGACCTGCTGTGCAGGGAAAATCAAGAATTCGGTGAAATGGTGTCGAACTTAAGTGGCAACTGCACCGCGACGAAGGCTGGCGACTGGGCAACGCCGCTCGCGCGAGCGGGCAACCGGGCGGCACTACTGGGACCGCTCTCGGCCTCCATGA
>JBBRQQ010000149.1:0-2882 GCA_038226155.1 Burkholderiales bacterium
GTCAATCACCTCTGCATGAAAAGCCGCCAGCGCGATGTGGGCGTCGGCGTGCTTGGGTTGCAGCTTGATAGCTTGTTCCAGCGCATTTTTGACCTTGGTGCCAAGGCCTTGCGCCAGCGCCTTGGCGACGCTGATGCCCTGGCCGTAACGGCCCAAAGCGTAGGCCTGCCAGTAGTAGGCGTTGGCGTTTTCGGGATCAGCCTTTTGCTGCGCCTCAGCTTGAGCGGCGATGTCCATGAACATCTCCAGCTTGGCTTTTTCTTTTGTCTCAAGGTAGTTGGCGTAAATGCAGGCGGCCTTGTTGGCGACCGTGATGCCGTCACCGCCCGACTTCAAGCCTGCGTCAAAGGCCTTCTGGAAGTCGCCGTTGTGAAACAGCACCCAGGCCTGCAGCACGGCGGCATCTTTGGGTAGCGCTTCGCAATCGCCCTGGTGAAGCCTGCCCCAGTTCTTCTTGACGCTGGCTGCGTCGAAGGTGTAGTCACCCGGGTGAGGGAAGGCTGTCCACTTGGTCGTTTTTGTCATCTTTTGTCTCCGTTTTGTTGATGTTTTCTAGTGCTATTGGCGGATATTTGGCAGGTATTTTCCACGTTTTTCCAAGTGGCTTTATGCGCCGCTTTTGCTGTACGCACCAGCCAGCGACTGCAGATGTGCGCGCTGGCCAGGCTCAAGGTAAGGCACCAGCAAATTGAGCACATGGTGCGCACCGCGTAGCAGGGCGGCCTGGGCGTTTTCGGGCTCCAGTGCGTTGCGTGGGTCGCGAACATATTCAAAGCTCAACCAGTAAGTCAGCACCACGACCATACTGGTGGCGGTGGGTTCAACCTCGCGTGAGTCAATTGCCACTGCTCCAGCACGGCTCATACCGTCCAGCAGGGCTTTAACCGAGCGGGTTTTATTTTTGAGTACTGACTGGAAGTGCGTTTCAAGCCTGCGGTTTTTACTCAGCAAGTCGTTCAGGTCGCGGTACAAAAAGCGGTATTGCCAGATCAGCTCGAACAGCGTGTGCATGAAAAACCAGGCATCTTCAACATCGCGCACGCCATCGCTGGCGTTGAGCAGCTCGCTCAATGCGCGCTCGTAGCGGTCAAACAAGGAATTGATGAGCTCGTCTTTTGCCGGGTAGTGGTAGTAAAGGTTACCGGGGCTGATACCGAGTTCGGCCGAGATCAACGTGGTCGACACATTGGGTTCGCCAAATCGGTTAAAGAGCTCCAGCGTGACCTCCAGAATCCGCTCTGCGGTGCGCCTGGGCGCTTTTTTCACCATGCTTGTCTACCTCGCGTTTTGGCTTGTGGTTTACCTTACTCTAACCCAGCTATTGCAGGGATTGGACTAGGGAAGTCCTGTAGCGGCGCAAACCACCGCCGGGACCTGCGCGATTTGCCTGCTATATTGACTTTACGGACTATAAGATTTCTTCTCCACCTCAATGAATATGAATCCAAAAAACCTTGGCTTCTCGCGTCGCAGGATGCTTGCAGTCACTACGTTTCGCTCTGTTGGCATGAGCGCAGCCGTGCTGTGGGGTGGCTTCGGTGCATCGCTTGCGCAGTCGGCCGAGCAGCGTGAGAAAAACCGCCCCATCACGCCGCAGGACTTTGGCGCCGTGGGCGATGGTGTTGCCGATGACAGCAATGCTTTCAAATCACTGGCAGCCAAACCGGGTGTTTATATCCGCGTGCCTCAAGGGCGATACCTCATCAAGGACACCATTTCTATTCTGGAGCGGCAGGTCTGGCAGTTCGAAAATGCAGAACTTGTACACGAAGGTAAAGGGGCGATGTTTCAGGCCTTGAATGTGAACGATTGGGCCATGCTCGGGGTGGCGCGCCTGTTGGGGGCAGGCGCGGGTACGGCTGCACAGTCCCCTGCCAACGTGGGGTTGTTGATCGGGACATGCCGACGATACAGGGTCAGCAACTTGCAGTTTTCGAGATTTACAGGTGTTGGATTGTTGCTGGCGGGAAATACTGTCTACCTCAATCCGCGCGGTGATCGTGGTCAGTTTTCTGACCTCGGGTTCACTGAATGCGCAAGAGCCATTGAGGTGCAGGCGTCCGCAGCCTCGGAATACAACGTTTTCACGAATACGGCAATAACGGCTTGTGGCGACGGTGTTGTGGTGGCAGCAGGCAACTGCCAGTTTGTCGGCGGCAATGTGGTTGATTGCAAGATTGGGGTGACGCTGGTGCCGGGGCTTAATCACGGCCATGGCGGCTTCCACGGTTTTAACCTTAACCACGCGTCTGAATACAACCTGGTTGCTACCGCTATCGAGACCGGCTTCACCTTTAATGGGTGCCATTTTTATGGTGACGGTGGGCTGAAGGGGGCGATTTTTCTGCGCAACTGCAAGGGTATCCTGATACAAGGCGGTCAGGTGGATTGCGCGGTTATCAATGACGGTAAAGCGGGCAAAAACTTTCTGCTGAACAACACAGTGGCAGGGCCAAGTTTCAAAATCGTGTCCAACTCCGGTGATACCGCAGGGGTGATTTGTCGAAACGCGATGCGCTTTGACGGGGCTGATGCCTGCAAGTAAATTGCTCAACGGGGTGGCTCTATTGGCCTGGCGCTTAAGCCGTCTTGCGCGTTGCCGGGCGCTTGCTGATTACTTTTTTAGAGGCTACTTTTTTTGTAGCAGGTGCAGCGGCTTTTTTGGCTGCGGGTGCTTTGGCGCTCTTTTGCAGCACGTCGATACGTGCGTTGAGTGCCGCTATATCTTTGGCTGAAGGCACGCCGAGTTTGTTCAGGGCTTTGGCAACGCGGTCTTCAAAGATGTTTTCCAGCTTGTCCCACTGATGGCCGGCTTTGGACTGGATGTCGGTTGCCATACTGGCCATCTTGCTGGTGGCGACGGAGATTTTTTCTTCCGCAAC
>JBBRQQ010000150.1:0-2761 GCA_038226155.1 Burkholderiales bacterium
AGCTTGGCGGCGTAGCTGGTGCCGCAATAGTCTTCACTGGAGAAGTCTGCGGCGGTGATCGCGTCTTCAAAGGTCTTGAGTTTGTTTGACATAAATGAGAGGCTTCTGAAAGTGCAAATTTATCAATTTTGTTATTTTAATCAGTATTGACGCGGCCGGGCAGGCTAAATACCCCTGCTACAACGCCATCATCTGGCGGGATAACCGACACCTTGGGCAGGGTGAAAAAGAAAGTAGCGCCCTTCCCCGGCAAGGCATCGGCCCAGACCTGCCCGCCATGTCGGCCTACGACCCGGCTGACCGTTGCCAGACCCACGCCAGTACCGGGAAATTCTGAAGTCGGGTGCAGGCGCTGGAAGACCGCAAAAAGCTTGTCCGCATAGGCCATGTCAAAGCCGGCGCCGTCATCGCGGATAAAAAACACCGGCAAACCGGCGGCATCAAGCTGCTGGCCGACGGTGATGTTGGCATGGTCACGCTGGGACGTGAACTTCCAGGCATTGCCGAGCAGATTTTCCATCAATACCCGTACCAGCCGCGCATCGCCCTGGGCAACGAGGCCGGGCTCAATATGAAACTCGACCTGCCGGTGGGGGTCGCGGGCCTGCCACTCATCAAGGATGCGCCGGCTCAAGACCGACAGGTCCACCAGCTCATGGCGCAATTCCATGCGAGACACGTGTGCCAGCGAAAGCAGGTCTTCAATCAGCTTGCCCATCTGGGCGACACCGGCCTGGATGCGCGTGAGGTAATGCTGCGCTTTGGGGCTGGCATCGCTTGTAATTTGTTTGGCCAGAAGCCTGCTAAAGCCGTCAATCGTGTTGAGCGGCGCACGCAGGTCGTGTGAGACAGAATATGAAAAGGCCTCCAGCTCGTCGTTGGAGAGGCGCAAGGCCGATTCAATACTCTTGAGTTCCGTGATGTCCGCATCAATGCCGACCCAAAAAGAGACCCCGCCATCCTCACCAAGTACCGGCAAGGCCCGGTAGGACATGACGTGGTAGCTGCCGTCACGCCCACAAAGCCGACGTATGCCCCCATAAGGAGACTGGGTAGCAACGGCGCGCACCCAGTTTTCACGGACCCCGGGGCGGTCTTCCGGATGGATGACGGACACCCACTTGTACCCGGTCCAGTCGTCAAGAGTGCCCCCCACGAGATCAAACCAGGCACGGTTGAAATAGTTTGCCTCACCCTTGTTGTCAACAGTCCAGATTACCTGGGGTGCCTGCTCGGCCAGTGCCCGGAACAGTGCCTCCTGGCGGGCAAGCGCCAGCGTGCGCTCGGCAACCTTTTGCTCCAGCCCCAGATTGAGCTGATGGACCTTATCCAGCAAGCCAGCATTTTCAATCGCAATCGAAACCAGCTGGGCAAGCTCTGTCGCCACATATTCGTCCTGGATGGTGAACTCGCCTTCATACTTGTCCGAGAGCTGTAGAAGGCCTATGTTCTGGCCCTGGCGCCCCGTCAAAGGCACCGCCAGCCAGCCACGCATGGGGGGGTGTTTGGCGCCATAACTGCCGAAATTGAGCCAGCGCGGGTGCGCCTCCAGCTCGGCCTGCGTCATGCGCACAGCGCGGTTGTTTTCGCGGACCGCAGCATAGATGCCGGAAGCATCGGGGAGGTCACGCAAGACCTTATATCCCGCGTACTTCTCGGATACCGAGAGCGCGCTGATGACCGGCAATAAGTCGTTACCCGGCATCAGGCTGACCACGCTCTGGTGCGCACCGATCACACTGCGTGCCTGCTCTGCCACCTCCTCCAACATCCCGTCCACCGTCTGGTGCCACGTGATGGCCTGGGCCGCGTCGGCGGCACGCTGGAGGGTGAAGAGCTGATCCTGCACGTTCTTCTCGGCATTGACCTGGGCGGTGATGTCCAGCGCAACCACAAAACATGCCTTGCGGCCTGCGTAGTGGATGGGTTTGGCGACGACATTGACCGCGATGAAAGAGCCGTCCTTGCGTCGGTGCTGCCAGGACTGCCGGGGAGCCGTTAGTTCAAGCAGCTGATTGCGCAGCGCAGTTTCATCCGACGCGTCGCGGATATCGAAAATCGTCATGGACCGAAACTCCTCCACTGAATAGCCGTAGCTTTCGACCGCAGCGCGGTTCACCGTCAGGAAGCGGTAATCGACAGGATCAAACACCCACATCGGGACCGGCGCCAATTCAAACAAGGCGGCATAACGATGCTCACTGTCCATCAGCGCCTTTTCGGCTTCCTTGCGTTTGGTGATGTCGCGCTGCACGGAAACCCAGTGCGTGAACCGGCCCTTGGCGTCGGCGATGGGAACGATCTCCATTTCGACCCAGAACTCTTCGCCGGTTTTGGTGTGGTTGATAAGCTCGACACGCACTGGTTGCCATGCCTCCAGCGCCTGCCGTATGCGGTCGAGCTCAACGCGCTGGGTATGCGGGCCCGCCAGAAAGCGCGGCGAACGGCCCAGCACCTCTTCCCGGCTGTAGCCAGTGTGCCTCTCGAAGGCATCGTTTACAAATACGATGCGGGGACCCGGTTCGTCTATGGGTTCGGCCTCAGTAATCAGGACAACATCGTTGAGCCGCGCAATTGCCTTTTCGAGTAAGCGCAGGTGCTCACTCGAATCGTGCTGCGCGGTGATGTCCTGCACCACACCGCTGCGCGACAAGGGACAGCCATCATCATTGACCTGCACCTGCCCGCGCTGGTGCATCCAGCGCACATCCCCTGCGGGAGTAATGATGCGGTATTCAATGTCCAGCGCTGTACCGTCAAG
>JBBRQQ010000151.1:0-2661 GCA_038226155.1 Burkholderiales bacterium
CATAGCGGTCGGGCTGCCAGGCTCGAAGGCCCGCACCAGCATCAACGCCAGCACGATGCTTGAGCCAATGACCGATAGGGGGAGAAAGAAATTCATGGGACGCTTCAAAAAGTAGCTGCCCATGTAAGCCAGGTGGGCTGGCAAAAACTCTTCACTCAGGTTGCGCACACCAAAGTAGAGGTTGAGTTTGGCGCTGGTACGCATGATCCAGAGCACCAAAAATGTCCAGGTCCCGATCTGGTTTGGGGCGCCCCATGTGATTGCAACAATCAGCAATCCGCAGGCAATGATGGCCAGCTCGTGCCACAGAATAGCCGCTACCGCTTGCGAAAAACGACCGGAGCCATCTTTGTTCGGTACGAAGACCGTCTTGCGCGGCCCGGTCAAAGACCCGGTCAAAAAGGTCAACTCATGCCAGCCCCACACCAGCAGTGCGCAAGTGAAGGCGCAGTAAGCGCCTAGCGCCGTGGATTGGTCGACCGTGTGCGCCAGTCCCGCCAGTGCGCCGATCGCCAGCAGCGATGAAATCAGCAGGCTCCAGCGGAAGGTGGTGCGCGGCAAGCCGTCCAGCAGCAAAACCAGGCCGGTAGCAAACCACCAGATGAAGATGGCAAAGACTACCGGCAGCCAGAGCTCGAGCATGGCTACCAGGCGGGAACGATGCGCACCTGAACGGGCAATGCGTGGTGCCGGACGGGCATCACATAGAGCTTGGCAAAGGTATACAACGCGGCCACAGACCAGAAGCCGCGCTTGACTAGGCCTGCAATGCCGCCTTGCGCCTTGGCGGCGTCGACCGCCGTCTGGATTTGGAACAGGCGATCCAGGCCGGCGCGGAATGCCGGGCTGTCAATATCCAGCGATATTGGGAACACCTGCTTGCTGATCTCGTTTGTGATGCGAAATACCTCATAGTCGTAGGCGGTGGGCTCCAGACCCATGGCCGCCTTGAGTTGCGGGCGGGTGTGGTCGCGCACGTACATGGTGGCATACACTGCCAGCAGGAAAAAGCGGATCCACAACACGTTGGCTCCCTGCAACAAATGGGGGTTGGCCCGCATGATCAGTGCAAACGATTCCCCATGCCGGAACTCGTCATTGCACCACCGCTCGAACCAGCGAAAGATAGGGTGAAAACGCTTGTCCGGGTTGCGCTCGAGCTGGCGGTAGATGGTGATGTAGCGCGCATAGCCGATTTTCTCGGACAGATACGTCGCGTAAAAAATGTATTTAGGCTTGAAGTAGGTGTACGCCTTGGTGCGCTTGAGGTCACCCAGGTCAAGGCCCAGGCCGAAGTCCTTGAGTGATTGGTTGATGAAGCTGGCATGGCGAGACTCGTCCCGCGCCATGAAGCGCATCAGCGCCTTGATGTCTGGATTGGTGACATTCTTTTGAATCTCGTTGTACAAAATGCAGCCGGAAAACTCGGAAGTGAGCGAGGAGATCAGAAACTCGGTGAACTCCTGGCGCAGCTCGGGCGATACCTTGCTGAAGTTCTCAGCCACTTCGATAGCGAACTCTGGTGTGCGCTGGAAGTGATCATGGTTGTTGTCACCCTCGTACTCGGCCAGCAATGTATCCCAGTCGGCCCGGATGGGCGACACATCGATCTTGTCCATGGCGGCGAAGTCGGTGGTGTAAAAACGCGGGCTCAGCAGGGTTTCCTGCTTCGCTTTGAGGGCGGCTATTTCAGGCGAATCAATAGAAGTAGTGGCTTGCATAAATTCTCCAGTCGGGTCAGTTTGATTCAGCCGCTGGTTGCATGGTGAGGAAGCGTGCAAATACGGCGGCGTTGTCGGGGCCGAAAGACTCCAGGTCAACGCGGTGGTCCGTCAGGGGATCGTACAGGGCCAGACGGCCATCAGTGCGCGCGATTAATTGAAACGGCAACTCGGAACCGATCTGGCGAGAGCGGCGGTCACGTGCCAAGGCGCGTACTGTGCCACGCAGAAAGCCCTGTTCGCCACGCATCACGCTGAGAAGTTGGCCTGTATTTCCATCGATGACAGAAACACCCCCGTCAGGCTGGTCCTCAAAGCGCAACGACCTTTCTGCGGTAATGGCGGCGGCCAACTGGTCCGGGCCGTTGCCGGTAAGACGCACCAAGCCGACGGCAATCAGGCTAAACGCCAAGAGGCTGCCCACACACCACAGCACCCATTTTGGGAAGGTGTCGGGGGCCAGGGACTGCATTTCGCTTGTTTTCATGTCAGGTTGGGTTTCCAGTGTACGAAGTGCACATCGGTCTTTTTATCAGCCGCTGCCGCCGCAACAACGCCGGTCGCGTTCGACCAGGCCTGTAGCAGCTGTTGCGCCTTGCGCTGCACATCGGGAACGCAGCGCATCATTGGCTCGGGCTTTGCAAGTTGCCAGGCGCGGCTATGCGGCCACAGATGTACCCACGCGATTCGAGTGTCGCCTTTAAGCGCAATCGGAATGTCACCAAAACCCGTTGTACCCACCTTGAGCCCGGCCGATTCGATCAGCCGCAGCGGAAAGTTATAGGTCAGCGTCAGCACGATCCCGATTCGCATGACGATCCGCTGATCGGTCAACGTGTAGACCGTGGTTGTGGCCGTGAGCCATGCTAGTGTGAAAGTCGCTGCCAAAGCGATCAACGCCACGCCACCCGGCAACAGCATGGAAATCAGCGCAGCATCC
>JBBRQQ010000152.1:0-2571 GCA_038226155.1 Burkholderiales bacterium
CAGGCGCCGCGCGAGCACGGTGGCCAGGTGGCGCTTTGTGGCACTTTCGTTGGTTAAATCAGCAGCTGGGTCCAGCTCTGCTTTTAGTGAAGCAACGGCTGCGTCAATCTCGGTTGCATCGAAGGTTTTGTTGCGTAGCAAGGCTTCTGTCTTGTAAGCCCGTATGGGGGTATTGCCAATGCCCAAAATAGACAGCCGTACCGAACGTGCCGTCGTACCATCAAACTGCGCTGCCACTGCAAGGCCTGCAACTGCATAGTCTCCTTGGCGCCGCGCCAACTCGTCAAAGGCAAACCAGTCTGCGGTAGTTGCCAGGGCGACGTCGGCACCGATGACAATTTCATCAGGCTGCAAATCGGTGGTGTACAGGTACCGGAAAAACTTTTCAGCAGCGATGCGTCGCTCACCCTTTGGCCCCTGCACCACCACGACCCCATCCAGCGCGGCGAGGCAACACGGCCATTCAGCCGCAGGGTCACCATATGCAATCGAGCCCCCCCAGGTTCCCGAGTTTCGAATGGCGCAGTGGGCAATATGCGGCGCTGCCGCCGTCAGCATGGGCGCGTGCTCTGCAACCAGGCTGGACGATTCAATTGCCGCGTGGGTGACAAGCGCGCCAATGTGGAGCCGGTCGCCACGCACTTCGATGCAGCGCAGGGCTTCAATACCGGTGATGTCAATCAGCAGCGCTGGCTCGGACAAGCGCATGTTGAGCGTTGCCAGCAACGTTTGTCCGCCCGCAAGGATGCGTGCGTCATCGCCATGCTCAACCAGCAAGGCCAGCGCTTCGGAAACGCTTTTTACCTTGACGTAATCAAAGTCAGGAGATTTCATAACAGACGTGCCCCCAACCAGACACCAAAACCGGTGGAGGCAACACCCATCAGGAACCACACGATGCGCGGCATCTCGCTTTGCGATGCCGCCTGCGGGGCAGGCATTGGTCGTAGCACTAGCCGTGGCTGCGCAGATTGCTGTGAAGCCGGCACCAACTGCTCGTCCAATTGAGACTCCAGAACAGGCGCCGGTCTTAATTGCGCGCCCAGTGCGGCAAAAAACTGATCGGCAAGCTGCTTGGCCGATGCGTCCATCATGCGACCACCAATCTGCCCGAGTTTGCCACCTACCGATGCCTTGACCGTGTAGGTCAGGCGCGTGGAGGTACCCTCTTCAAACAGGGCAACCTGCGAGCGGCCTGAGGCCATACCGGCAGCGCCACCAGAGCCTTCAAACGACATCACGCAGCTTTCTGGCTCCAGCACTTCTGACTGTGTCACACGACCCGAGAAACGCGCACGCACCGGTCCCATTTTGACCATCAGTTTGACCAGGCGCACGGAGGGTGATTCATCGGTGACCTGCTCGCAGCCTGGAATGCAGGCCTGCAACACCACCGGGCTATTCAATGCGGCCCAGACTTCGCTTCTCGGGGCCTCTATCAAGACTTCGCCAATCAGTTCCATTTACATACCTGTATGAGTTTTTGCGTTCGACTGCACCGGCTTGCCCTGACCCGTTGATTAGGGGTTTCTGCGGATAGTCGTATTAACCAGTTGTTCAATAATGGTACGCATGGTTGACAGTTTGGTAAATAGCAATCGTCTCAGGACAAACCCTGAAGCATCTCCTGCGGGTCTTTCGGACTCAGGCGGCGCACCGCTAGCGTCACGGCGACGCATGACTGTGGCGGATCGCGAACACCACATCATCAGTGGTGCAATCAGTTTTTTTGCCGAGAACGGTTTTAACGCGCAGATGCGCGATCTGGCCACCGCCATCGGCGTGACGCACACGCTGGTCTACCACTACTTTCCGACCAAGCAGGCCTTGCTTGACCGCGTTTATCTTGAGGTTTTCGAAGGCCGCTGGAAAACCGAATGGGAGACGCTGCTAGACAACCGGAAGCTATCGGTTGAAGAGAAACTCACCTGCTTTTATATTGACTATGCGCAATGCGTCCTGACCCGCGACTTTGTGCGTCTGCTGATTTTTTCCGGACTGACGGATCGCAGCATCACAGACCGCTTCTTCGGACTGTTGGGCGAGCGGCTGTTTCCACGCCTGATCCGCGAAACCCGGCGCTATCGGGGTAGCCGCAGCCGCGCACGCCCCACCGTGCGTGAGCACGAGCTGCTGATGGGCCTGCATGGTGGCGTGTTTTATGGCGGGCTGCGTTGGTTTGTTTATGCGCAGGCGGTACATCCAGACCAGCCCGAACTGGACGACGCAGCCACCATTGCAGACCGCGTGCGCGGCTATCTGTCTGCCAGCCTGGGGCTGGAGCCTGTTGGATTACGCAGTTAAATAACGTTCGAACTTCATTTACTTCATGGCATTTACATCGTGGCACTAACACTCAACCACTACTCTATTCGCACCACCGACCTTGATGCGTCGCGTCACTTTTACGAAAACCTGTTGGGCCTGACAGTGGGCCCCCGGCCAGACTTTCCGTTTCCCGGCTTGTGGATGTACCGCGGCGACCATGCCGACGTGGCCAATGCCGTGGTTCACATCATCGGCATTGATGCCAAAGACCCCGAAGGCTTGAAAAAATATTTGGGTGACCGC
>JBBRQQ010000153.1:0-2474 GCA_038226155.1 Burkholderiales bacterium
GCTTGTCACAAGCGCTCGCGGCCCATCATCATGACGACGATTGCCATGGGCGCGGGCATGATGCCGCTAGCCCTGGGCTGGGGCGCTGACCCGAGCTTTCGCTCACCGATGGCGATCGCCGTGATTGGCGGGCTTATCACCTCGACCCTGCTCAGTTTGCTGGTGGTGCCCGTTGTGTTCACCTATATCGACGACCTTGAGCACTGGCTGGGGCGCGTTAGCGGGATGCTGCGCAGGCGTGAGTCGGCAGGAACCACAGCAAAACCCGCAAGTGAAACTGTCATTGGCGCCTGAGTTTGTACTCACTTTGTGACGACAGCGTTGGAGGGCCGTTTATAATCATCACTCCTATTTCACAGTGAAAACAATGCAAAAACGCGTACTAATATCAGGCGCAACCGGCCTGATAGGGGGCGAATTGATGCTTATTCTTGCGGCCCGTGGTGTACACAGCACCGCTGTTGTTCGCGCTGCAAGCACCGGGCAGGCTAGAAGCAGGCTTCTGGACAGGCTGCAAAAAAGCGTGCTGTGGAAACCTGAGTTTGCCGACTTTGTAGCGGCCGAGGCCGGTGATATTGAGGCGCCGAACTTTGGTCTGAAGGCCGCCGTCATTGACTCGGTCGATGTCATTCTCCACTCCGCGGCCAGCACGTCTTTCAAACCCGATGCGGGTGTTTACCTGGTCAATATCAAAGCTGCCGAAAACTTTGGCGGTATTTTAAAAAGCCTGAAACCATCGCAACGCGGGTTCTTTGTAGGCACCGCTGCCGTCACCATGGAGCCGAGCGGGGTGATCACGGAGGACATGCTGTTTGCAGGCTACGCCAACGACTACATCCGCTCCAAACGCGATGCTGAAAAGCTGCTGCGCGCTACCGGTGCGCCTTTTGTGGTGCTCAGACCCGGCATAGTGCTGTCGCGCGGCATTGACGATGCGAAACTCGCCCGCAACATGCTCTGGGCCATTCCCGTGATGGCCGAACTCGGCGACGTACCGCTTGACCCTCTGGCCCGTCTGGATGTAGCCCCGGTGGACTTTGTCGCAGGTGTATTTGCGCACATGCTGCTAAAAGACAGCCTGGCCTATGACTGCTATCACGTCTCCACGGGGGAGGCATCCATGACCTTGCAGGCTCTGGCCGATGAGCTGGTGCTGACCATGCCCGGCATCAAAAAAATGGTCATGCGTGGCCGGGACTATGTTCCGGTGCCGAAATTCGCCCGCCAGCGCTGGATGTTTGCCTCGTTGCAACCTTATTTGCCATTTCTTAATGCCAATGCGGTCTTCAGCAGCGCACGATTACATTCTGAAATTGGAACGTTAGCCACGGCACCAGCTCCAATCACTTATCTGGGCGATATGCTGGGTACCTTTAGTCTGTCAGACGCTGTCAAGCAGATGTATACCCCGTGAGATTGGCGCAACGTATGTGTGTCCGATGTCGCCTTTACGTAGTTACCGCCCTCATGCTGCCACAGAACTGGTGTAAAGAAATGTTAAGCTGAAGGGCTTTATGCCTGTGCCAACCTTGAGGAAGGCATCTGCAGGACGCATATAGAGCATATTGGCACTCCAGTGCTGTTGGATTTTGTATCGATGAATTCTGATTTGATTAATCTTTTTGCAGAAACGTTTGGCATAGCCGAAGAAAAGCTGTTGCCTGGCGCGACGCTGGAAAGCCTCGGACTGGACTCGCTAGCGGTGATTGAGTTTCTGTTTCAGATTGAAGACAAATTTGGTATCCAGATACCCGATCAGGCCAACCCTCCCCGTACGCTGGACGAGATGGTTCAAATGATTGAGCCGTTGATGCCCAAGCACCCCGCAGGCTCTGCGGGTTCTTCGGCCGTTTGACCCTGGCAGGCGGTTTTCACATGCCTGCCACACGCCGAGTCGCCATCACAGGTTTGGGCATGGTCTCGCCTGTCGGCACAGGTTGCGATCACTTTTTTGGGTCTTTGCTTGCAGCGAAATCAGGCGTACGCGAGGTCGAAGTGGCTTTCCCGACCGGCCCTGAGAGCGTCCTCGCAGGCTGGATTGACTTTAACCCCGACGAACACTTCATCAAGGCCAAGCTGCTGACCATGGATCGCGTCAGCCAGTTCGCACTGGTCGCTGCGCGCGAAGCCATGCAGCAGGCAGGTCTGGCTGACACGTCAAGCTGGGGCGGCTTGCCACCTGAACGCTTTGGCGTATCCATGGGTACGGGCAGTGGCGGTGCTAACTCAACAGAAGCAGCCTATGTCGCATTATTCGAGCAAAAACTAGCCCGCTTGCGGCCCATGACGGTGGTGCTGGCCATGAATAACGCGATTGCCGCACACCTGTCCATGGAGTTCGGCCTCAAGGGGCCGAGCAGTACCGTGTCCAACGCTTGTGCGTCGTCGGCTACAGCGATTGGCGATGCGTTTCGCCAAATCCGGCATGGCTATGCCGACGCCATGCTGGTGGGTGGATCTGAAGCGTTGCTCAA
>JBBRQQ010000154.1:0-2454 GCA_038226155.1 Burkholderiales bacterium
ACCAGCGTGCCGAGCTTTAAAAAACCGAGCAAAAACAGCAGCACGCCCGCGCAGGCAGTCGAAATCAGCAGGTTGGCCAGGCCGTAGCGTTCAACAATGCCGTAAACAATCACGATGAAGGCCCCCGCAGGCCCGCCAATTTGTACCGCCGAGCCACCTAGCGCCGCGATCAGCGCCCCGGCGATGATAGCGGTCCAAATACCTGCCTCAGGTTTCAGACCGCTGGCAATCGCAAACGCCATTGCCAGTGGCAAGGCCACAATACCGACCGTGATGCCCGCGCCGAAGTCCTTGAGAAACCGCTCCCGCGTGTAACCGGCCATGCTGGAGAACAGCCGGGGACGAAAGCGTGCAAGGTAGACAGGTTGCGGCATGGCTGTTGATTGTGCGCTTGGCAGTTTGTTGATGGTGTTTTTGTTTTGCGCAGGAAGCGAAAAGAAAAAGGCAATGTTCGATCCAATTTCCTGACTGCGCCATTGGGCACCAAAGTGGTCGCTTGAACCGGGTTATGCTGCCAACGAGTGGGGTTTCAATGATTTTTATGACGATAACTACCCGCTTGATACAAAGCGTTGTGCTGTGCCTCCTGGGTGCCATGCAGCTGGCCCAGGCGCAAACCTTGGCTGCACCAGCGCCTGTCTGGAAAGGCCTGCAGTACCCGGCTGATGTGCTGATGGACGCTTCGGGTAAGCAGACGCTGGCCGATGTGCAAAACCGTTTTGAGCGTGGCGATTCGCAGCGCGTTAGTGGCAATGCATCCCAGCCACTGGGTGGTGAGCGTACCGCGTGGTTTCGCATCAAGCTGCCCCTTGTCACCAGCCAGGCAGCAGTGGTGGTCACCGTTGTGCATCCCGGAATGGACAGCGTAGTGCTGTACACCCCAGTCGCCGAAGCGGCTTGGCGGGTTCAGAAATCCGGTGACTCCATTGCGGTAGCGCAATGGGCCATGTCGTACCTGCATCCGGCCTTTGCGCTGGACGTGTCACCCACCGATGTGCGCCCCATTTATATGGCCGTGCGGCACAGCTCACCGGTCGGCGTGTACTGGCAGCTGTGGGACAGGACAAGCTTTGACAAGCAGAACAAAGACCTGCACATGCTGCTGGGCGGCTATATGGGTTTTATTTTACTGGTGGTGATACTGAGCGGCCTCAATGCCTTCAACTGGCGTGACCCCATCCATCTGATCTATGCCATCTATGTGGTGCTGCTCGGTACGGCGCAGCTGTCTCTCACAGGTCTTGCAGGTGAGTACTTCTGGCCAGACAGCGCCTGGTGGAACGATATGGCTGCGGTTGTGTTGCCCATGTTTTCGGCTGCGTGGGCCGCTCTTTTGATTCACCGCCTGGTGGTCGAGCGCGGCAACTACAGGGTCAGTTGGCTGCTGATAAGCGTCATGGTCATGGCTTGTGCGTTTTCGGTGGCCTTTTTGCTGCTGGGGCGGGCATCGGTGTTTCATCTTTCCAATCTGGCCTATCTTTATTTTTTTGTGGTTCTTATCGGCACGATGGTTTGGTTTTCAAGGCGGCGGCCACGCGTTGGGCTGTGGGCACTGGCTGGATTTTTATGTCTGCTTGCGGGCTCAGTCTTCCCCATCTTTCGCAACCTGAACTGGGTACCTATTAATTTTTACACCCAGTTCGGCGCGCAGATTGGCGCTGCAATGGAGATACCACTGCTGCTGGTAGCGCTTTATTTTCGCAGCCGTGAGCGGCGCGACAACCAGGTGCGTCTGGGCGCGCTGTCGCGGGTTGACCCATTAACCGGTGTCGCCAGCCAGCGCTTGCTGCTCGAACGTTTGGATCATTTATTACAGCGCCATAAAAGAGACCCGCAGATAGGCGCAGTGCTGCGGGTGCGTCTCGCCAACATTGCAGCGATTCGAGCGGAAGGCGGGCTTGAAGCCGCACAGGCCGCCCTGGTGCGCGCCGGTGCCTGCGCTACCGTTCCGGCATTGGAGAGCGATACCGTAGGCCGCTACCTTGACGGTGATTTTGTTGTTTTGCTGGAGGGCAGGAGCAGCGCGTCTTTGGTGGGAGATGCAGCCCAGCGCATCATCGCCGAAGGCTTGAGGCAGAGCCGACATTTACCGGGTGGCGTTGTGCTGCAGCTGCATGTGGCGTGCGCCGATGCTTCCATGCTAAACGACGATGCTGTCACTTTACTGGAGCGAGTGGGCGGCGTGCTTGATGAAATAGCGAATCAGCCGACCAAGCCACTGCGATTTTTGCGCGAAAGAACGCGGGGACAATTGTTGGCGCTTGACGAAATAGCCACCAACCAGAAAGCATGGCCCTAGTGCACTCGCATTCCGGGCTGCGCACCTTCGTTGGGGTTGAGCACATAAATGCCGCTCTGTGCTTTGTCATCCGCGTGGCTGGCGGCCAGCACCATGCCTTCACTCATGCCAAACTTCATCTTGCGCGGTGCCAGGTTGGCCACCATCACCGTGTG
>JBBRQQ010000155.1:0-2319 GCA_038226155.1 Burkholderiales bacterium
GCTGGAAGATGGCACCCAGCATGTCAGTGCATGTCGAGCTGGTCGAAAGCCTGATTTTTGACGGCCTGCTGGAGATCGCCTCGCAGCGGCTGGCGGACTGAGCGGCTCTTATTCGCCCCAAGGCAACATCAAAGTCACAATCGACAGCTTGGCGAACTCGGGCACAAATTCATCAATGATGCGTTGCGGCTCGGGGCAGAGCAGGCTGTCGGTGATGACACCGAACTGAACCCCGCCGCCGTAGCTCAGGATAGACACGCCAAGTCCCACGTCGCCCGACTGCGGCACCCAGAACATGCTTTGCTCCAGCGTTGCGCCACAAAACTTCAGCTTGTCGCGCGGGCCTGGCACGTTGGTCATCACAGCCGTGGTTTTTTTGGCGAACAGGTTGAGCATGGCATCCTGCGCGGGCTTGATTAACAGGCCCGCCACGGCCAGCAAACTGAAGGCCAGCAGCGGCTGGTAGCTGCCCTTTAGCGCGGCCATGCGACGGCGCACTTCATACACCCGCTCAATCGGGTTCTCGACACCAATCGGCAACACCAGCGGTACCAGGCCAAAGCGGTTACCCAGCTTGTGCGCCTGATCAAGTGGCCGCAGGTTGACCGGCACCATGGCGCGAATTTCCTGGCCTGCCACGTCGTCACCGAAAGACTTGAGGTATTCGCCCAGCGCACCGGCCACGCAGCTTAAAAGCACGTCATTGATCGAGCAGTTCAGCGCCTTGCCGATGGCCTTGACTTCATCCAGCGGAATGGGCTGACACCAAGCGACTTTTTTGGCGCCGCCGGGTTTGCCCTTGAGGCGAGTTTTGGAATCGTCCGCCATCAGTGCCAGCGCTGCGCCGTCTTTCAATACCTGCATCAACACCTTGGCCATGTCCAGCGAGCCAGCCAGCCCAGCCTGAAGGCCGTGTTCCATGCCTTTTTTAGGGTCGCCCAACATGCCCAGCGAGCGCGCAGCACCTTCGCCCACAGCGCCAAGTGCCTTGACAGTGATGTCTGTAAACGGCTTGAGCAAGGTGTCTCGAAACATGTCAGTTAGCCAGTCTTCCGCACCGCCCATGGCGGCACCGCCAGTTGCCTTTTTGCGCCGCTCCGGTGGTGGTACGCCGCCATCAACCAGCGACATCGTCACCGAAATCAGTGAAATACCGTCGGCAATGCAGTGATGGATACGGACTATGAGTGCGCTGCCTTTGACGCCGTCCGGGCCGGTGTAGTCCTCAATCAAATGCATTTGCCACAGCGGGCGTTTAGGGTCCAGCCGCTGGGTTGCCAGGGCGGCCACGCGGTCTTGCAGGGCATCTTGCTGGCCTCCTTTCGGGGTGAGAGAATTGGGTAATTTTTCCAGCACCACATGATTAGCCAGATCAAAGTTACGGTCGTTCACCCAGGTGGCACCTGCCGCATCTTCCATCACCCGCTGCTTGAAGCGGTCGTATTTGAGTAGCGTGTTCTCAATGCGTTCGCACACTGCTGCATGCCTGATGCCGGGCGCAAGTTGCCACACGCCGACAATCATCATCAGGTTGGCATCGCAGTCCATGCGCAGCCAGGCAGTATCGACCTTGCTCATGCGCTCGCCCGACAAACCCAGCGTGCCGGCCACCGCGCGCTTGACGTTTTTTTGCACGCTGGCAGCTACTTTTTGTGCGACTTGCTTGCTCGCCCTGCCTGCCTGTGCGGCTGTAACTCGTGTGACCATGCGTGCTCCCAAGGTTTCGCGACGCCCCGAGGGGCTGTGTGAGGTAAAGCGCCTATTTTGCAGCCAAGGGAGCAGCTAACATAATGGGCAGATACCCGATAGAGGCGATAGAGCCGATAGGAATTTCTAAAACCCGCATTACAAGGAGCGTCCCGATGTCAGATCTCAAAGCCGCCTTCGACAAAGCCATGGCCGATTCAAAAAACCTGTCTGAGCGCCCAGATAACGCCACGCTGCTCAAAATTTATGCACTGTACAAGCAGGGCAGCACGGGTGACAACGGCGACAAAAAACCCGGCTTCGGCGACATGGTCGCGCGTGCCAAGTGGGATGCCTGGAACGGGCTTAAAGGCACGTCGCAAGACGATGCGATGCAGCAGTATGTGGATTTGATCGCTGATTTGAGCTGATATAAAGGTATAAAAACGGTTTTAGCCCAATAAAAATGGGCTAACCTGCTATTTAATTAATAGCAACTGTGAATCAACAAATCTTTATGCTGGCTGCTCAGGTGGTGTTGCAACCTGGTCGGACGCAGGACGTTTTCATCCTGCTTCTCCAGCAACGATACCTTTGTCTTTAAGACCCTGAATCTGCTCAGGCGTGAGCCCC
>JBBRQQ010000156.1:0-2213 GCA_038226155.1 Burkholderiales bacterium
AACTTCCCGTGGTTTGGGTCCAGTGATTACTGGAAGGGTCAGGTGGACATGCTTGAAGAGCAGAACGAAGCGATGCAGGAAACACCCCTGGTTGTGTGACTTACTGGACAGGGTTTTCCAGGTAGCCAATCCCGTCAATTTCAACCCGCACCACATCACCCGCCTTCAGATACTTGGGCGGCTTGAAACCAATGCCCACACCCACTGGCGTGCCCGTGGCGATGATGTCACCCGGGTACAGCGTGATGCCTGCTGACAGGGTTTCGATGATTTTTGGAATATCAAAAATCATGTTGGCGGTTGGCACGTTTTGGCGCTCTTCGCCGTTCACGTAGCAGCGCATCTGGGTCTTGGTGCCGTCGAGTTCATCTGCACTGACCAGCCATGGCCCCATCGGGCAAAAGGTATCAAACGATTTGCCCATGTGCCACTGCTGGTGGCGGCTTTGCCAGTCACGTGCGGTCACGTCGTTGATGATGGTGTAACCCCACACATGGGCCATCGCGTCTTTGGCGGCAATGCCTTTTCCGCCGCGCCCGATGATGACGGTAAGCTCAGCTTCGTAATCAATTGCGCTCGACACCGCTGGCATTTCAATCGCTGCGTTGGGGCCCACCACTGACTCAGGCACCTTGGTAAAGATGATCGGGTCAGTCGGCACGCCACCATCGGTTTTGGCACTGCCATCAAAGCCGCTGCCAGAAAATTCTTTCGCGTGCTCAAAGTAATTTTTACCCACGCAAAAAATGTTGCGGCGTGGCTTGGGGATGGGCGCCATGATCTGCAAGTCAGCCATGGATACTGCAGCCAGCAGTGCGGGCAGAGCCTCGCCACGCACCTGCATCTCGATAATGGGCAAGGCGCCCAAGTGACGCTGCGCAGCAGGCAAGTCGAAGGGCTGAACCTGTTTTTGATCGTTTGAAACCAGGCCTGCGCCGGGTTGGCCGTTGTGGTGAAAAGCAACTATTTTCATTTTGCGAGGTCTCTTGCAGGTGTGATTAAATTCTCGATAAATGTTAGCATGCAAACCATAGACGAGGCGGCAAATTGAATGCGGCCCATCAGGAGACACCCATGACACGACAATTCGCCATCAAATCAATAGTCAGCGCAGTGCTTTTATGCGGCTGCATCAACTATGCAGCCGCACAAGCTGGCTGGCCCACACGGGCCATCACCATGGTCGTGCCCTTTCCGCCCGGGGGCCTGGCAGACCTGGTGGCACGCCCGGTGGCTGAGGCCATGTCGCGTGATCTCGGCCAGCCCGTGGTGATAGAAAACAAGGCCGGTGCAGGCGGCGGTATAGGCATGAGCCAAGTGGCAAAAGCCAAGCCCGATGGTTACACCATTTTGATGGCGCTGTCATCGCTGACGGTGATCCCCGAAGCCGATGTCGTACTGGCCCGCCCCGCCATGTTTGCACTCAGTGACCTGCGCCCGATCGCTCGCTACACCGCCGACCCGACGGTGCTGGCGGTGCGCGCCGATGCGCCATGGAAGACAGTGCAGCAGTTTGTCGATGACGCCAAAAAGCGTCCGGGTGCCATCAACTACGGCTCGTCTGGCAACTACGGCACCATGCATGTACCAATGGAAATCCTGGCGCAAAACGCCGGCATCAAGATGACGCACATCCCCTTCACCGGCGCCGGCCCTGCAGTTGTGGCGCTGCTGAGTGGGCAAATTGATGCGGTGTCGACTGGCCCCGCGACCGTGCTGCAGCAGGTCAAGGCCGGCAAGGTACGGGTGCTGGCGCATTGGGGCAACGCACAGCTGGCGGCGCTACCCGATGTGCCGAGCCTGAAAGACTCGGGCTACAGCGCCGAATATGCCCAGTGGTCCGGCCTCTTCATTCCAAAAGACACACCCGAGCCGGTGGCGCAGCGCCTGCGCACAGCCGCCCGGGTGGCCGCACAGGACGCGAAGGTCAAAGAAGTCATCCTCGGCGCGGGCAGCCCAGTGCAATACCAGGACTCTGCCGATTTTGAAAAGTATGTGCAGGCTGATGCAATTCGTATGTCTGCAGTCGTTAAGCGTATCGGAAAAGTGGAGTAACCAGCATGCTTAAAAAATCTCTCATCGCTGCCATTGGTATCACCACGACGTTGCTCAGCACAACACTGTTCGCGCAAAGCTACCCCAGCAAGCCTGTCAAAATCATCGTGCCGTTTGCAGCAGGCGGCCCGGCGGACAACTACGCGCGCTTTATTGGC
>JBBRQQ010000157.1:0-1826 GCA_038226155.1 Burkholderiales bacterium
AGGCTTTGCCAGATGCCTTGCATGTAGTCGACAAGCACCGGGTCGTCAATATAGTCAGGATCGCGGTAAATGCTGGCGGCGATACGGTCACCAAGACGACGTTCGGCCCCAGCCGACAGCTCCAGGTTATCGCCAAGAGACGGCAAGCGGCCCGAATTGCGGGTAACGCCGCCAGGTACCTGGGCCATGGAGGCGTTGCCGGACAGCATGAACGCCATCGCGGTAACCAGAGCGAGTTTAAAACGAGTCAATGGGAACAAAAGCCACTACCTCGGCTGTGTTGAGGTCAATTAAAACTGTCCAGAAAGTCTGCCTGCCCACCATGGGGATGTAGCCAACTCCAACGGACACGCGGCCAGCGGCCTGCAAAGCGCTGTCAATTTCTTTTTTGTTGGCCGGGAAACGGGCTTTCAACTCAGCCAAGGGCTTGGCTCGCGCCAGAACTTGTGGCTTGGCTTTTTCATAAGGTTGCCAAAAATCCGGCCGGGCACCGAGTGCTGCACCCTGCAATGCGGCCATTGTGGCCTCAAAGCTTTCGTTGCTGTCTTTGAAGTCGCGAACAGACAGCAGGGTTGGGCCGGTCAATGGCAGCAGTCGCAACTCAGGCGGTGCCCGGTCAAGAAACCCAAGCGGAATATCGATCGCATGTACTACCCGGAAGCGATCAATCTCAAACACCAGATGTACTGGACGGGCGATCGCGACAGTCCACAGGCCGTAGGCCAAGGCCACCAGTTGCAAAATACCGATTAGGGCCAAGTCAAGACGCAGGGCGTTGCGCGACTTGCGGGTATTGAATAGAGCAAACGTCATCAATGGCCCCATGATGACGTCCACGGCAACCACGATCAAAAATAACTCACGACCACCTGATATTTCCCGGTATGGGTACGGGTACCAAACGACAAAAACCAGCAAAGCCGCCAGTATGGCGAGGGTCAAACTGATCGCCAAATGAATGCCTGCGGCTACCAGGCGGCCACCCAGGCGGCCTTTCCAGAAATCTGATTTGAGAATCATGGTCTTATGATGAAGCTTGCTTGTAAAGGTTTTGTAACTGTATGACGATCCACTCAACAACCGCACTTACCCATTTTGATGCGCAAGGCCAGGCCCACATGGTTGATGTAGCGGCCAAAGCGGCAACCCACCGTATTGCCACTGCCCAGGGGCGTATCGTTATGAATCCGGCAACGCTAGCCATTATTTTGGCAGGTAGCGCCCAAAAAGGCGATGTGCTGGGAATCGCCCGCGTGGCCGGCATCATGGCTGCCAAAAAAACCAGCGACCTGATTCCGCTGTGCCACCCTCTGGCATTGACGCACGTGGCAATTGATTTCACGCGCCACGAGGACAGCGCTGCCATAGCCTGCCGCGCAACCGTTGAAACCATTGGCCCGACAGGTGTGGAAATGGAGGCGCTGACCGCCGTACAAATAGCGCTTTTGACCATCTACGACATGTGCAAGGCCGTAGACCGGGGCATGACCATCACCGATGTCTGTGTGCTCGAAAAGCACGGCGGCAAGTCGGGCAGCTTTGTCAATACGCCTGCTTGAGTGATTCATGGTGCATTGATTATTTCAATGCACTAACCGCCGCTGCAACTTTTGCATTGGTGCTGACCCATTGCGCATACTCCACTGGAAAAGCTGCCCTGTAACGCACCATCTGCTCCAGCGCTGCGGCATCATGCTTGAGCAGCACAGCGCTTTCAATGACTTTTTCAATCACGCGCGGCTCGGGCGAATAATGCAGCAGTGATGTCGCCGTAGCAAAGGTCCACTGTGCGTTGTCACGGGTCAGTGGCGTCAGCAACAGTTCTG
>JBBRQQ010000158.1:0-1799 GCA_038226155.1 Burkholderiales bacterium
ATCTTGAAAAGTGTCCTGTTTAAATACTTCTCAGCATGGTCACGGCATAAGATTCTTGTGTAGTTGCGGTTATTTGCCACTGGCGAAGCCGGTCCGCCACATATTTCGCACACACTTTGGCAGGCCAGATTTGCCTGCTCGATTAGCGCGTTACTTGCGTCATTGTCTTCAGCTAGGTAAAAGCGCAAGAAGCCAGCCTTTTGCTTCACCTGAAGGGCTCTGGGCCAGTCTTTGCTTTGGGCTTGAACACCTCTGCTACGTGCCTCGTTCTCAATCGCTTGAGAGAGATGCCAGACTATGTCAAACCAGCCGTCCCCAAATTCAAAACCCCATGCCATGGACGATTCGTTTTTCGATAAATTGCGATCTCTGTATAAATCAGGAAAAGTATCAAACAATTTTTGTGTGTTTTCTGGGCTCATTGCATTAACTCCATAGGTTTGTCGTTGTTGTCATTGCTTGCCAAAAACCAGGCCAGCCGTACCATAGCCAATGTATCCAGCGTGCAATAGTCGCGCAAGGCTTCAGTCAGTTCCTGCTTGCGGGCCGCTGGCGTATCGGGGTGCAGGATTTCCCGGTACGCCGCTTGCGCATCACCGCCATTACCAACTGCGAGCCGTGTGTAGTCCAGGTCTGGCGCAATGGTGGGCAGCACGGCTTTGATGGACCACGAGCCTTGCATGGCGGGGTGGTAATAGCTTTGCTTGGCAAGCGGCAACAGATCAACAATGCGGGCGTTGATGGCATGCAATGCCGGGGCCAGGTCTGAAAACAAGGCGGCCAGTTCTGCAATACGGCCTTTTTCAAACGCCTGAAAATAGACAAATATGGGTCCGTGATCGCCCAAAGCCTCCACCATGGTTTCAGCACAGGCTCTGCGCGGGTTATCGCCCGACACATTCAGGAACATGGCGTGCTGGAGTTGCCCAGGTTCGCTCTCAATATGGCAAGACCACTGAAACGGCACCTGGGTGCTGTAGGGGCTGGTGTTGGCCCAGCGGGGAACGGCCAGATTGATGGTTTCAAAGTCGAGGTAGTAGCGCGGGTAAGGCAACCCGGCCAGGGTTTGTGCAGCTTCCTTCGTCAATTCCGCCACGCCAGTCTGGCTCACACGCTGGATGCGCCGCTGGGTTTCATTGAGGTATTGCTCTGGCACCTGGAGCGCGTCTTCAAAACCTTTGGCGCGCAAATCGTCTTTGGTAGTCGTCCGCATCCGCGCAAACACATCCAGCGAATACGCTGGCAGCAAGGGTTGGGCGATGTTCTGGTTGCAATACGCCTTGAAGGGGCATACAAACGGATCGTCGCATTGCGCGCCGGGGGCAATGGCGGGCTCGTTCCCTGCCAGAGTGCTGCGTGCTTCTGCAATCCAGTCGGGCACTGCTTCAAGCAAAGGCTTAACGACTTCATCAAGGATTGCATGGTGAAACAGGCCTTGGTAGTTGCCGTCGCCGTGGTACACAAACGCCGTGTCAACGTGCGCCAGCTCAATGGATGCCAGACGGATTTTGTTTTTGCGCAGCACCCAGGCCTGAATGGCGCAGTCATCAACGTGATGCGGCTTGACGCTGGCGGACGCCTTCACTTCTACCATGCGGTAGCCGCTGGGCGTGGGTAACAACAGGTCAACCCGCACCAGCACGCCCTCATGCTGAAAGGTGGCTTCAAACAGGGGCCAGTTCGGGTTGGCGTAGAGCAGGGCTTTGGTGACAGCAAGGGCTCTGGTGAGGTCATCGTCTTCCCCAATCAAAATGCCGTGAGGGAACAGCTTGCGCGCTACTTCGCCCACTTCGTAGCCG
>JBBRQQ010000159.1:0-1761 GCA_038226155.1 Burkholderiales bacterium
CATCCAACTCATCAAGGCCAATGCCCGTGGGTTTCGCAGCTTCACCAACTACCGGGCAAGAATTCTGTTTCATTGCGGTAAGTTGGATTTGAGTTGGGCGTAAAGAAAAATTCACAGTGGAATTAACGAAGAGCCATTATTAGAATCGAGACCGATGACGTTCCATGTAAGCGGCGTAATACTCAGCGACTGCGAGGACGCTGCCCCTGTCCAGAAAAATACTGCGATGCAAAGGCAGTACAAAATTACTCTCATTGTGGATGGCACCATTACAAAAAAATAAATACTACCTCAAAAATGTAGCTGTAAATCGATGCGGCGGAATAGAAAATCGTTTGAAGTGATAATTGCTATTTGAAAGCGGCCGTTTTGTGCCCCAGAATTCGACTGATGCTCCACGAAATGTATTGAATTTTGGCGCTGCGCAACCACCGCGCAAACGTTGGATGCAGTTACGGCTTGCCTCATCGTATGCAAATGCGTTAAGCGCCGAGCGAAAGCTGCAACTCACACCAACGACCTCCCCAACGCTCTCCTCATTGAACATGACCATCACTATCTCCCCCGTTGAAGACATCGTTGCAGACATGAAGGCTGGCCATATCGTCATCCTGATTGACGAAGAAGACCGCGAGAACGAGGGCGACCTTGTGCTGGCCGCTGACCACGTAACGGCAGACAGCATCAACTTCATGGCGCGTTATGGCCGTGGCCTGATTTGCCTCACGCTGACACGCCAGCGCTGCGAACTACTGCAACTGCCGCCTATGGCGACGCGCAATGGCGGCAAGTTTTCAACTGCCTTCACGGTGTCAATTGAAGCCGCCGAGGGCGTGACCACCGGCATCTCGGCCGCTGACCGGGCGCGCACCATACAAGCGGCAGTTGCCACAAATGCCAAGGTTGATGACTTGGTGCAGCCGGGCCATATTTTCCCGTTGCAGGCTGTTGACGGCGGCGTGCTGATGCGCGCGGGCCACACCGAGGCAGGTTGCGATTTGGCGGCCATGGCGGGGTGCTCGCCAGCGTCGGTGATTTGCGAAATCATGAACGACGATGGCACCATGGCGCGCCTGCCTGACTTGCTGCTGTTTGCCGCTGAACACAATTTAAAAATTGGCACGATTGCCGACCTGATCGAACACCGCAGCCGCAACGAATCGCTGATTGAGAAAATCGGTAGCCGCAGTTTAACGACTGCGTTTGGCGAGTTCACTGCGCATGCCTTCAGGGATAAACCTGGCCAGGGTTTGCATATGGCGCTGGTCAAAGGCAGCTGGGCTGCGGACGATGTGGTGCCAGCCCGCGTGCACGAGCCACTTTCAGTGCTTGACGCGCTGGAGGTTGGCCGCTCCATGCACTCATGGAACCTTGACCAGAGCCTCGAGCACATTGCCGATGCGGGCAAGGGTGTCGTTGTGCTGCTCAATTGCGGTGAAAGCGCAGCGCAATTACTGGCGCAATTCGAAGGCACAGCACGCGCCAGCCAGGCCCCGGAGCGTGGGCGTATGGACTTGCGCACCTACGGCATAGGCGCACAGATTTTGCGTGAATGCGGTGTCCAAAAAATGAAACTGCTGGGCAACCCGAGACGCATGCCCAGCATGGTCGGCTACGGCCTGGAAACCGTTGGCTACGTCACAAGGTAAACAACTTGCGGGACAGACCGCAGCGGCAAAGCCGCAAGCTCTGTCCCCAACGCTGTAAAAGGAAACCGCATGTTTGGTGCTGAAAAAGGATCTGCTGACAAGCTCGATGGCA